>DIUJ01000069.1 GCA_002422315.1 Bacteroidetes bacterium UBA6161
TTATACTACCAAAAGGATATAGCGCCAAATCATAGATTTGTGGTTTTGCAAGTCTACCAAAAGTATACTGTGTAAATGCGGTATTTTTTTGGGTAGTGAACATAAAGCGAAGGTAGGGAAAAAGTTTTATTTATTGAAAGAAAAACAAGAAAGTTAGAAATTGTCAACAGTTGATTAATAGTGAAAATACATAACAAGGATAAGATAATTTGTCAAGCCTTTAAAACCACACCAATTAAAAAACCAGAAATTAATGCAGTTATAAGAATGGTAAATGAATAGATTGCAGACCACCTATACTTTTGATATGGATATTTATCTAAAAGCCATTTATACCTATCCTTATAAAAGATTAAAAAATAATTTAGAACTAGAAAAGGAGAAGCAAATATTATAAGAAAAGATAAAGCACCATTTAGAAATTTAATATTTAATAAATCAAATTGAAATTTAGGCACTTGTAAAACTTCAAAAAAATCTATCCAGGCTATTATCATCCAATAATTAATTGCGTTAATCCATGTAAGAATTGCAAAAACTTTAGGTTTCCAGTTTTTATCTTTAGGGTGATTTTTTCTAATGCTTCTTATAGCGTCAACCCAAATTACATAAAACCCGTTTTTCATACATTTCTACTTAAACCATTTATTATTATCTGTTCCATACCACTTGCTCGGACCATTGGTTTTACCTAATTTCCACGCGCCCCTCCATAAGCTATAAACACCAACAGCTTGACCAACTACAGGGACAGAATAACCCAAAAACGAAGAACTTACTGTTGCTCCCAAACCAACAGTGCCAACTGTTGCATCTACATACGTCATCTTATTGGGACTTCCATTAAATATTTCATTGTATGCAAACCCTGTAGTAATAGCACCACCTGTAAAACCAATCATATTACCTATGCCGCCTATTCCAAATGTTCTAATCTGACCAGCGCTACCATCGCCCCAGCCATTAGTATATAATTTAGGGCTGAATTGTGTGCCTTGCATCCTGTATAATCTAAATGTTGCTTTAGATTGACTTAAAGCAAACCCTCCTGTTTCAAGTCCTGATCCCATATCCTTCAATCCACTCGACTGGGTTAAATCGATATTATTTAACTGGTTTTTTAAACTGCTTATTGGAGGGATAAATTTACTACTTAAACTATTTGTCGATGTTGGGTTTTGAGTATTCTCACCCTTCGTGTTTGCTAAAACACTTTCGTTTATATACAAACCTGCCTCATTATTCCACTTTTGTACATTGTTTTGAGGGGTTATTAAATATTGTTTGTCGTCTGTTTGAGTGACAGTTGAGCCAATTAAGCGTGATGTACCGTCTGGAGCCGAGATAAGTTTGCTATCTACGGCACTATCTCCCGCTACATCGCTAAACCATAACGGATTATTTGCAAAACAGCTATAGGGAGAAAAAGAAGGCACATCCTTCGGGTCCACATTCCACCTTCTACCCAATCTCGCATCATACTGCCAGTACTCTGCCGAGTAGGAATTACCTTCCCCATAAATCTCATTGTCCTTTTCTTGGGTGTTCATTCCATNNCCATACCTATACTCCCCCTTGGAAACACTCACCATTATACTACCAAAAGTATACGATACCAAATCATAGATTTGTGGTTTTGCAAGTCTCCCAAAAGTATTCTGTGAAAATGTGCTATTTTTTGGGGTTGGGAACATAAAGCGAAGGTAGGGAAAATTTGAAGAAAATTCACTTTTTGAACAGTGTCTTTTATCATCTTTTTCCATTCCTTTAAACCCATAAACAAAGGAAAATTGCGGGCTTGAGAAACTTTCCATACTACTACCGAATGGACTGTATATTTTGAGTATGTTTTCATATGGTTGGTAGAGCGAAAGTAGGGATTTTTATTTCAACTATTTAAGATGCGTTTTAGAGAAATGAGGGAGGGGCAACGCCAAATCTACAACACTAGCTTGTAGATAGTAAATAGCACTTACAAATTACCTTTAATCGGCTAATAATATGCTATATATTTCCAAGGTTTCATTATTATAGAAATCAAGTGTGTTTTTTTCCAGAGAGTAATAAAAACCAAAGTGTTTAATTTCTTTTGGTAAATCTAAAAAAACTATTTTCTCTGATATTGTTTCAATTATACATAATCTAAATTTTCCTTTATGTAATTTCTCGTCAACAATTTTTCTTCCTTTAGGCAAAATAATTGTTTTTTCACCTGCTAAATTTGAAGCCACAAGTTCTGACTTTAAATTAAAGTCTCCAATCTCAACTTTATAAATCTCAACATTTGCGCTAATTATTTCTGCATTATTTTCCTTTGAATAATAAAGACAATTTTCATCAAATCCGACTACTAGTCCTTTTAGATTCATTTTTTTGCTCCCTTCAAATGATAGCATGTATATTTCAGAGGTGCTAAAATCTGAATGAAATATCATGTTTTCATTACCTGTAATAAATGTTAAATCTCCAGTTATAGGGATTTTTTTTTCTCTTTCACCTTTGATTAAATGTGCGAAATAATTGCCATTTTCATTAGACTCTAGTACAATTAATTCATTCTTAACAAAAATAGCTTTGATGCCAGTATTAATTTTTTTAATAATACGAAGTGTGTCATTTTTCTTGATAACAATCTCGTGTTTAGTGTTATTAAAAAAAACGGGGCAACTATCCCTATATCCTATGAAATTGAAGTTGTCTGCATAACATACTGAAAATAAAGAAAGGAGTTGTACTAATAATAGTTTTTTCATGATTTATAATTTTAAAATCCGAAATGGTTTAATATATCCCCAAGTGTTTGGATAATTGGAACTTTGCTTTGTTGAAAACTTTGTCCTAATGTAGGATCAGGAGCAGCCGAAACAGTAGTTTGGGTTGGTAGTGTTATATTTCCTAAACTATTTAAAAAAGGATTAACAACAGTAGATGTAATAGATTGGTTATTATTTGTTGTTTTCGCAACATCATTAGAATTTATTTTTGTTATTTGCGGTTTATATTTATAAAACATAACTTCAGCTTGTTTACCCTTGCCAAATGAATAGTTTACACTTTGACTTTCTTCACGTTTCCCTGCTCCAGTATCCATAACTAAAGGTATTCCGCCTATTGAACTAGCAGGTTTTCCATCCCATGTTCCTGTTGTTGCAGCTTTGCCTGGAACTACTAATGCAACATGCCCAGAGCCGCTAGAACTCTTATATGCAGCTATTACAACCTCGCCATTGTTTGCCGCTTCTTGAGCTTTTGATATATCAATTGGTTCAAAATTATCTGAACTAGACATATAATCATACATATCATTTGCTTTCTTACCACCCAATTCACTACTTCCTGTAATTTCCTTGAAAGCATTATTTACACCAATATTACATTTTGCAGGGGTAGTTTCATTATTATCAGAGGCAATAACCTTATTAACTGCATTTGTAGCAGCCTCGGTAATTTTGCTTGCGTTATTAACAGCACTATCTCCATAGACATCGCTAAACCAAATCGGATTATTTGCAAAACAGCTATAAGGAGAAAAAGAAGGCACATCCACCGGGTCCTCATTCCATCTTCTACCTAATCT
Organism: Bacteroidetes bacterium UBA6161; assembly: GCA_002422315.1. Taxonomy (GTDB): domain Bacteria; phylum Bacteroidota; class Bacteroidia; order NS11-12g; family UBA955; genus UBA6161. The sequence continues at coordinate 3,578 of DIUJ01000069.1, forward strand.
CGCATCATACTGCCAGTACTCTGCCGAGTAGGAATTACCTTCCCCATAAATCTCATTGTCCTTTTCTTGGGTGTTCATTCCATNNCCATACCTATACTCCCCCTTGGAAACACTCACCATTATACTACCAAAAGGGTTTAGTACAATTGCGGTATTTTTTAGTGCGGGGAACATAAAGCGAAGGTAGGGAAAAAGGTTTAAATATACACTTTTTGAAAGTATCAAAAGCATTTTTATTAAATGCGCCTGAGGCGGTGGCTACGTTACAGGCAAGATGCGAGCGAGAAAAGGACATCTGTATTAATATTTAAAACCAACTGCATTTAAAGTATAATTACCTTATGGTAAATTGTATTTATTTCAAATTGTATAATTATTGTCAAGGCAGAAGAATTATCAAAGACAGTTTTATTAATAATAATTGGTTCAAGTGTGTTAAACTCCTGCATAAACTTTGCTTCTATTTCATTTTTAATTGTCACAAAACAAGGCCATTCTAATTGTCCCAAAGATATTTTATTTGATTTATTACATTTATTAAGAGAATCTAAGTAAATAGTAGTTTTATATTTTGTAAATAAATCTAGTGTATTATCAACCACAAAGTATTTGTGTATGGCTTTATCTGAATTTTCTTTTTCGTCAATTGCGTTTATAAATAGAACCGTATTAAGTTCATTTTTTGTGAATAAAAAGAATGAATCAATCTTGTCTTTTGATTTTAAATTTACAATGCTTGAGTCCATAAAAATAATTTGCATTTTCGAAAACTTTTTCATTTCAGAAAGATACAACGGATTTAACGATTTTTGTTCGCAAATATTTATGGTTTTATATATAATATCATTGGAGCTTTTTAACTCATGTCTATAGGGTTTACACCCCATTAAATGAAAAACAAAAAATAAGAAAAATAAAATGTCAAACTTGATTAAAGCAATTATTTTATCAAAAAAATTATACATAAGTTATATCATGCTTTAGAACTATTGTCCTTTGTTTTTTCAGGGCTATCGTATGTTTTGCTCATTGGAATCTTCGCATTTTTAGGTAGAAAGCTGTTTATTTCGCTTATTATTTGATTTTCAACGCTATGGGCCCTTTTCTCTTCGTAGGGTATAAATTTAGCGATAACATCAATAGTACCATCACTATTTATTGTGTAGCTATATGAATCTATTTCCTCTCCACTTAGAACATTGCCTTTGTTGCTCTCATGAGCATGAGAAAACTCATGACCGATTAACTTGAATGCAGCATATCTTCTACCGCCTCCTTTTTCCGTGGCTCGTTTTTTTGCATTTTTAAAGTTCAAATAAATTTCCGTACCACAGCCAGTGCCATCTTGATGTTCTTTAGGTTTTTTATTAAACACATCTATCCTTTTTGATATGGATTCATTAATACTTAGCAACTCCTTATATCTTTCACTATTTGTTTCCCCTTCAATTTCAAAACCAAGCATTTCTACTATTGCTTCTTGCTGTTCTTTTATAAGGTTGTCTAATTCCTCTCTATTATAATTAGGTGTCACCATACCTGAGAAGAAACTATTTATAGAGTTTATTGTGTGAATATTTGGACTTTTCTTTAAGTCTTTATAAATGCCCCTAAATGTTGGTGATGATAATCTTAAAATAGCAGTAGTTATTGTTGTTTTAAATTTAAAACTAAATGAGGCATTCGCCCCATACTTAATTATATCGCCATCTGAGTCTTGAAATAAAATAGGGCTATTTAATAAAACAGAATAAGGGCTATTAAACATGAAACTCACCGGATCCACATTCCATCTCCTACCCAATCTTGCATCATACTGCCAGTACTCTGCCGAGTAAGAATTCCCCTCCCCATAAATCTCATTGTCCTTTTCTTGGGTGTTCATTCCATACCTATACTCCCCCTTGGAAACACTCACCATTATACNNCATAAAGCGAAGGTAGGGAAAATTTGAAGAAAATACACTTTTTGAAAGTATCAAAAGCACAAAACCCAAACCCTAAAAAACCAACCGAAAAAGACCACCAAAACCGCTTTTAAAATACTCTGTAATTTAGGCGGATTGGGGTAAAAAGGAAAGAGAGAGAAAAAAAGGACAGAACGCAAAGAGCCACAAGGGGTTGAGTGTAAAACACTAATTGTGGAAAACTTTTTTGATTAAAGGGGCAGGAAAGGGAAAAACGGACGGGAAAGAGCAGAAAAAGCCCCGAACTTGTCAGTGCGTATATGGTTCTTTTTTTTCAGCTTTTTTTTCAATAAACTCTAAGCAGTTGAATGTTTCTCTTTTTGTATCCCAAAAAACCTTTTCCCCATTTGTGAACTTAAAAGCTCTACGGATTTGTTTTTCATTTGATGATTCGCAGTTTATTTTGTAGGTATATCTTGTTTTAAATTGATTCGTAAAATCATTGTAGGTATCAATATGCAAGGTGTCATTTTTGACGATAAAATTTACCCATTCACCGCCATCTTTTCCACCTATCCATTCAGAAGTTTCGGGCACACCTTGTTTAACTGCAACCTTTAGCATTTTAGCCTCTCTGATTGTTTTACACCCAAATAACAAGTTAACCACAATAAGTATTTTCAATATTCTAACTCCCATTCTAATTCCCTATTTCTTTGTCTGTTTCCTGCTCATCAGCAGAAGGGACATAACTTCCTCCTCTCGTTGTAGTTTTATTCTTTGGGTCGTATCCAACTCTTGTACCTTTTTTACTTTTATCTAAAACTTCCTGAATCATTTTTACAGGTCTTGCATTTGTTTTTTCAGGCAAATCAGAATTTTCCAAATTATCATCAACTACACCGCAAGCAACAGTACCACAATTATGTGCATCACTACCTTGAAGTTTATAAGGTTTTCTATTGGGGTCGTCAGCTTCATCCAAATATTGTTGGTGGTCGGAATACATTTTATCAAATTCCTCAGAAGTGATTTTAAACTCTGCTGCTTCTATTCTACCTCCGTGTCCTGCCTGTTCTGAAATTACTCCCATTACTTTTGATAATGATTCGGGGGTTGGCATTCCATCTTCTCCAAATGTTACTGTCCCCACTTTATGACCCACTCCAATGGTTCTTGCATTACCCTTACTGCTATTATATCTTCCATATTCCATATAATAGGCATCTCCAGTAACTGGATTAACAATTAAAGAACCTGCGTGTCCAAGCCCGCCAATTTTGCCTAACGGAGTAGAAATTTTATAATCAGGAAAGACAACAATATACGCCTCTAAGCCTTCTAAATCAATTGCCTGTATAGGTGTATTGCTGGCAAATTGATAAGGTGAAAGTTCAGGGTATTTTTTTCCATAAATAATAATTGGGTCGGGACTTGGAAAACGCCCTAATCTTGGGTTATACATTCTCTCTCCGTAATCCTGCCAATTTCCTTGACCTGCAACCTCGTCTATGTTTTCTTTCCCATTAAACCCATACCTGTACTCCCCCTTGGAAACACTCGCTTTTATACTACCAAAAGGGTTTAGTACAATTGCGGTATTTTTTGGGGTGTGGAACATAAAGCGAAGGTAGGGAAAAAATTTTGAAAACACGCTTTTTTAGACAGTATCAAAAGCATTTTTATTAAATGCACCGGAGGCGGTATGCTAGTTCACTCGCAAGATGCGAGCGAGAGCGGGGTTTAAAATTTTTAATCTTCAAAAACAATGTGGTTCTTTATTATCCATCTTTCACCTTCTTTTTCAAGTCTCATATTTAATGTCTTATTGGGCGATACGGATAATTGAACCCTCACAGCAACGGGATTATTCCAATCTAAAGTAAAATCACCCAGAATCGCATATTGTTTGACTTTTTTAACTTCATTCTCGTTCAAGATTTTCGCTTTGCGTTTATTTCTCTTTAGAACTAAAGGGGAGTTCTTCGTTAGTAATTCATTAGCCATAAAATAAACTCGTTTGTGGTTGTAAATACTATCAAAAGGAACGCTATTGATTACCGTATTTAAAATACATTCTGATTCTTTTCTCCTTTCTTCTGAACTAAATGTTTGTGCAATTGCACAATGACAATAACAGAACAACAAAAAAGGTAGTAGTGTACATAATCTTTTCATATTTAATTGCCTGTTTTAACATCTTCAATCGCTGTTCCTGCTTTTTTCCTTTGCTCGTCTGTGACTTCAACATTTTTCATTTGCCCAAATCCTCTGAAAAGATAACCTGCACCGCCTTGTTGACGCCAGCTTCCGTCCTCTTGTTTAAGGAACGTAAATTCACGGCCTCCAAAACTACCTTGGTCTGTGTCCGAACTTGTGCTTAATGTATAGAATGTTGCTGTTTCAATTGATTTTCCGTCTATTTTCGTTGTTCCCATAGTTATACCACTTGCAAGCAAAACTGCGTGTCCTTCCATATCTTTTGATTCGCCCATGAAAACAATATCGCCCAATTCACCTTTTCCAATAGAGTTTTCAAATTGCCTATCCGTTCCGTCTCCGCTTTTAAACCAATTCATTCCGCCTGTTTTGGTTGAACGTCCAAAAAAGGCGTTATTTTTATTAGTAAACCCTGTTCGTAATGTACGTAGAACACTTTCCCCAGAGTTCATATAAGCCATGAAGCAACTTTCATAACAAACTGTTCTATCTGGAACAGTTCCAATTTTGTAAGTCCATCGGTTATCTGAACCCGCAAAATAAGGGTCTGAATAATTAGAAACAATTTGCTTATTAGCCATGTTTTTAGCTGCCCAAATCAAAGCGGGGATATTTTCACGCCCATCAGCATCAATCCAATAAATAGGATTGTTATTAAAAGCTGTATAGGGAGAAATATGTGGGAACTTAAACTGTAACGGGTCGGGTCGCCATCTTTCTCCCGTTCTTGGATCATATCCAAAATCATTGAAAACTATGTGGTCTCCACTTTTTTTAACTTCATCGTCCATTTCCCAAGATTGAAACCCATACCTATACTCCCCCTTGGAAACACTCGCTTTTATACTACCAAAAGGGTTTAGCGCCAAATCATAGATTTGTGGTTTCGCAATTCGCCCAAAAGTATACGATGCTGGAGTGGTATTTTTTGGAGTGGGGAACATAAAGCGAAGGTAGGGAAAAATTAGATGTTATTAACTACATTGAAGGGAATCGCTATAATTACGCTTTTTCAGCATTCCTTATTTTTGAGATTTCATGTAAAGAAAACTGTATATTTTGGGGTATGGGTTTATTATAAAACTCATAATATTTAACTAATAACTCTACAATATCATCTCGTTGCATTCTGAATTGTACTTTTTTCAAATTTGAATTATTAAAGATTAAGTAATGATTAATATCATTAGTGTTCCTAAAGTTGCTTTTTTCAAATCTAGGAATTAATTTATATTCAAAAGGAAAGAAGGACAACTCTTTATTAATAAGAAAAAATGCTTTATATCTAACAAGTACTTCATTCTTATGCAATGAAACACTATTTAAAACCAAGCTATTTCTAAAATCATAAACAATTAAAATAATCACAATTACAAAACCTGATATAAAAAGACTATTATTAAAAATTTTTTGTAAAAGTAAAAGCTTAAAACAAAAAAGCATCAGCGCGAACAAAGTGCTATAAAGCAATCTGGTAAACAAAACCCCTTTTAATATTTTTAAATATTTATAAGAATCATTAATTATCAACAACTTGTGGGTCGTTCTTATCTCTTTCATTTGCACTTTTAATTTCGATATATTCTTTGTAGATTGACAAAGCTTCTTTTTGATGTTTTCCAAATTCCTCTGAGTTTATTCCATTGTCAAGCATCCATGATGCTACTAACCCAGAGGCCATTAGAGCATCATCGACTCCAAAGTCATTAACTTTCATCGTTATGGCACCCTCAATTACCCCTCCTATTTTTTGAAATGTATTATCATCATAACTACTTTTTAATTCTTTGTATAATTTATCAAATGCTAGTCCAAACACCTCTCCTACATTACTAGGTATCTTTGAAGAAGTTGCAAAATCACCTTTTAAATCTAAAATCAACTTACTACCATTTAAACCCGTACTAGCAGAACCCAGACCAACACCAAATCCAACTACAAGAGGTGTCGCAGAACCGAAGGAAGAAACAATTAATGCGATACTACCAATTGTTCCTATTGCATCTTTTGTAATTTGCATTTGACCTTTTTTAACTAATTTATCATAAATTGCTTTTGCTTTATAGTGGGTTGGATTGGAGTTTTTCATTTCTGTTTTGGCATTATTCCACGCTTCCATGTACTTTGTACTAGTATAAGAATATCCCTTTTGAATACCATTTGCATCAACATCTCCTTCAAGTTGTGTAGTTACAACATAAACAGTTCCTTTTTGACTTTTGTCGTATACCATCCATGATTTAACAACCCTTTTGCCGCTTTTCTTATATAAATGAACAGTATAGTTTAAATACTCTAATCCTTCTAATTCTATTCCGTCTATAACTCTGTTTTCCGCAAATGCGTATGTGCTATTAGAAGGATAATCACGATGTAAGGGGTCAACACTTAAGAAACGACCTAAACGAGTATCATGTATTCTATATTCAAAGGAATAAGAATTTCCTTCACCATTTATTTCTTCATCTTTTTCTTGTCCATTAAACCCATACCTATACTCCCCCTTGGAAACACTCACCATTATACTACCAAAAGGGTTTAGTACAAAAGAGATATTTTTTGGTGTGGGGAACATAAAGCGAAGGTAGGGAAAAAGTTTTGAAAACACGCTTTTTTGAAAGCATCAGATGCATTTTATTAAATTCGCAAGATGCGGTATGCTATATCACTCGCAAGATGCGAGCGAGAGCGAAGGAGGGAGGAAGTATGGCATTTATATATTAGTGTAACCAATTGTTAAATTTTTCAAAGCAGAGCGAATCTGTTATTTCATAATTATAAGAAACTTCGCAATTACCCCCTCCCCAACAATGGTATAACATTCTCTCATTAATAATTCCAAGTGCTGGGTGAAATGTTATTGTTCCACGTATGATTCCAAACACACTTTCGATATCAGTTCTAGAATAGAATATCTCTTTTTTAGTTTTATTGTTTACTCTAATTTCATACAGTTCGTCACTACTTAAAAAAAAAGTTGTTTCGTATAACTTGAATCTATATGCGTTACTATACTTAGTGTTAAGTATAGAATCAGGAATCCAAATCTCCATAATATACTGCCAATCTTCATCTTCTTTATTGTATATAAGTCTTTTGATATTTATAAATGTATCTTTACTTTTAAAAGTAGACAATTTTAAGAAAAGATCCTCTTTGCCAAAACGAATATGGTTTATTTGGTTTTTTCTGAATGTAAATGTATCATTTCTGTTTTCATAGACAGCTAATTCTCTTTTCTTTTTTATAAATCCAGTAAAAAACTCTTCTTTTACAACCATAGTATCATTGCTTATTTTAACACTATACTCAAAATGTCTTTCAAACATGTTATTGTTTGTTTTTTCAAAAGAAAATAGATGGTATTCACATTTTAGGGGCTTTTGTGCTTGAAATGTATTGTTTGTAACATTACAACTACCTATTAGAATTGATATTAGAAAAAGATTTAGAGATACTTTATTCTTCATTTGACGAGCTTGATTTTTCCATTTTTGAAACATTGGTTTGATTTTTCATAGACTCGCTCTGTGTTGCAAGAGTTGTTTGGTTATATTCTTGATTAGTAACTTCTACTAAATTAAATGCATTGTCAAATCCTATTTTTATAACCATATCCTTATTTAGATTTAAATCAAATTTTTCGTTAGTTTTCTTTAATAGATCATCAAAGTTAGACATATCCACAAAATCGATTAAATTAATAGCAGATGCGATTTCAGCACTTAGTTCTTTTTTCAAAATTACCTTTGAGTAGTCCTGAAGGGATTGTATGCTTTCAAACAACATGTCGCTATTGATCAAATGATCACCTTTCCCTCTCCATGCGTGAAACATGACTTCATGAATAATTGTTGCAGCAATGCATATTTCAGTTTGTTCTAAAACCCATAACATGTCATTTTCCTCATGCTCAATATTTGTATTTATATATAATGACATTGGGTTTGCTACTAATGTAGTTTTGGTATTATCCGATACTACTTTAGCAAAATCAACTTTTACGATAGGAGTTATAGGTCTTCCTAGTTCATCTATTAATGAGACAGGGAGGGCTTTCATTACATGTACCTGTAAATAAAGGTGGCGCTCTTCATTCATAAATGTAGAAAGATATTTATGTCCCATTAAAATTTTATCCTCATTATCGATAATATTCTGAACGGTTTTGTGGTATCTTGTACCAACGAACATATTAGTAGGTATAATGTCCTTGCCGCCAATATCAATAAAGTATAATGGATTTGAATTACAAAAAACAAAAGGGGAAATAGAAGGGTATTTGCTTTCTAAGGGGTCTGGCCTCCATCTTCTTCCAATTCTTGGGTCATAACCATAATCACCGAAGCTTAAATGATTTGCTTCGCCTTTTACATCGTCGTCTTTTTCATAACCTCCAAACCCATACCTATACTCCCCCTTGGAAACACTCACCATTATACTACCAAAAGTATATGTTGGAATTGCGGTGTTTTTCGGGGTAGAGAACATAAAGCGAAGGTAGGGAAAAAATTTTGAAAACACACTTTTTTAGACAGTATCCTTGCAAGATGCCATAAGTGTTCGGAAGACCTTTTATGTTTCGTAAACTTATGGCAAAATGCGAGCGAGAAGGAGGAACTTTTGTTCGCTCTTTTGTGTTTGATTAAATATACTTTTATTGACCCTAAAACACCAAATTCGAAACACTAACAGATAATTATTCTATTATAGTACCATTTGTGGTTGTTAAGTAATACCTTGAGCAATCGTTATATCTTGGAGGATAATATATATTAAAATCAAGGAAATATATTTCCCATCTAGGCCCTAAGGTTGTTTTATAATAATCAATTATTTTTTTGTTTAAATCAAGGCTATATGACAAATTAAAATTTTTGTAATTTTTGTATAGTTCACAATTATCTAATGTATTTGCATAACTTAATATCAAGGAATCTCTATAATGCCAGATTGTTCCTTCAATTAAAAGGTATTCCCTTAGAATACTACTATCCTTATAAAAACTATTACTATCTGCCTTAACTATTTTGTAAATATTTCCGATTTTGTTAAAAAAAGTATTGACATCAATCAAATACTCCTTGCTAACAAGATGGTCTTCATCCGAATATTCGCTTCTAATATTCCTTGTTTCCACACAATTACACAAGTTTATAAGTATTAAAATCAAAGCTAACTTAAGCATCTTACACATTATCTAACAATTCGATAATTAGGATAATCTCTATTTAAAATATTAAAAGTATTACTTCTAATCGGTGGATTTAAATTAATCGATTTTCCTCCAGCATCACCGTTGGGACTGCTGCCACTATTATTATAGCCCCATTGAAATCTACCCAAAATTATATCTAGTCCAGTATTATTAAAATTAGTTCCAATAATTAATGTTTCAAACCTTACTGTACTAATTTTAGTTGGCGCATTTGTGTAATCATATGCCCTCAATGTTCCAGACTGTGTTGAATTATTCCAATTTGAAGCTCTTTGAGAAGGATCTACGCTTTTTGGAATCAGTGAATTTCGAGAGCCATTTATATCATTGTGTGAATAATAATATGGCATTCCTGCAACTTGTTCTCCTGCTGAACTATTTAATCCACCATCTACAAATCCAAAAAAGGTGGTGTTATTTTCTGTCCAAGTAAATGCGTTGTTTTTTCCATTAAATATATTATTACTTATAACTTCTACGGTCTGTATCATTTGTAAGCCATTTATAGTGCCAGAAGCCAGACTAATATCAAATACAGTATTTAGTTCTGGTGTTGTACCATAAGTCCAACTAACAACATTTGCGTTTATTTGAACATCTGGATTCTGGTAACTTACGCCAGAAGAAGTATAATATCCTTTAAAATCACCGTTGTTATTATAATTTGCCGAATAAGTTTGGTCACCTACAGTAAATTTGTCAATGTTTTTTGTATTTTGTTGATGGGTTTCATAGACTGGGCCTTTTTTCGAATACCCAACTTCTACAGTAACTGTTTCAACTTCATAAACTATTTCAGATGTATTTGGTAAATATAAATCACCTCCTCTTCCTTCATGCTTTTTAAAACCTTCAGGTGATTCATCTCCATTAGGATCTGTATAGTAAAGGGGGTTATTTCTAAAACATAAATAGGGGCTTAAGGAAGGATATTTTGCCGATTTCGGGTCCACATTCCACCTTCTACCCAATCTCGCATCATACTGCCAATACTCTGCAGAGTAAGAATTCCCCTCCCCATAAATCTCATTGTCCTTTTCTTGGGTGTTCATTCCATACTTATACTCCCCCTTGGAAACACTCACCATTATACTACCAAAAGTATACGATGCTGGATTGGTATTTTTCGGGGTGGGGAACATAAAGCGAAGGTAGGGAAAAAGTTTTGAAAACACGCTTTTTTGAAC
>DIUJ01000035.1 GCA_002422315.1 Bacteroidetes bacterium UBA6161
TGTAAACTTATTTTAGGACGAGTCATAACTTTCAAGATTTAAACATATAGAATATGGGTTAAATTAAACTTGTTAATGAGCAAAACTAATGTTATATTTGCAGGTCTTAAGCAAATATGTCAGTAGCAAGAAATTTATCTTTACTTCAAAGCAGATTATTGGCCTTTGGCTTGCTTATATTTGTAGGGTTTGCGCTTGGTTCATGTTCTCCACAATCTAAGATTGTAAAAAACGGTACGCCAGATGAGAAATATGAACTTGCAAAAAGCTATTATGCCAAGAAGAATTATGCTAGAGCGCTGCCTCTTTTTCAAGATTTGCTTGGTATTTACAGAGATTCTAAAAGAAGCGAAGAGATATATTATTACATTTCTTACAGTTTTTATGGAATGGGAGAATACGAGGCTGCAGGCAGGCATTTTAGAAATTTCACGGAAACATTTTTCAACAGTACCAAAACAGAAGAATGTTTTTATATGTATTGTTTGTGCCAATATTACGCAACAGACCCTTCTTACCTGGATCAAAGCATGACCAAAAGTGCAATTGAGAATTTTCAACTTTTTTTAAACCTTTTTCCTGGCAGTACCTACCAAGAGAAAGTAAACGAAAACATTGATAAATTAAGAAGAAAGCTTCACCTTAAAGCATACAACAATGCCATGTTGTATTACAAAATGGAAGATTACAAAGCGGCTTCAATTTCCTTAAGAAATTGTATAGAAACATATCCAGACATTGAAGAAAAAGAAGAGATTGAATTCCATATTCTTAAAAGCTTGTATTTGTATGCAGGACTTAGTGTGGAAGCAAAAAAACTAGAAAGATACCAAGAAGTTTTAAGCGAATTTAAAGAATACGCATTTAGCAACAACCGCGATGCAGAGCACTATAAACAAGCATTAGAAATAAAAGAAAAATCTGAGATTCAAATAAATAAATTAAAAAACAACTTATTACCTTAAAATATGAGTACATTATCAAACATTAAACAAGTGAGAGATTCTGCTGAAGCTTGGGACACAAGAGAATTGGAAAAAGAGACTAAAAACATTTACAAGTCAATTGCCATTATTTCTAAAAGAGCCAATCAATTAAGTTCTCAAATTAAAGAAGAATTAAACAAAAAACTTGAAGAGTTTGCATACGACCACGACAACTTAGAAGAGGTTTTTGAAAACAGAGAACAAATAGAAATCTCTACCTACTACGAAAGATTACCAAAGCCGACCTTGTTGGCTGCTAGTGATTTTGTGGAAGGAAAAATCTACCATAGAACACCTGAACCAAACATTTAAAAAATGTCTGTTAAGGACAAAAAAATATTACTTGGAATTAGTTCTGGAATAGCCGCCTACAAAGCGGCTTTTCTTGTTAGAGAACTTGTTAAAGCTGGTGCAATTGTAAAAGTAGTAATGACACCGGGAGCAAAAGAATTTGTGACTACACTTACCTTGGCTACCCTCTCTCAAAATCCAGTATACAGCGAATTCTCAAATCCTTTAACAGGGGAATGGACTAACCATGTAGAATTAGGTTTGTGGGCAGACATCATGCTTATAGCTCCCACTACTGCCAATACTTTGGCCAAAATGGCTCATGGCATTTGCGACAATTTGCTCCTTGCCTGCTATTTATCCGCCAAATGCCCAGTATTTTTTGCCCCCGCTATGGACCTAGATATGTTTTCTCATCCATCAACCACTGCAAACATACAAGCCTTAGTTCATAGAGGAAACAATCTGATAGATGCAGAAGAAGGCTTTCTTGCTAGTGGATTAGAAGGCAAAGGCAGGATGGCAGAAGTAGCAAATATTGTAAATGCTCTAGAATCCTTTTTTTCTCAACAATTAAGTTTGGCAGGTAAAACAGTATTGGTAAGTGCTGGTCCTACCTTCGAAAAAATTGACTCGGTTCGTTTTATAGGCAATTTCTCTTCAGGAAAAATGGGCTTTGCTTTGGCAGAAGAGTTCGCAAATCGGGGAGCGAAAGTAGAACTAATTGCGGGTCCTGTATCCTTAAAATCAATACACCCAAATATAACCCAAACCAATGTTGTATCGGCTGTAGAAATGCACGCTGCCTGTATGAAGCATTATAACAATTGCAATATTGTAGTAATGAGTGCCGCAGTAGCCGATTTCAGACCAGCAAATACTGCAAATATTAAAATCAAAAAACAAGATTCTTCTTCAGCACCCATAGTAGAACTAGTCCAAAATCCCGATATTCTGAAAGAAATGGGCGAAATCAAAACCCATCAAACCCTAGTTGGTTTTGCATTGGAAGACCATAATGAGGAAGAAAATGCCTTAAAAAAGCTAAAAAATAAAAACTTAGATTTCCTTGTTCTTAATTCTTTGAACGACAAAGGAGCAGGTTTTGGAACAGACACCAATAAAGTTACTATTTTTAAGAAAGATTCCACTAAAATCGCACTTCCTTTGCAAAACAAAAATATTTTAGCAAAAGAAATCGTTACTATTGTATCTGAATTATGAAACATATAAAAATCCTTCTTTTACTTTCCTTTTTACCTTTTGTAGGCTTTACTCAGGATCTAAATATCAATGTTTCTGTAATTTCTCCTAAAATACAAAGAACAGACAAACAGATTTTTACAAGTTTACAAAACTCTGTCGTTCAATTTTTGAATGGAAGAAAATGGAGCAAAGACAAAATAATGCCCATAGAGAGAATCCAAGGTACTTTAATCATAGAAATAACCCAAGAAATTTCATTGAATCGCTTTATGGCTACGTTTCAGTTTCAAACCATACGACCGGTATATGGTTCTAACTATACCACACAGCTTTTAAATATAAAAGACGAAACCGTAGAGTTTGAATACCAAGAAATGCAAGCCATGGATTTTCAAGAAAACACCAATGTTTACAATCTAACTGGTGTGCTTGCTTATTATGCCTACATGGCTATGGGGGTGGATTATGACTCTTACGGCAAATTTGCAGGTACGGAATATTACAACCTTGCAAAAGGAATTTTGGATGCTTCGCAAAGTATAAACGGATGGAGACCAAACGATGGACTTAACAATAGGAATAGATTTTATTTTTTGGATAACCTAACCAACGACAGATTTAGACCACTAAGAGAAACCTACTATATGTACCACAGAAATGGCTTGGACATAATGCACAAGGACCTTGACAAAGGAAGACTAGCCATAGAGGAGTCGCTAAAAAACATTCAAGAACTTTGCAGATTACTGCCCAATGCCATGATAATACGCACTTTTTTCTTAGCCAAAAACAAAGAATTGATTCAGATTTACAAAGAAGCGCCTGTGGCAGAAAAAAATAGAATGATAGAACTTTTGAAAAAACTAGACCCTGCCAACTCAAACGATTACGACAACATTCGAAACTAAATAAAAAGCCATGTCTTTTGCTTTTTTAAATACTCCAAGTGAAATAATTTCTGAAATAGAAAAAAGCAATGCTTCTCAGGTGTTTTTTCTTTGCGACGAAAATACTTACATCCATTGTTTTCTACCCTATTTTGAAAACCATACTTTTCAAACGATTGTAATTGCTTCTGGAGAATCTTCCAAAAGCATAGATACTTTTGAAATGATTTGTAGCCATTTGAGTGTAAACTATGCAGACAAAAACACCCTTTTAGTAAATCTAGGTGGCGGTATGGTATGCGACATAGGAGGCTTTGTGGCTTCGGTTTACAAAAGAGGCATACGCTTTATCAATATCCCTACTACACTACTAGCCATGGCAGATGCTGCTTACGGTGGTAAAACTGCCCTAAACTTAGGTTCTGTAAAAAATATCATTGGAAGCTTTTATCCAGCTGAAAAAATAATTTTATCTGATTTCTTTTTAAATACCCTTGCTCCCAAAGAATACCATTCCGGATTTGCTGAAATTTGTAAAAGCATGCTCCTTTTTGCTCCAGAGGAGTGGAAACAATTTAGTCAAAACCCCTCCTATCCTGCGGTTTACCAAGTTAAACCTTATGTTAAACTTGCTTTGCAATGCAAGCAAAATATTGTAGAAAAAGATCCTTTAGAAAAAAATGAAAGACTTTCACTTAACTATGGGCATAGTATTGGGCACGCTATAGAGGCCGTTTACAATTCAAAAGGTTTTTCTTTGCTTCATGGGGAAGCCATTTTTTGGGGCATGGCACTGGAAAATTTATTAGCATTCAAACTGGGTTTGCTACAAGAAGATACCATGCAAAGTATAAATCAAGTTTTGCAGACACTATATCCTCTTCCTATAGAACTGGTGCATATTCCTGAAATTCTAGAAGCTTTAAAAAACGACAAAAAAAACGACAACGATACCATTCAAATGGTGCTGCTTTCGGATTTAGGAAAATATTTGCTAAAAGTACCAGTAGCTTTAGGTTTGATACAAGAAACCCTAGAAAACTATGCAAGACCAAAGCAAAGCAACTAGTATTCAAATTTCGCCACCTATGGAGCTGCCTGCTTCTGTGGAGGTATTTGTGCCTGGATCAAAAAGTATAAACAATAGGCTACTTATTCTAAAAAAACTATATTTCCCAAGCTTACAAATAGAAGACAGCTCTACAGCAAACGACACCCATTTGTTGGAACAGATTTTAAACAATGGGACAACACAAGGCTCGGTAAATGTTCAAGATGCAGGTACTGTTTTTCGTTTTTTAACTGCATTGTATGCTTGTACTCCCTCTAATATAATACTTCACGGCACCCCAAGGCTACAACAAAGACCTATAAAAGACCTAGTAGAGATGCTTTTACAATTGGGTTGCAACATTAATTATAAAGAAAAAAATGGCTTTGCTCCATTAGAAATAAAAGGGATAACTCCCCAAGGGGCGATTACCATAAAACCTTCTGGTAGCATAAGCAGTCAGTTTTACTCTGCTTTGGCAATGGTTGCCCCACTTTGTAAAGAAGGTTTGCGAATACAAATTCCAGAAGAACTTGGTTCTAAAACATATTGGAACATGACCCTGCAATGCATGCAAAGTCTTGACATTCCTGTAGTAAAAGAACCTGAAAATTTATATCATTTCCCTTTTTATGAAAAAAATGAGGAAATAAAAAGTATCACAGTAGAAAGAGATTGGAGTGCTGCTTCTTATTGGTACTTTTTACCTTTATTGCTACCAAATACAAAAATTACTGTAAAACACTTAAGATTAGATAGTTTACAAGGGGATTCCTTGTTTTTGAAAAACTTAGCGGATACAATTGGCTTGCAGTTACAAGAACAAGAGGATAATTTGAGTATAAGTAAAAAAGCAGATTCAAGTCTTGGAGTGCTTCACTTAGATTTTTCTCAAAACCCTGATATAAGTCTCAATGCAATAGTGGCACTTTCGCTTCTTCAAATAGACTGTACATTTACGGGTTTGGAATCGCTTTCGGTAAAAGAAAGCGACAGAACGCAAGCCTTACAAATAGAGTTATCCAAAATTGGTATCCATTTTTACTTTTATGAAAATCGTTGGATATTAGATACGAAGTCACTACACTTCCCCTGCAAGCTTAGTTTTTCGACCTACCACGACCACAGGGTAGCAATGGCACTAAGTTATATTGGATTTTTTGCACCTATCCAAATTCAAAACCCTATGGTGGTAAACAAATCCTACCCTGGTTTTTGGGAAGAATTGGGCAAAATGTATTAATTCCATTTTTTTATCTTACCAATGTTAAAGTACCTCTATACATTTTCTTTATACCAGGGGCGGTATATAGTTCGTATTCTATAGTAAGCAAATATACGCCATCAGGTACCTTTTCGCCTTGGTAACTTCCATCCCATATATTGAAAAGTTCATTACTTTCTTTTATGAGGTCTCCCCATCTGTTATAAATCCTTGTTTGGGCTTGCTTTATATTACTGCATGATATGGAGAGCATATCATTAATGCCATCTCCATTTGGGCTAAGCGCATTGGGGAAGGAACATATCTCTGAAAACTCTGGGCAATATTCTCCTATTTGCAGGCTATCCAAATATTCGCAACCTATGCTGTCTTGTATGTGCAGTTCCATCCATCCAGTATCCATTCCTATATAGGGTGTGCCTTCATATTCCCTGTTGTCTATTCGCCATCTGGTTTTTATGTTTTCTGGGCTTTGAACCGCTAGCTTGTTGTATAACCTGCCAGTTATATGGCACATGCTATCGCTGTGGATAATATTGTATTGTGGTTGGGGCTTCACCCATACTTGCATGGTTTGTATTGAGGTGTCGCATACTCCTCTTACTTCCGTTTTACTTTCACTTGGTACAAATTCATAGTATTTTGCCTTGCCTACATTTTCTCCGTTTATATACCATTCTATTTCTCTTTGGTAGTAGTCTTCTATTCGGATTTTTTCGTTTACACAAATCATAGTGTCTTGGGGCAATAGCACACATGGGCAGTCCATTTGCAGTTCTATGCTGTCCCTTATACTACATCCATTGTTATCGCTTAGTTCTATTTTTAGCAATCCTATTTTATCTGTTTCTATTTCCTTCGCATCTCCTCTCTGGTCTTGTATTTCCCAAGTGGCTTGTATTGTACTATTTACATCTATTTTTATCCTATTAATGGGTTTGTTTTCAAAATAGCTACACATTGTATCTGTGTATCGCAGATTGTAATTTATAGCAGAAAATAGATTTATTTGAATATAACTTGTCTTTTCTTCTCCTCTTACTTCTACAAGTATTGATTCGTCTCTTAGCTGGAGTACAAGGCTATCGCTTTGACCTTGTATTAGTTCTGTTCCATTGAACCAATCCACTTTGCAGCCTGTTTTTTCTTTTAGGGTAACTGTACTATAAGCACATACTGTTGTATCTTTTATCAGCACAGGGCATATACAGTTTTCTTTAGATTCCACATATAGGGTATCTGCACACATAAAACTATCTACTATGCTTACTTGTATGCTTTCTGCTTGGGTGCTGGTATAGCTTTTGTTTTCTTGGGTATCTGTTGCGGTTTGCCATTGTATTTTCAACTTTGGCTCTGCACTTTGAATGATATAACGATTAAATTCTTTCTTTTCTGCCATACACATGGTATCGGTGTGTAGGAGTTCATAATTTGCTTTGGCTTTGGCATACACATACATGGTGTCGTATTCTCCCTCTTTGTATGCTATAATTCTTGTTTGGGTTTGGTTTATATTTAGGGTTAGTTCCGTGCTGTCTATTCTTGTTCCATTTTCTAGTATCCAAGTTACTTCTTTGTTTCCTAGGTCTTGTATTTTTATGGTTTCGCCTATGCAGGTTTTTATATCTTGGGGAAGGCGGGGACCTAAAGGAATTAAATAAACGCTGTCTATATACACACTCATGTCAAAATGAAAGTAGGATTGCATGCCCGATGGGCCACAACACGACACTCCATGGATTAAAAATGGCCAACGTATCATGTTCTGCTCATACAGTGCCCAAAAATTGCCTAAATATAGCCTTGTGTATTCCTCCTCGGCAGTAAATACCCAACTAAATTCATCCCATCCCCCTTTGTTCATAAATGGTTTTTCTATCCTGAACTGTGCAGAATTGTTTTCAAAAACCTTAGTGTATGGTGGTTGAGGATGTATATTACCAAAAACTTTATCCTTGGTTAAAATCACACCCAAGCCATCGCTTGCATAAGATTTGTGTTCACCTGTTCTGTTTTTAAAATAGTCGTCGGCCTGTTCTATATCGTAGCTTGTTTTTACGCGAGTAGGATTGCTTTGCAATTGCAACAGGGTAGCAGAATCCACATAATTGTTGCAAGTAGCTGCAAAAAAACCTATTTTGTAACGCTTACCTTTTTGAAGCGGCTCTTTTAATTCCGTATCTATAATATCATTATAATCTTCATTGCTTTGCATTCGAAAATTAGGATACAATGGATAAATATTCTGAAATTGCCTTGTTACACAATGAAATGTATCGTTATGATTCCAAGTAAAATCAACAAAACAAGTATCTTGCAGACTTGTATACATTGATGCAGTTCTTAAATTCAAATAATTATGACCATGTAATGCAGAATCTGGGTAGTGCGGCATTCTCGCTCTATTGGAATTAATACTCCCATTTCTTTCCTTAAGCAATGTTGTACTATTAGGTCGTCTATTCGAATTGGGTTTAAAGTACTTATTATCTCTTGTATTTTTATTTAAAAAATTTTCATTTATCAAATATGGAAACAAGTCCTTACTAGCATTAACTCTAGTTAAAAAACTATAATGTTTATAGTTTTGTATCATTAAAGAAACAGTTAAGTCAAAGTTCCAATGGTTTAAATCGGTACCTCTAGCACAATGGTTATAAGTATAAAACTCCTGAGCGGTATCACTAAAGTTTTTCCAATAGTTATCTTCTTCAAAACTACCATTTTTAACCAAGTTCTGGCCTAGCAACATGGTATATGTTGGTGCTATACATAGCACCAACATATACACTTGCTTTCTTATAAGCTTATTGAAAATAGCTTTATACATTCTTTCTAAATTAGTGTTACCTTAATTCACCAATACTTTGTAAGCATTGCTTTTGCCTTGGTTATTGCTTACTCGCAAAATATAAGTACCAGGTTTTAGCATTTCTGCGTCTATAGTTTGTTTGCCAACTTGTATGGTTCCTTGTAGCACTTGTTTGCCTTGTATATCCAATATTTTATAGGTCCACTTTTGCTTAGTGTTAGCATCTTCTTCTTTGATTTCAATCCCTATGCTTTTTATGTCTGAATGATAACTCGTTATAATTTTATCTGTCAATGATTCTTTGCCTTCTTCCAAAACCCTAAACATGCTGGAATTAAAACCAAAATGCTCTGCACCTACATCGGGTACAGGTTCTACTACGGTAGCTCCTTTTGTACCCTGTGGCAATCCTTCCATGCCGGGGTACATACCATGGCAACTGCCAGTATCTGCTTTTATGCTATAATACGGTGCTGCCGCTAAATGGTAATGAAGGTACTTTTTGCTTTCATTCAATACCGAATTAGAATAATAATACAAAGAATTTTGCTTTGTAGCGAAATCTATAAAATTGTATTTGAATATATCAGTACCTAAAGGTTCTGTTATTACTGCATCCTTCCCTATCTCAATAAGATTATTAGTACGGGTATTAATTCCAGATATGGGTTCAAAAATAGTTTGAAATATCAAATTTGCATCGCTAATTTCAAAAAACTTGCAGATATATACATTGGTTTGGCTTCCATCTACCTCTGTTGTAGTTAGCATTCCCAGACTAGGGTTGTAAGTGGACGACCAATTACCATTGCTTGTTGTGAAAGTACCTAAAAAATCAACACTTTCATACACATTAGCAAATGGGTACATGGCCATATCGCAATTGCAATAATAACTGGTGGTAGCCCCTGTGGCAGGTGGGCAGTTTTCGTAGCTAGAACTTTCTATCCCACTAGGAGAAAGGATACTACCAGAACCAGCGGAAATATACCCAAAGGCACCTTCTCCGCCTTTACCATTTTTTCCAGATTTTAAATTTATCCAATTCATATTTGGACCGCTACCGCCTCCTGTTGCAAAATCAAAGGCATTGGATTTAGAAGCTAGGGTTGGGTTGGTATATAAAAAAATTGTACCTCCTTTACCTGCCAAACTACCATCCCCACCATCTGAAGGATCGCCAGAAGCGCCATTCCCTCCATTTCCACCACTAAAATAAACTGTGCTTCCAACAATGCTACCTTGGCCTCCAGCACCACCCAATCCATACATTCCACCTACAAATCCATTTTTCCCATTTCCTCCATCGGCACCAGATGCGTCTAACCATGCATTTAATTGTCCCTGCGTTGAATTCAAAGGATCTACATCTCCAAAATACATTGTTTTAATTAATATTATTCCTCCTCCTTTAGCCCCTCGACCGGCATCACCGCCTTTACCTCCATCTTGTCCTACCTCACCATCGTTTCCAGGGTTATTATCTCCAGACATGCCACCTTTTCCACCAAGTCCACCTCCACCACCTCCATCTCCACCTTTAAATCCATTTACAGAAAATCCTGCACTTCCCATTTTAACTATACTCGTTGCATAATTTGGGGCACCATAATTATAACTTGTTACACCAGTTATAGTACTTCCAGCAGAACCTAGTGCTCCATCATCTTCTCCGTCCTCTCCTGCCTGACCATCTACCGCGTCGCTTCCTGTTGGTTCTGGTATTAAACAAGTTCTATTGTATTGCGATACTTCTCCTCCTGAAGAATTTGTGTAAACATTATCACCTGCTCCACCAGCTCCTCCTGTTCCACCTATTGCACCATTCATCTCTGGTCCAAAACCACAGCCAGCCGCTGTTATAATAGTATTTGACAACAAGGTTTCACCTGCAGCAAATGCTAAAACTCCTCCAGTATAACCATCCCATTCATGACATTTTACTACTACCTTATCCAAGGTAATAGATTGATGACGAGGTAATTTTATCAACTGACAACGTGCATCTGTACTCAAAAGGTGGGTTACAAAAGTAAAGCTTGTATGCTCTAATTCAAGAATATTACCATTTATAGCATTTACATTTAGTTCCGTATACCATCCGCCAGCATTGCCATTAGCAACTTTCATCTGAATTAATAGAACTTTATCATTAACATTTAATTTTCCGATTTCAAATTGCCTCCCTGTACCTGCATCTAAATGTACTTCCATATGAGTGGTTCTGTCGAATACAAAATCTACATTTGCCCTTGTTTCATCGGTGTACCACACCTCTTCTAATTTTGAAAGAGCAGGTTCACTGCTAGGGTAACCTAATTTGAATTGTGCCATCAATGGATTAAATACAATAGTACTTAAAAACATGACTAGCATTGCAAAGTTGCGATTAAGCCATTTTCGGTGTGTGTGTGTGTGTGTAAAAACCCGCAAAACATTGCTGTTTCCATTAGATGTTAAGTAGTTTTTTATCATAGTTTTTAGATTTTAAAAAACAAACATAGTAATTAATTATTTAAAAACCAAATATTATGTTCTAATTGAAGGGTTTGTGAATTTGAAAATTAACAAAACAGTTGGATTAAAGATGAGAAAGTTATTTAAACTTTTACAAAGTGGGAAAACCAACTAATTGAGGAGGGTTTTCAATAACTAAAATAGATCTTTTAATTTTCTATCACCAAACCCCTTTGTTTGTAGTGTAAGTTCTGTAATAGTTGCATTTTTTTATCACTGGCAAAAATCCAAGTCTGTATCTACTTGAAAAACCACGTTTTTTTAAATCTTCAATATTCAAATAAAGAACCTCTCCACTCTTGTTGTCTTTTACGACAATCTTGCTCTTATAATTTGGATGGTATAATATATTTACGTTCATCCAAAGCCTATTGGGTTTGTAATTTGCCCTTGTTCTCTTGTTGGATATTTTTCGTAATCTTTTATTAATCACATCTTCTGAACTAACATATAGTATAGTATAGTTTTTTTTTATTTTAATTCTAGAAAGACAAGCGGAACCACCCCTTCTTCTTATCCTAGAAGTCCTTTTATCTTTATTTATACCAAAACTATACACCCCATTTCTCAAATATTTTTGCAAATTCCTACATTCTAATGTTAGTTGTAAAAACCGTTGTCCATTAATTGTTTCTACGCTTATGTTTTTGCGAATTGTATTTTGCTCCCATCTCCTAGTATTCCTATCAAACATAAAATACTCAAATCCTTGGGTTGTGTCTTCCAGAGGCATTAAAATCTTAATTGGTTTGTCGCATTGTATGTCTTCTTGTTTGATAGTAAAAAAAGCCATTCCATTGCTTTCCAAATCATAGCCAAGGTTGTCTTGCAACAGGATAGAGTCCCCTATTCCTTCTTCTGTCATTTTATCCTCTATGTATATGGTTTGTGTAAAATATTCTGCATCGCAGGTATTAAAAGTGTAAAACATGTCCCCAGATAGTGCTACAATAGTATCTTTCCCTTTGCATTCTTCTTCTACAAGTTCCACATTTTCTGGAACTATCAGATTGTTTTCCACTATCACATTCTCTTTTATTGCATCTTGGCTTTGTTTGTAAAAGCAAAAGAGCAAAACTTCTACTCTTCTATTCAGGGAATCTGCTTTTTCTGTGTCGTTGTTTAATTTTGGCCTATTAGGACCATAAGAATATACTTTAAATAAAGAATCAGGAAAGTTAAAGTTTTGAATTAGTTTCTTTTTTACGTCTTGGGCTCTTTTATCGGAAAGTTCAATATTCTTTAGGCTATCGCCCTTGGTATCGGTATGCGCTTTAATGGTAATTTGAGCTATCTCTAAATTTTTTATTTCTTGTGTAAATTTAACAAATTGAGTTAATTCCGTATCTACAAACTGTGAAGAATTGGATTTAAAATAAATCGTTGTTTTTTTCAATTCCCTAGTTTGCTGGCCAAAAATAGAAAAGGAGAAAGAAACAAAAAACAGTATAGTTAGAGAAAGAGTTTTAGAATTCATTATAGACAGAACGCTAAAAAAATCGGATTATTTCACCCAAATGTATTTTGCACAAAATAATAGTAAAGAGGGAAGCCAATGGTAATATTTATAGGAAAGGTAATGGCAAGGGCCATAGGAAGCATTAGCCCTGGATTGGACTTGGGGACGGCTATTTTCATAGCAGCAGGAACCGCTATATACGAGGCACTTGCAGCCAATATGGCAAACATAAACCGGTTGGATTCGTCGCTGCTAACCATTGCACTAGCTATAGCTACCAAAGAACCGTTAATTAATGGAACAAAAAGTGCAAACAAAAGCGGGAACCAACCAAAAGAGAAAAAGTATTTTAGTTTTTTACCACTGCTTATACCCATATCTAAAAGAAAAATTGCCAAGAATCCTTTAAACAAATCGTTGGTAAAGGGTTTAATGCCTTCGGCTTGCTTGTCGCTTGCTAGCATTCCAATAACCAAACTACCCAAAATAAGCATCACACTACCATTTGTAAAAGAGTGTTTAATAGCAATACTTTTTTGAATCTGAGGATTTTCCTTATCAAACACAGAAATTAGTAGCAAGCCTATAATTATAGCAGGCGACTCCATAAGTGCCATAATTGCTACCATGTGGCCATGAAGCACCATTTGCTGTGCTTCTAAAAAAGAGGCCGCTGTAACAAAAGTAACAGCACTCACAGAACCATAAGCCGCGGCTATTGCTCCTGAGTCGGCCACAGAAAGCCTGCGTCGTAGAATAAAATAGGTATAAAAAGGAATTATTGCCGAAAGCACAATTCCAAACAACATGGACCACCATATTTCGGCAGTAAGAATTTCGTGAGACAACTCTTGCCCTCCTTTGAACCCAATGGAAAACAACAGATATAAGGAAATAAATTTAGAAGAATTAGAGGGGATTTCCAAATCACTTTTTAATACAACCGCAATGATTCCTAATACAAAGAATAGCAATGCAGGATTGCTCAAGTTGTCTAATAATAATCCTAAATCCATTAGTCTATTACTTCTATAACCATTTGTGAATAAATACGTATTTTTTTATTGGTTTTAGAGGAGTAGTCACATAGGTAATTTAGAGTATCTGCACTACTTTTCAATTCTCTTATTCGCTGCTTAGAAAATGGATCTTCTTTGCCAGTAGTTTCCTCTGTATGCATGTTTTTAAAAACATGAAATTGTATTTTACTTTTAAGAAGGGTTACAGCCACTTCTTTAGCATCTTCTGGAGAAAATACACCATCCACTAGTCTCACAATTGTTTCCTTGTTATCGCTCATATTCTAATTTTTAGCACTGCAATATTCGGTATCCTATTTCATTTATTTTTATTTATATTTGCAATAAAATATATAAGTTAAAACTTATGAATTATACCCTTTCTCAACTACAAACATACGCTGTAATTGTAAAACATGCAAGTATTACCAAAGCCGCAGAAGAATTGCATTTAAGTCAACCCGCAGTGTCTATACAGCTTAAAAACTTCCAAGACCAATTCGATATTCCCCTTACCGTAACAATTAAAAAGAGAATATTTGTTACAGATTTTGGGAAGGAAATTTACAAAGAAGTAGAGGAAATATTACTGGGCATAAATAAGATAAACAACAAAGCCCAACTTTATAACAACCATTTAGAGGGTAAATTAAAGATAAGTGCGGTGTCTACCGGCAAATATATTATGCCTTTCTTTTTAGCAGATTTCCTTAAAATTTATCCTGGAATAAAACTTAGTTTAGATTTTACAAACAAACAAACCGTACTTTCTAATCTAGAAAACAACGAATCTGACTTTTCGCTTGTTTCCATACTTCCCAAGGATATTGCCATACGTAGTTTAAACCTTATAGAAAACAAACTGTACTTGGTAGGAAAAAAAAATATGGAGAACAAAGACATTCTGAAAAACCCAAAAGACTTAGAAAACATTCCTATTGTGTATAGAGAAAAAGGTTCTGGTACCCGACAAAGCATGGAGAACTATTTTCTAAAGCAAAATATAGTTCCCAAAAACCAAATAGAACTAACTACTAATGAAGCAGTAAAACAAGCTCTTT
Organism: Bacteroidetes bacterium UBA6161; assembly: GCA_002422315.1. Lineage (GTDB taxonomy): Bacteria > Bacteroidota > Bacteroidia > NS11-12g > UBA955 > UBA6161. The sequence continues at coordinate 14,518 of DIUJ01000035.1, forward strand.
TGGCTGGCTTGGGATATTCTATTATGCCCATAATTGGAATTAAAAACGAGCTTTCAAACAATGAATTAGAGATTGTACCAATGAAAGGACTTCCCATTACAAGCAATTGGAGTTTGATTTGCCCAAAAGACAAAGTTTTTTCTCCAGTGGCACAATCTTTTTTTAATTATTTAACTACTAACAGAGAACAAATAGCTAGAAAATATTTTGGAGTAAAAATACAGAACTAATCCAAACGAGGGTAAAAACATTTTTTTAAAGTAGGGTTAAAAACTATTACTTTCGCCTTGTAAAATCTTAAAAAATGGCATCTAACACTTTAGGGGAAATAATTCGAATTACAAGTTTCGGAGAATCGCATGGTATGGGAGTAGGGGTGGTAATAGACGGTTTTCCTGCGGGTGTAGATATGCCTTATGACCTAATTAACAAACGACTGCAAGAAAGAAAGCCTGGTAGTTCCGAATTTGTAAGCCCTAGAAAAGAAGACGATAATTTTGAAATTCTCTCTGGGGTGTTCCAAAATAAAACTACGGGTTCTCCTATTACACTGTTTATTAAAAACACCAATCAAAACCCAAAAGACTACGACTCCCTTAAAGACGTTTACAGGCCCTCTCATGCAGACTATAGCTACCAACAAAAATACGGGATACGCGACCACAGAGGCGGGGGGCGTTCTTCTGCAAGAGTAACCGCCGCTTGGGTAGCTGCTGGGGCGCTAGCAGAGAGCATACTTATTCAACAAAACATTGAAGTAATTAGCTATGTAAAGCAGATTTATACCCATTGTATTCCTCCAAATCTTTCTATTGAAGAATTGCGAAACAACCAAAATTCGATCCGCTGCCCACACTTAGAAACAAGAAAAAATATTGAAAAGGAAATAGCCAATGCTATACAAGAAAAAGATAGTTTAGGAGGAGTTATAGCCACCCAGATCTTAAATTGTCCAATAGGTTTAGGCGATCCTGTTTTTGGTAAATTCCAAGCGAAACTAAGTCAAGCAATCTTTTCATTAAATGCAGTAAAAGGCCTTCAATTTGGAGGAGGTTTTGAGATGAGTAGCAAAAAAGGCTCCGAAGTGAACGACGAGTGGGAACAAATAGATGGAAACTTACAAACAAAAACGAATAACTCTGGAGGTTTACAAGGCGGCATAAGCAATGGCATGCCGATATATTTCGAAGTTGCCCTAAAACCTACTGCCACGATTGGCAAACAACAAAATACTATAAATACCTTAGGAGAAGAAACCATACTCAATGCTACAGGCCGACACGACCCTTGTGTTGTTCCTAGGGCGGCCCCTATCATTCAAGCACTTACTCATTGGGTACTTTTAGATTTATTTTTGCTAAATAAAAATGCTACTTTGTAATTAAATTTTACATTTGCCAACATGAAAAAAATGGCGCTTCATTGGAAGATTATATTAGGCTTGATCTTTGGAATTCTATGGGCTTTCCTCTCTATTCACTTTGGTTTTAGCACTTTTACACAGCATTGGATTAGCCCTTTTGGTGATATTTTCCTAAAATTACTAAAATTAATTGCCATTCCTCTTGTACTTTTTTCCATAGTTACGGGCATAGCAGACCTTGCAGATATTAGCAAACTTGGCAGAATGGGAATAAAAACCATTTTGGTTTATACTGGTACCACTGTTTTAGCAATTGGTTTAGGTTTGTTTCTTGTAAATCTAATTGGCCCAGGAGAAAAAATACCAGACAACTTAAAAATATCCAATCGACTACAATACGAACAATGGCGTAATAAAAATGGAATAGAAAAAGTAGATGATAAAAATCTGCTAACCGATACAAACTATTCACAATACCTTTCTGATTTAAATATAGAAACAAGCGTAAATCCAGAAATTGCTGCTAAAGTAGAGGGAGCAAACAAGGCAATAGAACAAGGCCCTTTGGCTTTTTTGGTAGACATAGTGCCAGATAATATAGTGCAATCCCTTTCCTCTACCTCTCTCATGCTTCAAGTGATTTTCTTTGCTATTTTTTTAGGTATCGCTATCAAAAAAATAGAAGACAAACACTCTAGTTTTTTGTTTCAAATGTTTAATTCTCTAAACCATGCCTATCTAGCTATGATAGATATGGTAATGAAAGCCTCCCCTATTTTTGTTTTTTGCCTTATGGCGGGAAACTTAGTAAGCATGGCAGGAAAAGATAGCTCTAAGCTACTTGAAATCTTAACAGGATTAATCAAATACGGCAGTGTTGTAATCTTAGGACTTTCATTGCTACTATTTATATTTTATCCAGTGATGTATGCTTTATTTGGAAAAAGAATAAATTCGAAGGATACCTTTTTTCATCGTTACCTCTTCTTTTTTAAGGCAATGGGTCCTGCCCAATTGCTTGCTTTTTCCACAAGTTCCAGTGCAGCTACACTCCCACTAACTATGGACTGCGTGAAAAACAATTTAAAGGTAAGCAAGGAAACAGGGAACTTTGTAATCCCCATTGGGGCTACTATCAATATGGATGGCACAAGTTTGTACCAAGCGGTTGCTGTAATTTTTCTTGCACAAATTCATTGGATAGATCTAAGCCTTGGCCAACAACTAACGATAGTTCTTACAGCCACTCTTGCGTCTATTGGTTCGGCGGCGGTTCCTAGTGCTGGTCTTATTATGCTCATTATGGTATTGCAATCCGTAAACCTCAACCCACTTTGGATCGCTATAATTTTACCAATAGACAGAATTTTAGATATGTGCAGAACTGTAATCAACGTTTCTGGAGACGGCCTTGTATCTTCTATAATCGACCGTTGGGAAAAAAACACTACTAAATAATTTACTTACTCAATTTTTAACTTTAAATTTGTAAATTGTTACAATTAACTAAATGAAAAAAAATATACTTTTACTGGCTACAATTTTTTTGCAAATATCATACTCATTTGCTCAGCACTCCTGCGGAATGGATCACGTTCATGAAAATTGGAGAAAGACAACCCCAGAATATGCTAATTTAGAAAAAGCAGATACCTCTACCAGAGAAACCAACCGTAGAGCAAAACTTATTATTCCCATTGTTTTTCATGTATTGCACACAAACGGTCCTGAAAATATATCTAAAGAACAGATTTTAGACCAATTGCGAATATTAAATGAAGATTTTAGTAAAAGTAATGCCAATATTGCAAATATTCGAAATACCGCAAATGCTCCATTCAGAAACATGGTAGCAGATATGGAAATAGAATTCAGGTTGGCAAAGATAGACCCCAATGGAAATTGTACAGACGGTATAAACAGAATATACACTCCTGCCCATGTAAATGCTGGGGATAATGTAAAAGGTATTATACGTTGGAATGTAAACAAATATTTGAATGTATGGGTAGTGAGTACTATAAACAACAACGACCCTACAGGCACAATACTTGGCTACGCAAATTTCCCATTTATGAATGCATCTACAGATGGAATAGTTATCCGTTCGGACTATATGGGAACAGTAGGAACTGGCAATGTGGGCCACGCTGGCAGAACACTTACCCATGAAGTGGGTCACTATATTGGTCTTTTCCATACTTTCCAAGGTGGATGCACTGGCAATGGCGACCAAGTAAACGACACCCCTCCTGTGGCTTCTTCTTCTGTAAATGCAAGTTGCCCAGCAAATGGCAATAGCTGCCCTAGTTCTTCTACACTTGATATGTGGGAAAACTACATGGATTACTCCAACGGAGGCTGCCAAGGCTTGTTTACAAATGGTCAAAAAAACAGGGCATTGTTTTTCTTTACCAATCCTCCGGCTGTGTCTAGCTCGCCAGACAGAAGAGTCTTAATCTCTGCTCAAAATTTAGTAGAAACAGGGGTTGAACCAAATTTTTCTCAAGCTCCTCTTGCTTACTTTTCAGCAGATAAAAATATAGTTTGCACAGATGAACCTGTTCAGTTTTTTGACAATTCTTGTAAAGGTCAAGTAAGTTCAAGAACATGGTTATTTGATGGTGCAAATGTTAGCCAATCTAGCCAACCAAACCCAACCATATCCTACTCCACTCCTGGCGTGTACAAAGTTACATTAAAAGTACAAAATACTTTTGGGAATACAGAAAGGGTGGAAAACAACTACATAAGGGTTTTACCTAAAGTAGCTTCTATTGCAGGTGTTGCAGAAAGTTTCGAAAATACTACCACTGTAAATAACACACTTTGGTCTCAATTAAGCGGAGATGGAATGGGGAATTTTGAAGTACAATCCAATGCAGCATTTTTTGGCAGCAAATCTATCCTTGCAGAACTAAGCAAAACTGCAACAGGTACGAGATATATTATAGAATCACCTAGTATAAATCTAAAAGAAATTGGAAACCTAGATCCGAAAATTTCCTTTATGGTTGGCCATGCAAGAAGAAACTCTAGCACTTTTGATATACTAAGGATTTATATTTCTAAAGACTGCGGCGCAACTTGGGAACAAAGATTGCAAAGAGTTAGTGGGCAATTGGCTGGAAGACAAGGTTTCTTTGAAGGTTTTGTACCTTCTCAAAGCAGTGATTGGGTTCGTGTAACTTTAAACCTACTTGAGTACAGAGAAGAAACCAATGTAAGGGTAAGAATAGAAATTGAAGATGGTGGTGGAAACGACATGTATTTAGACGATATAAACATAAGTCAGTTTTTCACTTCCGTTCCAAATTTATCTAAAAATATAGACTTTAGTATATCTCCAAACCCTGTAGACAATGGCGTTTTATCTATTCAATTGCTATCCTTAGAACTAAATAGCCCTATAGAAATAGACTTAATAGATATAAATGGACGTAAAGTTGCCACTGTATTCAAAGGAAATACCGATTCAAAGGAGATTAACAAATCACTGAATTTAAACGAATTAAACCTTAACAAAGGGATTTATTTGATAAAAGTTAAAAGTTCTGACGGTGTATTAACTAAAAAAGTGATATTTGCGAACTAAAGTTAAGTTTAGTTTCTAATATATATCGAATGTCAAAAAATTTAGTCATAGTAGAGTCGCCAGCAAAAGCAAAAACAATAGAAAAATTCCTAGGAAAAGATTATATGGTTAAGTCCAGTTTTGGCCATATTCGGGATTTGGATAAAGGAGACGATGCCATAGACCTAAAGAATAATTTCAAACCTAGATACATTGTTCCAAACGACAAAAAGAAAGTTGTAAAGGAGCTTAAAGAATTGGCTAAAAATGCTGAAATGGTATGGTTAGCATCGGACGAGGACCGAGAAGGGGAAGCCATTTCTTGGCATTTGTTCGAAGAACTAGGTCTTAAAAATGAAAAAACAAAACGAATAGTTTTTAACGAAATCACCAAACAGGCCATAGATAGAGCCATACAAAACCCTAGAGGAATAGACTATAATTTAGTAAATGCACAACAAGCAAGAAGAGTATTAGACCGCTTGGTTGGTTTTGAACTGTCTCCAATTCTTTGGAAAAAAGTTAAACCTTCCCTTTCTGCAGGTAGAGTACAAAGTGTTGCTGTTAAACTTGTGGTAGAAAGAGAGAGAGAAATAAGAGAATTCGACAGCAATTCAGACTTTAGAGTGGTGGCTATATTTAGTGCCAAAGGCAAAACCTTTAAAGCGGTATTAGACAAAAGATTTACGAGCCAAAAAGAAGCCCATGATTTTTTAGAAACCTGCAAAAATGCTGAATTTACCGTAAAAGCAGTAGATAAAAAACCAATCAAAAGAAGTCCTGCTGCCCCATTTACTACCAGTACCTTGCAGCAAGAAGCCTCTAGAAAGCTTAATTTCCCGGTGGGACTAACCATGCAAGTGGCACAAAAACTATACGAGGAAGGACATATTACCTACATGAGAACCGACTCTGTAAACCTTTCAGAAACTGCAATACAAGGCGCAATGAGTGCTATTAAAGCAGACTACGGCGACCAATACTCTCAAGTTAGAAAATACGCTACAAAATCTGCTGGTGCACAAGAAGCCCACGAAGCAATTAGGCCTACTTATTTCCAAAACCCAATTGCAGGAAGCAACGACAGAGAGAAAAAATTATATAGCTTAATTTGGAAAAGAGCAATTGCTTCTCAAATGGCAGATGCTCAAATAGAAAAAACAATTATTCAAATAGAGATAGGAAACAGCAAGTATAAATTTGTAGCAGAAGGCGAAGTTATCAAATTTGATGGTTTTCTAAAAGTATACATAGAGTCTAGCGATGAAGAAGAAACAGAAGAAAGCTCAGATTTATTGCCAGCTGTTTCGATTCAAGACAAATTATATTTCTCAGAAATTAGAGCAGAAGAAAAATATAGCAGACCCCCTGCAAGATATACAGAAGCTAGCTTAGTAAAAAAACTAGAAGAATTGGGTATAGGGAGACCCTCTACCTACGCGCCAACAATCTCTACAATACAAAAAAGGGAATATGTGGCAAAAGGAGAAAAGGAAGGTAGCCCAAGAACTTTGAATAATTTAATCTTAAAAGCTTCTGAAATAAAACATGAAGTAAGTTCAGAAAAAACTGGTTCTGACAAAGGCAAACTTATCCCTACAGATATAGGAATGCTTGTAACCGATTTTTTATCTGAGCACTTTAAATCTATTATGGACTATGGCTTTACTGCCAAAGTAGAAAAAGAGTTTGATGATATTGCACAAGGATTAAACGATTGGAGTAAAATGATTGATGGTTTTTATGGTCCTTTTCATAAGATTGTAGACTCTACCCTAGCAAATGCCCAAAAAGTAACAGGAGAGAGAGAACTAGGTACCGACCCAAAAACTGGTCTGCCTGTAATAGCAAAAATGGGTAAATTTGGACCATACGTTCAACTAGGGGTGGCAGAAGAAGATAAAAAACCACAATATTCTAGCCTAAGAACTGGACAAAATTTAGAAAGTATTTCACTAGAAGAAGCATTAGAACTATTTAAACTTCCTAGAACTATAGGTGAATTTGAAGGAGAACCAATAGTTACCAATATTGGCAGATACGGACCTTACTTGCTTTTTCAAACTAAATTCATTTCCCTACCAAGAGAACATGAACCGCTTTTGGTAAGCCTAGAAGAAGCTATTGCTGTAATTGAAAACAAAAGAAAAGAAGACGAAAATGCACCCAAATTACCCGTACTTTTAGGCGAATACAATGACAAGCCAATAGAAGTAAACAAAGGAAGATTTGGACCCTATATAAAATACAATAGCAAATTTATTTCTATACCCAAAGCCGAAGATTTTATGAGCTTAAGCAAAGAAAGAGCCATAGAATTAATCCAATCTAAAACAAAAGAAGAATCTGAAAAAGTGATTAAAACACTGGGTGAAAAAGGAGAATATGTGGTTCAAAAAGGTAAATATGGCCCATATTTGACCTTTAAAAAGAAGAATTTTAAACTAGACGATGGGGTAAATCCAGAAAGTTTGACTTTGGAACAAGTACAAGAAATTACTGGAAGCACTAAGCCTAGTAAAGCTAAACCAAAAGCCAAAGCTAAAACCACAACCAAAAAAAAGTAATACAAGATGGTTAGTCCTGAACTAAGTGCATTGCTCTATCTTTTGGACGACACCGATTTAGAGGTGAGAAAACAAGTTCATGCAAGAATTATTGCAATGGGTACCGATGTTTTAGAAATTCTAAAAAGCAAATTGGACGAACCTCTTTCTGAAAACCTAGACAACATTTTTGTCCTAAATGAACTTATTGACAAAATAGAGTTTGAAGATCTTAAAAGGGAAATAAAAACTTGGATAGCAAACCCCGAAGACTTGTTGTACGGCATGTGGCTTGGTTCTAAATTTTCTGGTTCTGAAGTAGAGTACAAAGAATTAAACCAGCAATTAGAAAGATTCAAATTAGAGGTTTGGCTTGAACTAAGATACGACCTTACCGCCTTAGAAAAAGTAAAAATTCTAAACTTTGTTTTGTTTAATCGTTTCGGATTCAAGGGTGATGAAAAAAATTTTTATAGTCCAGAAAACTGCTATTTACATAAAGTACTAAAAAACAAAAAAGGAAATCCTTTGAGTTTAAGTATTGTTTATGCCTTGGTTGCTCAAAAGCTATATATCCCTATTTACGGGGTAAATCTCCCCCAACATTTTGTATTAGCTTATTTAGATATTGCAGACCTACCTTCCCCTCGGGCCGATTCCAAAGGCTTGTCTTCCGTAGCTCCTACAGAAGCCCAAACCCTTTTTTATATCAATGCCTACAACAAAGGGGCAGTATTTGGCAGAAACCAAATAGATTTCTACCTTAGCGATATCAAAAAAGAATTGCTGCCTTTATATTACAACCCCTGTTCCAATGCCATTATTTTAGAAAGATTTTTTAGAAATTTGCTTAATGCATACACCGTAAACAAAAACAGTTTTAAACAAAAACAAATTCAGGAAATATTAGAATTATTTATACATTAACACCATGAAAAACAAACCTTTTGCAAGCTTTTTGGCAGTATCTAGCATCCTTCTTTTGAGTGCATGTAGCGCTTCAGAAAATACTGAACAAGAATGGAATAGCATTACAGAACAAGAAAATAATATAACTTTAGACTCTGCAACAACGCTTTACAAAGAATTCTTGCAAAAGCACCCAAAATCTAGCCAAAGCCACAAGGCTATGTTTAGGCTTGCCAATACTCTAGCAAAGAACCGTAAACTAGAAGAGGCAGCTAAAATGTTCCAAGACTGCTACAGACAATACCCAGACAGCACCCACGCTGCTGATGCACTCTATTCTTCTGCCTTTTTACACGAACAGGTAGACAATAAAATAGCCATGGACCTTTATAAACTCTTTATAAGATCATACCCCAACGACCAAAGAACAGCCCAAACCAAAGAGTACCTTAAATATGTAGGTAAAGATGCCGAATATATTTTAGAAGAATTAAGAAAACAAGGTAAACTTAGCGAGTAATACAAGTGCTTCCTTGTGCTAAAGCCATGCGGAGGAAAACATGCCAAAAAAACTCCTCTAATATTATTAGTTGAGGTAAAATGAATTCAAAGCCATTTTAAAAGTCTTTTAAAGTCCTTTTAAAAATTCGCTCTCGCTCGAATCTTGCTAGTGAACTCTTTCTTTGCCTCTGGCATCTCTTACTTAACGCTTCAAGGGTTTTGAACCCTTGAAGCATTTTTAGTTTCAAATGAAATTTTTAAATTTATAAAAAGCTGAAAAAGCATTTTTATTCAACACGCCATAGGCGGTATGCTAGCTAACTCGCAAGATGCGAGCGAGAGCGGGACCTTCCCTATTTTACTGTATAAAGCATAGTTGTAAAACTCTTCACCAAACAGTAGTATATACTTAAACAAAACCACATGTTTGTTTGAAGATAAAAGCATATAATTGCCCCTACATACCAAAACATGAAAAAATCTTTACTTACCTTATTCTTTTTAATTGTTCTTATACCCGCTAGCATAGCCCAGGAATGGCTTAACTCTTTGCCCAGTGATAAGCAAAATAATTTTTATGAGATTCAAAAATCATTCGATAACTATTGGCAAAGCAAACCTAAGGAGAGGGGAACAGGATATAATGTGTACAAAAGGTGGGAGTGGTTTTGGGAACAAAGGGTAGATAGTGTTGGCAATTTCCCGCCAGCAAACCAAAACTATATGGAATGGCTGCGCTATTCTAAAAATTATAGCCAAAGAAGAAATATAGATATAGCCAACTGGAAACCCATGGGGCCTACTACTACCCCAAGCGGATACAATGGCTTAGGAAGATTAAACTGCTTGGCTTTTCACCCTACAGATAGCAACACTTTTTGGGTAGGTAGCCCTAGTGGAGGGGTATGGAAAACCACGGACTTTGGCAAAACATGGAGTACGAGTACCGACCGAAACCCTGTACTAGGAGTTAGCAGTATATTGGTACATCCTACCAACCCCGACACACTGTATATTGGAACTGGGGATGGAGACAGAGGCAGCCTATGGGGACTGAACAATGGTGGCCAAGGCGACAACAAAAGCGTGGGCGTTCTTGCCTCCTATGACGGGGGCGAAACTTGGAATACAACAGGATTATCGTGGGAACAGTCGGAATCATTTTTAATACGAAAAATGGTAATGCACCCTGATTTCCCCCACATTATACTATGCGCTAGTTCCAATGGAGTATACAAAACTGAAAATTCTGGTACAACTTGGACTAGGGTATCTACAGGATACTATATAGACATAGAATACATGCCCGGGAACCCAAATGTAGTATATGCGAGTACTTTCTCTACAAGCGGAAATGCAAGAGTGGTAAGATCACTAGATGGAGGAAATACTTTTGGAGGAGTATACACTATAGCCAATGGTAGTAGAATAGAAATGGCGGTATGTCCTGCGCAGCCCGAACTACTTCAAATGCTTGTGGCACATAGAACTGGCGGAAGACTAGAAGGAATATATGAGTCTACAGACTCTGGTACTACCTTCGTGAAAATATTTTCAGCTCCAAATATATTGCATAACAGTATAAATGGTTCGGGAACTACGGGGCAAGGTTGGTATGATTTAACTTACGAAATTTCACCAACTGATCCAACCCTTACTTATGCTGGCGGAGTAAATACTTGGCGCTCTACAAACAAAGGAAGAAATTTTAACATAGTAAATTATTGGACAGGAAATGGTTCGAATGTACCAGTAGTGCATGCAGACAAACATTTTTTTACACACCATCCCATGAACCCTAATTTGTTTTTTGATTGCAACGATGGTGGTATTTATTTTACAAGAAACAGAGGTGCCTCTTGGACAGATATAAGCAATGGGCTAGATATTACTCAAATGTATAGAATTGCCATTCACCCCGTAGATACCGGAGTGGTGCTAATAGGCACACAAGACAATGGAACAAGAATAAGAAGAAATGAAGCTTGGCGCGAAGCTACAGGTGGCGATGGAATGGATTGTGCCATAGACCCCATAAACCCTAACTATATGTATAGTACCTATGCTTATGGTGTTATTTACCGCTCCAACAATGCCTTTGCTGGTGGCTTTGGAACTAGTACTATTTCCAACAATATACCTAATAGACCCCAAGGGGCATGGGTTACCCCAATAGCTATAGACCCAAAAAACTCTGGTACTATCTATGCCGGCTATTTTCAAGTGTATAAATCTACAGACTACGGCACAAGTTGGACAAGCATTTCGAATAATCTCGCCAATTCTACTCTCTTAAGAAATTTAACTATAGCTAAAAACAATACCAATATTATTTATGCAGGAGACTATACAGGAATATACAGAACCTGGAATGGCGGTGCAACATGGGAAAAAATTGTTTCTGCCATAGCTCCCATTACCAAAATAGAAACAGACCCAAATAACGATAGCATTATTTACTTTACCCATGCTGCTTATGTAGATGGTTATAAGGTTCAGAAATTTAATGGATGCGATAGCGCTGCAAACAAAAGGCTTAGCAATATTTCTAAAAACCTTCCCAATATATCTGCCAATGCCATAGTATACCAAACCGGTAGCAATGAAGGCCTATACATAGGAACTGATTTAGGGGTTTTTTATACTAACAATTCGCTAACAGAGTGGGTTCCTTTTATGGAAAACTTGCCCAATGTTGTGGTTACAGACCTAGAAATAAATTACAGTGCAAATATCTTGTATGCAGGAACCTATGGCAGAGGAGTTTGGAAAAGCAACCTAGCAGAAGAACCTAAGGCACTACCTGTTTTGTTGAGCTTTACCCCTGAACATAAAAGCATAAACATTAGCATAGATTCAACCTTAGAAATCACTTATTCAGAAAATGTAGTATTAGGAAATGGGAGTATTAAAATTTACCAAAACAATATCTTGTTTGATGAATTTCAAACCGATACAAATCTGATTGAGATAAAGAACAATATTGTAAAAATAACCCCAAGTAAACTTTTCGGATACAAAAAGGAGATTTCAGTATCTATTCCTTTTGGTTTTTTTACTGCTGAAAACGGTGTCCCTATACAAGGTATAAACAATGAGGAATGGAAGTTTACAACCATCGAAGCACCAAACCAAGACAACTTGGATCTCTTGTTTAATTTTTATCCAAATCCAGCTTCTAGCCTTGTAAGTGTTCAGTGTGAATCCTGCTTAGAAAAATATAAAGTAAAACTTATTCATAGCAATGGCAAAATTCTACAAGAAATAGAAAGTACACAAGCTAAAACAGAAATTCAACTTCTACCCTACTCTGCGGGTGTGTATATTTTACAAATAGAATACAAAGGAAAAAATGCTTACCACAAGATAATTTTACACAAGGGCATCTAGTTTAGGATTAGCATAGCAGTTTATAGTTTCTAAGAAATAGTGTTTTTTGCGGCAAATGGGTTAACTTTTTGTTAATGTTCAAAATGATTTTAACTTTGTGGAATTAAAAAAATAAAAACGTGAGCCATTATCCAGGTAAAGAAGCCAAGAGAGTAACTACCCATACCCTTTTGGAAATGAAAGAAGCTAAAGAACCAATTTCTATGCTTACGGCATACGATTTCTCCTTGGCAAGAATTGTAGATGCTGCAGGGGTGGATGTAATTCTTGTTGGAGACTCCGCAAGCAATGTAATGGCAGGCCATGAAACAACACTACCTATAACCTTAGACCAAATGATATACCACGCCTCTTCGGTTATTAGGGCAGTAAAACGCTCTTTGGTAGTAGTCGACCTCCCTTTTGGTTCTTACCAAGGCAATTCGAAAGAAGCTCTAAATTCTGCGATACGAATTATGAAAGAATCTGGTGCCCATGCCATAAAACTAGAAGGTGGTAGCGAAGTGGAAGAATCTGTAAAGAGAATTTTATCGGCGGGTATACCCGTTATGGGGCATTTAGGTCTTACCCCTCAGTCTATATACAAATTTGGTACTTATGCCGTAAGGGCAAGAGAAGAACAAGAAGCGAATAAACTCCTAGAAGACGCCAAAGTATTGCAAAATGCCGGCTGTTTTGCTTTGGTTTTAGAAAAAATACCTGCTAAATTAACGCAAAGGGTAGCTCAGGAACTCGAAATCCCAGTAATTGGAATAGGAGCAGGTTCGGCGGCCGATGGGCAAGTTCTTGTTTTACACGATATGCTTGGAATAAACAAGGATTTTAGCCCAAGATTTATTCGCAGGTATTTAAACCTTTACGACAGCATGCACCAAGCTATAAGCAATTATGTAACCGATGTAAAAAACAAAGATTTCCCCAATACGGATGAACAATATTCATAAACTTTTTGGGGTTAAAAAACTAAAATTCAACACAAGTGGACTATCCTAAATTTAATTTTCCTTATTTTAGAAAGTATTCATACGACACCAAAAGGATAATTAAAGTACTCCTCTTTATTGCGGCACTTCTTATTGGTACCTTCTCGCTATTGTATACCAACAAATTGGTAAAACAATTAAAAACAGAAGAAGAGAAAAAAGTAGCAATTTGGGCTAAAGCGCAAGAAAAACTAGTGGAAGCTGAAAACCCAGAAGAACTTTCCTTTTATTATTCTATAGTAGAAGACAACAAAACTATCCCCGTGATTATGGAAACCTCAGAGGGTTTTTTAATTCATAGAAACTTGGATAGTATAAAATCTCTTAAACGAGAATATGTAAAGAAAAAATTGGAGGAAATGAAATTAGGCTACCCTCCTATTCCAATAAGAATAACAGATACAGAAACAGCCTATTTGTACTACAGCGACTCCTACCTTCTGAAACAGTTAAGAGATTACCCTTATTATCAAATTGCAATTGTAGGACTGTTTATACTAGTTTCCTATTTTGCGTTTAGTATTTCCCGAAGGGCAGAACAGAATAGAGTATGGGTAGGACTTGCGAAAGAAACAGCACACCAACTCGGAACCCCCATTTCTTCTCTTATGGCTTGGACAGACCTTATAGAAATGGATAGAGAACTTGCCACCCCAGAAGCAATGGAAGAAATGCGAAAGGATTTGGTTCGCTTAGAAACCATTACGGAAAGGTTCTCTAAAATTGGTTCTGAACCTGTTTTACAAAAGGTAAACCTAAATGAAGTTCTTAATCATTCCGTTCAATATATGAAAACAAGGTCTTCTGATAGGATAGAATATGTAATGTACGAAAGACATCAGAATATTATGGCACATTTAAATGTACCTCTATTTGAATGGGTTATAGAAAACTTATGTAAAAATGCGATGGATGCAATGGGTGGTAGTGGCAAAATAACCTTTACTCTAAGACTTTCGGAGAAAAACAACATACTTTTAGATGTTTCAGACAATGGAAAAGGAATTCCTAAAAATAAGTTTAAAACTATCTTTAAACCAGGTTATACAACCAAAAAAAGAGGCTGGGGTCTTGGGCTTTCTTTAGTAAAAAGAATCATCCAAAATTACCACAAGGGTACTATCTTTGTAAAAGAATCTGTGCCCAACGAACGAACTGTTTTTAGAATAATATTAAAAGCAGCAAATAACAAATAACTACCAAATGAAAACATCTCTTTTTACTCTTCTTCTTGTCACATTTATTAGCTTAAGTTTTGTGGGCCTTAGTATGGAGAAAAATCACGCTACTGTATCCTCCTATTCCATTTGCTTTGCCGATACAATCGAAAACCCAAAAGACTCTACACAAAAACCAGAAATTATGCCGGAGTTCCCAGGTGGACTAGAAAAACTTTATGCTTTTATAGGTAAAAATGTAGTTTATCCTAAGGAAGCCTTGAAAAAAAATAAAGAGGGCAAAGTTTTAATTTCATTTATAATAGAAAAAGATGGCTCTGTAAGTAATGTAAAACCTTTAAAACCTAAATCGGAATGGATAGGCTACGGACTAGAAGAAGAAGCTTGTAGGGTTGTATATCTTATGCCAAAATGGAATCCGGGAACAATTGAAGGAAAACCTGTTAGAGTTAGATTCACTTTGCCTGTACTTTTTCAATTAAATTAATATGGGTAGAATACTAGCCATAGATTTTGGCAATACGAGATGTGGAATAGCGGTAACCGATCCGCTTAAAATGTTTGCACAAGCCTTAACCACAGTGCATAGCAACGAATTAATTCAATTTCTGAAAGACTACATAACCAAAGAGAATGTGGAACAATTTGTAATTGGCAAACCGCTAAATGAGAAAGGAGAAACCCAGCAAATTCAAGAAAACATAGACAAACTTAGTGGGTATCTTACAAAAGTTTTTCCCACTATACCTCAAGCTTTTGTAGACGAAAGATACACTTCTAGAATGGCGAAATTTGCTTTAGTAGAAGCCGGAATAAAAAAAGAGAAACGAAAAGATAAAAAACTCTTGGATTCTGTGAGTGCTACCTTAATTTTGCAAACTTATTTACAAATGAACCCATGATACTACCAATCTATACTTATGGCCATGACGTGCTAAGAAAAAAAGCAGTAGAAATAGATGCTACTTATCCTGATTTAAAAGATTTAATTAAAAACATGTATCAAACAATGTACGAATCTAGTGGGATTGGCTTGGCTGCACCTCAAATCGGTTTACCTATTAGACTTTTTTTAGTGGATATTAGCAATTGGGAAGAAACAAAACCTAACAATATTAAGCAAATATTTATTAATGCACAGATTCTAGAAGAGTGGGATACTCCATGGAAATTTGAAGAAGGATGCCTTAGCATACCTGGAATTAGAGAAAATGTAAGTAGACACGAAAAGATTAGAATAAAATTCCAAGATGAAAACTTTGAGTGGCACGAAAAAGAATTTGACGGAATGGCTGCTAGGGTTATTCAACATGAATACGACCATATAGAAGGTGTACTTTTTATAGATAAAGTAAATCCTCTAAGAAAAAAATTATTACAAAAAAGACTTAAAGAAATGAGCCAAGGAAGGGTTAGAGCAGATTACAAAATAAAACCTTCTTTTAAGAAATGATGCGTTTGTATGGCCTGTTTCTTATTACTAGACCGCTAAACCTCTTTTTCTTAATTTGTATCTATTGGTTTTTAGCTCAAGTAAGCAATTTAGGCTTTAGCTTTCACAACCTCGCCTTTTTTGCAAGCATCATTTTAACAACTGCCGCAGGATATGCAATAAACGATCACTTTGACATACAATCAGATGTTTTAAATAATAAAAACAGACCTATTTCTAAGTATAGGTTGACATTGAAAAATGTGGTTCTTTTTTATTCCTTTTTAAACTTCTTTGCAATTTTACTTTCTTATCTCTCAGTGGATATTTATTTTGCATTCATAGTTTTACTAGTTCAGCTAAGCTTGCTTCTGTATGCTAGATATTTTAAAAGAATAGCATTGATAGGCAATATATTGGTGGCTTTATTAAGCAGCTTAAGTATACTATTAATCGTAAAAATAATACCAGAAGTAAACTCTGAATTTCAGACTTTTTTACTTCATTTTTCTATTTTTATTTTTGTGTATACCTTTACCCGAGAACTGTTTAAAACCATAGAAGATACACAAGGAGATAAAGCAAGTAATATGAAAACTATTTCTTGTTTATTGGGAATTAAGCTAAGCATGTATGCCTCTGGTGGGGCACTAATTGGGTTCGGGATAGGCATGCTCCTATTTGAGTATCTTTTCTCTATTCAGTACATCTATTCAAGTTATGTTTTTGCATTAGGAAATATAATGTTACTTGCATTAGGTTTTTGGGCTATTGCCAAACCAAATACAAAAACTGCTTCTCGAATAGCAAAATTCATGAAATTAATGATGGCTATGTTTGTATTTGTTTTGTGGTTATTATACTCCTTGGGCTCTTAGCTTAAGAAAAGTTAAAAACAAATAGATAAACAATTCTCGGTTTTTTTAATTTAAAATCCAATAGCAAATACTTACTTTTGAAACCTAAAGTTTATTGTGAATATGTATAAGAACCAAGGAAAAGTTCTCATTTTTTCTGCACCTTCTGGTAGCGGTAAAACAACCGTAGTAAAACACCTTTTATCTGTTTTTTCTCAACTAAATTTTTCTATTTCTGCTACTACGAGAGCTCCAAGAGCGGGAGAAACCCATGGGAAAGAATACTATTTTATAAGCCAAGACGAGTTTGAAAGAAAAATTGAACTTGGGGAATTCTTGGAATATGAAGAAGTATATGCAGGCCTTTACTATGGAACCTTGCATAGCGAAGTAGAACGTATTTGGGAACAAGGTAAAACTGTAGTATTTGATGTAGATGTAAAAGGTGGCCTTAACATAAAAAAACAACTAGGCAAGAATGCACTTGCCGTGTTTCTCAGACCCCCGTCTGTAGAGATTCTGATGCAAAGACTGCGCAACAGAAGTACAGAAGTAGAACACGAGTTACAAATGAGAATAAACAAAGCAAATGAAGAACTAAGTTATGAATCACAATATGAAGTTGTAATTGTAAACGACATATTAGAAAAAACCTTGAAGGAGAGCGAAAATATAGTGAGAAACTTTATTGAAAGATAAAGTCTTTTAGGATTTATCTTAAACATACAAGGTTAAGCATTTCAATTATCCACTCTGGTTGAATTATTTGCCAACTTAAATATTTTATGAATTAAAAAAACAGAAAGTTCATTCAAAACCCAAACAAAACCCCAACAATTTGAATTTAAATAATATACCAAGTTAATTATTGATAAATTTATCATTTATAGAAGAGCCTTAAATATTGTAAAATCATAAACTCGGTTTTAATTTCAAAGATGAACAGAGTGAAATTAGTCAATAATCGTCATTAAAAGTTTCAAACTTCAAAATACAATTGCAAGTACTTTAAATTGATTTATTTCAATTCATAAAATTCTGGATTCTATACCTCTCTCTATTTTAGTTTTTCAATATCATTAGATTTAATTAGTGGCTTGCCTTGAAGAGCTTGAAAAAGAGTTAAAAAAGCCAAAAAAACATACAATATAGAAAGCCCAACAGTTAATTTTGTGTTTTTCAAAATATAAAAAGAGACTATCGGTAAAACTTGCAAAGCATGCATGCCTATAAAATGAGATACTCTTAAATCTCCAACAGTTTTACTCCATCCAATAATAAACCAATTTGAATTATCATTTAAAGCCCCAACACTATGATTGAGCTTAGCGCCCATAAGAAAGCCTTCAAATGAAAATATCACAAATATCACAAGACTTAACCGAATTGCCCAAACATAATAATCTGGTAAATTAGGGAAAGTATTGAAAAAAAACAAATATGCAACATAAGCTGTGTAAAGAGTTACCATTGTTGCCGCCAAAGCCATCATTGAAAATAAGAAGGAATAAAATGGCGTACTCATATTGTAATGCGACAACTGTCCTTTATTTGCTTGAAAGGCAATGTATCCTATTTCAAAACCCAACAAAATTATAATAGTCCAATTGAAAAGTTTAAAATTAAAATTGGGCAGATAAAAGCAATACCAAGCCATTGCTGAGACAAATAAAAATGTTGAAAAAGCAAATTTAAAAGGTTTAAACCACGCATTCACATTGTATACTTGAGTAGTAGTGTATTTTGTAAGAAATAAAAATATTATGGATGCAGTAAAACAAATTAAACCGAAATAAAACAGGGTTTCATTTCGGTATTTTAGTTGTTGAATAAAGTGAATCATTTTATACTTGCTAAGTTCTTTTTAATTTTTATCATAACTTTATCTGGGGTAAATCGGGGTATATTGCTTAAAAACCAATTCATCGTTCCAACTATTTTTTTGTTTTTACCATACAAAAACAAGTCAACACCCTCCTTTGCAACTAAATTTGCAGGCATTGGTTTATTAGCTTTCATAGCAATTGTTTTACGCATATTATCCGAATGAAATGGGGTATCTACTGTTCCTGGGCAAAGTGCCGTAAGTGTAACTCCTGTACCCTGCAATTCTGCAGAAACTGTTTCAGTAAATGCTAGAACAAAACTCTTTGTTGCTGAATAAACAGAGTAATATGGTAATGGAATAAAGGATAATAATGAAGCAATATTCATTATTCTTCCCTTTCCGGCTTTAACCATTTCTGCAGCAAACAATTTGGTAAGACCAACCAATGTAGTAACATTTAAAGATATCATCTCTTCATCTTTTTTCAACGACATTTCTATAAAATTTCCATATTCACCAAATCCTGCATTATTTATTAAGCCAGTTACTGTAAATTTATGATCCTTTATATTTTTAAATAAATCTTGAGCTGAGTTGGGCTCAGATAAGTCATAAATAAAATAATGAACTTCTACTTCATATTTATTATTAATTTCTCTTTGGAGACTTTCTAATTTGTCTTGACTTCGAGCTATTAAAATTAAATTATGATTTTTAGCTGCTAGTTGTATCGCAATTTCGTAACCTATTCCTGTACTTGCCCCTGTAATTAAAGTGTATTCTTTCATTGAATTTTTCTTTGTGTAATTTTGAACAAAGATGATATTAAAAGATTACCCAAAACGATAACAAATGTTTAGATTTTATTTATTCTCGTTTTTTTAGTCTGCTCAAATGAATTGGTGTTATACCTAAATAAGATGCTATCATATGTTGAGGAACTCGATTATGTATGTTTGGAAAAACCTCTGTAATACTATCGTAGCGCTGCTTAGGTGTTCTAATATATAAATTTTTAATCCTACTGTCTTGATAAATAAAATAATATTCAGCGATTAATCTTCCCATTTTTTGTCCTTCAATCAAATTATTATAACCCCACTCTATAATAGAACGAGGCAATACAACTACTTGGGTTTCTTCCAAAGTCTGCAAGCTATAAATCGAAGTACTTTTTTGGATAAAGTTTGTGTAGTCTGCGATAAATTGATTTTCAAGTGCAAAGTGAATTGTATGTTCCATCCCATCGTTATCTGTGACTAATACTCTAATCAATCCTTTATTGATGAAATATATTTCATTAGGTATTTGATTTGGTCTACTGATGAACTCTAGTCTCTTGAACGTCTTAGAAAAAGAATTACACAAGAAATCATTTAGTTCTTTATCCGAAACATTAATCATCTGTTTCATTACTTTTCTAATTTGCTCCATTTATTTCATTTAATAATTTATCTTTTAACACATAAAGTCAAGTTAGTTACACAACAAATGATTCTCTTCATTTCAATACATATACTCTCTTGTATTCACCTCAAAAATAGAAAAAAATCAATATCCATAACAAGTTACACAGTTTTTCTTTAGACTACTTTACACCTTAACCTAATTTCGTTGTTTTAAAGTTATTTGTTATTCATATTTAAATCCTCCTATTGTCTCAATCCAAAACAAATTTTTTTCTTTCGCGTCCCAATCTTCGATAATTGGATTTATACTACTTCAAAAACAAAATATTGGATTAATTTTGCAGTCTATGGTACAAGAGCTTCAATTATACAATACCCTTCATCGCAATATAGAACCATTCAAACCCATTGCAGCTCCTTTTGTGGGCATATATGTGTGTGGACCTACCGTTTATGGAGAACCACATTTGGGTCATGTTCGTGGGCCTATAACCTTTGATATTTTGCATAGGTATTTACTTCACCTAGGGTACAAAGTTCGCCTAGTTCGAAATATTACCGATGTAGGCCACTTAACCAACGACAGCGATGATGGTGACGATAAAATAGCTGCTAAAGCTAAGTTAGAAGCTTTGGAACCTATGGAAATAGCTCAAATGTATACCAATTCTTACCATGCCATGCTTATGCAGTTGAATGTACTGCCAGCAAGTATTGAACCCCGAGCCAGTGGCCATATTGTAGAGCAATTAGAAATGATTGAAACCTTAATACAAAAGGGTTTTGCATATTCTAGCAATGGTTCTGTTTATTTCGATGTGGAAAAATACTCCGAAACTCATGATTATGGAAAGCTTTCAGGTAGAATCAAAGAGGAATTGTTGGCAGGTTCTTCTAGAAGAAACTTGGAAGGACAGAACGAAAAAAGAAATACTGCCGATTTTGCCCTTTGGAAAAAAGCCGACAAATCCCATATTATGCAGTGGAACTCGCCTTGGGGAAAAGGGTTCCCAGGCTGGCATATAGAGTGCTCTGCAATGAGTGCCAAATATCTGGGAACTCAGTTCGACATTCATGGCGGAGGTTTGGATTTACTTTTCCCACATCACGAAAGCGAGGTAGCTCAAAGCACCGCTTGCTTTGGAACAAATCCAGCAAAACTTTGGATGCACCATAATATGGTGACAATAAATGGCCAAAAAATGGCCAAATCGCTAAACAATGGTATACTTGTAAAAGACTTTTTTACAGGGAACAATCCCTTGTTGGACAAAGCTTACAGTCCTATGAATCTTAAATTTTTTATCTTGCAAGCTCATTATAGAGGTACCCTAGATTTTTCTAACGAAGCATTGCAAGCTGCAGAAAAAGGTTTAAACAGACTATTGGAAACTAGAGAAACTATTGAAAAATTAGAGCCTTCGGCTATTTCTTCTTGGGATGTAGACAAATGGGTAAAAGAATGTTTTGAAGCTTTAAACGATGATTTAAATACTCCCATTTTAATTGCTAAACTATTTGAAGCTGTTAAACAGTGTAATTCTACCTTTGCTAAAATAGAGTCACTTTCTGCAGAAGATATAAAGAAATTACAAAACTTTTTTAGTTTATTTGTTTTTGAAATATTGGGCCTTCAAAAAGAAGAAAAAAGCCAAAGTAACAAGGAAATTGAGTTTTTAGAATTGCTAATAGAATTGCGAAGAAATGCAAAAGAAAATAAAGATTTTGCAACCGCAGATAGTATTAGGAATAAACTTACGGAACTTGGTGTTACGCTTAAAGATTCAAAAGAAGGAACGAGCTTTACAATAAATTAAATCTATGAACAGAAACATCCTCTTGTATAGTTTTGTGTTATTTATTAGCACGCTTTTGTGTGCTTGCAATTCCGAGAACAAACCGAATCCTCAATCACCTAAAAGCAATAGTACTACCATCAAAGAGGTGGAAAATGTTCCTGTATTTATGGAAGACTCCGCTTATGAATACATTCAACAACAGGTAGATTTTGGGCCTAGAGTACCTGGTACTCTTACCCACAAAAAATGCGGAGATTATTTAGTACAAAAACTAAAATCCTTTGGTCCAAATAGCCCTGAGGTAAGCGAACAAAATAGTACTGCCAAAACATTTGATAATTTTACCATTCCTGTTCGCAACATTATAGCAAGCTTTAACCCCAAGCACAGCAATAGAATTTTACTTGCTGCCCATTGGGATACTAGACCATTTGCAGAAATGGATGTGGAATTAAAAAACAAACCCATAGACGGAGCAAATGATGGAGCAAGCGGTGTGGGAGTTTTGTTAGAAATAGCAAGACAACTAGCCATAGAAAAACCTGAGATTGGGGTGGATATCATTTTTTTTGATGCAGAAGATTGGGGAGATACTACCGGAGCTACACCAGATAGCTACTGCTTAGGTTCTCAATATTGGGCACAAAACCCACATGTTCCAAACTATACTGCAAATTTCGGAATTTTATTGGATATGGTGGGTGGTAAAAATGCTCTTTTTGCAATTGAAGAGAACTCGTGGAAAATGGCAAGTACGACGGTATCTACTGTTTGGTCTACTGCACAAAAACTCGGGTTTGGCGATATGTTCATAAACCAAAAAAGAGGCCCTATTATCGACGACCATTATTATGTTATGCTTTACCGTAGATTCCCTATGGTAGATATTATTAACTACGATCCAGACAGCTACAGCAGATTTGGGCATTTTTGGCATACCCACCAAGACAATATGTTTTGGATTTCTCCTAAAACCCTTAAAGCTGTAGGACAAACTGTTTTGCAAGTAGTATATCAAGAAAATGCCAACCTAACTCAAAAGTAATGAAAACTGTTTTAATTACCGGAAGCAATGGCCTTTTGGGTCAAAAACTTACCGACCTCTATTTACAAAAAAAGAATAAAAAACTTATAGCAACAGGTTTGGGGCCGAATAGACACCCCGAAAAAAATGGCTACATTTACGAAACCTTAGATATTAAAGATAAGTCAAATCTCATTTCGATTATAGACAAGTATAAACCAGATTGTATTATACACACTGCTGCTATGACCCAAGTAGACGATTGCGAAACAAACAAAGTAGAATGCGATAGTTTAAATGTAGGTGCGGTAGAGAATATTGCGAGTGTAGCTGCTGAATACAACATTCACTTGGTGCATTTATCTACCGATTTTATTTTTGATGGCACCAAAGAATTGCTCTCGGAAGAGGAAACACCCAATCCTTTAAGTTACTATGGATTAAGTAAACTTAAGGGAGAACAAATTATACAAAAAACCTGCAAATCCTTTGCAATTCTTAGAACCGTGCTCGTATATGGAGTAGTAGCAGACATGAGTAGATCCAACATCGTGCTATGGGCTGTAAACTCGCTAAAGGCAGGGAAAAACATAAAAGTGGTAAACGATCAATGGAGAACCCCTACCCTCGCAGAAGATTTGGCACAAGGATGCTATTTAGCGGAGGATAAAAATGCTGTTGGTATCTTCAACATATCAGGCCCCGATTATGTAAGTATGGACCAAATGGTTTTAACCATTGCAGATATCTGGAATCTAGATACTTCGTTAATTCAAACTATAAGTAGTATTGAATTAAACCAAGCTGCTAAAAGACCTCCAAAAACTGGATTTAACATAAACAAAGCCATTAAAGATTTACAATATTCTCCCCATAATTTAGAAGATGGCTTAAAACTTGTAAAGTCTCAAATAGAAGTAAATAATACCCCAAAATGAAAAAACTAAGCTTTGCATTATTTGTTCTACTTACACAGAACCTTTTTGCCCAAGAGAAAAGAATACAATCAGAAATTGAATCTGTAAAAATCTATACTCAAGGTGCAGAGGTTTTAAGAAAAGCCAAAACCACTTTGAACAAAGGCAATACCTTAATCATTGTTGAAAATATTTCTTCTGATATACAAACCTCAAGCATTCAAATTTATAATCAATCTAACATTGAAATCTTATCTATAAACCATGCTATAAACCACAATAAAACTATTGATAAAAACAGTAGAATAAATGAAATAGAGGATTCTATGAAGCAAGTTAGCAACAAAATTGCTTTGCTAAGAATAGAAATTAATAGTTTAGATCATGAAAGTAGTATTTTAAGTTCCAACAAGAGTTTTAACAACACAAGCAGCGGAATTAACAATATAGAGTTTGTTAAATTTTTAGATATTCAACGCAATAGATTAAACGCCTTAAACAAAGAAAAATATGTTAACAATCAGAAAATACAAGAATTAACAGAGGCCTTAAATGCACTCCAATTTAGTCTAAATGAAGAAAAGAATAAACTTAAAGAAGCAAATGGAGAAATAAGATTAATGGTTTATAGCCCTAATCCTAACACTCTGTTCTCTTTTGGATTAAGCTATCTGGCTAACGTTGCAGGTTGGATACCTGTGTACGATATTATGACCGAAGGCCCAGCAAAAAAAAGCACCTTAGTTTACAAAGCAGAAATTGCTCAAAATACTGGGGAAAATTGGAACAATGTAAAACTAAGCTTAAGTTCTGCAAATCCAAGCCTAGGGCTTAACTTACCGGAATTAAAACCTGCGTATTTGTCTTTCGTACCGCCACTTATACAAAAAGGCAAATCAAGCACTCAAAAAAAATTAAATTATGCCAATAGCAAAATGGAAGAAGTATTTGAAGATATTGACGACCTAAAAGGCGTTTCTTTCAGAGGTAGCAGAATTGATAATACGTCTCAATTTATAAATGAAACAAGAGGAATAAATAACTCTTTAAATACCAATACTACTTCAAACGAAGTAGTTATAGAGTTTAGCATACCACTCCCCTACACTATACCCAATGATGGGCAAGGAAGAGTGGTAAATATTAAAGACTTTGATTTCCCAATGGTGTATGAGTATTTTAGTGTACCCAAAAAAGAATGCGCTGTATTCCTTACAGGTTTAAGTACGGATTGGCAAAAACTAAACCTATTGCCAGGAAATGCTAATATGTATTTTAACAACAACTACAGTGGTCAGATGTACCTAAACCCTAGTCCGGATAACGATACATTGGCACTTTCCTTTGGAAGAGACAAAAGGATTCTTGTAGAAAGAAAAATTCTGAAAGACTTTTCTCAAAAAAGCTTTTTGGGAAGTACAAAAAAAGAAACCTTTACTTTCGAGATAATTGTAAACAATACCAATGATTTTACGGCTGATGTGAAAATACAAGACCAAATTCCTATCTCCACAAACGCCGAAATAAAAGTTGAAATTGAGGATATATCTGATGCTAAACAGAATATAGAAACGGGAGTTCTAGAATGGAAACTTGCCCTAAAAGCCAAAGAAACAAAAAAACTAAAAGTGATTTATAATGTTACTTCTCCTAAAACAAAAAGAGTTTATTAAAATAAAATGGATTTAAATAGTAAAATATATGTGGCTGGCCACAGAGGAATGGTGGGGTCTGCTGTAGTAAGAGAATTGGAAAGAAAAGGGTATAAAAACATAATTACTAAGACCTCCAAAGAACTAGACCTGAGGAACCAAATACAAGTGGCTAATTTTTTCGAAGAAAACAAACCAGAATTTGTATTTTTGGCAGCTGCCAAAGTAGGCGGTATAGTTGCAAACAATACATATAGAGCCGACTTTCTATATGAAAATCTTCAAATCCAAAACAATGTAATACACCAGGCATACTTACATAATGTAAAAAAACTGATGTTTTTTGGTTCTTCATGCATTTATCCTAAATTAGCCCCACAACCATTAAAAGAAGAGGCACTTCTTACAGGTCTTTTAGAACCTACCAATGAACCCTATGCTATCGCTAAAATTGCTGGAATTAAACTTTGTGAAGCATACCGAGACCAATATACCTGTAACTTTATAAGCGTAATGCCCACTAATTTATATGGATTAAACGACAATTATCACCCCGAAAATAGCCACGTATTGCCTGCGCTTATTCGCAAGTTTCATGAAGCAAAACAAAGCAAAGCCGATTCTGTAGAGATATGGGGCACAGGG
Organism: Bacteroidetes bacterium UBA6161; assembly: GCA_002422315.1. Classification (GTDB taxonomy): domain Bacteria; phylum Bacteroidota; class Bacteroidia; order NS11-12g; family UBA955; genus UBA6161. The sequence goes on from DIUJ01000035.1 coordinate 40,525, forward strand.
AGCCCGCTAAGGGAGTTTCTATTTGCCGACGACCTAGCAGAAGCTTCTGTATTTTTAATGCTTCATTACAACGAAAAACAATTTGTAAATATAGGATATGGCGAAGACCTATCCATAAAAGATCTTGCTCTTTTAATTAAAAATATCATTGGATTCGAAGGGGAATTAAAATTCAATACCGACAAACCCGATGGAACACCGAGAAAATTAATGAGCGTAGACAAACTTTTTGCATTGGGCTGGAAACCAAAAACTAATTTAGAAGAAGGAATCAAAATAGCTTACACTGATTTTTTAAGCAAGTACTCTTGAAAAAAATATCTATACACTACCTAAGTGACGGGCCAAAAAATACTGGCGGGTATTTCCATGAAAATTTTTGGTTCGAAAAAATCTCCGATTTTTACTCTACTATTGATTATGAGGTAGTATCTTTTGAATTAAGACCTGAAAAATACCACTCAGGGTTCAAAAATATTGCATCTTGGTGGATTAGCCTCTTTCGCAATTCTAATGCAGACTTGGTTTTAGTTCCTGCGCGTAATGCTTTACCGGTCTTAATAAGGAATCTTTTTAGCAAAAACAAAGTTTGGGTAGTTTTCCATTCTTACAACAACGAGGAATTGAAAAAAAATAGACTAAAAGCTATTTACCATGTTTTACTTTTTGGATTAATACGGAATTCAAGCATTTGCAAGCACGCTAAAATTGTAACAGTATGCGATACTTGGAAAGTATTTTTTGTAAACAAGCTACAAATAAGTACTAAAAAGATTATCAAGCTGCCCAATCTATTTGATAGTAAATACTTACAAAACTATTCGCAGCCAATTAAATCAAAATCCATACACTTAGGAATGTGGTCTGCAAAAATAGACCCAATGGTATATGAAATTGCTGCAAAATTAAGCGCAAGAGGATACAACTGTTTTTTTACTAGTCCAGATGATCTTATCGCTTTTGGGGCCTATGGTTATTCCATTTATTTCTGCGACAGCCCAAATGAATATTACCAAAAAGTAGCAGATTCTTTATACACTTTATCTTTTTCTAAAATTCCTGAAGGTTGGTCTAGGGTGGCGCACGAAAGTTTTTTACTTGGAACACCTGTAATTGGAAGCGACAATTGGGGCCAAGGGGAATTAATCAGGGAAGCAAATGGATTTATTGCCGAAACAACAGCAGAAGTTTTAGAAATAATTGAGCTAAAACCATCATGGAAATCAAATACTAACTTTAAAGAAAAATACGAAGAGAATAATGCGTCAGTAATACTTCAAGCTATATTATCTCAATAATGTCAAAGTCCCTTTAAAACCTCTATTCCCTCCTAGTTGATTTTCTACCTGAATTACATAAGCATAAATACCAGGCTCACACTTCATTCCATTCACGGTTCCATCCCATCCTATTTCAGGATCTTTACTTTCAAATATAACCTCTCCCCATTTGTTTAAAATTAACATTTGAAAAGAACCATGTTCTGTAACTGTAACTTTGAAAACATTGTTTATCGATGGTCCATCCCCATTAGGACTAAATGCATTTGGTATATATAGATTCAAAGGAGGGGAAACAATTAATTCTGAGGATGCATACCCTTCGCATCCGAAAATATCTTTTACCCAAAGCTCTATCTTAAAGTCTCCTTCTTTCGTATTTACCTTGTGTTCTATGAATTTTGTATTTTCATAGACCGTGTTTTCTACTTTCCAATTTCTTTTTATAATTTCATGAGCATATTGGGTGGCATCGTATACTTTAAGTAAATTAAAATCTACAGGAACATTATCCAAAGGATTGGAGACTATTTCCGGCATAGGCGACTCAGAAACAACAATAAGCTGTGGTACTAATACAATAGAACTACAATATTCATTAAAGACATGTGCCTGTATAGAATTTATACCTATAAAGTTATTTGGCAAGAAAACCTCAGAACTTAGTGCCACTTTTTGTTTCACTAAAGTATTGTTAATATACCAATCTACAAGACTCGCATGCTTAGATTGGGTTTCCAATCTAATTTCTGTTTCTTCGCTGCAGTAATGACTATCTAAAACTTGGATTGTTATTTCGGGATTTGGACTTAGTGAAAAATCAAAAACCTTATTTACCTCTGGACACTGGCTAAGTAGAGAAATATTCATCGAAATACCAAGGTTTCGAATAGAATTGGCACTAGGATATAAAGAATATGCATCCAACCCTTTTGAAATCAAAGAATCTGCCTGTGGGCTTTGAATTGAAAGAGTTGAATTTTCTATTGAACTTTTAATTTTGAAAGAGATAGGCATGTTAGAACCACAATAAACCTTATCCATACTTTCGCCTTCATATATTATTTGTGGTATTTCCTTTAAATCAATATATCTTAATTTTTCTGCATAACAGGAACTCTCAGGATGTCTGTAAGACATCGTTAATAAGGCGTAATTTTCATTGGTCAAATCTAAGGAAGCGGGATTGAATATATGTCCTTCTGTTACTCCTGTTCCTTGCCAGGTTGCATTACCATCGTAAGTTTCCAAAACAATAGATTCGCTATTTTTGCATATCCACAAAGAATCTGAAGTCAAGTTTTCTAAAGCTTGAAGATAAAAAAACTTAAAGGTAAGAGGATACTCTGAATTACAAAACTCATTGTTTCCTTCGAATATTAGATTATATGTTCCACTCGACTTAAGAACACCAAGGTCTAAGAATCTATTTTCAAAAACAAGACCTTCTACAAAAGAAGAAAAAACACCTGTTGTAGGGGATAACCCGTAGAATGAATGAAGGTCTACAAGGCCGGAGTTCTGGCAAAATGGACCCAGTTCTTTTTGTAGCAATTCTGAAGTATTAAGCTTTTGAATATCAAAAGTATCGGCATACAAACACCCTGTTAAATCCTTAAATTCTATTCTAAAGGAAATCTTATCGTTTAAAAAATCTGTTTTATTAAAAAACCATTGGTTTTCTCGTTTGTAAATTTCAAGTGCATTTTGAATTGCGTGAATTGAATGCACTTGTGAAAAATCGCTGTTTTTGTTAAATAGAGAATTCAACTCGAATTCTCCTTCTAAATTGCTACAAAAATAACCATCTAAAACTTCAAAGCCAGGCTTTTTATGTGCTAAGAACTTTGTAGTATCAGAAAAACTACATCCTAAATTATCCACTACATTAAGGCTAAGTTTCTGAGCCTCGAAGCCTGGGTAAACCAAGGCATAAGAACTTCCTAATTTAGAATCCCAGTAAAATCTCAATGGTGCTTGTCCTGATACATTTCTTGGTATTATTTCTAATAAATAATCTTTGCAACCCACATATACACTATCCAATGTAAAACTAGGGATTTGAAAGGAAGTAAGTGATATGCTATCTTTCACAAGTCCACTACAGAATTGATCTATTTTTGTTTCAAATAAAAGTTTGCCTCCTTGGGTATACTGAATGAAATGTTTTTTACCCAAAAAGGTATCTTTATCGCCATTTGGATATGCCACATGCCATACAAATGAATTGTTGGAGAATCCATTTGCAGTGGCATCCAATGTCAATTTACCACACTGTGAAGTAAGAATACTTGTCTGTATAGATGGGGAAGAATTTACCTTTATTTTGTATGTAAATGTAGATACCCCACTTAAAGGGCAATTGTTATCTTGAAGAATTAAAGTTACAAAATAAGCATAAGCACTAGAAGAGCTGGAAGGTGGAGACCAACAAAAACGACCTCTATTAAATGGAGCAGAACTTCTAGTGCTCTCACTAAATATCATGTTATTCGTTAAATTCAACATCCTAAATGCAACAGTATCAGAAAGATTTTGCGTATTCTTTGTATCCATTGCATCTAAGATTGTGCAAAAACTTTCATTCTCGCACAAATTAATTCTAGAATTTAAAGAACTTAGTCTTGGTTGTTGGTTATTTCCTTGATATACTCTAGTATGAAAATCTCTTCTAATTTTACTTACAGCTACTAGAACCCCAAAATTATTTTTCTTCCATTTGGTAATTTCATAAACAAAAACCGCATTTTGTCCCGAAAAAGTTGGATAAAAAATCGTATTACCCGTCTCCCTGTCTAAAAAAATACCTATTGGTATTGTAGCATTAGGGTTTGGAATACAACTAGATAAACTACATTGAACTTGTAAGGGTCTCTGAAAAGTATAGCCATTAGGATAATTTATTGAAACATCGAAATCTGACAAAGCAGGAACTAATGCAACACTAATGCTATCGGCATCTTGAACTACTATTCCTGGAGAATGAGTAAGAGTTGAATTTAGATTGATGTAAAAAAAAGGATTTGTGCTTAAAACTGGCGAAGACGTTCTTATTCCTTCGCATACAGAGTATTCTGAAAAATTAAAAAACTTTGGTGTAGCAGACCCCTGTGCTACAATAGCATTGGATCTCGAAAAAATTGTTGTAGAAAAATAAAATTTACAATACCCTTGGTCTTCATACATACCTAAATCTACAGAACCCTCAAGTTGGTGTACTTCTACACCTTGTAAGAAATCTGGATTTGAGTTATTTCCACATGCATCTGTAGCGGTTTTACAAGTAGTGGTAATATTCTGAAAATTCACTCTAAGGAGCGAAACTTGTGTAAGTAATACTTTTTCGTTGTATTGATTTAAACCCCATACCATTACAGAGGGCAAATCGGAACAATTCTCTGTAGACAATCCTCCACCAACCCCATTCAACTTGCATTCTGTACATTCGCGATACACTTTCAATGTTAGGTCTAATCGGGTAGTGTTTGAGCTAGCTTGATAAGTAAGCTCTGTGCCCAATACGTGACCTGCCCAAAGCGAATTGGAAAAAAGTGCAGAAAAAAGAAAATATAAAAGTAGATTTCTTTTCAAATTAGTCTTGCTATAAAATTATACTTTCAAATGTACGAAAAAAATGGAACCTTTGTATAAACTAAGAAATTTTTTTTATTAAGCTATTCAATTACAATTACTTTATGTGTTGCTACTATCTGATTTGGGACATGAATTTTCAACCAATAAATTCCCGGTTTTAAGTTTAATTTTTCCGAAAACACTGAACTTTTTATTTCTAATTCTTTTACTAACCTACCTTCTGATTGATAGATGTGAATATTCGCATTTTCAAGTCCTTCCAGATGGATTTCTTGTCCTTGTTGTATAGGATTGGGATATATTTTAGAATCCGTCTTCTGTAAAACGGGAGTATTGGTTATTTGTCCTATGTCAAACAGAGAATCTACCGTATTTAAAAATTCTTTTAACTTCCCCATTTCTTCTACTTTAAAATCTTCTATTATGTGGTATACTAAAATATACTCTCTAGTTTGGTTGGACTCTACAGATAAACTATCAAAACGTAAAAGTATATTTCTAGGACCAGGTAAATTGCCCGATTTTTCTTCTGTCCAATCAAATTGCTGGTTTACATCATCTTCTAAACCAGGGTATATAAACCTTGCTTGATTGCTTCCATCTACTCCATTACCACCATAAGTTAGTCTTTTAGCATTAGTCCATTTACCACTCAATAGATTATTTACCTCTTCTGCATTTTGTGGCATACCTGTTACTAAATCATTGTCTTGGGTTATATAAATGCTACCTGCTAGTGGTGCGTTTAAAAACTGAACAATAACCGCAGGTATCTGTGTTCCATAAAAACTATCCGATTGCTTTGTTGAATATATTAATACACTGTTCTGAAATGGCAACGTTCTCACAAATTCACTTTTGCCTTCCCCTATATTTGATTCGAGATATATGCCAAGTTTTAATGCTTTGAAATTTATGGTATTTTTATTGGTAACCAATACCCTATGAAAAGAGCTACGGAAAAGCAATGGATTGTTTTCTTTGGTATACACTTCATGTTTTATTTCCAATCCTATAGGATTGGAAACAATTGCGGTTCTATTTGCATGCCAGTCATTGTATACTAAATAGGCAGATTGGTTACCTGAAAGAATTGGATATTCCCCTAGCAAGGGCTCGTATATCAAGTTAGCATTCCAATCTGCAAAAGATGCCAAAATATTTCTAGATGGAAATGGTGCGTTACAAGGCCAATTTATAATATTTTCGTTCGGCATATATCCACTTTCCTTATATCTTAGAATATGTTCTTCTATGATGTTTTGCTTCACAATAGGTACTCTATCCCACTGGGAGTCTACTTTAGAAGCGGTAATACTTAAAGGACCATATGTAAAATCATTCTCATTGTTGTTCTTTAATATAGAGGCTCTTATGATGGAATTTGTATCTGTAGAACTAATCCAGACCCCAGAAAATTTAACTACAGGATTTTGGCTTTGCGCTGGAAAAAACAAGGCTGGATTTGATTCTTTATCTTGAAATAAAACTCCGTTGGATTGAATTCCTTGTTTGAATTTCTGGCTTTCTAAAAAATTAAAAGCCTGCCCCATTGAAGGGGCATAGCTAAGCAAATATACAAAAAAACAAAAAAGCCAAGTTTTGATCATAATCTAATCCGTATGCCGGTTTGCAAACCTAAGGTATATATTTTACTTCCTTCTAGTTTGCCTATTGGATTATTTTGAGTTTGAATTAAGAATCCCTGAATCTCGTTACTCCAACTTAGTTTTGGACTTAGTACATAGGTATATCCTAATCCAGTGAAATAACTTAGATGAAAAGATTTTGAATATTGTTTACTGTTCCCAGAATAGCGTTGTAAATTTTCATTGGGAGAAGCATACCATGTTGCGTTGTCTCTTTGATGCAAATTAAACATCACCCCAGAATGAAGATACAATTTCCCTCTGCCCAATTGTTTCTGGTATTCCAATGCCAATGGCACTGACATCAGCAAGTAAGTATTGTTTCCATTTTCATTTCTGTTAATTGTCTGTGTTACGGAACTAGTGTCATACTTGATAATTTCTTTGGGACCAGAAATAGGGTCTATAATGAACCCTTTTACGGTATCTATTTCTAGGTAAGTATTTTGCCAAGCCTGGTTTACTGTATAATCAGCATTTCTATTCCAAAACCCTATTCCTGCTAAAATATTCCAATTTGAGGCTATTTCATATCTAGTTCTAATTTGTAAACTTGATTGCAATTTATTTGTTTCTTCAAAGCCTTGTAAAATAATCCCATCCAAACTTTGAACCCAAGTTCCTATCCCTCCTACAATTTCTATTTCTTTTAGTCTTCTGTCTGTAGGATTTTTTCTACTTGGATAAGGGGTCTCTTTGTTTGTTTTTTCAAAATTATTTAGTGCAAAATCTGTATTCCTATGGAAAATTTCACTTATGTTTCTAAACCTTAGATTATGAGAAAGTAAAACCCTATCGTATTTTTCAGTTTTAACTCCCTCTAATTTTTCCATTTCTATCCAATCTGCAATACTTTTTTGTGTATTGTCTTCAGTTTTATTTATAGAATTGATATTTGAGATATTCTTTGTAGTATTAGATTTTCCTTTTAAAACATTGCCTATTTCTTTTGAACCAATAAAATGAGCCTCTTCTTTACTTTGGGCTATATTTTCATTTTCATTGAATCTATCCTTAGGAGTTGTTTCCTTGCTTAGTGGAGTAAGGTCAGCAACTATATTCTTACTTGTTTGACTGGGCGATTTTTCGTGGGTAGTGTTTGCAATATTCAATGTTTCCGATTCCAGAGAATTTGGATTGTAACTAATAAATGACCAAGTGCTTATTAACAAAACAGCCAACGTTGCCCAAAACAAATTGGAGTTGAAAAGATTGTTCCAAAACATGGCTTTTTTATTATTCTGCCTAGTTTCTAACACTTTATTGAAAATGTGCATAGAGGGTGTTCTTTCAAAACCCTTGAGTTTCTCCCCTATTTTTTTGTCAAATTCATTTTCATTCATACTTTTATTCTTCTAATTTTAAGATAAGTCTTTGTAAATATTTTCTGGCTTTTGCAAATTGTGTTCTAGAGGTTACTTCTTCTATCCCTAGTTGTTTTGCAATTTCTTGATGTGAATAACCTTCTACTGCAAAAAGATTAAATACTAGTTTATATCCTTCTGGCATTTTTTCCATCAAATTCATTAGGTCCATAAGCTGGAGAGTATCTAAGCTAGAACTGAAATCTAGAGTCTCTTCAGTATATTCTTCCACATAGCTTAGATTTTTATTTCTGCTTCTAATTTTATTTAACGCAGTGTTTACTGTTATTTTAACCATCCACCCAACAAAGGAACCTTTATTGCTATAGCCTTTAATATTGTCAAAGATCTTTACCAAAGCGTCATGCAAAATATCCTCAGCTTCCATTTGGTCTTTTGCATAGCGCATACTCACACCCATAAGCTTCGAAGCATACTTTTTATACAATGCTTCTTGTGCAGCCTTATTTTCATTTATACATCCCTCTATTATTTCTTCTTCACTGTTCATATAAGATGTATAGCATAGGGTTGATGTTTTATTGACACTTCAATTTTACAAAATGTTGCCTGTAAATAAAAAAAAATCTGTTTTTGCTTTAACCATGCAAATTTAGTTAGTTTGCATTTCTATTATGATGCGCGAAACAACCCTTGTTATTCCCTGTATGATCAACCATTTTTTCCCCCATCTCGGCGAGAAATGGGTTAAAATCATGGAGTATTTGGGATATAAAGTTATTATTCACGAAAACCAAACTTGCTGTGGTTACCCATATATTCAAAATGGTGAAATGGAAAACGCAAAAAAAGTAGCTGAAAAATTTCTTTATGATTTCCAAACAGGAAGGCATGAACATAAAACTCTAATGTGTTCTTCTGTTTGTTTTTCTAGTGTAAATAAAATTTACCCTAAACTTTTCCATAACTCTGTTTCGCATAATTTATGCCAGAAGGTTATTGAAAATATAGCTCATTTTTATGGCCAATTAGGTAGCAGGAAAATTAAAATTGTTCCTAAAGAAAAAATGCTTTTAGTTTTGGATTGCATGTCTGACCACTCGCAAATAGAAGCAATTACAGGTTTTAATGACACAGATAGTAATTGGGTTCTGATGCACAAAGGTTATTTTTGTTGTGGGGCTAACAATGCCTTAGCCTTGAATAATGTTGAAGAATCTAAGTTCAGAATCCAATCTATTTTGGATTTTGCCAAAGAAAAGGAGGTTAAAGTGATTGTTTTCTCTGATGACAATTGTCTTTTACATGGTTTTCAAAATATTTCTACAAACAATAGTAAAATAAAAATCGCACATTTAATAGATATTCTGTATGACCAAATCACAGAAAAAAACTAATCCAACAAAATTAAAAAAATTCGTTTCTGAAATATTTTTATTCTATGGTTTTAGTAAAACCCATGCTTTGTTGTGCGCGGAAGTTCTTGTAGAAGCTGATTTAAGAGGAATTGACTCTCATGGTATTGCAAGACTTGAAGGATATGTTAGATTAATTGAAAATAAGAGAATTAATCCTAACCCGAATTTTTCTTGGGTAAAAAACAAAGGAGCTGTAGCAACTCTTAATGCAGACTCCGCTATTGGTCTTGTGTCTGCGCCTTTTGCCATGAAAGAAGCTATAAAAAAAGCAAAGAAATATGGTTGTGGTTTTGTAAGTATCCAAAATTCTAATCATTTTGGAATCGCTGGATATCATGCTGAACTAGCTTCGAAAAACGAACTTATTGGCTTGGCTATGACCAATGCAAGCCCTTTGGTTTCTCCTCCAGGAACAAATAAAAGAATGCTAGGCACTAACCCTATTGCTATAGCTATCCCTAATCCTCACTTTTCCAAATATCCCTTTTTGTTGGACATGGCCACAAGCGCAGCAGCAAATGGCAAATTAGAAATCGCTCAGAGGGAAGGAAAGCAAATTCCTAAAGGGTGGATAAGTATGGATGGGGAGGATTCTACAGACCCTTTTGCATTGAAAGAAGGCGCTTCTTTGTTGCCTTTGGGAAGTGATTTAGAACACGGTTCTCATAAGGGCTTTGGTCTTTCTGCCTTTGTAGATATATTTACTGGAGTTCTTTCTGGTGCAAACTTTGGTCCTTGGGTACCTCCATTTGTGGCTTTTTTAGACCCTTTGCCTAATTTACCCGGAAAAGGATTGGGTCACTTTGTTGGTGCTTGGAATCCAGATTTTTTCGGTGATAAAAATGATTTTTTTAACCAAATGAAAATCTGGTCAAATGAGTTTTCAAATGCTCCTAAATCATCTGAACAAGGAGTAATAATACCTGGTCAGCCAGAATTTACTCAAAGAGAAAAACGACTTGTGGAAGGAATATTTTTGAATGATATAATTTATGAAAGTTTGGTTAGTTTGGCACAAAAAACCAATCTCAAATTCAATATTTAACACTACTTATACGTTTCAGGGTGTTTGTAAGTCTCCTTCATCCATAAAACTATAATAGTTTTTTCCTGCAACAATTATATGGTCTATTACCTGCATATCTAAAAACCTTGCACCTTGACTTATTTTTTTGGTTAATTCTTTGTCTGCATTACTTGGACTAAGGTTCCCAGAAGGATGGTTATGAAATAAAATAATGGAGGATGCATTATCGTTTAACGCATGTGTAAAAACCCTTTTAGAGTCTACAAAAGTACCTGAAACACCTCCTTCACTAACCTTATATTCACCTATAATTTTGTTGTTTCTATTTAGTGTAAGTATCCAAAATTCTTCGTGTGGAAGGTCTTCTAATCTCCATTTCAAGTATATAAAAGCATCTTTACTTGAACTAATCTGAGCCTTTTGTCTTGTTTCCGAAGCTTCTCTTCTCCCTCCTAGCTCTAATGCGGCAAGAATACTTAGTGCCTTTACCTCTCCTATTCCTTCGAACTTACATAAATCAGTAATTTTTAGCTTAGCCAAACTATTTAAATCATCTTTTACATGCGATAAAATCTTACGGCTAATAGAAATTGCGTCTTCTTTAAGAGAGCCAGACCGTATAAGAATAGCTAATAATTCGGCATTACTTACATGCCCGCTACCTTTTTGAATGAATTTTTCCCTGGGTTTGTCATCCTCTGCCCAGTCTTTAATTGTCCCCATTGCTTTACTAAATTGTAAAACAAATAAAACAAAAAATCCCGAATATATAATCATACTCGGGATTAATTGAACCTGAAAAAAAAGCTTATGCTATAGCATTTACATGCTTAGCCAAACTGCTCTTTAAGTTAGCAGATTTGTTTTTATGTATAATGTTTTTCTTTGCAAGTCTATCTAACATTGAAGCTACTTTGGAAAAAAGTTCTTTTGCTTCTTCTCTGTTTTCTAACTTACGAAGTCTTTTGATGAAAGTACGAGCGGTTTTATGTTGGTAACGGTTTAAGTCACGTTTCTTTTCATTTGCTCTAATTCTCTTGATTGCTGATTTATGGTTTGCCATTTTGTTTTCTAAAAAAAGGACTGCAAATTTGCTACTAAAAATTTATTTATCCAAATCTTTTTTAAAATATTCCTTTTGAACAAAAAAATTACCTTTGCGGCTGTTAAAATAAAATAGCTTCGCAACATGTCAACACCCAAAGAAGAACTTTTTAAAAAGGTTATTGCACACTCCAAAGAATATGGTTTTGTTTTTTTATCTAGTGAAATTTATGATGGCCTAAGTGCTGTATATGACTATGGCCCTAGAGGAGTAGAACTCAAAAAGAATCTTCGCGATTTTTGGTGGCAAAGCATGACCAAGCTTAACCAAAATATAGTGGGTATTGACGCTGCTATTTTTATGCACCCCAAAGTATGGAAAGCTAGCGGGCATGTAGACGGCTTTAGTGACCCAATGATTGACAACAAAGATTCCAAAAAAAGGTATAGAGCCGACCAATTGATCGAAGAATATCAAGAAAAAATACAAGAAAAAATAAACAAAGAAGTAGACAAAGCCGCTAAACGATTTGGAGAAAGCTTTGATGCAGTTCTTTACGCTCAAACAAACCCGAGAATTTTAGAATATAAGTCCCAAATTAACCTTGCAGGTGAAACTCTGAAAAACGGCCTAGAAAACAATGATTTGGCTTCTATTAAGCATCTGATAGAGGAACTAAAAATAGTCTGCCCAGTTTCTGGCACTTGTAATTGGACAGATATTCGACAGTTTAATCTAATGTATTCCACCCAAATGAATGCTGTAGAAGGGGAAGAGAATTTGTATTTGAGACCAGAAACAGCACAAGGAATCTTTGTGAATTTTTTAAATGTTCAAAAAACTGCAAGAATGAAAATTCCTTTTGGAATTGCCCAAACAGGTAAAGCATTTAGAAACGAAATCGTAGCCAGACAATTCATTATGAGGATGAAAGAATTTGAACAAATGGAAATGCAATTTTTTGTAAGACCGGGAACCGAAATGGAATGGTTCGATTTTTGGAAAAAATCAAGGTTGAAATGGCACTTGGCTTTAGGAACTAATTCTTCTAACTATAAATACCATGACCACGACAAACTTGCACATTATGCAAATGCCGCTGTCGATATTGAATACCAATTCCCTTTTGGGTTTAGAGAAGTAGAAGGAATTCACTCTCGAACTGATTTTGATTTAAATAAACACCAAGAGTTCTCTGGTAAAAAACTTAAATACCACGACCCCGAAATTAATGAAAGCTATACTCCTTATGTGGTAGAAACCTCAATTGGATTAGACAGATTGTTTCTTCTTACTCTGTGCGAAAACTTAAAGGAAGAAATACTAGAAAATGGCGAAACTAGAACAGTGCTTACCATCCACCCAGCTTTAGCACCCTACAAGGTAGCATTAATGCCTCTTATTGGAAAAGATGGCTTGCCAGAAAAAACCAACGAACTGTACAATATACTTAAATACCAATTCAATTGCTATGTAGATGAGAAAGATTCTATAGGCAAGAGATATAGAAGACAAGATGCAATTGGCACTCCTTTTTGTATAACTATAGACCACCAAACTCTTGAAGACAATACTGTTACCATACGTCACAGAGATTCTATGAAACAAACTAGACTAGATTTAAACAATGTTTACGAAACTATCGCAAAAGAAGTTTCCATGTCTGAGTTACTGAAAAAATTAGAAGAATAAGTAACATTTGTTCATAAAAAAACTGTTTCTATTGATAGAAACGGTTTTTTTATGGTATTATAAGTTTATAAACTTTTCAATTTCCCCGCGTCTGAAAAAGCTGCTAAATCCAGCAATAGACTAAATCTTAATTGATTCTGCAAAGGATGTGACCTTTGAATTGGTGCTAAAAATGCTACATCTACACCAATTACATTGTATCGTATACCTGCACCAAAAGTCAAGTATTTTCTCATTCCTTTAGTATCCGCCTCATGAAAATAACCCGTTCTCAAAGCCAATACTTTGTCGTACCAGTATTCTATTCCTACGCTGTACATAATCTCTTTCATTTCCTCTTGGAAGCCACCTGGAGCGTCGTAGAATGACTGCATCGCACCTTGCAAAACAGGAACATTAGGATCCATTCCTCTTTCTATAACCCTTTCATTATTCAAAAATGAATCTTGGGCTGGATTAGAAATTGATTTTAGGTACAAAGGTCTTGTAGGTACTAAAAGTTTGTTTGCATCTACTGCTATAGTGACACTATTAAACTCGTCTATATCAAATGTCCAAGCGGTACCTAACCTAAGGTTCATTGGTATAAAATCTGCGTTTTCGCCTACCGTATAGGTTATTTTGGAACCTAAGTTAGTGATTGCAGCTCCAAAAGCGTAAGAAGTTGGTGTTTTTGCTTTTTTTAATTTGTCTTTGTAAAACCAAGAAACATCTCCAGCGCCTGCTATACCTGGTCTGGTACTAGTTCCATTAAAAGTACGGGTTCCTGTAAGATTAGAATATATAAATCTAAGAGAAACGGCTAAAGACATTTTATCAGAAAGCTTGGTTGCATAAAATCCATCAAATGCCAATTCATTTGGCTCAAAATTACCTGTAGAATTACCTTGAAAATCGGTAAAAAGAATATTTCCTAAAGAAAAATAACGAAAAGAACCTCCAACAACTGAATTTTTATTGATTCTAGAATAGCCAGACAAATACGAAAGATGCACATCTGGAACGATAGAACGAAGCCAAGGTGCGTAGTTTATTGCAAATCCTGTGGGTTTTTCTGCAAATACCAACTTTGAGGGATTCCAGTGAACCGAGTTGGCATCTGGAGATATTGCAACACCAGCGTCACCCATTCCTGCAGAACGGCTATCGGGTGTAATTGTCAAGAAAGGCACGGCACTTGTAATTACATTTTGCTGCCCAGCAAGTTGGCTTCTGCTTATTTGTCCTTGAATATTTGAATGAATAAGGAAACTAATCCCTAAAAACAAACTTATCTTTTGTGTATTAAACATGAAATAATTATTTTTCTATTTTAAAATGCAAATCTATACAAATAAACTAATTTAAAAACCTATAGTATCATCAGTTTCTCGAATTTCTCTACCCATTTACCTTCTTGTGTTCTAATTCTTAGCCTATAAATGTATACCCCTTTGGCTAATTTATCAGCAAATTCATCCCTTGCATCCCATTCAAAAGCAACAATATGCGAGGGAGCCGCGAATATATCTTGATAAAAAGATTTTACTACCCTACCTCCAATTGTCATAATTTGTAAATTCACTTGTAAATCTTGCCCTTGTTTGTTATGGTCAAAGTGGAATTCTGTTCTAGTAGTAAATGGATTGGGATAGTTCAAAAGATTTCTTACCACAAGGTCTTCCGAATTTTCTACTGTAAATTCAATTGTGGCCTCAGAGGAGTTGTTATATGTATCCCAAGCTTTTAAGGTAAGAGTATGTTTCCCAGCTTCTAAATTTTGTAATTGATAACTTAATTCCCCTCTTTGGTAACTATTCAACTCTGATTCGAAGAATTCATTCAACACAATTGTTCTTTCTTTTGGTGTATTCTTGTCAAGGGTTGCCAAAATTTCTCTTCCTACACCTGAACCCGCCGTATTAATCCCATTCTCATCAAACAGTTTAGCTAATAGCAATGGACTTTTATGAGTGATGGAAGCATTCACAAAGGTAAAATCATTTAAAAACAATTCTATTTGAGGACCTTTGTTGTCTGGCGCAATAGAATCTGCTGTACCACCTACAACTATTCTACTTTCATTTCCAGCAGCATCTGTACTTGAGCTCTTGCTATACAATGATATTCGAGATTTTTCAAACCTATAGCTAATGTCTTTAGGCACAACAAAAGTAAATTCGAAGTCTCCGTTTTTAACCTCTGCCCTACCTCTATACAATACACTATTTTGAACTTCAAAGTCTAAGATTTGAGCTTTTTTGTCATTAGCCCTAGTTTGAAGTTTTGTTGCTCTCTCCATAACCGAAGGGTTAACTTCTCCATTAAAATTTTGGATTTTTTGATTGTTATAGTTTAATACTCTACCTTTAAAGGTTACTTTAGACAATGCTTTGAGGGTATCTGTTTGCAATTCTAAGGATTTACCATTTAAGGAATCTAATACAACTTTAAACTCTGGAAGCGCAAGCCTAATTGCAGGATCCCCAAGCATGGAAAAATTGCGGTCACCAAATTGATTTGTTGGTCTATTTTTTGTCAATTTATATATATCTCCAATTCTAGACTGTTTGTTTTCGGAATCTCTGGATAATAAAGCGTTTTCAAAAATAAATTTAGAAATATTATAATTTGATGTCGAGAAAACCAATCTTGTAGTTGTCATTAATCCAATTGCGCCACCCTTAGGATTTAATAGTACATTCTCCCCTCCCGACACCAAAGCAGGATTGTCGAATCGTGTAAACTCACAAGTAGCAGTGATAAAAAAGGGCAGCCTATATCTGTTTACCCAAGAATTAATTTGAGGTATTTCTACCACCCTCTCCGACGCCAATCCTAGTTCTCCACCATGGCCAATGTAGTTCCATACCAAAGAGCCTCTGTCTATACCGTTATTAATCATTTCTGTAGCCTCTGGATATCTGTCGCCTCCTCCTAATGACCTTTGTTCAAAAGCATCCAAGTAAATTTTATTAAAAATAACAGGTCTAAACTGTCTCAGAATAGTATCAGCAAACTCTTCTGATTCTCTTACAAATGTATGTTCCCAACTATCGTCCATATCATCTGCAACGAAAGTGAAATTATTCCTCCAATTTCCTCTACTTTCTGCAGAATGATAGTCTTTAATTTTTTGAACTATTTGACCAGCTTGTTCTTGGTTATTTAAAGGTATTCTTCCTACAGCTAAATCAATAAAATATTTTATCTCTAAATTGCCTTCTAAACTATCAAGCAAAACAAAAAAATCATCTGAACAAAAAGAACCTACAGGATCTGAAGAAATTCGAGATTGAAAAATTGGTACTCTGTTTGTGTTTGCATTTTGAATATCGAGGTAATCGAAACTAGCGTCACCAAACAAAAGTAAATATTTGGGCCTCTCCGAAATCTGGGTAGCCCTATCATAAAACATTTTCACAAAATCTCTTATAGCACTAATGTCTTGAACGCCACAAGAAAATTCATTGTAAATCTGGTTGGTAGAGAATACACCTACCTTAAATCCATTCTGTGTTCTATGAAAATTTGCCAAATCTTCCGCTTGAATTTTAAATTCTGGACTAGTTACTATAATGTAATCTATATTACTTTCTCCATGAAGATTTTGGGTTTCCATTCTTCCAAAACTAACTGGTACCAAAAAAGAGGTAACACTGGTATACACTTTTACTTTTTTTACATTAGAGACTTTAAAGTCATGAGTATTGTTATTAAAACTAGTTTGTTGAATGTTTACCTCACTTGGATTGGTAACATCAAAAAAGAGGGTATTGTTGGGTGCCTGAATTGAAATTTTAAAGGAGTTCAACTCTGCCATTTGGTTGTTCCAAAATCTCATTTGTTCACCCGTATGAATCAATCTTCTTCTCACATGTAACTCAAAATAATCTAGCCAAGCAATATTGGTAGATAGAGGTTTAGAATATTGAATATTTAAATTTAAAACATCTCCTTGAAATGGAGGATAAGTTAAATTAAAAT
The DNA here is from genome assembly GCA_002422315.1 of Bacteroidetes bacterium UBA6161. Taxonomy (GTDB): domain Bacteria; phylum Bacteroidota; class Bacteroidia; order NS11-12g; family UBA955; genus UBA6161. The sequence goes on from DIUJ01000035.1 coordinate 57,521, forward strand.
CAAAAGGGTTGGTATGGTGCTGGTTGCTGTAATTAAGAGAACCTAAAGCGGAGAAGTTAACTTGTCTTGAAACACCATTTAAATTATAATTTAGCGAACTACCAACCAAGCCTCTTCCAACAGCAGATGTTTTAATCTTTACAGCCTCCGAAGCTACTCTATTGGCAAAGGTTGTAGAATAGGTGTAAGACAACTGTCTGTCAAATTCTTCTCCGTACCACATTTTACCTGATTTTATTAAATTTCTTTCGTCTTTTTCATGTCTAAAAATCTCATCAAATTCAGAAATCCCAGCGTCCTCAGTAAGATTCATTTGCGGTGGATTGGATACCATTCGTTTTCCTTGTATTCCACCAAAAGTTAAAAAATAAACGCTGTGTTTTGTATACAAGTGTTTTTTGAATTTAAATTCCTTGTTTGTGGAATCCCATTCCCATTTATTAGGATTTTCTGCATAAAAAACTAAAAAATCCTCGTTATCAAATTTCCCATCACTTTCGCCTTGCACCCAAATCGCATTTTCTGAAATATCTTTCGGTCTCGGCATCGCATTTAATTCGGGAAGAATAGCACAATGAGTACCATAAACTTTTAGAGTTCTAGGGTCTAAATTGTCTGTATTAATCCCCATTGAGTTTAAATACGTTTTATCCAATCTATACAGTCCTGTTTGTTCCACAACTAGCCTATATACATTATTCTGTAGAAGAATTGTCTCGGTTGGCCAAGCACTTCTTCTATTGCTCTTGAAGGAATTAGCTAAAACCAACGATGGACTTTGGGAGTTTTTAACTAAAGTATAATTTACTTTGGTAATTCTTTCTATTTTACCCCCTACCAAAACATATACAGGTATTTTAACTGCTAATATAGGTCGAGAAGCATCGTAAACATTATACAACTGAATGTCAAGATTGATATCTTTGAGGTCATTTACCATCCTTGTTGTCCAGTCTGAAGAAAATTCTGTTGTAGCTACTGATTCAAAAGTGTAATTTTCGATTAGCGTATTTTCAAATAAAAACCCCTCATGTACGTATTCAAAATACGGCAAATTGGTATTATTTATATAAGTGTAAGAACAATTCAAACAAATATTACTGTATTTATTCTCATCATAGTTAACTTTTTCCCAATCAACTATATGATTAAAAGATTGAGAATTGGACTCAAAGGCAACCATTGATAATAAAAATAGAAAAAAGAAAAAAGTATTTCGCATAAGAAAATTGGTTCAAAAATAAGTTTATGTTTTCAAATAAACGAAAGAAGAACGAAAAAAAGAACATTAAAGTATGAAATAGGGGAAAAATCGGATTATTAAAAAAATACTTGTTTATGAATAAAAAAGAAATTAATTTTACCGATTGAAACAACTCAAACTAAGTATTAAATGAAAAAAATCGCTACCCTAGCCCTTATTTCTTGTTTATCAATAGGTTCTATACTTGCACAAGATCCTGAGTTAACACAGTATTATGCAGCTCCTGTGTACACAAACCCTGCGATGGCAGGTAATGCCTTCTGTAATTTCCAAGCTGCTGGTAGATTTTCTATCAATTATAGAAATCAATGGCCTAGTTTGCCTGGTACATACCGAACCATGGCAGCAAGCTTTGACCAACATATAGACGAGATAAATGGAGGTATAGGGGTTATGGCCACATACGACAGAGCTGGTCAAGGTTTATTAACTACTACTACTTTAAGTGCAGTCTATGCATACGTAATGCCTCTTAATAGAAGAAAAACTTTCTTTTTAAGAGCAGGATTGCAAGGAACTATAGGTCAAAAAAGTATAGATTTTACAAAACTACAGTGGGCAGATCAAATTCACCCAACCAGAGGTTTTATATACCAAACCAATGAACCATTTGCAAACGATAGAGTTACTTTCCCAAATTTCAGCACTGGCTTACTAGCTTATTCTAGCAAGTTTTATGTTGGTTTTGCAGTACATAATTTAACACAGCCTGTTCAGTCATTTTACAAGTCAGACAACGGTATAATTCCTAGGAGATATACTTTCCATACGGGTGCTGTAATACCTTTAGACAAAAGGAAAGTGGCACAAAGTACTTTTTCTCCTAACATCTTATTTATGACCCAACAACAATTCACACAATTGAATTTAGGATTTTATGTTAACAAAGGTCCATTAGTTACAGGATTATGGTTCCGTCAGGCTTTTGGAGAATACAAAACTTCTGATGCTATCATGTTGTTATTAGGTTTCAGAAAAGACAAGTTTAAATTTGGATATAGCTACGACATTACCATGTCTTCTGCTAGAAGCGCGGTACCAGGTTCTCATGAAGTTTCCGCTACTGTAGAATGGTGTATATCCAAACCCTTAAGAAGGTTTAAGCCTATGAGATGTCCTGAGTTTTAATTGAAAAATAAAAAATAAAAAATCCAATCTAAACAATAAATTTGCCGAATTAAAAGTTTATAAAGAAACTACGAAGAAAATGAAGACAAGAATAATAATAGCACTTGCAGCAATTACTGGTATATTGGTTATGCCTTCGTGTAAGAAGAGTGTTTCTGGTACTACCGGACAAGGGTATAACAACCCTAAATGGGGTGGTTTTGAAAAACACAAATACAAAGGTCAAGAAACAGGACCTGGTCTTGTTTTAGTAGAAGGTGGGTCTTTTACAATGGGAACAGCCGAACAAGATGTAGAGTGGAAATACGACAACTTTGAAAGAAGAGTAACAGTTGCCTCTTTTTATATGGACGAAGTAGAAATAAGCAATACAGATTATCGTGAATATTTATGGTGGCTATTGCGTGTTTTCCCTGATTTTGATGTTTATAAACAAGCATTACCAGACACTTTGGTTTGGAGAAGCAGATTGGCTTTCAATGAGCCTTATGCAGAATATTATTTAAGACACCCATCGTTTAACAACTATCCAGTGGTAGGAGTAAGCTGGTTACAAGCTACAGATTATTGTGCGTGGAGAACCAATAGAGTAAATACTTACATTTTAGATAGAGAAGGCATAATGGTATATAATCCTACAGCAGAGTTGGAAGAAGAAAATTTCAATACCGCATCTTATTTGTCTGGATTATACGATATTCCTAAACTAGGTAAAAAGAAAAAGCAGCCAACAGACTATACTGTTAAAAAGAAAAAAACCAGAAGAGTTAAAATGGAAGATGGTATTTTATTACCAGAATATAGATTGCCTACAGAAGCAGAATGGGAATATGCTGCAAAATCTTTAATTGGAAACTCTCAATTCGAAAACGTGGATGAAAATAAAGTTTACCCATGGAATGACCTAACTGTAAGATGGGCAAAAGGTGCCAAAGAAGCAGAGAGGGGTAAAATGCTTGCTAACTTCAAGAGAGGTAAAGGTGACCAAGGTGGTATAGCTAGTGAATTGAACGATGCAGGATTTATAACTACACCTGTTTATTCATACTGGCCAAATGACTACGGTCTTTATAATATGGCAGGAAACGTTTCAGAATGGGTTATGGACGTATACAGACCTCTTAGCTGGAATGAAGTAGAAGACTTTAACCCTTTTAGAGGAAATGTATTTAAAACAGTTTTGCTTAATGAGTACGGTGAAGTGGAACAAAAAGACAGCTTGGGAAGACTACAATACAGAAATGTTACTTTAGAAGAGAATGTTAAAAGAAGAAACTATAAAGTTTCTGACAATATTGGATACAATGACGAAGAGACATACAGAGGTGACGAACAAATGTATGAATTTGGAACTGCTTCTCTTGTAAACAACAAAGCAAGGGTTTACAAAGGTGGTTCTTGGAATGATAGAGCTTATTGGATGGCCCCAGGAACTAGAAGATTCCTAGACGAAGAATTGTCACTTTCTACATTAGGATTTAGATGCGCTATGATAAGAATTGGCGCACCTCTTGGTAACAGTAAAAAAAGAGACAAAAAACTACCTTCTAGCGGCATTAAAAAGAAAGGTAAAAAACGTTAAAATTACATATTAATACATATTAAAAAAGGTCAACCATTTAATGATTGGCCTTTTTTAATTTAGATTAGGCTATGAAAAATTACTCCTTTTTTTTATTTTTAATTTTACTTCTTTCTTTAGGTTGTAGAAAGAATGATTCGTTATTTAAATCAACTGATGCTCAACTTTCATTTTCGCTTGATACTGTTTATTTTGATACCGTTTTTACAAAACTTCCTGGCTCAAATTACCCCAGATCCGTAACCAAAAACTTTATTATTCGTAACCCATACAAAGAAAATATACAAACAACTATTGAATTGGGGAATGGCGTAAATTCTCCTTATCGAATAAATATAGATGGTGTTGCCGGCAACCAATTTTCAAACATAATTATCCCCGCAAGAGATAGCATAATTGGCTTTGTAGAAGTAACATTAGAAGCAAACAATAATTTAAATCCTTCCATTGTTTACGATTCTATAAGATTCACTACCAATGGAAATGTTCAACACGTAATATTAGCCGCATACGGATGGGATGCACATTACTATAAAGATTCAATTTTTCAAACTGATGAAATATGGAACGACCTTGTTAAACCCTATGTTATAGTAAATAGCATATTAGTACCCCAAAATACTAAATTAAATATTCTCCCTGGAGTACAAATATACTCATCGCCAGAATCATTTATTTATATTGATGGTACGTTAGAAGCAGATGGAGATTTTCAAAACAAAATAGTTTTTCAAGGCGATAGACTTACTCCTTCTTTTAAAGAAACACCTGGCCAATGGGGGGGAATTCATTTATTAAAGAACAGTATTAACAATAAAATAAACAACTGTATAATAAAAAACTCCGTACTTGGGGTTAGAATTGATTCGTTAAGTAACAACTCGAATCCAAAACTTGAAATAAAAAACACACTCATAAAAAACTGTAGCTTATATGGTATATTAGGCATTACGGGGAGTTTGGATATGGAAAACATAGCTATTTCAAGATGTGGTTCTTATGGTATGATTGCATTTTGGGGCGGTAATTATAGTATCAAACATTCAAGTATTGGAAGTGGCTATTTGGGAGGAAGATCGCAAGCTGCAATGGTATTAAACAATATTGCTAGGGACGAAAACGACAACTTTGTAGAAAGCTTCCCTATGGCCTACACTATAACAAATTCTATCATTTGGGGACCATTAGAAGATGAATTGTTACTAGATATCGATTCTAATAAATTAGTAAGCTCAAATTTTGAAAATTGTATCATAAGAACGAAGGGACTTGTTAATAAAGTAAATAATAACAATAACTTGATAAACTTTGACCCTCTTTTTGAAGACCCAAGAAATGGAAATTTAAAAATACGGGAAAACTCGCCAGCCAAAAGCAAAGCAAAGCAACTAAATCCACCTATTGTAAATGACATAGATGGAAATTCAAGAAACCAAGCTTCTAGTATTGGCGCATATGAATAGTTTACAAATTGATTGTGAAAAACTAGATACTTATAGTAGTTTTGCTACCATGTTAGTTCAAAAAAATATCTCTCTTAAAAACTTTCATACTTTTGGATTGGATGTATACGCAGCTTATTTTGTAGCTGTAAGTAAACTAGAAGACATCATAGAAATATACCAAAATACTGACTTTAAGAATACAAGCAAACTAATTATAGGAGGAGGAAGTAACGTACTTTTTACAAAAGATAAATTTGAAGGCTTGGTTATTAAGAATGAGTTATATGGAAAAAGTATCTTGGAAGAGAATGAAACAAATGCAACAATCAAGGTTAATTCTGGGGAGAATTGGCATGAATTGGTAGTTTGGGCAATAGAAAACAATTGGGGGGGGATAGAAAATTTAAGTTTAATACCTGGAACAGTAGGAGCTGCTCCAATGCAAAATATTGGTGCTTATGGAGTAGAAATTGAAAATAGTTTTGTTTCCTTAGAAGCTTTAAATTTAGAAACCTTACAAGTAGAAAAATTCAGCAAAGAAAGTTGTGCCTTTGGCTACAGGGAAAGTATATTTAAAACAAAGAAGAAAGGTCAATATTTCATATTAAATCTAGTTTTAAAGCTTCAAAAAAATCCTAAAGGAGTTTGCGATTATGGCGATATTAAAAAAGTTTTATCTATAAAAAACATTGAAGCTGAAAATGCAAGTATTAAGCAAATAAGCGACGCTATTATAGATATTAGACAATCTAAGCTACCAGACCCTAAAGTCTTAGGAAATGCTGGAAGTTTTTTTAAAAACCCTACTATAGAGAAAACTTTGTTTAATTCTATTAAACAAGAGAATCCAGATTTGGGAGGGTATGAAACTCCAGATGGAAAAATCAAGATTTCGGCTGCTTGGCTAATTGAAAAAAGTGGATGGAAAGGTAAAACTCAAAATAACTGTGGAAGTCATAGTAAGCAAGCATTGGTATTGGTAAACTATGGGGGAGCAAAGGGAGTAGATATAGTAGCGCTTAGTTTAGCTATTCAAAACGATGTAAAAAATAAATTTGGAATACTGCTCGAGCCAGAAGTAAACATCATATATTAAAAAAAAGTGACATATAACGAAATTAAAAGTAGAATTGTATTTGAAGATAACCACTTGTTGATCTTTAATAAGCCGGCAGGATTACTAGTACAAGAAGATGAAACAGGAGACCCCTGTATCTTGGATGTTGTAAAAGACTTTATTAAAGAACGAGATGCTAAACCTGGCAATGTATTTCTAGGTTTAATTCACCGAATAGATAGACCAGTAAGCGGCTTGGTAGTATTAGCTAAAACCGGTAAATGTTTGGAAAGAATGACAGAGGCCTTTAAAGAAAGAAAGGTAAAAAAAATATACCACGCGTTGGTTCATGGAATTCCTAATCCAGAAACAGGAACATTACTTCACTATCATATAAAAGATGGTAAAAGAAAGATTGCTGTTCTTAGCGAAAAAGCGAAACCAGGAAGCAAGCCTGCAATTCTGCAATATAAAGTTCTAAAAACCAATAACCATATTAGTTTACTAGAACTACGCTTACAAACAGGAAGATTCCACCAAATTAGAGCTCAAATGCTAAAAAACAAAACTCCAATTGTAGGAGACCTAAAATACGGTGCAAAACAACCTAATCCAGATAAATCTGTTTGTTTACATGCTTTTGAAATTGAATTTGAACACCCCACTAAAGAGACAATTGTAAAAGCAAAAGCTCCATATCCAAAAGAACTACAAATATGGAGAACCCATACCGGTTAATTTGATTTTAAAATCTTCTCTAACACCTCCTCAAGCTTCATCCCTCTTGAGCCCTTAAGCAGAATATAAGCATTATGAATGTGATTTTTTTCAATGTAATTTTTCAAATCTATAGTTTCCTCAAAAGAAGTATTAGAAAAATTTACTTTAGAAAACTCCTTGCCTACAGTGAATATTTTATCAATACTTAGACCTTTCGCCATTTCGTATATTGATTTATGTTCTGTAAAAGAATAATCGCCTAACTCAAACATGTCACCCAAGATAGCTATTTTTGTTTTGTCATTTGGCAAATCTTTTAAAACAAGCAAAGCGGCTTCCATACTACTTGGATTTGCATTGTATGCATCCATATAAATCAAATTTTCTTTATGGTTAATCCACTGTGAACGCATGTTAGTTGGAGAATAATTTGCAATAGAATCTGAAATAATATTTTCTTCAACACCAAAATAAACACCGATTGCTCTAGCAAGAGCGATATTACTTATGTTATGAATTCCGGCAAGTTGAGACATATACGAAACATTTGACATTGATTTAAGTTTAATTTGGGGTACTGAACTTTCTACAATAAAATCAGATACAGAAAAAAATCTAAAATCAAGGAATCTCTTGGACATACTACACAACCATTTATCATCTTGATTGATAAAAGGGACACCCTTCATTTTAAGAAGAAAATCAAAAAGGCTACTCTCCTCTTTAGCAATTGCTTCTTCGGAACCAAAACCTTCTAAATGCTCCTTCCCTATATTGGTTATCACCCCAAAGTCAGGCTCTGCAATTTGGCATAACTCAGAAATATCCCCTTTTTGATTTGTGCCAAATTCAACAATTGCTATTTCTGTGTCTCTTGGCATTGACAATAAGGTAAGAGGCAATCCAATATGGTTGTTATAGTTTCCAGGGGTAGCATGTGTTTTAAATTTTGCACTTAATACTTTATTTAACAACTCTTTTGAAGTAGTTTTTCCATTACTTCCTCCAATTGCTACTATTTTGGCACTGCTATTTTTCCTATAGAAATTGGCTAAATCTTGAAGAGTCTTTAATACATTTTCACATAAAATTGTTTTTTCGGCAGGCAAGGAGTCAATCTTTTGGTCTACTATTACAAAACTAGCACCTTGCTCTAAGGCTCTCGACGCAAATAAATTGCCATTAAAACCCTTCCCTTGTAATGCAAAAAACAGTGCCCCTTTTATTGGGTTTCTCGTATCTGTATATACTTTGTAGTTGCTAAGCTTGTATAATTCGTATAATTTAGCGATTTCCATTGTACAATTTTACAAAATATTCCCTATATTTGAATCTCTAATGAAAGGCTAATGAGACATACTTATACACATTATTTATTGGTTATTGTAGTATTTTTCGGGGGAATAGGGAAAAACATGGCCCAGTTAACAATAGACCCTATAAAGTATTACTCTTCTGATTCCATTGCGTTTATTCTAGAAAACAATACTATTTTAGAGAATCCTTTGACAGGTGGGCTAAATCTGCCACAAATAAGTCAAGTAGATTTAAATAACGATGGCAAACCCGATCTATTTGTATTTGACAGAAGCAATGACAAAGGCTTTACTTATATCAATACCGGCATACCTGGCAATTATAGCTACGAATATGCACCACAATTTGAATATCTATTTGATTTCCAAATGGTAACTTTTGCTTATTTTAGAGATTTTAACAGAGATGGGAAAATGGATTTGTTTACTTCAATTCCTGGTGGTAGTGTTGTGGTTTATTTAAACATAACGGAACTGGGCGATACAATTCTGTCATTAAGAAAAATGGGGGAATTGTGGAGTAGAAACAATACCAACGGTCCTGTTTTTTTCAATAAACTTGGAGCAAGGCCAGAAGACTTTCCTGTATTTGATGATTTAGATGGTGATGGCGACCTTGACTATATAACATATGAGTCTACTAATGGAACGCTTATCATGCACCAAAACGAACAAATAGAACTTGGCTTACCCGACGACACATTGCTGTTTAGAATGGTGGATCTTTGTTGGGGAGGGTTTAGAGAATCTAGTAACAACGACGAAGTTTTTTTGAATTGCAATAGAATAGCATATCCTAAATATTACCGTTCGGAGCCCGAAAGAAATAGAAGACATGCAGCAGGTTCTACATTTTTTTCTATTGACATGGATGGAGATGGTGATAAAGAAATGATAATTGGAAATGGAGAATATGAAAATTTACTTTGGTTAACTAATGGTAAGTCCGATTTGAACTGGCCTAATGATACGATAATCTCTTTTAAGGCTCATTTTCCAAGTAAGGACAACAATGAGATAGCGTTTAAATACACCCCTGCTTTATTCCATTTTGATGTGGATGGTGACAATGTAAAAGATATTTTAGCAGCTCCTTTTTTCTCAGACAAATATGAAGCTAGCCATAATATTTGGTTCTTAAAAAATTTGGGATCAGATTCCATACCCGATTTCAAAATACAATCTAAGGATTTTCTAGGATTTGGAACACTGGACCTAGGAAAAGACATAGCTCCTTTTTTTATTGACATTAATAAAGACGGCCTCATCGATTTATTAGTTGGTGTTGACCACGATTCCATTTCCGATCCAGTAAATCCTCATTCAAGTATATATAGATTTGACAATATTGGAACTATTAACTCTCCTATCTTTAAGCTTGTAGACAAAGATTTTGGAAAAGTAAGAGCTTTAAAACTATCAAAAATCCATGTAAATATGGTAGATATGGACAATGACAATTTGGAAGATTTAATCATTGGTTCAGGAGAAATTGGAAAAGTTATATTTTTAAGAAACACTTCCTCAAGCAACAATACTAAATTCCCTGATTTTAATATTGTTTCCATAGACTTATTGGCAGGACAAAATTTAGGAGGCAGTATATCTCCTACTGTTTTTGATTACAACCTAGATGGTTATAAGGATTTAATCATTGGAAAGTCGAATGGTAGAATAGCTTATTACAGAAACAATGCACACACAGGTACACCAACTTTTACTAAAGTAACAGACGAATTGGGAGATGTAAGAACTAATTTATTTAGAACTGATTTTAATGGTTATGAAAACATGGGAAATGCATCTCCTATTTTCTACGATTTGGATGGAGACAATAAACCTGAGTTGATTTGTGGAAATTCTAATGGGGAAATCAGAATTTGGAAAATATCTTACAATCACAATACCAAATTCCCTGAAGTTAGCAAAGGATATGGATATATAAATGCTGCAAGTGACACTACTTTTGATTTTAAGATTGGAAGTAACTCTAAAATTGCAATTGCACCAATAAGGAATTTGACAAAACCCGATATATTAGTGGGATTAAATAGAGGTGGTTTTAGATTCTTCAGCCAAGACGCTCAAAAAAGAGAAGTTGGTTTGAGTAAAATATCGAATCAGTCTATTTTATTTTCAATTATGCCAAATCCCTCAAACGATAATATTTTCTTAGATATTCCAGAAAACATCTTTATAGTAGGTTCTGAAATTATCTTTGAAGTAAGTGACATGAGTGGGAAAACTATTTTTAGCAAAAAATTAGATTCACAAAATGTATATGAACCTATATCTATAGCTAAACCAGGGGTTTATTTTGGTTCTATTAGAGGAATAAATATCCCTAAATACCATTGTAAATTTGTTATCGTCAAATAAATTCAGAATGTAGTTTAATGAGGCTTGATTGCTTGTATATATTAGTCTTGATTATTTCTTAAATAAGATTAGCCTACTAATAAGATTTTGGTGTTTGATTAGAGAAATACTACTCTACTTAAAATCTAGTTTAACCCCATTTCAGCATTAGAAAATTCTAATGCTG
>DIUJ01000085.1 GCA_002422315.1 Bacteroidetes bacterium UBA6161
AAGCGCTGAAGGCGCGAAATAGAATAATGTATGTATTTAAAAAAGGAGAAATGATTTCGCACCGTTGGCGCTTTAGGGGCTCGTTTGTTTTAATTCATAGCCCTATCAGACTATGCTAGGGATTGCGCACCTTTGGTGCTTGCACAAAACACGGAAATTTCTAATTGGATTTTAAAAAGCGCCAAAGGCGTGTAATATATTAGCCTTGGGTGCCGCCCAAGGTAAAAAGAGTAAGGTTTTGTAAGCGCTGAAAGCGCGAAATAGAATTATGTATTTATTTAAAAAAGGAGAAATGATTTCGCACCGTTGGCGCTTTAGGGGCTCGTTTGTTTTAATTCATAGCCCTGTCAGGCTATGCTAAGGATTGCGCACCTTTGGTGCTTATACAAAACCAGGAACTGCTAAAGTAATTTTAAAGCGCCAAAGGCGTGTAATATATTAGCCCCTGCTTTCGCTCGCATCTTGCGAGTGAGCTTCCATTCCGCCTCTGGCGTGTTTAATAAAAATGCTTATTCATCTTTAAAAAATGGATAAATTTGATAAAGTTCCGCTTTGGATCGCATTTTGCAAGTGAGCTAGTATACTCTTCTAACGTGTTTAATAAATGCTTATTCGTATTTGAAAAATGAATAAATTCGTGGCTGAATATTTTTGGAATAAAAACAATGTAATAGGTGAATGGGTCTAAGAGATGCCAGAGTCAAAGCAAGAGTTCACTCGCAAGATGCGAGCGAGAGCGGGATGACAAAAAATAGAATAGTTTTTTTATTTTTGTTTTTATTTCTGTTTGTCAATTGTAGTGATACTACAAAATCTAAAATACATACAACAAATATTACTCTTGTGAACTGTCAAAATGATTTATTGAGTTACGATATTGCAAATAACAATATACTTTTTAAATTCGACCCAGAAATACACCAGAATATAGAAGTGCCACCACAATATTATATTTATCTCTCTCAAATTTTAATTGACTCATTTAATATCCTATCTGGTAGATTTTATTCTCCGGAATACCCATATAATAAAAAGTATGTCGATAGTATGTCAAATTATGTTTATAATCATCTGTTAAATGATAATCAAAAAAAATTAATTCCAAAATATGTAGATGAGTTAATGAAAAGATATCATCAAAGCGATGGAGATGTTTGTTTGACATGTGAGATATATGAAAAACCATTAAAATATAAAAGTGGAAAAAAGAAGCTACAAAGCGAATTAGAAATAATATCAAATGATACATTACTTGAAAGACTTGGGGGGCGAACATTTATCTTTTTTAAATCTTCAGTAGATACAAATGGTACTTTAAAAGATTTGGTTTTACTTAAAGGCTATAATGAAGAAATTAATAGTATTGCATGGTCTAAAGTAAAAAAATTAGGAAGTTTTGAGCCTGCTAAAAGAGCAGTGCATTCAAAATCAGATTCAAATATTGTAATTACTAATTACGAACCAGTAGAGTGTTCATTAATTTTACGATTAGATGTATTAAATAAAAATTTTATCAATAAAAACAAGGATTGTTTTATACAAGATATTGAATTAGAATAGCTTGGATAGTGTTTCAGGTATGTTGATTTAAAAACTTAGGCATTTGCAAGATGCTGATTAAAATCCTTAAGTATTATATAAACAAACCACTTGTTATCGCTCGCATCTTGCGAGTGAGCTAGCATACCGCCTCTGGCGTATTTAATAAAATTGCTTTTTCATCTTTTCTGCCAATGTTGGTGTTATCACCAACATTTTTGCCACCTATTTACGCCCTCATACCCCATTGCCTTCGCCAACTTCGTTGCGCCCCTGACTGAAATGGCAGCCCGCAGGCTCGAAAGCTAGAGAGGCTGGTAGGCGGTGGCTGACGAAGGAAGCCCACGTAATGCCTGTAGCCCCTCTTGCTTTTCGGGACGATCCGCCAACTTCGTTGGGGACATGTGACTATAATGAAAGGCAGGATAAGGCGCCCAAGACCTATGGTATTTTAAGCCAAAGCTCTGCATTACAGCAGCAGGGTATTTTAAAGCAGCCTTGGCATAAGTAGCCTTTTTGTTGGCTGTCGGCTTGCCAGTAGTTGGGTAGCGTACAGAGTTGTGTGAACCCATGTTTTGCGTATAAGTAGGACATGCTATTGTGTGGGGCTACCCAGCGTATGGCCAAGAAAGGAAGCTGTGGCTTTAGGCAAAGCGATTGTTGAAATAGGGCACTGCCTATTTTTTGATTGCGGTATGGAGCGGCTACTATGGTGTGTTTGCGGTGCCAGATTTTGTGCTGTATGCTGATTTTTTTGGGGAGTAGTATGCCAAGTGCTTTCAGGTCTTTAGGTTTTGTAGAGAAAATAGCTTGAATACTGGTTTGCTGAAGTACGGTAAAGCCTTGTAATACCCCCTCTTTTTCTGTATGTAGAAGAGTATAGGTTGGGTTGGTGGTGTATTCTTGTATTTGTGCTAGTGTCAAATAGTCTTGCCCAAAAGATTGATTGCTTAAATGGTAGATAGATTGGATGATTTGGCCGCTTTGCATTAGTCGAATCGTATGGACTTGGAAGGATTAATCTTGCTAACCATTTGCACAGGCAGCATAAGTACCAGCATACAAATGCTTATGCCTATAAGATTGGCAAGAAGAATGGAACTAAGGTTGAGGTAAATGGGAACCGTATCTATATAGTATGTTTCTTGGTCGAGCTTGAAATAGGAGGTGTATTTTTGGAAATAGCATAGCCCAAGCCCAAGTATATTGCCTAGCCCGAAACCCCATGCAAGAATTCGAGCCAGTTTGTACATAAAAATCTGCTTGATAAGGGCATTGGTAGCGCCTAGGGTTTTTAGAAGACCTATCATTTTGGTGCGGTCTATAACCAATATAAGCAGGGCAGAAACCAAACAAATGGCGGATACAAAAAACATTAAACTAAGTATAATCCATTTGTTTAGGTCTAGGTAGTCTAACCATGTGTAAATTTGTGGAAACAGCTCTTTGCTTAAATGGCAGTCTAGGGAGTAGTCTAGATTTTTGCTTATGTCTTCTTTAGTTTTTTCTAATTTACCTAAGTCTTCAACAAATATCTCGAAATTTGTGGCAAAATTGGCCCCCTCGCTGAAGAAACGCTGAACAGTGGAAATATTTCCCAATACCATCATTTTGTCTTGTTCATCCAGTCCGGTGTGGTAAATACCTTTGACAATGGGTGCACTTGCTCTTATAGGTTGCTTAATAAAGTAAATTCTAAGTTTTTCTCCTATTTTCACTTGTAGCTTTTGGGCCATAAACTTTGAAATCAATATTTCGTTTTGTTTTAGAGGCATTTCGCCTTCCAAAAGATTTTTTTGGTAAAATTCGAAGGAGTAATTGCTGTCTACTCCTTTGTAGAGTATCCCCAATAATTCGTCTTGCGATTTAATGATAGCAGGTTTTGTGGCAACTGCATGTATGCTTTTTATGTTGCTTATTTTTTTTATATCAGAAACAAAGTTCTCAGGAATTTCGAACATTGGATAGTCGTTGTTAGAGGCGCTACCTGTGGCCCTTATTTCTATGTCGCCGCTAAAGCCCGTTATCTTAGAGCTGATTTCTCGTTGAAAACCCTCTACGGTAGCACTGGAAACCAAGATTACAGCAAAGCCTAGGGCTATGCCAGCAATAGCTATTTTTATGATCTTGCCCGTAAATGTTCCAGGGCTATCTATTTGTATTTTTTTGGAAATATATCGCGAAACGTTCACAGCGAACAAAATTATAGTTAAAATTGCAACAATGTTTTATTTATCTTCTTTAAGGGCGATTTTTTTTTCAATTTGTATTTTTATTCTGCCTTTGGCTAGTGTTGCTGGGCCAATAGTGGGTGCTTCGCAAGTAGACCAATACCTGCCACTTTTGAAGAACAAAAGGGTAGGGCTTATAGTAAATCAGACTTCTGTAATTGGCAAAACACATTTGGTAGACACCTTGCACAAACTTGGGGTGAAAATACAAACTATTTTTGCTCCAGAGCACGGTTTTAGAGGCGATTATGCCCCAGGCGAAACAGTGAACAATACGGTAGATAAAAAGACTGGAATACCCATAGTTTCCCTCTACGGCAACAACAAAAAACCTTCGCCACAAATGCTCGAAGGGTTGGACTGGGTAGTATTTGATATACAGGATGTAGGGGTTAGGTTTTATACTTTTATTTCTACCATGCATTTGGCCATGGAAGCATGTGCAGAAAACAATGTGAAATTTATGGTACTGGATCGCCCCAACCCCAATGGCCACTTTATTGACGGACCCATTTTGCAACCTCAGTTTGCTTCTTTTGTGGGCATGCACCCTATTCCTGTAATACATGGTCTTACTGTGGCAGAATTAGCCCAAATGATACAAGGCGAAGGCTGGCTAGCCAATAAAGTACAATGCGACCTTACGATAGTGAAAGTAAAAAATTATAAACATTCCGATACTTTTGTTTTGCCTATTGCTCCTTCTCCTAATTTGCCTAATCAGCTTTCCATTATGTTGTACGCTGGTTTATGTCTTTTTGAAGGAACTGCGGTGAGTGTGGGCAGAGGAACAGACGCTCCTTTTCAGTCTTTTGGTTTCCCTGCATGGCATAGTACGCCCTATGTTTTTACTCCCAAGCCTATACCTGGTGTGGCAGACAATCCCCCGCTCAAAAATATGATTTGCTTTGGCTATTCCTTACAAGGTTTGGAACATGCCAAGGTATTTGAACATGCCAAACTAAATCTAGATTGGCTGCTAATGGCATACGATGGTTATCCCAACAAAAAAAGTTTTTTTAATCCTTTTTTTGAGAAATTAGCTGGAAATGCAGAACTAAAACAACAAATAACTGCAGGATGGAACGAGACACAGATAAGAAAATCGTGGGAGAATGGATTGATTGAATATCAGAAAACTAGGTCGAAATATTTGTTGTACCCATTGAATTAATAAGCTGTTTTGGAGAAGAAGAAATAACTAGAACAAAAATCTTTTCAAAACTTTTTTGAGAATTGTTGTTAAAATTCAAGAATCTGATTATATTTGCACCCCCAAATAAAATTTACAAGCATGTCAAAAGTATGTGATCTTACAGGGAAGAAAGCGTTGAAAGGAAACAATGTTTCTCATTCTAATAGAAAAACAAAAAGAAGGTTTTACCCAAATCTTCAAACTAAGCGTTTCTTCATTCCCGAAACCGGAGAGTGGATTACTTTAAAAGTATCTACATCTGCGCTCAGAACCATTAATAAAATTGGTATTAATGAGGCAATTAATAGAGTGATTAACAACGGAAAATTATAAGAGTTATGGCAAAGAAATCTAAAGGCAATAGAGTACAAGTGATTTTGGAGTGTACAGAGCATAAAACCTCTCCAGTACCAGGAATGTCTCGTTACATTACTACCAAAAACAAAAAAAATACTACAGAAAGGTTGGAACTTAAAAAATATAACCCATACCTAAAGAAAGTTACTGTTCACAAAGAAATTAAATAATCATGGCAAAGAAAGTAGTAGCAACGCTAAAGAAAACCGACACCAAAGGTTATGTTAAAGTAATCAAAACTGTTAGATCAGAAAAAACTGGTGCATATACCTTTAAAGAAGAAATAATGCCAGAAGATTTGGCAAAAGAAGTTTTTAAAGACTAATTTAAGAACTTTAATCCAATTTATTATATTAAGCTCTCTTTTAAGAGGGCTTTTTTTATATATATAATTAACTTTGCAACATGTCAATTTTTGATTTCTTCAAAAAAAAAGAAAAACAACCACAGGAAACTTCTCAAGAAGTGAACGAAGGCCTTAAAAAAACAAGAGATTCTTTTCTTGATAAACTAGGGAAGGCCCTAATAGGGAAATCTGAAGTAAACGATGATTTCTTAGATGACTTGGAAGAAGTTCTGATAACCTCTGATGTAGGGGTTAAAACAACTCTTGAAATAATTGATAGATTAAAAAAAAGAGTGTCTAAAGATAAATACTTGAACTCTTCTGAATTAAAAGATATTTTAAAAGATGAAATGGCCAAGCTTATGATGGAAAACATAGGCAAGTCTAAGTGTGAAGAAGAAATAAATAAGATCGTTCAAGAAGGAAGCCCACTTGTTATAATGGTAGTAGGAGTTAATGGCGTAGGGAAAACCACTACAATAGGAAAACTTGCTAACCAGTTTAAACAAAATGGAATGAAGGTTCTGCTTGTGGCCGGCGATACTTTTAGAGCTGGAGCAGTAGACCAGTTAGAAATTTGGAGCAATAGGGCAGGAGTTGATTTTTTTTCCAAAGGCATGAATACAGACCCTTCGGCAGTGATTTTTGAAGCATTGCAAAAAGCACAAACCGAAAAATACCAAATTGTATTGGTAGATACCGCTGGTAGGTTACACAATAAAATTAACCTTATGAATGAATTAGGGAAAGTAAAAAGAGTAATGTCGAAAATTATTCCAACTGCCCCCCATGAAGTACTTTTAGTTTTGGATGCTTCCACAGGGCAAAATGCGTTTGAACAAGCTACTAAATTTACAGAAGCTACAGAAGTATCGGCGCTTGCTCTTACAAAACTAGATGGAACAGCAAAAGGAGGAGTTGTAATAGGAGTTTCTTCTACTTTCAATATCCCTGTTAAATATATAGGTGTAGGCGAAAAAATGACCGACCTTAAAAATTTTGAACCACAAGAATTTATAAATTCCCTTTTTTATGAGAGTACGATCCGCTAAACAAAACAAAATAAACGTAATAACACTTGGGTGTAGCAAGAATCTTGTAGACTCAGAAGTGATGATTAGCCAACTGAAAGCAAATGATTTTGAGGTAACACACGAAGAAGACAATTCTAAAAGTAAAATTGTTATAGTTAATACTTGTGGCTTTATAGATAGAGCGAAAGAAGAATCTGTACAAACTATTTTAGATTATTCTCAGAAAAAAGCAGAGGGTTCTATTGATAAATTAATAGTAACAGGATGCCTTTCTGAAAGATATAAAGATGATTTGGTAAAGGAAATTCCAGAAGTAGATGCTTGGTTTGGAACAATGGAACTGCCAGGTTTGTTACAAACCCTAGGTGCAGACTACAAACACGAATTGTTAGGGGAGAGACTAACTACGACTCCCTTTCATTATGCTTATCTTAAAATTTCTGAAGGTTGCGATAGGCCTTGTTCTTTTTGTGCCATTCCGCTTATGAGGGGAAAACACGTTTCCAAACCCATTGAACAAATTGTTTTGGAAGCCAAAAATCTGGTTAAAAATGGCCTTAAAGAACTAATCTTAATAGCCCAAGATTCTACCTATTATGGTATAGATATTTACGGCGAGAGAAAACTGGCAGATTTGCTTGAAAATTTAGCCCAGGTTCCCGGCTTAGATTGGATAAGGGTTCATTATGCATATCCTTCCCAATTCCCAATGGATGCCCTAGAGGTAATGAATAAGTATGACAATATTTGTAAATACTTAGATATTCCTATTCAACATATTACCGACCCCGTATTAAAATCTATGAGAAGAGGTATAAGTAAAAGAAGAACGATAGAACTGCTAAATGAAATCAGAAGGATAGTTCCTAATATAACCTTGCGTACTACTATTTTGGTAGGCCACCCAGGTGAAACAGAAAAGGATTTTGAAGAATTAGTAGAATTTATAAAAGAATTTAAATTCGATAGATTGGGAGTATTTACATATTCACACGAAGAAAATACCCATGCTTACACTTTGCCAGACGAACTATCTGCAGAAGAGAAACAAAGAAGAGCAGATGTGTTAATGGAAATTCAAACTCAAATTTCTCTCCAAAAAAACGAAGCCAAAATTGGAAAAGTTTTTAAAACAATTATAGACAGGAAAGAAGGGGATTGGTTTATAGGAAGAACAGAAGGAGATTCCCCAGAAGTAGACAATGAAGTTCTGTTTGATGCAAAACAATATTTTTTAAGACAAGGTGATTTTGTAAATGCAAAGATTGAATCTGCCACAGAGTTTGATTTAGTAGCAAGCCCGATTTTACCAAACTAAGTTACAATGAATTTGGATTTCAGCCTACAAGATGTTGATTTTATACCAGAAATGGTAAAAGACTACATGCTTAACAGAACCAAGATTTCTATGTTTTTCCCCCATCAAGATTCTGAAATCTTAAATGCAATTAAACTTAGGAATTTTGATTCGGCAGATAGAGAACTTTTAGTTGATACTCTTGTAGAGCAATATCGGAATATTGGATTGGAAGAGAACTCTTTAGTTTACTCAAATATTCTATCTCTCAAAAAAGAATCTACTTTTACCATAACTACAGGACAGCAAATTCATGCTTATTTGGGCCCTTTATATGTAGCGCATAAGATTCAAACAACAATAGCGTTAGCCGCAAAATACAAAGAAGAATTTCCCGAATTTAATTTTGTGCCTGTGTTTTGGATGGCAACAGAAGACCATGATTTTGAAGAAATAAAAGACATTAGAATTTGGTCGAAAACGTATGAATGGGAAACTGAATCAGGAGGGCCCGTAGGGAGATTAAATCCTAGTGGTCTTGTGCAAATTGGAGAGAAGATTTTAGAAGAAAATAGATTTACCAGCGAACAGCTAGAACTCATACAAACTTGCATAGACGCTTATGCTTCTGCAGATACACTAGCCAATGCGACAAGGGCAATTGTTCATTCTTTGTATAAACATACAGGTCTTGTCATAATAGATCCTGATAATTCTACTTTTAAAAGTCAATTTATAGGGGTTTTAAAAAAGGAAATTGAATCTCGTTTTTCTTTTGAACCTATAAGTAATTGCAACAAACAATTAAAAGACTTAGGATACAAGCCCTTGCTAAATCCAAGAAAGACAAATCTTTTTTTACTTTATAATGGATTAAGGCAAAGACTTGATTACATAGAAGAAAGTAATGTTTTTGAATTGTCTCCTTCAAAAGTAATTCTCTCAATGGAAAACATACAAGGTATAATACAAGAAAATATTGGTGACTTAAGTCCAAATGTTGTTCTTAGGCCTTTGTACCAAGAGACAATTCTACCAAATTTAGCATATATTGGAGGTGCCGCAGAAGTTAGCTATTGGCTACAACTATCGGATTTGTTCCAAACAACAGAAATACCCAAGCCATTGCTTTTGTTAAGGAAAACCAAATCCTATTTACCCTCGAAGCAATATGCAAAATGGAAAAAACTTTCCTTGCCAGACAATCTTCTTTTAAATTTAAAACAAAAAAATAAAGATGAAGAACTTTTAGAATACTTTCAAACTAAATTAAAAGGGCAAGAAGAAGAAATTAAAGTAAAGCTTAAAGAACTAGAGGAGGATATAATGTCATTAGTGTTGGAATATACAACGGACCAGTTAAAGCCTACTAAGGCTATAACAAAGGAATGGCATAAACAATTCCAAAGTATTTCCTCTCTCGTAAAACAAAGTTCAATTATAAGATTAGAACAAGAGATACAAACGGCAATCAAAATACATGAGTACTTGTTCCCAGGGGGAGTTTTTAGTGAACGTTTTCAGTTTTCTGTGGAAAAGTACTTGGATAATTCTATACATAAAAAGTTCGAGTATTCTGAATTTGCTGATTTACAGACGGTATCTGTTTCGCTTACATAAATATTTTTTTGATAATCTTTAAATTAATATTGTTTATTCCAATGTTATTTGTATTTTTGTCGCCAATTAACAGACAACTGATTAAAAAATGAAGACACTAAAAAATGTAGCTTTGTCCCTTCTGGCTTTCGGTATATCAACCGCAGCTTTTGCTCAAGGAAGTGGAACTAGTAAGAGTAGTACGTGGAAAACACACCCGTATGCTAAAGTTAAGAATCCTGAAGGAAATGGAAGCGTAGGTCGTCAAGCTGACTCTGGACAGCATATGCAAGCAAGTGGATTTTTAGATAGAAGAGCAAAAAAATGGACAGTAGGTTTGAGAGGCGGTGCAACTGCTTTTCATGGAGATGCAGATGCGATTACCCCAAGTTGGAATGCAGGATTGTTTTTGAAATACTCTATTTCTCAAACTTTCGCACTTAGAGGTGAATATAACATGGGTAACCTTAAAGGCTCTAGAAGCGACCAAGGTCCATCTTTATTTAAAGACAACTTTGAGTTTAGCAGCAATTATAACGATTGGAATATACAAGCTCAGTTTACTCTAGGAAATATTTCTTTCATTAGACCTCTAAGAAGAACTCAAATGTACCTTTTTGCAGGTATAGGTCAAGGTATCTTCAAATCTGAAGCTAACTTTACAGACAATAGATTAACCCTAGGTGACTATTATCTTAATAGCTACTTCGGTCAAGGTACTCCAAACCCAAATTTAGGACAAGCAGTTACTGAAACTTATGAAGGTACACACATGATACTTCCTTTTGGTTTTGGTTTGAAACATTATTTGAACAAAAGTTTTGACTTAGGTTTAGAATATAGAATGACTTATGTAAGATCAGATGATGTAGACGTATACAATACTCAGATTTGGCAAAACCGTTGGTTAGATATGTATTCTAATGTGAATTTGACAATTGGTTACAAATTTGGTAACAAAAATCCTCAGCATTACGATTGGATGAACCCAGTAGAGTCAGTATATGATAAAATGGCTGCCTTAGATGAAAAAGTAGATAAATTAGCTACCGATACTGATAAAGATGGCGTTTCTGATTTCTTTGATAAAGAAACTGATACTCCAGAAGATTGTAATGTTTATGGAAGCGGTAAATCTGTAGATACAGACGGTGACGGTATTCCAGACTGTAAAGATGAAGAGCCTTTCACTCCAAGAGGTGTTGCAGTAGATGAGAATGGTAAAGCTTTAGACGAAGATGGTGACGGTGTTCCAGATTCTTTAGACAAAGAGCCAAATACTCCTGCTGGTGCTATGGTTGACAGAAATGGTGTTCAAATGAAGTCTTGTTGCGATAACAACAAATTGCCAAGCACTTACTTTAGCAATTCTACTGATGCAACTATCAGACCTAACCAATTCAATGAACTACACAACATAGGTGAAAGAATGAAGTTGAATCCTGATAAGAAATTAGTAATCTCTGCACCTGCTGGTTCAGGTAAAGGAAAAGGTTCTAAATACAACTCTTCTGTAAATGCTAGAAGAATTGATGCGATTATCAAACACCTTTCAGAAAAACATGGTATTTCTAGAGATAGATTAGTTCCTGACTATGATGGATCTCAGAACACTAATACTGACCCAGACCACAAAGACAAAAGAATTGACTTTAAAATGAAGTAATATAAATCTTCAATATTTGAAAAGGCCGAATTTGATTCGGCCTTTTTTTATGTCTCAGTTTTTTAAATATTTAATCTTGTAAGTTCTGATACATTAAATTATTTGCAATGATTCTTGTATATTAATAACCCCAAATACTCAATAGTATATTTAGCTTTTTGGTCGATGGCCATGATGATGAAGGTTTATAATCAATATGTCAAACTCTTGCAAATTGATCAAGGCTGACTAAAATACAATAAAAAAAAAACGGTTTACTTCCTATAAGTCTTATAAGGCTATAGGAGTCATAAGATGCGACAAAAAATTACATTTGGGATAATTTTCTCGTCATTTCAGCATTAGAAAATCCTATTGGTGAATTTGGGATTAACCGATGTAAGCTATTCCGGAAGAAAATGAAATAACTTTAGGTATTTTGGAGGAAGTATTTATCTGCATACAAATTTCTAAATCATTTAGATTCCCTTTTTCTTTTAGTCTCATGTAATGTTCTGCATTCCTTAGCAATTCAGTCGTTTCTCCCGTAGCTAATCGCATTGCTAAAAAACAGGAATCACTTTTTATGTCGAAATTTTCTTTCATTTCATTTAAACATTTTCCTGCCATGAAAGTATCTTCAACATTTGCTTTGTTTTTCCAGCCTGCACACAAAAACACTACATTTTCAGGGGTTTTATTTAGTTTTTCTGCAATACTTCCTACATTATTCAAACTTCCTATCCATATTTCTTTTGCAAAGTTATTATAAGCTAGTTCAATACACTTCGTACCATTTGTGCTTGTAAGTACAATTTCATCAATAGAATTCTTATAATTGATAATTTCCGAAGGGGAATTACCTATATCAAAACCTTCTAATTTATTTCCATCTCTTTCTCCAGCTATTAAGTTATGTTCTTTTTTTAATTTAATAGCATCCTCAATTTTTAGCGTAGTAATTATAGATTTAAATTGACTTTCTAATGCCACACAGATACTAGTCGTTGCTCTAAATACATCGATAACAACAACTATTTTATCTTTAATATCATAGCTATTAATTAACAATGGGCTTAAAATTACTTCTGCTGTTTTTTTCATGTTGCAAAACTACATTATAGTTCGAGTTTTATTATCCTCATTCGGCTATTTATCTTATTTTTGCCTAAATTTTAAAAATAATGAAAACTGTATACATAGTATCTGCTGTAAGAACACCAATGGGAAGTTTTGGTGGTTCTCTATCTTCCTTAACCGCAACACAATTGGGTGCAATTGCAATAAAAGGTGCATTAGATAAAATCAATTTAGATCCCTCTCAAGTAAATGAGGTTTATATGGGTTGTGTTTTACAAGCCGGTTTAGGACAGGCACCAGCCAGACAAGCTGCAAAATTCGCTGGTTTGCCAAATACAGTTCAATGCACAACAGTGAATAAAGTTTGTGCATCTGGTATGAAATCATTGTCTCTTGCTGCCCAGTCGATCATGTTAGGTTTAGAACATGTTGTTGTTGCTGGTGGTATGGAAAGTATGTCTAATGTGCCTCATTATTTACCCGGTAGTAGAGTTGGAACCAAACTTGGCGATATGAAATTGATAGACGGTTTGGTATTTGATGGTTTAACAGATGTTTACAACCAATACCACATGGGAAATGCGGCAGAACTTTGCGCAAAAGAATATAATTTTACAAGAGAAGATCAGGATGGATTTGCTATCAATTCATATAAAAGATCTGCTAATGCATGGGAAAGTGGCAAATTTTCTGATGAAATAGTACCTGTAGAAGTAAAAGACAGAAGAGGAAATATCACTATAGTGGATAAAGATGAAGAATATTCTAGTGTCAATTTTGATAAAATACCTACTCTAAAACCAGTTTTTCAAAAAGAAGGAACTGTAACAGCAGCAAATGCTTCTACCTTAAATGATGGTGCTTCTGCTCTTATTTTAATGAGTGAAGAAAAGGTGAAAGAACTAGGAATTACTCCTTTAGCAAAGATTATAGGTTTTGCAGATGCAGAACAAGCACCAGAATGGTTTACAACGGCACCCGCTTTGGCTCTGCCAAAAGCAGCAAATCAAGCAGGAATAAACATGTCAGATATTGAATATGTTGAATTAAACGAAGCATTTTCAGTAGTTGGATTAGCAAATATTAAGTTATTGAGTTTGGATTCTGAAAAAGTAAATGTAAACGGAGGAGCGGTATCTTTGGGGCATCCCTTGGGTTCTTCTGGCTCTAGAATTATCGTTACCTTGCTTAATGTTCTTAAGCAAAACAATGCCAAGTACGGTGCAGCCGGTATTTGCAATGGAGGGGGTGGAGCTTCAGCTATGATTATCGAAAATATTTGATTTATAAAGGGCAGTTTTACTGCCCTTTTGTATAATTTATAGTTTTTTCTATCGTTTTATGAGTATGAAAAGTTTTCTCTTAGTCTTGTTTTTAGCTCTCAATTTATATGCAATTCCAACAAAGGCCTCAAATCTTTATCTGGACTCTCTTATTTTAAAAATGAAAGTACATTCAGATACATTGAGAAATTCTATGGATTATACAAAAAGAAAAAATGCGAATGATTCCTTTATTTCCTATCTAAAACTATTTGTAGAAAAAGAGGAGTCCTTTTTATATCCTGTTGATTCTTTAAAAACAGTAATGTTTTTAAACTCACCAGATAAAAAATTACAAATCATAACTTGGCTGTTTTCCGATAATTCAGGATTTTACAAAAGCTATGGCCTTATTCGTTATCTTAACAAAAAAGAAATAATAAATTACTGGCTTAAAGAAAATATTGAGACCAATACCAAGCTTGCATTGGATGCTCAATTTGATGAATCAAACTGGCAAGGTGGGTTATGTTATCAGTTAATTCCAATGAAAGTTAAAAGGAAACAGTGTTATGTGGTTCTAACAATGCATGGTATGGATCCTAAAATAAACCGTAAAAGCATTGATGTGATAAGTTTTGATAATGAAAATGTGATTTTCGGTTTACCTATTTTTTACATGTCGGATAATGATTATGAGCCTTCTTCGAGATGCATCTTTGATTTCGCGGATGAAACTACAATGACTTTACGTTTTGAAACTTCAAAATATATTGTTTTTGATAATTTAGAACCAGCCTCCAAGGTATTGGCAGGAGAAAATAAATTTCTGGTTCCAGAAGGAACCTACAATTATTTTAAAAAAACAAGGAATTCCCGTTATTATCTTAAAAAAGATTTTGATACGAAACTCTTGAAAAAATAAAAACGAAAAAAGAAAAACAAGGTTACTTTTATGTAATTTCGAATCTTCAAATTTTAAAGGATGAATAAAATATTTAATAGTGCAGAGGAAGCATTGCAAGGAATTGAAAATGGTATGACCTTAATGTTGGGAGGTTTTGGACTTTGTGGCATTCCTGAAAATTCTATTCTTGAGTTAGTTCGAAAAAAAACAACTAACCTTACTTGTATTTCAAATAACGCAGGGGTAGATGATTTTGGTATTGGACTTTTATTACAAACCAAACAAGTAAAAAAAATGATAGCTTCTTATGTAGGAGAAAATGCAGAGTTTGAGAGACAGCTTTTGTCTGGAGAATTAGAGGTAGATTTAATTCCACAAGGAACCCTTGCCACCCGTTGTATGATGGCGGGATATGGTATTCCCGCATTTTATACACCAGCTGGGGTTGGTACAGAAGTAGAACTAAACAAAGAAAAAAGAATATTTAATAACAAAGAGTATTTAATGGAATATGCTTTTGACTCAGACTTTGCTATAGTCAAAGCATGGAAAGCAGATCCTCATGGCAATTTAGTTTTCAGAGCAACATCAAGGAATTTCAATCCTTTAATGGCAATGGCGGGAAAAATTACTATCGCAGAAGTGGAAGAAATTGTACCATTAGGAACTCTCTCTCCTGATGAAATTCATACTCCTGGAATTTATGTTAACAGAATTTTTAAAGGAGAACATTTTGAAAAAAGAATTGAGCAATTAACTACAAGAAAGAAATAAATATGCCTTTAAGCAAAGAACAAATAGCACAACGAATAGCCAAGGAATTAAAAGATGGATTTTATGTTAATCTAGGAATAGGGATTCCTACTCTTGTGGCAAATTATATACCTAATAATATAGAGGTAGTATTGCAGTCTGAGAATGGACTTTTAGGAATGGGTCCTTTCCCTTTTGAAGGAGAACAAGATGCTGATTTAATTAATGCAGGGAAACAGACAATAACTACCGTTTCCGGGTCTGCTTTTTTTGATTCCGCAATGAGTTTTGGTATGATTCGATCTGGAAGAGTAGACCTTACAGTTTTAGGGGCAATGGAAGTAAGCCAAAATGGGGATATTGCCAATTGGAAAATACCAGGTAAAATGGTAAAAGGTATGGGAGGAGCTATGGACCTTGTAGCTTCTGCAAAAAATATTATAGTAGCTATGCAGCATACAAACAAAGCTGGGGAGTCCAAATTACTAAAATTCTGTAGTTTGCCACTTACTGGAAAATCATGTGTAAAGAAGGTTGTTACAGAGCTTGGTGTTTTCTTAGTTGAAAACAATCATTTTATATTACTAGAAAGAGCAGCCGATGTTTCTATCGATGAAATTATCTCTAAAACAGAGGGACAATTAATCATAAGTGAAGAAGTGAAAATTATTGAATAATTTTTTTAGTATATTTTTTTGGTGATTTCATCTATAAATCTTAACTTTGATTTTCAATCAAAATAATCTTTATGGAAATTAAACATTTACTTATCCCTTATGACGCTTCTAAATCGTCTGAAGTGGCTCTACAGAAAGCGATATTAACTTCTCAAATATTCAAAGCTGAACTCACTGTAGTTTATGTTTCTTCTGACGCTAGTTCTCTGGCTAATGCAGAAATTTTTAAAAAGAAGATAGAAGAAGCTGCGGCAAATAATTCTGTTAGAATTAATTTTATACATAGAAAAGGGCGGATTTATAAAGAGATAATTAATCTTGAAAGAGAAATTCAACCAGATTTGATCATGATGGGAACGCACGGTGTGAATGGTTTTCAGGAGTTTTGGATCGGAAGTAATGCTTTTAGAGTGGTAAGTTCATCCAATTGTCCTGTCATTACTATGCAAGAAATATCCTATCCTGAGTCTTTTCAGAAAATTCTTCTTCCTTTGGCCGATTCTGATGAAACAAGACAAAAAGTTCCATTGGTAGCAGCTCTTGCAAGAGGTTTTGATGCAGAGGTGGTAGTATTTTGCGTAAGTAGAGAAACAGACAATGAGGTAAAAGCGAAACTAAGACTGTACGCAAAACAAGCCAAAGATTATTTTGATAAAATTGGGATTAAAAATAGCTACGATGAAAGTTTTGGTAAAAATGTTGCCACCGAATGCATCGATTATTCAGTTAAAAATGGTGTTGATTTAATAAGTATAATGACTGAAACAGAGTCCTCCGGTAGCTTTTTTATGGGAACATATGCTCAACAATTAGTTAATCATTCTCCTATTCCTGTGCTTTCGGTTCACAATAGGTCTATTGGTATTGCAGGTAGGGTAGGGGTTTAGTTGCCTTCTACCTTAAATCGTCTGTAGAAGTTACGGAGTGTTTCCCAGTTTCAAAGTCGAAAAAAGTATTAGATGAAATTTCATCTTGACTTTCCTTTAGTATATCCAAAGTTTGCTTAACCCCATTTTTAAAACTAATTTCAAGTTTTTTAATGGCTTTGCTTTTGTTTTCGATATGCATCGTTACAAAATAATAAGGCTTTTTCTTGTCCACTGGGTTTAAAGAAATTTTGTCAATTGTAGAACCTTTAGACTTTTCATATTTGCCATCATATTTTGCATTGAAACCATTTTGGAAGAAACTAAAAATATTTGTAGGGCTTATTTCGCTATTGTTCTCTACATAGTTTTCAATCGTTAATTCTTTGCTTTGTTTGAAATAAGTCCAAACTGTTTTGCCATTACAATAGATAATTTGGTCTTCAAATTCTAATTTATACTTGTTTCCTTTCAACCAAATTTTACCATTCTCTTTCACTGCTTTTGTCTTTTCTGCCTTGTTTTCAGAGAATATCTGAAACTCAGAATATATACTTTTATGTGATTTGTATACTTTGGTTACTGATTTTAGGATTTCTTTTGCTTTCTTTTCCAAGTCTTCTTGTACAAAGCCACTGAAAACCAAAACTACAGCTATAATTATAAGGGAGAAATGCTTTTTTGTCATACTGCAAAGATAATATTACTATGGCAATGTATCCAAATATCGTTCCAAACTTTCTACATCAGGAATTTTTACATCTCTCGCTTTAGATCCTTTCCCAGCTCCTACTATTCCTGCAATTTCAAGTTGGTCTATTAGTCTACCTGCTCTATTGTACCCAATTTTTAGCTTTCTTTGTATCATGGAGGTTGAACCCTGTTGCGTTTCAACAACTATTCTAGCGGCTTCTGAAAATAACTCATCCCTATCTTCTAAACTATAATCGTCGCCATTTTGTGAATCTTCGCCGGGGGCCTCGGGTAATATAAATGCCCCACCAAAGCCACGTTGTTCGGATATGAATTCGGTAACCATATCTACTTCTGGGGTATCTACAAAAGGGCATTGGAGTCTTATTAATTCACTTCCTGAGTAATACAATAAGTCACCTTTTCCTATTAATTGGTCTGCACCATTGTTGTCTAATATTGTTCTGGAATCAATTTTGGAAGTTACTCTAAATGCAATTCTTGCAGGAAAGTTAGCTTTTATAGTACCTGTTATTATATTTACAGAAGGTCTTTGGGTCGCTAATATAACGTGAATTCCTACTGCTCTTGCTAACTGTGCAAGTCTCGCAATTGGAGTTTCTACTTCTCTACCCGCTGTCATCATCAAGTCTGCAACTTCATCTATTATACAAACAATATACGGTAGGAACTTATGACCTTTCTCGGGATTCAGTCTTCTATTCTTAAACTTTTGGTTGTATTCAATTAAATTACGACATCCCGCAGCTTTTAATAAGTCGTATCTTTCATCCATTTCAATACATAAAGAGTTTAAGGTATCGGTTACCTGCCTAGTGTCGGTAATAATCGCATCCCCATCTCCTGGTATCTTCGCTAAAAAATGCTTTTCAATTTTACTATATATGGAAAGTTCCACCTTTTTTGGGTCTACCAATACAAATTTTAATTCCGTTGGATGCTTTTTATACAACAGCGACATAATTAAGCAATTTAAACCAACAGACTTACCCTGCCCTGTAGCTCCAGCTACCAACAAGTGAGGCATTTTGGCTAAATCTGCAATGTATAATTCATTTGTAATAGTTTTTCCGAGAATTATAGGTAATTCAAATGTGCTTTCTTTGAATTTTTTACTTTTTATAACAGCACTCATTGGAACCATTTCTGGTTTTTTGTTAGGTACCTCTATTCCTATAGTTCCTTTGCCTGGAATTGGTGCTATAATTCGTATTCCCAAGGCAGATAAACTTAATGCTATATCGTCTTCTAAATTTTTAATTTTAGAAATACGAACCCCTTGAGCTGGAATTATTTCGTAAAGTGTTACTGTTGGACCAATTGTTGCCTTTATTTCTGCTATACCTATATTATAGTGCTTCAATGTTTCTACAATAAGGTTTTTACTATTTTCTAGTTCATCTCTATTTACCTCTTGCTTGCCTGTTTCATACTCCTTAAGTAAATCATCTGTTGGGAATTTATAAGTTGGCAAATCTAGCCATGGGTCATATTGTTCATCTATGCCATAATGTTCAGGAGTCTTAACATTACTCGTATTTGCATTGGTTTCTATAATCTCTTCTTCTTCAATGGTAACTATATCTAGTTTAAAATTATCTTCATTTCCATCGTACTCTTGAATTTCAATACTTTCATTTTTAATTGGAGCTTCATCAATATCTTCTGGAATTTCTAGCAATTCTAGTTCTATGCCATCAGAATTTTCTGATTTTTCAAATTCAATAAAATCGGGGGCATGGTTTTTTTCTATATCGATATCTTTAGGACTGATGTTTAATTCTAAATCTTCATGTACTTGCATTTCTTCTTTAGTATTTAATGCAGTACTCTCAGAAACCTCTACCTTATTAACTTGAAACTTTGAAGCTATTTCAAAGAATTTTTTAGTATACAACAATATTCCTAGTAATATAAGTATCAATCCTGCACCCACTACTCCTAAGAGGTTTTGTATCCACTCGTTCATATAATAGCCCATTCCTCCCCCCAAATACATATTGCTATATTGAAAAACAAAAGCGAATAAAAATGCGGCCCACAAAAGTTTAAAACCAATTCTTAAACTGAAAGTGGAATTCATAAAGGAAGCCTTAAAAGCCATTTTTAAACCTTTGTTAAACAAATAGACGAAAGGTACAAAGCCCCATATTCCAATCGTTTTATAGTTTATAATATATGACAAATAGGCGCCTAAATAACCCATTATATTATTAGTAATAAGGTCTTGGTTTATACTAAACCATTTCCACCCTTTACCAGCAACAAGAGATTGGTCATGTAAATTAAAAAAAAGATTATACCAATAAGACAAAAGGCTTAAGATTGAAAAAATACTGAATAGAATAGCAAGGACCCCTAAGATTTGTTTTGTCTTCTCATCCTTTAACCCTTTTAGGATTTCCCTTACTCCAATTTTTTCGCCAACCAAATCTTTATTATTTGGCATTGCTTCCACAAAATCATTTGGCAAATTTTTCTTATTGGTACCTTTTGACATATCTATTATTATAACCCACAAGTTTCCGCATTATATTTAATTTAAAGAAAAAAAGATTTACCAAAATGTGAATATCCGCAATATATATTATACGTAGATTTGCCTTATGAATGAACAGAAGGACAAATATGTAATTATTACAGGAGCAAGTGCAGGTTTTGGCAAAGCCACTGCCCAGGTTTTAGCTTCCAATGGTTTTAATCTTATTTTAATAGCCAGAAGAATAAATGAACTAAACACAATCAAAGAAGAGATATTGTCTTCTTTTGATATATCGATAGAGACAATTGAAGCAGATGTTAGAGACTTTCCTTCTTTAGATAGGTTGTTAAGGCCTCTCATATCATCCAAGCAAATCGAAGCATTAATTAATAACGCTGGATTAGCTTCTGGACTCTCTACTATTTTAGAAGGCGATATGGAAGATTGGGATAAAATGCTAGACACGAATGTAAAGGGACTTTTAAATGTAACAAAAATAGTTTTACCTAAGCTTGTATCTCAAAATTCAGGTACTATTATAAACATATCTTCCATTGCCGGAAAGGAAGTATACGCCAATGGGAATGTATATTGCGCAAGTAAACATGCAGTAGAGGCAATTTCAAAAGCATTAAGAATTGAAAATGCTATACATCACATACGGGTTACCAATATTAGCCCAGGTGCAGCGGACACTGAGTTTTCATTAGTTAGGTTTAAAGGAGACAAAGAAAGGGCAGATTCTGTTTATCTTGGTTTTAACCCACTTCAAGCAGCCGATATAGCCGAAACCATAAGGTGGGTTCTCAGTTTACCTCCGCATGTTACAATTAATGACCTAGTAATTATGCCCACAAACCAACCTATTGCTTCAGTTATCCACAAAAATATAACGTAACAAGTTCAAATTCAAATAGTAGTAAGTTTAACCTAGTTTTCTTTCCGAGAAAGGTTTGCTAAATAGAAAAAGGGATTTATATTTGCAGCCCCGTTCAGGAAAAGGATAAAGAGAGAAGAGTAGAGGCTAAAAAAATAAATTATTTTTTATTTGTTTGGGATTAAAAAAGTATTACTTTTGCACCCCCGTTCAGAGAGATAAAGAGAGAAGAGAGAGAGGCGAAAAAAAATAAAAAATATTTTTTGGTAATGTAAAAAAGAGTGTTACCTTTGCAGCCCCGAAACGGAAAGAGAGGAGAAAGAAAGAGAGAGAATGAGGGAGATTTAAGATTTAGAAA
>DIUJ01000063.1 GCA_002422315.1 Bacteroidetes bacterium UBA6161
GTTTTATACTCAAACCAAAAATCAAAAACATCTCCTAGAAAAAAAATCTCAGACGCATCATTTTGAATATTATCTAGCCAACGAACAATCAATTTTTCTCTAGAAAAATCTTTGTCTTCTCCTCTTAGTCCAAGATGAAAATCGGAGGCAAAATATATTTTTTTATCTGTTTGGTTCAAAACGCCTCAAAATTGCGTTTTTTTTGTTAATTCATAACTCAAAATCTTGTTTATTTACAGACCTCCCATCTACAAATAAAACTGCTTTGTATTTGCCTGGTATAAAATCTGTTTCCCGTATCCAAAACTCAAAATCATGGTTCCCCTGGGTGTAAGAAGCACTAGGCCTTAATGTTTTTAAGCATTTGCCAAATTCATCAAATATCTTAATACTTACCTCAGATGTTTTTTGAAGTTGAATTTCAAAACCAATTTTTAGTGTCATTCCATTGTATGTATCTACATTTTTACTTTTAAAAGTATTTTGTACATGGCCAAATATTTCTCTTTCAGCTTGATTTTTTGCTTTTTTATAACCCATATCTTTCCCATTTGCTATTGCCCATACCGCATCTTGTCCCGTGGAATTGTGGTAGTTATTTTTTTCAATTATCTTAGCTAGTTTCAATAAAGGAGCATCTGCAAGCTTGCCATTTTTAAAACGGTTGTTTTTACTCGGCGAAGCCTTACTCGACTGACTACACATTGCATACAACTTTTGTGTAGTTGATTTCTTAGGTTCTATGCGTATAATGCTGGTTTTGGTAATTAGCATACGCTGTACATTGGTATCTTGGGGCTGAAGAAATCTCCCACTTTCTATCTTTATAGCTACCGCGGAAGCACTATGGTTCCGTATTGTGGTTGTTAAGCATTTGCCATAATGAGACGAAGAGCCTTGAGGGATATCATCTCCTGACAATCCTTCTATACTGTAGGTTATTATGTTTCGTTTTATTGCCTCCTCTAAACTTATAGCTTGAGATAAGACAGATAAACTACTAAAAAACAGTGCCGTAATCATTAATAAGAACTTTTTCATATACTTTCTCCTTTTTATAATATGGGTTATGAATTTAAAAACGAAGACTAAATACTTTTATTTTACACTATAGATAATTATAAATTTTTTTTTTAATAGGGTATGGTTAATTTCGCAGAGATAATTAAACAATTATAGTACAATGACAAACCTACTAGGCTGGTATGGAATTTTCAAAAATCTTAAACACATACTGCCTGTTACTCTTCATAAAAAATCTGTTTATTTATTACTTGGCCTAATCTTCCTTTCTATTTTAGACTTTATTGGACTAGCCATATTGGCGCCGCTACTTCTCGGCTTTATGCAAAGCAGTGTTTCCTTTATACCGTTACCAGATATTTTACAAAATCATACCCCAGCTGTTTTAAGCATTATCCTTATTTTTTACTTGCTAAAATTATGGTATGCGTTTTATATCAATCGTTATCAAATAACGGTTTGTAGTAGTTTTATCTCTTTTTTGTCTCAAAATAACCTTAGAAAAATACTTGGTTCTAACCATGACCAAAAGATAGAAAAAGGAAGTTCTGGGATTATGGAAAAAGTATATTTCGAGCCATTACATATTGGAATGGGGGTTTTCTTGCCTCTTTTTGCACTTATTCAGGAAAGTTTTATAGTTATAATTCTAACCATTGCACTCATGTGGGTAGACCCTTTATTAAGTATAGGCATGTTTTTGCTCATTGGACTAAGTGGCTTAGTAATACTTAAAAAAATGAAAGGTAGAAGTTCCAAAGTAGGCGAAACAAATGCAAGAAATCGTAAAGATTTATTTGAAAAACTAAATATTGGTCTTAGTGGTCTTTTAGAATACCCCGAAGGTAAAGAACAAGATCACTTAAGTGAAATAGTAGGGGAAAAAATCTTAAACATGAGCAAAGGAGAGCTCTTAGGTAATTTCTATAAAACCATTCCGTTTAGGGTAAATGAATTACTAAGCATACTTGCATTAATATTTATGCTATATTACAGCCTAGCTACTAAAGGCAATGCAGATACTTTTTTAGTTATGGCAACCCTTTTTGCATTGGCTGTTTTTAGAATAATTCCTGCGATAAATAGAATTCAACTCAATCTGGTACAATTGAATATTTATGAGATTATGCTTCGGAATTTTAGCTTATTCGACCCGAAAAGTAATTTGGAAGAATCTATTCAATTAAAACGGAATATTGTTTTAGTCAACTTTGGGATTCGCTACAACGACGACACCCTGCCAATACTAGAAAATATAAACATTCAAATTGAAAAAGGGAGTTTAAATGCCTTGGTAGGGAAATCTGGCTCTGGAAAATCCTCCTTATTAAAAGTTTTAAGTGGTCAAAAAACAAATTATATAGGGTCTATACATATAGATGGAACCAAACTAGGGGAAGAGACTATAAACTGCTGGAAATCGAAAGTAGCTTACATAGGGCAAAATCCTTACATTCTAGATGGTAGTTTGTTAGAAAATATTTGTTTTGGGAGCAAGCAAGATTTAAACCTAGAAAAAGTAAAGCAGGCTCTTCTGCTTGCAGGATTAAAAGAGTTTGAAGAAAATTTAGAAAACAAAAAGACAGGAGAAAGCGGAATTAAGTTGTCGGAAGGACAAAAACAGAGGCTTATGCTTGCGAGGGCAATTTATGCAGACTCCGAACTTTATTTACTAGATGAAATCACAGCGAATTTAGATACGGAAAGTACAGATAAAATTTTGCACTCTTTAAAAAAGTTGAAACAAGAGGGCAAAACTATTTGTATTAGTACACACAACCCTAAGGTTGCAGAAATTTGCGATACTATCTATTCATTTAGTGAAAAAAACATAGAAGTAAAAATATGATTAACAAAGAAAAAGCAGGTTCTTCTTCTTGGAAAAAAAAAGTATTTAAGATAGTTTTCTTGTCTGATAATCCTTCTGGTAAGTTATTTGACATATTCTTACTTGTTTTTATTGTAACAAGTGTATTGGTAACTATGCTTGAAACTATCCCTTTTTTCCATTCCAACTATTTTTATGAATTTCAAACAATTGAGATAATCTTTACTGCCGTTTTTACTCTGGAATACTTGCTAAGAATTTGGTGTGTTAAAAAACCAATAAACTATATATTTAGCCTGTATGGACTTATAGATTTATTTTCTATACTTCCTACTTTTATCGGCCTATTTATAAAAGGAACTCATTATCTAACCGTATTGCGACTCTTTAGAGTATTAAGGATGTTTAGAATTTTAAAACTCACAAAATACATTAAGGAAAGTAGTATTTTGTTGAACTCTGTGATTAACAGCAGAAGAAAAATATTTGTTTTCTTCCTCTTCCTATTTATTACCGTTTGCTTTTTAGGTTCCATTATGTACGCTATAGAGAGCGAATCCAATCCTGGATTTAAAAGTATCCCTGAGAGTATTTATTGGGCTATTGTTACAATCACGACTGTAGGCTATGGGGATATTTCTCCTATTACACCCCTTGGAAAAATTATTGCATCCTTAATTATGATTTTAGGGTATTCTATTATTGCAGTCCCTACAGGAATAATTACAGCAGGATTGTTCCAAAACACTTCGCAGGGCTCTGTTACATGCCCTAATTGCTTGACCGAAGGACATGAGGAGCATGCTAGTTTTTGTAAAGATTGTGGAATGCAGTTAAATGAAAACAACAACCCAAAATGAGGATTATACAATACAGATTCGGGTCTAAAGCGTAGATAAAGAATCTACAATTTGTATTGCCGTATTTCCATTTCCGTATAGCTGCGCTTTGTTGTCAAATACCCTGTGAAGCATTTTACTTGTAGCTGCTATTATTTTACTTTTATCTGCCCCAACCAATACATTCACATCATTTTCTATAAGTTCTACCCATTCTGTTTCATCTCTTAGAGTAACACAGAATTTACCACTCATATAGGCTTCTTTTTGAAGACCTCCGCTATCGGTAAGAACAATTTCGCAATGTTTTAATAACGATAACATTTCAAAATACCCCACGGGTTCTATACATTTAAAAGCAACATGTATATTGTTTGTTTTCAATATTTTGAAGGTTCTTGGGTGCAATGGCACAACAATATCTATGGTTTCATTCAACACATTTAGCGCTTCTACTATACTTCTCAGCCTTTCTATATTGTCTGTATTTTCTGCTCTATGAATTGTACATAGTGCATATTTTCCGGAGGTAATAGAACGAACATAATCTATTCCAGGAGCAAATTCCATAAACATGGTCATTGCATCTAACATAATATCTCCAGTTTGAACTATAGAACAATTTATTTTTTCATATCCTTCCATCATTAAATTGTTCACGGCTGTTTGGGTAGGACAAAACAAATAGTCTGATATTCTATCTGTTAAAATCCTATTTACTTCCTCAGGCATTCTCATATTAAAACTTCTAAGTCCTGCTTCTACGTGTGCAACCTTTACATGTAGTTTTTTGGCTGCTAGGGCACCGGCTAATGTGGAGTTTGTGTCGCCAAAAACAAGTACTACATGAGGCTTTTCTTCCAAAATTATTTTTTCAATTTCTTCAAGCATTCTTCCTGTCATGGCACCATGTCCTAAACTATGAATGCTAAGAGAATATTTAGGCTTTGGGATTCCCATTTGCGAAAAGAAGATTTCTGACATATTGGGGTCAAAGTGCTGTCCGGTATGAACAATAATTTCTTCTACATGAGAATTACTAGCAAATGCTTTGCTAAGGGGAGCGGCTTTTATAAACTGAGGCCTTGCCCCTATGATAGTGAGTACTTTTTGCATGCTGCGCAAAACTATAAAGTTTTTATGGATTGTACTATACTTTTGCGTTATCTGTTTGGAATAGTTTCAATTTCCAGATTGAAAGTTTATTTTTAAAAAACTTTAAGGTTACAATAACCTTGTTTCTCGAAAAAAGCGTTTGCATTGCTTGATGCACCATCTCTTGTGCAATCTCTTCAGGCATAGCCTTAAAGGACATATTTTCAATAGGAGTGGTGTCTACAATATATTTCTCAATCGCTTGGGTTGTATGTGTTGCCCTCTCGTCAAATCCAATATTTTTTACCAAATTATTTACGCAAACTACACTCATAAATTTATTTTTCCAAAGACAATACTGAAGTTGAAAATCCCAAGTATTTAATTTTCCTAGATGAATTTGAGCTAAATTGTTGTACCAATACATTTTTTGGAAGAAATTCCCTGGAAGCGAACTCCACTCCACTTTTTCTTCTGCTAATGGGTCTAGTACATATTTATCCCAAGTTTTTTTCCAACATGCCCAACCCCAAATATAGCCAAGGCTACTTAAATAGTGGTTGTACTCACTGCTGGGTTTGGATTCTATAAAGCTTGCCCCAGAAATATGACCTACTTGTGGATTGTTTCTGTATTGATTCAACATAGTATCACAGAAAGTAAAAAAGTCTACAATTGGCAGACAATCATCTTCTAAAATAATCCCTTCTTCAACGCTATCAAAAAACCAAGTTATGGCTTCAGAAACAGCAACCTTACAACCTAAATTTTTCTCTCTATATAGTCTATGAACTTTGCACTCCCAATCTATATTTTCTACTACACTTCTTGTTTCTTCGCAAAGTATTTTTTCCATTTCATTTCTTGGCCCATCTGCTGCAATAAACAGTTGATTAGGCTTTGCTATTCTTATGGCATTAAAAACCTGTCCGGTAAGATCCGGACGATTAAAAATAAGAAGTAAGACTGGAGATTGTGTAGCCATTTTTATATTTCTTGTGCAAAGTGAAGGATAATTTAGAAAATTACAAAGTTTATTTCATAGAAGCAGCAGCCCCCTTTTCTTTCTTACTAAGTTCTTTCATTAAAAAAGGTGCGGTATATCCTTTATTTTGTTTTACAATTTGTTCTGGTGTTCCTTGTGCAATTAGTTGCCCCCCTTTTCCGCCTCCTTCTAGTCCTATATCCAGTATATAATCGGCTACTTTTATCACATCCATATTGTGTTCTATAACCAATACAGTGTTGCCTTTGTCTACAAGTTTTTGGAGCACTTCTAGTAAAATCCTTACGTCTTCAAAATGAAGCCCTGTAGTGGGTTCGTCTAAAATATAAAAAGTACTGCCAGTATCCTTTTTAGATAGCTCTTCTGCAAGTTTAACCCTTTGTGCTTCACCCCCCGACAAGGTGGTAGAAGACTGGCCTAGGGTAATATACCCCAATCCTACAGCATGCAACATTTCTAATTTGCGATTTATTAAAGGAATAGCTTCGAAAAAAACCAAAGCTTGATCTATACTCATATCCAACACATCGGATATACTTTTTCCTTTGTATCTTACTTCTAATGTTTCTCTGGTATACCTTCTGCCTCCGCAAGAGTCACAGTTTATCTCTACATCTGGTAAAAAGTTCATTTCTATTACCTTTTTTCCTCCTCCTTTGCAATCTTCACATCGTCCTCCTTTCACATTAAAAGAAAATCTGCCTGGTTTGTACCCTCTTATTTGTGCTTCTGGTATATTGGCAAACAAGCTTCTAATTTCGTTAAAAACCCCTGTATAAGTCGCAGGGTTAGACCTTGGGGTTCTTCCTATCGGGTTTTGGTCTATTCTTATTACTTTATCTATATTCTCTAAACCTTCAATTTTCTGATAGGGTAGTGGATTTTTTCTTGATCCATATACATGTTTTGCCAAAATCGGATACAAAGTTTCATTTATTAAGCTAGATTTTCCACTTCCAGAAACCCCTGTAACACAAATAAAAGTTTGCAAAGGAAATTCTGCCTGTACATTTTTAAGGTTGTTTCCTGTACATCCAAATATCTTTAATTTATTGCCACTTCCCTTTCTTCGTTTTTTTGGTATCGCTATTTTACGAATACCATTTACATAATCGCTTGTAATGGAATGCTGGCTAATTAGTTCTTGTGGCGAACCTTTTGCTACAATTTGCCCTCCGTGTATTCCTGCACCTGGGCCTATATCCACCACATAGTCGGCTTCTAGAATCATATCCATATCGTGTTCTACCACTAATACCGAATTCCCTATATCTCTAAGGTTCTTCAAAGAATCTATCAACTTTGAATTGTCGCGTTGATGCAAACCTATACTAGGTTCATCTAAAATATACAACACATTTACCAGCTTAGATCCAATCTGAGAAGCCAATCTTATACGCTGGGCCTCTCCTCCACTAAGTGTAGAAGAAGGACTATTTAAACTTAAATAATCTAAGCCTACTCCTATTAAAAATCCAACCCGTTCTCGAATTTCTTTCAACACCTCGGTTCCGATTTCTTTTTGACGGCTACTAAGCCTAGTTTCTAAATCTTCCAACCATTCTTTAAGTTCAGCAATAGACAAATTTGCAATTTCTGCTATGTTTTTTCCGTCTATTTTAAACCACAAAGATTCTTTCTTAAGTCTTGTTCCATTACATTCGTGGCAGGTTGTAGGCTGCATAAATTCCTCCGCCCATTGCATAAATGCTTCACTTTTGGTTTCAAAATATTGCTCTTCTATAATAGGTATAACCCCTTTGAAAGCCACATAGTTCTCTATCTTTTTCCCTTCATAATTTATATAACTAACCTTTAAATCTTCACTAACGCCATGCAGCAAAGCATCCATTGCGTCGGTGCTCAACTTAGAAATTGGATCTGTTAAGCTAAATTTGAATTGTTTTGCAAGGGCTTTAATTTGGGCAAAAGTAAAATTTTCTTTTAGTTCTCCTAAAGGAGCTATAGCGCCTTTAGCAATAGAAATACTAAAGTCAGGAATTACCGCTTCTAAACTAACTTCATGAATTTGGCCTATACCGTTGCACCTGATGCAAGCTCCATGAGGAGAATTGAAGGAGAAAGAGTTGGGTTGTGGTTCATCGTAAGAAATGCCCGAATCAGCATCCATTAAGTTTTTACTATAAAAAGCCACTTCTTTAGAATCGTCGTTCCACACTGCTACGCTTCCTTTACCCATTTTAAAAGCAAGTTTTAAGCTCTCCCGAAGTCTGGTTTTAGAAGAATCTGATGGAATTAAATTATCGACAACTAGTTCAATGTCGTGTACTTTATATCGGTCTAATTTCAATCCAGGCTCTATTGTTCTAATTTCTCCATTTATTCTAACTTTTCTATATCCTTGTTTTAATAAGGTTTCAAACAACTCTCTGTAATGGCCTTTTCTGGACTTGATAAGAGGTGCTAAAATTAAAACTTTGTAAGAAGTATATTTTTCTAATATAATTTCAAAAACCGCTTCTTCTGTAAACTTAACCATTTTTGATCCACTTTGCCAAGAGTAAGCATCCGAAGCTCTAGCAAACAAAAGTCTAAGAAAATCATATACTTCTGTAATTGTACCTACAGTTGAGCGAGGATTTCTGCTTACTGTTTTTTGTTCTATTGCGATTACGGGGCTTAGGCCATTTATTTTATCTACCTCGGGCCTTTGCATTTCTCCAATAAACTGTCGTGCATAACTCGAAAATGTTTCCATATACCTTCTTTGCCCTTCTGCAAAAATCGTATCGAATGCCAAAGAAGATTTACCGCTTCCGCTTAAACCAGTAAACACTACAAGTTTGTTGGCAGGGATAGTAAGATCTATATTTTTTAGGTTGTGTTCTCTTGCTCCTAATATTTCAATTTGTCTTTCGCGTTCCACTTTATTCGTTTATTTTGGTCTATAACTACTTTAAGGGCCTAATGGTTTTGAATTTGTGAAGAATACGCTGAAAATTTTTCTACAGTTTGAGAAAAATCATTTGGTGGCATTTGTTCGAAATAAAGTCTTTTTTTACTTACTGGATGGTCAAAACCCAAAGAGAAAGCATGCAAGGCCTGCCTTGGCATTTGCTGTAAACAGTTTTCTATAAAATATTTGAACTTGGGCAATGAACTTCCTTTTAATATGACACTTCCTCCGTATAGATCGTCACTAAATAATGGATGTCCGAGATATCGAAGATGAGCCCTTATTTGGTGGGTTCTTCCGGTTTCTAAAGTACATTCTACAAGTGTTGCAAAATAAAATCTTTTAAGCACTTTGTAATGGGTAATTGCATGTTTGCCTTCGTCTTCGTCTTGGGTTACCACAGAACGTCTCCTGTCTTTGGGGTCTCTCACCAAATTTGTACTGATTGTTCCCTCTTCTTCTTTTACATCTCCCCAAACTATAGCCATGTATTTACGGTCTATAGAATGGTCAAAAAACTGCTTGGCTAAAAAACTTAAGGCAAATTCATTTTTTGCTATTACCATTAATCCACTAGTATCTTTATCAATTCTATGCACTAAGCCAGGCCTATCTATGCCATTTTGATTAGGCAAATTCTGAAAATGATACGAGAGCCCATGTACTAGGGTTCCAGTATAATTATTAAATCCAGGATGGACCACGAGTCCAGCAGGTTTATTTAATACCAATACCTCTTGGTCTTCGTATACAATATTCAAATCCATAGGTTCTGGTTTTATCTCAGTGTCTCGTGGAGGCTCTGGCAAAACAATAGAAATATGGTCGTTTGGTTTTATTTTGTAACTAGACTTTACAGCTTTGTTGTTTACCAAAATACTTTCGGCAAGTGCTGCTTTTTGAATTTTTGTACGGGTTGCATTTTGAATTCTCCGGGTTAAAAAAGAGTCTATCCTTTCTGCTGTTTGTCCGGGATCTACTGTTATGCTGAAATGTTCATACAGGTCTTGTTCTTCGTTTATTAGGTCAGCATCTTGGTACATTCCGCAAAAATACAGAAAATAAGCCATGTACTTACCCTCAATTCAGCAATTCTCTCAGTTATTCTTTTTTGTAGTCCCTTTGGGTGTGCCACTGCCTAGTTCCGAAAGTGTTTTATTTTTGTATGGACAGTGCCTACAACCATTGCCACAACAATAGCCTCTTTTAAGTAGAAATTTTTCGCTTAATACCATCTTGCCATCTGGGTCATAATAAAAATCTTCGGGCAATAAAACCATGATGCAAAATTAGCTTTTTAACCCAAAATACGCTACAGAATTGAGAAATCGAATAAAAGATTATTTTTCATGAAAACCATTTCCAAGGCTGGGTTAATCAATTTACAAGCCCTATATTCTAGCACTATGTAAATAAGAACAGATAATGAGCAATCTAGGTTCACAAGGAAATTGGCTTGAAAGGTATTTTATAAATAAAAAACAAACGCTTGATTAATTTAGGCTTAATATCGAAACAGCTAGCTTTAAATTTTGTTTCTTTTGTAAGAAAGGTATTTGGTAGGATGTGAGCCAAATTTTTTATAGAAAAACGCAACAGGCTTTATATCTGAACCCTCAAAATCAAATACTTTCTGGATCAAACTAAACTTTTCTAATGCCACGTGAATTAATTTATGGGTAGACCCGATTTTTTTACCCTCTTGTGTAGGAGCGCCTAATACGTAGTGCACGGTATCATAATCTACAACAAAAGCACCCGCTCCTAACAATGTACTGTTTTCAAACAAGCCCACATTCCAAACTTTGCCTTGTTTTTGCAACCATTCCAAAACCTTTGTAAAATTTTCATATTCCTGTTTTTTTATCCCATTTAGTTTCCCATATTCTTGAACATACAATTCCATAATTTTATTAATGGAAAAATTTTCTTTTACCTCAATTGGAATGTCTTTTAATTTTCTCAAATTCTTTTTTGCATCTGAATTAAAGCCCTTTTCTATCTCATTTATAGGTTTTTTAAGTTCCAATATAAAACTTGTTCTTTCTCTTGTTTTGGACAAAGTAGTTTTATTTGGAGAATACCAGCTGTGCATTCTTAGCTCAACTCTTAAATAATAGGAAGGAATTCCACTTAAGAAATCTTCTAAAATAATGGATGTGTTTTTGGGGGCAAAAATCCCTAACCTCTGAATAAAGTTAGGGGTGTAAATATATGGTAATATTCCAAACTTAAATTTTATGGGCAAAGGCATAACTGCCTCATAATCTCCTAAAACCAAAGCAGCCCATTTGGGACACATAATATCTAGAACCTGAGCGCGTGCATAAAAAACAGGACAAGCAGAATTATCAATAGCTTGGTTCCATTTTTCTCTATTTATCTCCTTATTTTTTAAAAATTTAATCATGATTTAAGGACAAGCATGCGTATTCAAAAACCTCTCTCCAGCCTTTCCATTGTTTTTGGTCGCACAAAGACTCATTGTGAAAACAAAATGAAAAAACTCCTCCAACATTATTCACCTGATTATAGATTTGTGTAATTTTATCTTTAGCTTGTTCAATATCTAGTTTCATAAAATATTGAAGTGTAACATCCATTACACAAAACGGCTGTATTGTTAGATTTGTGGCTTTGTTTTGTTGCAAATCAAACCATATAAAAGGTCGGCTAACAGAAGCCCTAAAGCCTAAAGATTCTGAGTAACCCATGCTATATTCTTTCTGAATACCTACCTCCTGAATAATCCTATAAGATTCTGGCAATTTAAATCTTAGAAAATGTTGGCGACTACAAATAATTTCTAAACCTGAATTTTCTTTTAGTTTTAAAATCTCCTTTTCTATTTTAGAATAATTTTGAAAAGAAGCATAGCTAGGATGAATTGCAATAGTTTGAAACTTACATTTTTCTAAGACCTCTTTAAATCTTCTATTTTGAATATTTAAGTTTTTATCAAAAGTACCATATAGCCCTACCTGAAAGAAATAAATCGCACTTAAATTATTTTTTTCAAAAAAATCCAGCTGATAGTCGAAGTTATCGTATGGGTCGTCTTTTCTACCAATCCAAATCAGGAATTTTTCAATGGATTTTTGTTGAATAAGTTCTTGTATAACCGCGGGCAAAACCCTCCAAATTGGCTTGCCTTTTACCGCATGGGTCATATCTATATCCAAAGTTGGAATTATTTTGGTTTGTGAATTGGGAAAAACATAACCTGTAAAATAAAGGTTAATAAATTTCTGTGCCAG
Organism: Bacteroidetes bacterium UBA6161; assembly: GCA_002422315.1. Lineage (GTDB taxonomy): Bacteria > Bacteroidota > Bacteroidia > NS11-12g > UBA955 > UBA6161. The sequence continues at coordinate 11,966 of DIUJ01000063.1, forward strand.
TACTTCAATCAAGGGTTTCTCTAAAAATCCATGCAGGTATGCAACACTTTTTTTATATTCAAATCTTCCATGTTGGTCTGGTTTTATTTTTGTGTCGTATTCTTCCATTCTACTTAGCAAATAAAAACAGGCACCAAGCCAATTGGAACAAAGTTCTTCTTTTGAAGTTAACCTATTCCAATCAAAATCTTCAGAAGTTGTATGTCCTTCTTCAAATAAGATTTCACTTTTATATAGTAAGTTTTTACCATTCGGCAACCTAAGTTCAAAGCAATTTTTACCAAAGTCGACTTGTGTGCTATAAGTCAATCCCATACCCAAAATATCTTGAAATACAAAATTTGCAATGTATTCTAGTCTAGGACTAATGTAATTAGCAACTATAGATATGACCATATGAATGGTTTAAAGGGTATGTGTATTTACTTTAACTTCAGCTCCTAGAGCCTCTAATTCTTTAAAAAACTGCTTGTTGAAGGCCACTTTATACGAATGCGATTTGGTTTGAATTGCATATTTGTCTGCTCTAAAAGTAATATTTAGGGGGAAATAACCTTCGTATTTAGGTAATATTTCTTTAAACTTCTTGAGATTCTTGAGAGAAGCATCTAACAAAGGGATTTCCATTCTAATATGTTTTACTTTTTTAGTTGCCAAGTCTTGGAGAAAACCAAAATCAAAATACTCTGTTCTGTAAAAAACTTTGGCGGTATTGTTCTTATTATATTGGCTTTCTCTTGTTTCCATAACCATATACACGGCTGTATTGGGAGTAAAGTACTTAGAATAGTTTACATAGTCCTTATCATAAAATCTAAAGGAATGGCTTCCTGTTTTATCTTCTCCATTCACAATCAAGAAAGGTTTGTTGTTTCTGTCGGAGAGTGTTTTAATTTCAGACACATAAAAAACCAACAACATTCTTTGGTTTAAATTATTGGCGGTATCGGCCAACTCGGATAAAGGGGTAATAGGGAGGTACTCCATTTCTGCCAAATAATCATCGAGAGGATGTCGAGACAGAAAAAGACCAACCATTTTTCTTTCTTCTTCTAACAACTTAAAAGAAGGAAGTGGTTCTACATTAGGCAATTTGGGTTTTTCCATTACCCCTGAGTCGCCACCTCCACCAAACATAGAAACCTGGGCAGAATTTTTTGCTTCTTGAGCAGCAGCGCCATAACGCATAATTATTTCAAATCCTGGCATTGTCCCATCTTCTGGTGTTACAAAATACTGAGACCTATGCCATTTGGGGTCATAATCAAAAGCACCTGCGCGACTAAGGCCCTCCAATACTCTTTTATTTAAAAATTTTGAATTTACCCTAGCAGCCAAATCAAAAGCATCTTCAAAATGACCACTTTCTTCTCTTTCTACAACCAATGCCTGCGCCGCAGCTTCTCCAACCCCGCTTATTCCACTTAATCCAAAGCGAACATTGCCTTGTTTATTTACTGAAAACTTTACATCACTCTCGTTTACATCCGGGCCTAGCACATCAAATCCAAGGGATTTACATTCATCCATAAACACACTCATCTTTTCCATATTAGATAGATTATGAGACAAAACCGTTGCCATGTATTCTGCAGGGTAATGTGCTTTCAAATAAGCTGTTTGGTATGCTACAAAGGCATAGCATGTAGAATGTGATTTATTAAAAGCATATTGGGCAAATTTTTCCCAATCCGTCCAAATTTTTTCGCATTTATCCAAGGGGTGATTATTTTTCTCACATCCTTCCATAAATTTAGACTTCATTTTATTCAACACTTCAATCTGTTTTTTTCCCATTGCCTTTCTAAGGGTATCTGCCTCTCCTTTACTAAACCCTGCCAATTTCTGGCTCAAAAGCATTACCTGCTCTTGGTAAACTGTAATACCATAAGTCTCTTCTAGGTATTCTTTCATGTCTTCTAGATCGTACTCAATGGTTTCCAATCCGTGTTTACGTGCAATAAAAGAGTCTATATAATCCATAGGGCCTGGCCTGTACAAGGCATTCATCGCTATAAGGTCTTCGAACCTATCTGGCTTAAGACCTCTTAAATACTTTTGCATACCCGCACTTTCAAACTGAAAGGTTCCGATGGTTTTACCCATCCTATATAGTTCAAAAGTTTTTTCATCATTTAAGTGTATGTTGTCTATGTCTATAGCCACTCCATGTTTTTGTTTTATTAATGCCACTGCATCGCGAATTATGGAAAGGGTTTTAAGTCCCAAAAAGTCCATTTTTATTACCCCGGCATCTTCTATAATACTACCTTCGAATTGGGTAACTAAAAGGTCTGCATCTTTGGCTATACTTACAGGCAAAATATCCGAAATATCTGTTGGAGCTATGATTATGCCTGCGGCATGAATCCCTGTATTTCTTACCGTGCCTTCTAATTTGCGCGCTTCTTTTAGAACTTGTGCTTGTAAGTTACTTCCTTTTGAAATATTTCTAAGCTCTTCACAATTGTTTATATCTTCTTGCGAAAGCCCCAGTTTTTTTTCCAAACTATCATCGCTTCCATTGAGTGGTCTTTCAAAAATATCAAAGAAAGAAATTCCAGGTTTTTCCGGTATTTTTTTGGCTAAAAAATCCGACTCTTTTAGGTCTAACTCCATAACCCTTGCCACGTCTCTAATACTTGACTTTGCCGCCATAGTTCCATAAGTAACAATATGCGCTACTTGGCTTTTGCCATATTTATCGGCTACATACTTCAAAACCCTCTCCCTTCCTTCGTCATCAAAATCCGTGTCTATATCGGGCATACTTGCTCTTTCGGGATTCAGGAATCTTTCAAAAAGCAAATCGTATTTAATAGGGTCTATATTGGTTATCCCTATACAATAGGCCACTACGCTGCCTGCAGCCGAGCCCCTTCCTGGCCCAACAATTACTTGATTGTTTTTACCATAATTTATGAAATCAGCCACAATTAGAAAATAACCTGCAAAACCCATTACTTTTATTGTATGTAATTCAAAATCTATTCTTTCTTGAGTTTTATCATCTATATCTCCGTACCTCTTTTTAGCACCTTCATAGGTAAGGTGCTTTAGATATTCCCACTGATTAAGCACCCCAGGCTCTATCTTCGCATCTTTAATAATTTCTACTTTGGAATGAATTTTAAACTTTTCCGGAATTGGAAAATCCGGAAGCATAATGGCTTTCTTTAAATTTAGTGTTTCAATTTTATCTACTATTTCATTTGTATTATCAATTGCTTCAGGTAAATCTTTAAAAAGCGTTTTCATCTCTGACTGAGTTTTAAAATAAAACTCATCGTTAGCAAAAGCAAATCTACCAGACTTAGGCCCCCCATCTTCGGAGAAATCTTTGTTTGTGGGTTCGCTTCTTTTAGCACCAGTATTTATACAAAGTAATATATCGTGTGCCACATTGTCTTCCCTTTCTGTATAGTGGCTATCGTTCGAGGCTATTACTTTTAGGTTATATTTTTTTGCAAACTTAAGCAACACTTCATTTGCTATAATTTGATCTTCTATATCGTGTCTTTGTATTTCTATATAAAAATCATCTCCAAATAGGTCAATCCACCACTTTAAAAGTTTTTCTGCCTCCTCTTCCCCTTTTCTTATTATTGCCCTTGGAATTTCGGCAGCAAGACAACAACTTGTAGCGATTAGGCCTTCGTGGTATTGCAAAAGCAATTCTTTGTCAATTCTTGGATACTTGCTGTAGTAACCATCGATATACCCCAACGAACATAATTTGGTTAGGTTTTTATAACCTTGTTCATTTTTTGCCAATAACAATTGATGGTTCCTTACATCCTTTTCCTCTCTAGTAAAAGCTTTTTTATGGCGGTTTTCTACCATATAAAACTCGCATCCTACAATTGGTTTCACCTTTGGGTTCCCATTGGCATCTTTGTGTTTCCATGCTTCAGCTACAAATTCAAAGGCACCAAACATATTTCCGTGATCTGTAATAGCTATTGCAGGCATTTCATCTTTTATTGCCTTTGCATATAGGTCTTTAACTTTGGCTGCTCCGTCTAATAGGGAATATTGTGTATGAACATGTAAATGAGAAAATTTGCACATATCTTAGGTTCTTTTACTTGTATTGGGTATGAGACAAAGATACTTTTTCCGCATTGTATTGCACCAAATTTTACTTTTAATTTTTTCCTATATTTTCAACATCATCGAATTTACAATTCTAGCACATTGAAATAAGAGGCATAACAATAAAATAAAAAAAATTTGCCTTTGATTTTTGAAAAGGTTTTATACTTTTGCGAAACAATAAAAAAGAGAATATGTATTGGACATTAGAATTGGTATCGTATTTAGATGATGCGCCTTGGCCCGCTACAAAGGACGAGCTAATCGATTATGCAATTCGTTCTGGTGCGCCACTAGAAGTAATAGAAAACTTACAAGAACTAGAGGACGATGGCGAGCCTTACGAAAGCATAGAAGAAATTTGGAGTGATTATCCTACTCAAGATGATTACTTCTTTAACGAAGATGAACTTTAACTAGCTAGCGCCTTTCCTTGTAAGGGCGCTTCTGTTTTATTCTCTTCCTTGTTCGTGTGATTAAATACACTTACATTGTATCTCTTATTTGAAATAAATGACTTTAATAACAAAGTATTGTGTTTCTTTAATGGGTTTACAATTCCATATCCAACATTTATAAGCCATACAAAGTCTTCTGTATTCGTTTTTTGTAGAAAGCGTATGTTTTCTAATAATTCGGCAAATAATAAGACACCTTCTTTTTGTAAATCTTGCTTTTTTATCCCCCCTTGTATGCAAAGCATTTTGTATAACTCATGTTCAGAAGAGAATCCGTGATCTTCTACCAAGGGCAAATGAAAAGAGTTTTCAAAGATATAATTTATCCTAACCTTTTGCTCAACTGGCATTTCTTCATAAGAAATTGTATCTCTATAAAACCTTTTTAATTCATTGATATTTTCTTCTAAAATCGCTTCAAGCATTTCTTCAATCTTGCTTAAAGGCACATCTGTTAACTCTATTGCCGAACTCCTTTTACCTACAAATGTTTGCATCCTGGTTTTCTCCATAGATTCTTGGGCTTTGAGAAGTGCAAAAGGGAAATTTATAAGGTGTGCATCTTTTTGTAAAACAAAATCTAAAAATAAACATGCATATTTCTTGTATCCAGTTGCTAAAAAAAGTTCTTGAAAAAGCTTGTATGACCACGTTAAAGCTTCCTCCATTTTGTCTACATTAATAGCTGCCTCTTTCTCTAAAGAATGTAAAACTTTCAATTCTGTAAAATTAGAATATTGCTCCATAGTACTTTCAGCGCTACTAAATAGATCTAAAGCACCAGAACTCACTGTTTTTTCTGCATTCTGTTTTCCGATTTTAACATAGGAAACAAATGTTTTCTTTTCTTGCAAACACATAGATTCAAGATTAAAAACGAGGGTTTCTATCCCTTGTATTTCTCTTCCCAAGTTTATAGTAAGTTGTTTGCTTGGAGAATGAGACACTTCTGCTAACACAATCTCTTTGATTGCAGGGTTATTAACCGCTGCTATGCAAAACAACTTTTGCTTTCTCTTATTTTCTAACCATTGTTTTTTTTGCCTTTCCGCCAATGGCAAACGATAATACAATTGTTTTAACTCCAAAAATTTTTGGACAAAAGAAGCTCTATGTGTGTTTGTTGCTTGCAATTTTGTATTTACTTTACTGCGAAAGTATAGACTTGGAACTATGTTTGTTATATTTAAGGTTAATAAGTAAATAACATTAAGATAATTTAGAACTTAAAAAATTCGACATAAACAAAAAAAAGCAACACAAAGTGCTGCTTTTCATTTATTTACAATGTGTGTACTTTTTAGTACACCGCTTAATTACGATTCTGTCTCTTTGGTTTGTGCATCGATTACAGAAACAGCTACCATATTTACTATTTCTCTAATAGAACTACCTAGCTGCAAGATATGTACCGACCTTTTGAATCCAGTTAATATAGGACCCATGGATTCTGCTTTGCCGAAGTTTTTAGCGAAATTAAAACTTATATTTCCAGATGCTAAACTTGGGAAAATAAACGTATTTACCTCGCTATTTACTAGTGAACTAAATGGGAAATTTTCAGCAAGAAGCTCTCTATTTAATGCAAAATTTGCTTGTATATCACCATCCACAATTATTTCCGGGTGATTGGTATGAAGGTAATCTACTGCTTTTGCTATTTTCTCTGGTATTGGTCCTTTGGCAGAACCGAAGTTTGAATAAGATAACATTGCGATTCTAGGTAAAACTCCAAGGTTTCTTACTTTTCTATGCACTTGTCTTGTTATTTCTACCAATTCCTGCCATGTAGGGTCTATATTTACTGTAGTGTCTGCGAAAAAGTAAGGTCCTTTTTTATTCATTACGATATACATTCCAGCTACACGCGAGAAACCTTCTTCTTTCCCTATTACTTCTAATGCGGGCTTAATTGTATGAGAATAATTCTTTGTTAGTCCAGAAATTATAGCATCTGCTTGTCCACTTTCAACCATCATTGTTCCAAAATAGTTTCTATCCCTCATACTTCTAGTCGCTTCATATAAGGTCATGCCTTTGCGTTGACGTTTGGAATATAGTATTTCCCCAAACTCTTTTCTTTTGTTCTCTTCCATCAATGGGTCTAGAATTTGAACATCGCCTAATTCCAGATTATTTTCTTGGATTATATGCTCTATTTTTTCTTTATTCCCAAGCAATATCGGAATCGCAATTCCTTCTTCCAAACTAATTTGTGCGGCTTTTAATATTTTAAAGTTTTCTGCCTCTGCAAAAACAACTTTTTTAGGGAACTGCCTCGCTCTAGCCATCATTCTCCTCATAAATTTATTATCGAGACCCATCCTAGCCCTTAGTTCTAGTTTGTATTTCTCCATGTTTTCTATGGGATATTTGGCCACGCCGCTATCCATAGCTGCTTGAGCAACAGCTGGCGCTACTACTTCTATTAACCTTGGATCTAATGGCTTAGGAATAATATAGGTTTTTCCAAAACTTAAATTTGTTTCGTTGTATGCCTGACTTACTATTTCTGGCACTGGCTCCATTGCCAAATCTGCAAGTGCTTTTACAGCTGCCAATTTCATTTCTTCGTTTATTGTGGTAGCTCTTACATCTAAGGCTCCACGAAATATGAATGGGAATCCCAATACATTGTTTACTTGATTAGGAAAATCGCTTCTTCCTGTTGCCATTATCAAGTCTTCTCTAGTAGCTACAGCTAAGTGGTAATCAATTTCTGGGTCTGGGTTTGCCATAGCAAAAACTATGGGGTCCTTTGCCATACTTAGTATCATTTCTTGACTTAGTATATTTCCTTTGCTTAAACCCACAAAAACATCTGCTCCATTTAAAGAGTCCTCTAGTTGATAAAAATCTTTGGATGTTGCAAAAAACAATTTGTTTTCTTCTAACTCTCCTCTATCCTTTCTAATTACTCCTTTACTATCAAGCATAATCAAGTTCTCCTTATTTACACCTAAAGAAACAAATAATTTAGAACAAGAGATAGCAGAAGCTCCTGCACCATTTACAACCACACGAACTTGATCAATTTCTTTTCCTACTAATTTTAGTGCATTAAGAAGAGCAGCACCTGAAATTATAGCTGTCCCATGTTGGTCGTCATGCATTACAGGTATATTCAGTTCTTCTCTCAATCTTTGTTCAATTGCAAAACACTCTGGAGCTTTTATATCTTCTAAATTAACCCCACCAAAAGTAGGTTCCATCGCTTTAACACATGCTACAAATTCATCAATTGTTTTAGTATTTAATTCAATATCAAAAACATCTATATCTGCAAAAATCTTAAACAAAAGGCCCTTTCCCTCCATTACTGGCTTTGAGGCTTCTGGACCAATATCTCCTAGTCCCAATACTGCGGTTCCATTTGATATTACAGCAACTAAGTTGCCTTTAGCTGTGTACTTGTATACGTCTTCTTTGTTCTCTGCTATTTTCAAGCAAGGCTCTGCTACACCAGGCGAATAGGCTAAGCTTAAATCTCTTTTGGTAGCAGTAGGTTTTGTTGGTACAACTTCTATTTTCCCTGGTCTTCCTTCTGAATGGTAATTCAGCGCATCTTGTTGTTGTTTATCGGACATATATTTATTATCTGAATGGCAAATTTAAACTAAATAAGAAATTACAAAAGCATTTGTTGTTATACTTATCGATTATTCATAAATGGGGGCTTACTTAACTAGCTATAGGTATGGTATATAGTCAACTTAACAACTTTTTTGCCTTTATCAAAAGTATTTATCTCTACAAAATATATACCCGAGGGTACATATCTCCCTTTCTCGTCTTTAAAATACCAATAGGCAAAATCCCAATCGTTGTTTTTAAAAATTTGGTATACTTGTTTTCCTTTTTGATTGTAAATTATTACCTCACATACTTGAGGCAAATTAATTATTTTTACACGTTTCTTTAAGGTGTTTATATCAAAGAGGGTGTCGCTATGAAACGGATTAGCAATTACCTCCACTGTTTTTAAATAATCTGGTCCTTTGGCTTTGGAAAGGCTTTCTAATTCTATTGTTTTGCAAGAAAAAACGGATACAAATAAAATTATGATGCCTAAGAAACGCATGTTTTTAATTATAATTTTCTTCGATTAGTTTAGCTATTTCCAACATTTCTGTCGCAGGTATTGTAATTTTAGGTTTGCTAAAATCCATATCTGCTACAGAATCTATAGGAACTAAATGGATATGCGCATGAGGCACTTCTAATCCAACTACAGCTACTCCTATTTTTTTACAAGGCAAGACATTTTTCATAGCCAATGAAACTTTTTGAGCAAAAATCCATAAACCAGAATATTGCTCTTGGCTCATATCGAAAATATAGTCAATCTCTTGTTTAGGAATAACTAACACATGGCCTTTTTTTAATGGCATAACATCTAAGAATGCAAGATAATCCTCTGTTTCTGCAATTTTATAACAAGGGATTTCTCCAGAAACTATTTTACTAAAGATACTTGCCATATCTTTTAACGTGTAATTTCAACAATCTCAAAAGAAACTGTTCCTGCAGGAACATTGATTTCTACTACGTCGCCTACGCCTTTCCCTAATAATCCTGCTCCTATAGCAGACTTAGCTGAAATTTTATTTTCTTTTAGGTTTGCCTCTTTTTCAGAAACTAAAGTATATACCATTTCCTTGTTTACTTTTAGGTTTTTTACCCTTACATGACTCAATAAGGTAACTCTACTTAGATCTAATCTAGATTCATCAATTAATCTAGCACTAGCAAGCATATTTTCTAATTTAGAGATTTTGGCTTCTAACAAGCCTTGCGCATCTTTTGCAGCATCATATTCTGCATTTTCGCTTAAATCTCCTTTGTCTCTAGCTTCTGCTATTTGTTTAGAAATATAAGGTCTTTCTACTCTCTTAAGTTGATCTAATTCTTTTTTTAAATTATCTAAACCTTCTTTGGTTAAATATGTGTATTCTGCGCTCATAATTATAATTTTATGCTTTGGTATAAAAAAAAGTGTTGTGCCCTTTTGCAAGAGCACAACACCACAAATATAAAGTATTTATTCTAATTATTTACCAGGTCTCTTCCCGTTGTCTAATTTAATAATTAAACCAAAGGTGTGAGTACCCTGAAAAGGGTTGGTGTGGCGGTAAGAATAATCTACGGCTACTAAGGAATTATTGGTAGAATTGGGGTCATTCTTTTTGTTTACGAATGGTATTTGAACAGTTCCTCCTAATGCCAATCCTGTATGGGCATCGTTTCTTGTATCATAAGAAAATCCTCCTGGCTGAAAATTATAGCCTGCTCTCAACATTAAGATATTGTTGTAAGTATATTCAGCACCTAAAGTGGTCATATTGGGAGAAAATGCATTAAAGTTGTAATTCGCTGCTACAGTTAACTTGTGCATATACGTTTCTACATCATTGTCTAATCTAATATCATAAGAAAAACCTATGTTTATTAAAGAAGGCAAATTAATTCTATCTGCTCTTTGATTGACAGTAGTTTCATAAGATCCATTTTGAAGCAACGCTTTATAAGATAAACCATCTCCATTTGGTCGCATATCTGGACCAAGATTTCTCAATGATATACCAAATTTTACATCATCTTTTTTATGTTTACTGGTAGGATTTGAACTTGTTGCGTATTGAACACCTGCATCAAAACAAACACCAACAGTTCTTACATCAGGAATTTGCTCTTGAATAATTCTTGTTACAATACCTCCAGAAATTGAGTTTGTAAACTTTTTAGCATATCCTAAACCTAAATTTAAAAAAGAAGGCTTGTATGTTCCAAGGCCGCCATCAGGTTGTTGTACAGTAGTAATAGGAATATTTCCAAGGTCAAATGACATAAGGCTAACACCAATTACATCAGAGCCATTTTTCCCAACATTTTGGGAAAAGCCAAAAGTGTTGATATTTATGTCTGTTCCTCTCATCCAGCTTGTGCGCGAAAATGCAAATTCTGATTGTGTGGTCTTTGCTAATCCGGCAGGATTCATAAAGAAGGATTCCACACCTGTTACTCCAGCAGTATTTACATTCCCCCAGCCACTAGATCTTCCCCAGCCATTTATCAGAAGCTGAGTAGCGCCAGCAGAACCATATCTTGCTTCATCGCCAGCCATTAGGCTAGGAGTAAATCCTAAACCCAATGCTGCGAATGCCAATATTTTTATTCTATTTTTCATTATTTAATTCTTAATTAATCCTTACTAATTTTAATACGAATCCAAATCTAATGTCCTCATTACTCCATACCATTTAAGTACTTTCTCACCCAAATCCCCACCATCTACATGTATTATGTATAGTCCAGTAGCAATAGGTACTCTTTGGTTGTTTTTCAAATCCCAGTCTATGAATGTTAAATCATCATCTTTTTTAATTCTCCTAACCAATGTACCACTTAAGGAATATATTGAGATAGTACAAGTTTTAGGTAAGTTCGTGATTTTAACTCTACTGTCTACTGGGCTTGTTTCATACCCTGAGTATGCGTAATAAGGATTTGGTACAATGTTTATTAGCTCCATTGCCTTTTTACCTACTTCTGCATTCATCGTTGGTGCAATATCACTTGTATTGAATCTATAGATTGGTGCGATATTAGAACCTGAAGGAGTATTTCCGCTTACAGTATATGGTTTTCTTACCCTTAATTTAATTGTAACTTCTGTTGGAGGTACACCATTTTTAAATTCAAAACCAGGGTTCACCATAGCTGGAATTACCCACATTGCTTGCGACATAACTTCTCTTTTTGCAAGAGTAGTTGGCGATGTTCCAGGTGTAGTTACTTGCAATTTAGATTTATATAAATTTCCTTCATCGTACTTAGTACCTTGGAAAGACCTGTTTGGTAATCCTTTATAATTGCCCATTACGTATATATAATGTTTTCCACCATAAGCTGGGTAAGGGTCATTTGGTCTATTAAAATTAGGAGTTGGGTTCCAAATCATATCTCTACCGTTTTCACCAGCAAGATAAGAGTCTTCTCCAAACATAATATTTAATCTTTCCCCGGTTTCCAGATTTATTGCATAGCCAGGGAAGTAAGAAGTTCCTCTATCTCCAGGTACTTCATTCAAATTCCTATCCCTTGAAGTTCCCCAACGCATGTTAAATTTAGTCATACTTCCTTCATTTAATACTTGGTCTTCTCCTAGTTCCAATACTACACATTTGGTCCATTTAGATCTGTCTGGAGTGATTACCAAGTCAATGCTTGCCAATTCACTTAATGGGTTGTCGGCTGGTTGATTTCCACTAAACGCTGGTCCAAAAGTATTTTGACCATTTGCAAAACCTGCTCTTGAACATAAAGCATAAGGTGCTATTCTTCCATTCCAAATTTTTTCGTAAGCCTCACTTGGATCTAAATAATCGTTACCAATTAAGTTGTCATCTAAATAAGCATTTGCAGGAGAAGTCCTAGTAGTTCCTGAACGAATCCAATTTAAAGATTGGTTTGCATCTATATCTGGCAAAGCTGTTAACCATCTCTTAGAGTCGTCTTGGAATTGAACATCGAAGGTTAAAAATCCATTGGTTGGTTCATTTGCAGCATCTACCCCTGGTGCTTTCACTTGTTCTACGGTTACAGACATACCCCAATCTTTTAGAGAGTTGGCAGTTTTTACTCTTCTATTACCGTCCAAGCCTTGGGTGGTTTCAAACCTATATGCAATGGTTGTATCAGAAAATACGGTATCGCTAGTGGTTTTGTTTATGAGCATCCACCTTGCGCTATCTGCTATAGACTCTTTTACACCTGTTCCTGGTATTGGTACTATTGGGTTTTCCAAAAGTACAAACTCAAATTCAGCATTTGGAACTTTAAATGGATCTACAACTTTAATGTTTACTGGTCCAGAGCCATTAATGTAGGTAGGGTCTTCTACTCCATTGTTTGCTAAGATTCTATCCACTGTTTCTTTGGTAAATTCTAAGATATTACCTCCATTTCCTCTACCTTCTATTCTAGTAAGCTTAGGACCAGAGCCATAGGCAGAATTTAATTGTGTACCTGTATTCCCTCTTGGTTCAGATTTATGAGGAACACCAGATATTCTTTCAACAGATCTTCCTGCTAAAAACTGAACAGGTTCTTTTTTCAAAGAATCATTTGCAGGAAATGCATAAGCCAATACCATGTAATAGTATGTTTTAAAATTGATAAACGTTTTATTAGAAGTTGTCGCAAACTGGTCTTCTTTAAAAGAAATAGTTTGAACAATCCCTTGGTTCGCACCATTTACTTTTTCTACTGGAATCTCTTGGCTAACCACAGGGTCAAATTCCAAGTTTATCATTTGAGAGATATTGTCTTTTACATCGCATTGGAAAGCTAATCTTGCTCTGTCAACATTATTCAAGTCGCCAGTATTCACTGTTCCATCTTTCAATTGGTAAATCATATATCCTTGGAATTTATATTCTATAGAATCCCCGCTTTCATTCACTACTTTTTCACTGTAGTTTAAAGTTTTTTGGGTATTATAAAATTTCATTACCAATTCATTTTCTAATTCTTGCATTTCGATATCTGGAGCATCTGGACCTTGAATTAACAAGAAGTTGTTGTTGAAAAGTCTTTGAGCTCTATCGGAAGCTCTTTGTAACAATCCAAGAGAACCGGTTGCTCCTCCACTTGTAGTTCTTGCCCATACCACACCAACAGTAACATAATTTTTTGCACCGGGTAACAATGTAAATGGACCAGAGGATTGAATGTATCTTCTATCTCCAGGAGGATTGCCCACGGTTTTTTCACTCCAATTTTGACCGGGGAAATTAGGATCTGTAGTACCAGGGAACATATAGGTGGTGATTTGAGAACCGCCAATACCATTACCGCCATAAGTCATTTCATTACCATTTTTCCACCTAGCTCTTAGGTAATTGTAATAATGAATAGCTTGTTGAGGATTTCCATTTATGGGGTCAAAGTTGTTGTTGTAATAAACAAATGCATACAATCCCAATTCATTACCCGCAGAATCTCTGGGGCCTTCAAAAAAGTCTGTTCCTATGGATGGAGGATTTAAACCATATCCTAAAATACCATCGTCAAAATCATCTCCATTATAGCAATAGCCTAAATCTCTACCTACATCACAACCTACATAATCATCGAAGGCAAAACCTAAATCGGCATCTACCCATTGGCCAAAATATGTATTTTCTAAAGCTTCTGAACCTCTATTTATTACTTCTGAACGATAAAAAGTCATGTTATTTATCTCATCGTTAGTTGCAAAGGCAAAAGCTGTAGTTTTTAATTCCAAACCTATTGGCAGGCCATTAGTTTCCGAGTGAACATTTCCTCTGTCATTGTATACAAACCAAAGCATCATATCGGGCTGGTCTCTAGGTCTGTTAGCATTAGCAGGTCTTAAGGGGTCTAATACGGGATATTCGCCATTAAATGGCTCATAAACACCTGGAGAACCAAACCCTGCTTGCTCATAGTAAGGAGCCATATCATCTGTTTCTCCTGGGCTAAATCTTTGTGGTCTATTTCTACCGGCAGGCCATTCTAAGATAGAAGGTGCTAGGTCCGACCAGCCTGACTCTTCTGCTTGTAACAATTCTTCTCTTGTTACTTTCCAAATTTTGTCATAACTGTTACAAAGTCCTTCTTCAGTAGAACCTAAGGCTGTATCAAGGGGACCTGGATAAAAGTCACTTCCAGATTGTCTGTAGGTCATGGCAGCGATTCTTAGATTTCCATCCCCTCTTCCTATTCCACCAATCCATAAGGCTCCAGCAAACAAAGAGTGTCTTCTAATTGCATTTGCATCTGTAACTTTGGGTATTTCATATTTAGGGTTGTTTAAATCCCACCACATATCCCCACCATTTAGAATCTTTGTTCTAACGTTGTTCACATCCAAATCCGCACTTTGGCTGGCTGGAGAACAATTGCTTGCAAATCTTCTCAAGTTATTGGAAGGCAGATCGCTCCCTGGAGTAGGATTTACTCCTGCTTTTTTTACAAAGCCTTGAATTTCCTTTGCACTTATGTTGAGTGTTCCTAACACCAACATGCTAATAAGAAATAAATATACTTTTCTCATAATTTTTTTTTATTAATTAAAACATAAATCTAACACCAAGTCTAGCAAATCTAGGCGCTTGGTAATTGTTTGGACTATTTACTAAAACTCTATACAGATCGGTATAAGCCTGTGCACTTAACTGCTCAGATACCGCTTGCTGACCTCTTGGAGAATTGATAAAGCCATCGTCGTCTGGCTGGCCAGTGTATGAATAAACTCCTCTCACGTTTTGGAAGTTAAATACATTGGTTACCCATAAGAAAATGTTTGCTTGAATTGGTTTTCTTTCTACGCCTTCTGCATCTTTACCTCTTTTGATTATAGCAGTTTTGGAAATGTTGAAATCCACATTGTACTGCCATGGCAATCTCGATCCAAATGGTGTTCCTTTGATATTTGCCCTATCTGCAGAACCTATTTGAGTTGGTACGTTAGTAGCGGTATAAGGAAGACCAGAGTTAGCAGAGAATACAAAGTTTGCATTCACATTTTGGAAAACTTTTTCACCCCAAACTGGCCCAGCATAAGTTGATTTCTTAGTTAATTTATTATAAAAACCGAAATCATAGTTAAAGATTACTCTTGCTTGGTGCCTTATATCCAACTCTCCCAACGGGAACATTGTTCTTAAGTTAGGTTGGTTAGAAGCTATAAGAGCGGCAGCTGCATTTGGGTTTGAACCTGTTCCATCTGCAAACTGTAAAGTATAGTTGGTAGTAATAGAAATATTGTTATTTCTAAATTGGTATTCACCAGAAAACCCTTTAACTGTACTAAAGTCAATATTTTGATAACTAATATAAGTTATAGGATAAGCTTGGCTATATTGGAACAACTGAATATCGTTCTTAATTTCAGAATAATACGCATCAATTGTTAATGCAGAATTATCCCCCAGCATTTGTTTAAAACCAATTTGGTATTCTGTTTTGATACGAGGTTTTAGCGCAGGGTTTGCAAGGGCTCCAGCATTTCTTTGGTCCATATAGTAGTAGTTATCTATTGTCAGAAAAGAGGCTCCTGTTAGTGGTCTTTGGGCCAAAACGTCAAAACTTGCATAGAAACTTGCTTCTTCACGAATTGGGAAGGCAAAGTATACACGTGGTAAAACATTGATTTTTGGATCGAAATCTTGAAATGAATTTCTTGTAATTTGCTGATTGCTTGGATCTACAAGATATGGTGCAATTCTTCCAGAATTAGTTTGGTTTGCAAGAGCTTCTGGGCTGCTTAATTCGTTTCCACCTGCATCATACCATTGGTCTCCATTTCTATATCCAATTACTTTTGTTGGACTATTCACATCGTTTACATAAACTTTGTAGTCATCTCCCATATTGTTTGGGTGGCTTATGTTATTACCATTAATATCTGAAACTTCCCCAACTGTTTTAACAGGGTATAAAGAGTATGGATCCTTAAGAACCAACTGGTTTGCGTCGTATCTCTCTAAACGAAGACCTAAACGGAAAATTACGTCTTTGAAGGCAAACTTATCCTGAACCCATGCTGCTGCATATACAGGCATAAATGCGCCCAATGCTCTTTTGGCAGGGTCGTTTGTAAAGTCTTCTACGCTTGGCCTACCTCTAACTATATTACCTAAGTGATCGTAACCATAGTAGCTAACAAAACTAGATCCGTTGTTCAAAAGCTCATTTGCATTAAACATCTCCAATCTAAAATCATCTGGAGTAAATGAGTTCACTTCTACAAATGTTTTATCGTCTATGGTATTGCCTTTTATGTCTTTTCTACCGTCTTTAATTAACTTTTCTCTGAAGTTTTTATCAAAGTTGGTTTGAGCAGCAGTATTAACAAATCTATTGAATCTAACGGTATCTTGAAAAACCCCATTTTCGTCGTAAGCAACAATTGGATTAGATCTGTCTAACTCTGATATGTGACTATTCATAAGCAAAGGCATTAATCTCCATAAACCAGCTGCATTCAATCCCCAGCCTCTGTTAATTGTTTGCTCATATTGCAATCCAAATTGAAGATCGTGTGGTGTTGCTTTTTTATCTCCTCTGTTTGGCCCTCTTAACTGTGCTTCTGCCATAGCATAAAAAGTATACCTTTCTGCTTGAGATTTACTAAAGTTTGAGGAAATAAAACCTGGAGTTGCCCATATAGAATAAACGTTTGGAGGATTGAAACCATTTAATAAACCTTGTAGCTGTTGTACTTGGAATTCATTGGAAGGTGTAAAACCTTGCTCGCCCAATAGATTATATAGATTAGAGGTATAGTTACCTCTTAATGGATTTATATCTCTGTTCATAAAATCACTCGCTCTAGTAAATTTATAGGCTGTATCTCTAAAGCCATTTTGTTCCCAGTAGTTTCTTAAGAATACAGTATCCCCTTTTTGGTCAATAAATCTTTTAGCAGGCACATCCGGATTGGTTGGATCACCATAATAAGTGAAACTCTCGGTTTGGTATCTGTCAAATTTACCTATATAACCATAATCAAAGATTCTATCTCTATGGAATTGGTCAAAAGCACCTGTGATAGTATTTTGATAATCCAAACGAACGGTGAAGAATGCATTACTTAAAGTTGTTTTCTTTCCTTTTGTTCCTAGTGTATCTACAGGCTCTGGAAGTCTTTGAGTAAATCTTAAATAAGAACGGATAGTATAGCTATTGTTTCTACCATTCAAATCATAGTTCATGATATTGTTGTTTACAGCAAAACCATCTCCTTGTTGTAAGCTACTGTAAAAACTAAGGTCTGAATTTTTAGAAGGCATATAGTCAATTTTGCCTTGTAAGTTTCCGCCCCATTGTGAACTATTTGGTCTCACTCTAACATTTTCCAAATCGTTTCTAGTTAAATAATTACCAGCATGAACGAATCCTCCGTCGATATTTGCAACCAATGGATTTCTTTCAATTTCTCTTAATACATCTTCTTTAACTTTATATACTCCAATAAATGATGGGCTAGGGTCGCGATTGTAGTTCATGTTACCAGCAATCATGTAGCCCAAAACTACTCTTTCTATATTTTTTTGGTTTTTGTTTTTAATCCATAAAGGACCAGATGCAAACGCTTCTATTTGATTAAAGTCAAATCTATTTTCACGACGAAATCTGTTGTCATTCTCAAACCTGTCTCCAGTTAATTTGAAAAACTCTGTAGGAGTAGAGCTTATAAACTCAACCGAACCTTGGTGAAATCTTGAAGCTCCTCTGGTGGTTACCGAAATAGCTCCACCTGTAAAGTCCCCAAATTGTGCAGGCACACCATTTTGATATACGTTGATTTGGCCTTGAGCCGCTTGGGTCATACCCACGGATCCAATAGCTCTAACCCCGTCGATAAAGTATGCAGTACCATCTGTTCGCGACCCCCTGAAACTCACCCCTCCACTTGCGGTTCTATTAACCCCTCTTTGAAGAGCGGCTATATCCCCTAGGTTACGGGTAGGTAATTGTTTGATTTCTTTTT
Organism: Bacteroidetes bacterium UBA6161; assembly: GCA_002422315.1. Lineage (GTDB taxonomy): Bacteria > Bacteroidota > Bacteroidia > NS11-12g > UBA955 > UBA6161. Next base: position 30,041 of record DIUJ01000063.1, read on the forward strand.
CGGATACAACATTTACTGTTTCTCCTACTTCAACCAATTTTCTCTTTTCCCTTACTTCTGCTAATTTAAGCGTTCTTCCACCGCCTAAGGTAATTTCTCTTCGAACAATACCATCGGCAGATACAAGCACTGAAAGTCTTGCAGTGTCTTGCGAACCAACAGAAGTAACTACGATATCGTATTCTCCTGGAGTAAGGGTTTTGAACTGGAAAGAACCTTCTATGTCCGCAGCTACACCCGAAACGTAGCGTCCATTTTGTTCTAACCTGATAGTTGCAAACTCTACTGGGCTTTTTGTAACAGCATCAATTACCTTCCCTCGAATCTCTCCGAAGTTAGATTGAGCGTTTACATAACCTACACTTAACAAAGCTATGAGAAGTGTGGCATTTCTTAACATTGTATAAATCAGTTTCATATACTTAATTTACTTATTTTTTTAATTAATTTTACCTTAAACTATAGGCGGTGCAATTTCTTTTTATTTTTTTAATATGACAAATGATTAAACATTTTTTTTTACAAGCGTCCTAAAAAATGTTTTATTTTGCTTGACAACACATCAGATATTTGCCTGTATGACTCTGATGTCCAGCCTGCTACATGTGGTGTAACCAGCACATTTGGCATAGAAAAGATTTTAGAGTAAAGGTCGGTTTGGGTTAAGGAACGGTTTTGAGGTTCTTCTTCTTCTAGAACATCTGCACCAAAATGGCTAATTTTTCCTACTACAATAGCCCGTAACACTTCTTTGGTATTCACTATTTTTCCTCGGCTTGTGTTAATCAATACAATAGGCTTTAAGAAATTTGCCAGAAATTCAGTATTTACCATTCCGATTGTTTCTTTTGTAAGTGGAATATGCAAACTTAGAATATCTGATTCTTTATAAATTTCTTGCATTGTTGCTTTCTGAGCATATATAGAATCTATTTTTTTGTATTTGTCATACGCCAATACCTTAATTTGAAAACCAGACAACAAACGAGCTAAAGCAGAACCATTGTTACCAAAACCTATAATTCCAATGGTTTTATTCCTTAATTCTATCCCTCTGTTTTTTTCTCTGTTCCACATTCCATTTTTAATTTCTGTAAAAGAGGAATAAAAATTATTAGAAAGTGCTAGTAAAAGTCCTAGAGCATGTTCTGCCACAGCATTTGAATTTGCTTCGGGAGCATTTAAAAGAACTACCCCGTTTGCAAAAGCATACTCTTCGTCTATATTGTCTAAACCAGACCCGCCTCTTGCTATAAATCTTAGATTTATAGCTTTGTCAAAGAACGCTTTATTGCACCTAATTTTACTTCTTACGATAAACCCCTCAAAATTTGAGATTATTTGCAAGATCTCTGCCTCCTGTATATTTGGTTTATAAACCGCCTCCACTTCTTTTATTTCTTGGAGATTTTTTATTAGTACGGGGTGAAAATCGTCTGCAATTAAAATCTTAATTTTTTTTATGGCTTTTTCGTACATTCAAAAGTATGTTTAATATTATTAATATATAGTGCAAGTTGGCAAAAGGACAAAACTGTCTTATTAACGGACAAAATTGGAAATCAAACTTTCTTGTTCCAAAGATTTTCTTCAATAAGTTTGATTTTTTTTTCAAAAAACATCTGGGCGGCTTTTTCAAATCCTTGTGTGTAATCTGACACATAGAATATTTGATTGCTCAGATTTGTTTCTTCGTTTAATAAATTCTGAGAATGTAGTACTTCTTTTACTTTTTCAGCAACTATTTGTGCCGTATTGTGTACTGTAATTTTATGTCCAAGAATAGAGCCTATTTCTTTTTCTATTAGTGGATAATGCGTACAAGCAAGCACCAAAGACTCTATTCCCACGAGTCTTTGATTTTCCAAGTAGGCCTGTATAATAGTTCTACTTATGTTGTTATTAAAAAAACCTTCTTCTATCATAGGGGCTAGAAGAGGTGTGGCTAGGCTTTTTAAATTTTTTTGTGGTGCTACCTGGTGCAAGTGTTTGGGGAAAATTCCAGATTTTATTGTTCTTTTTGTGCCAATCAATCCAATGGTTTGCTGTTTTGTTTTAGCCACATATTCTACAACTGGCTCTATAACATTTATTACAGGGATATCTTGTGGGACCCATTTGGTATATGCATTGCCTATACTTGCAGAAGCCGAATTACATGCAACCACAATGGCTTTGCAGTTTTTAGAAAGAAGAAAGTTTGTAATTTCTTTTGAATAATCTCTAATTGCTTTTGAGGATTTGTCTCCGTAAGGCATATGGGCAGTATCGCCAAAATAAATGAGATGTTCATTTGGCATTAACTTATAAATGGCATTGGCGACTGTAAGGCCGCCAATACCAGAGTCAAAAATTCCTATCGGTAGGTTTGACAAAGTTTGTTTTCTTTAAAAAATTATTGTCCGAAAGATTGACGAAGGTCTGTATTATCTTTCCTTTTTTTCTCAGACTCTTCTTTTGTAATCACTTTTAATTTTGCTCTTACAAAGTTTTCAATGTCGTCTGTGTCTCTTTTGTATAGGACTACAGAGGCATCTAGGGCCATTGTGAAACCTTTTTCTTTTGCAACAGCTTCTATTGCTTGGTCAATCTTTTCTCTCATGGGTTTCATTAGGTCTTCTTGTCTTTGAGCTAGATTACCCTCTATTTCTTTTTGCATTTCTTGGTAAGCAAGCTCCAGTTTTTGCAAGTTTTGGTTGTCTATCTCTACCATTCTTTGAGTATTTGGCGACTTTGCATCAGGACCAGACATTCTATTTTGCATTTTAGTTCTTACCTCTTCATATTCTTTGGTAATATCTATCAAACCTTTTTCAAGTTCTGCAGAATATTTACGAAGAGAGTCTTCCGCTTTTTTGTAATCTGGCAAATCTAGAATTACAGAGGCGTAATTCAAATAACCAATTTTTGCTGTCTGCGCATTTGCCGCTACAAATCCTAAAAAAAGAGCGGTCATTAACATTATTTTCTTCATTATATTTATACTTTACGTTTTTTTAATCTTTAGAATTTACAACCCCAAGCTCCGACAAGACCTCGTCGCTAAGGTCGTTTTTGGGGTCGGTTTTTAAAAATACCACATTTGCTGCTATGTCAAAAACGAAGTCGTATGCTCCGTCTTGTGATACTTTTTCGATTGCCTTAAATACTTTGTCTTGAATAGGCTTAATTAATTCTTGTCTTTTCTTAAATAGCTCACCTTCTGGTCCGAATTTTTCATTTTCAAACTTTCTTACATCTGTCTCCAATTTCATTATTTCTTCGGTCTTTTCTCTTTTTTGATTTGCTGTCAACAAAGGTTCTTCCGCTTTGTATTCTTTAAACTTTTTATCAATTAAGGCATAAGCATTAGAGATTTCTTGCTGCCATAAATTAGAAAACTCATCTAATTGCTTTTGAGCAGATTTGTATTCTGGCAATTTATTCAATATATATTCAGTATCTACAAATCCAAACTTTTGTCTTTGGGCATTGACACCAAAGAGGGTAAATATGGCTAAAAATAATAAGGTGAGTTTTTTCATATCTTTTTTATTATCACTTTCAAATTGCGTACCAATTTTTTATAAAGGGCAAAATTAGAAAAAAAATCGGTTCTTATACGACTTTATAAAGAAGTTTTACCAAATCTACTAAGTGTTTGATAAGTGGTTTGAATTTATGAATAAAGCAAAAAAAACCGCCAATTGGCGGTTTTAATTATAAAGTTGTTGATTTATTTTTCTTCGAACTTGATTTCGTACTTTTCCCCATCTTCGGTAAACTTAATCCAGAATTCGTCATGTGCTAGTCTTACTATTGTCCACGTTTGAGAGTCACCTCCGTCGTCGCTAGTAAGTATTATTTCTTCTTATTATTTATTCTATAGCTTTATTTATTCTCAATTGCATTGGTTACTTCGGTATCTAAGGGTTTGGTAGAAGAACCGAAATAATGGGTTAGATTTCCGTTTTCGTTTATTAAAAACTTGTTAAAGTTCCACTTTACAGTAAAATCCGAAGAACCATTAAGATTTTTCTGGGTCAACCAAGCATAGAGAGGATGAATACTATCTCCTTTTACATTTAATTTTTCTGTTAGTAAAAAAGTTACTCCATAATTTTTTTGACAAAAACTTCCTATCTGTTCCGCAGAACCAGGCTCTTGTCCTCCAAATTGATTACAAGGGCTACCTATTATTACTAAACTACCGCTATATTTTTTAGATAATTTCTCCAAGTCCTCATATTGGTATGTAAAACCACATTGGCTCGCAGTATTCACAAACAGAATTTTTTTTCCTTTAAATTCTGCCAAATTTATTTCATTGCCATCCAAAGAGTTTATTTGAATAGAATACAAAGATTTAGCTGAAGAAATGTCAGAAGATGTAACTGCTTTGTTTTTTCCTGTAAAGCAAGCGCTGAGCATAGATAATAGTCCCATAAGAATAAATGAATTAATTAGTTTCATGGTTTTACAACATTTCATATTTAAAATAGTTTTACAAGCGCAAAATTAGAGTATACTGTTCAAAAGCAACATAGTTATATGTGGAAATATAATATAACTTTGCACCATGCGTATTTTGATACTAGGAAATGGAGCAAGAGAACATGTATTTGCATGGAGAATAAGCCAAAGTGCTGGGTGTGAAAAGTTATTTATAGCAAATGGAAATGCAGGAACTGCGAGCTGTGGTGAAAATATTTCCCTTGATTTAAAAGACTTTAATTCGATTGTAGAATTTTGTGTAGAGAATGAAATAGACATGGTTCTACCAGGAAATGAAGACCCGCTTGTAATGGGAATTACAGACTATTTAGAGAAGGCTATTCCCGGCATACTGGTTGCAGGGCCTTCGCAAAAAGGCGCTCAATTAGAGGGCAGCAAGGATTTTGCAAAAGAATTTATGTTGAAGCACAATATTCCTACCGCGCGTTTTTCTACGTTCACTGCCAAAACCCTTAGCAGAGGTTTGCAATTTCTGGAAACACTTCAAGCACCCTATGTTCTTAAGGCAGATGGATTAGCGGCGGGAAAAGGAGTGCTTATTTGCGCAACGCTAGAGGAAGCAAAGAACTCTTTAAGTGAAATGCTAGAAAATAAAAAGTTTGGAGAGGCTTCCCAAAAAGTAGTGATTGAAGAATTCTTACATGGTATAGAGCTTTCTTGCTTTGTACTAACCGATGGTACAAACTACATGATACTTCCAGAGGCAAAAGATTACAAAAGAATAGGGGAAAATGACACTGGTTTGAATACAGGGGGTATGGGTGCTGTTTCTCCAGTTCCTTTTGCAGACACAAAATTCCTACGCAAAGTAGAGGAAGAGGTAATCATTCCTACTATCAAAGGTTTAAAATCAGACAGAATACCTTATAAAGGATTTATTTTCTTTGGCCTAATGAATTGTAATGGAGAACCCTCTGTAATAGAATACAATTGCCGTATGGGGGATCCAGAAACCGAAGTCGTATTTGCAAGAGTCAACAATGATCTTGTTGAACTATTAAAAGCCACCTGTACCAAAAAACTTCATACAATAACCCCAAACGTAAGTCCTAACTACGCAACTACTATTTTTACAGTTAGTGGTGGGTACCCAGAAGAATACAAGGTAGACAAAGCTATTGAAAATCTTGAAAAAATTACAGATTGTCTTGTATTTCATGCAGGTACAAAAACCAATGAAACAGGAAAAATATATACAAGTGGAGGGAGAGTTATTGCTTTCACTGCACTGGGAAATACACTCCCAGAAGCATTAGCAAAATCTAATGCAGCTGCAGAAACTGTTTCGTTTGATGGCAAATATTTTAGAAAAGACATTGGCAAAGACCTATTGAAATATATTGATTGAGTTTATGAAAACCAAAAAAACTGTTGGAATTGTTATACAAAAAATTATTACTTGGTTCTTGAGAGGCTTACTAATAAGCATGCCTTTAGTTCTTACAGCTTATTTATTGTTTCTAATTTTTAAAGGTCTAGACGGTCTTTTTCAATTTGAACATGCCGGTGTAGGACTCTTACTAATTTTAGCTGGTATTTTAATTATTGGTATTTTCGGGTCTAGTTTAATCACACGTCCAATAATCAGTCTTTTGGAAACTATTTTGGAAAAAACACCAGGTATAAAACTAATTTACTCCTCCATAAAAGATTTAATGGAAGCTTTTGTTGGAGAAAAGAAAAAGTTTAATAAACCAGTTTTGATTCAAACAGAAGGAGAAGGAATTTATAAAATCGGATTTGTAACAAACGAAAGCTTCTCCAAAATTAAGGAAGAAGGATATAGCGCTGTTTATATTCCATTCTCTTATACCTTTACAGGCCACTTATATATTGTACATACTTCTAAGATAAAACCGGTGGAAGGGAATCCTGCGGATTGGATGAAGTTTGTAGCTTCGGGCGGTGTAACCCAACTTTAAAATAATGGTAAAAACCTATGGTTAACCATAACATTCCATAATTGTAAATAAAGTCTTCTAAAGGAATAGTACCTACTCTTATACCTGAAAATTCGAGCGTATTATAAAATACAACAGGCTTGGAAGTTAACAATCCATTAACTACAAGCATGGGAATAATGCTAATCAAAAATGCAATGGTAAAATATCTTAAAACTTCTCTCTTTCTAAACATGGGGAAGCCACCTAAAAAAACAACAAACAAAGAAGCAACAAGACTGTATAATTTATCGAAAAATAAAACCATCCATAAAACAGAGAAAAGCCAAAACAACAAGGGTATGTATCTGTAAAACAGAGAACGGTTAAAGCTTTTGGGGAAATAACTTACTAAACACTCATAGATAAATACACAAGCATAAGGAACTGTAAAGAAAAACATGTATTCTTCTACAGGCATACCAGCCATATAATAGCCTGTTAAATAAAGGTTGTTAAAACCCCAAACACCTAATTTGGTGAATAAGAAATCCCATACTAAGAATACGGTTGCCATAATAGCAATTGCAGGAAAAAGGGACTTGTAGTTTTTATAAAAAGCTACTTTTTTGTCAAAAGACAAAAGCAAAGGAAACAATAAGGTGCCAAAGTTTAGCGCCAAATAAAGGTAGTTCATTTTGATTTAGTTAGGCTAGGCCCAACGCTTCTCCATATTGACTTAAAGATTTGCGAAGTAACCTACGGGCTACAAAAATACGGGTTTTTACTGTGCCAATTGGTATATTAAAATGTTCCGCAATTTCATGGTATTTATAACCAACCATATTAAGTTTAAAAGTGGTTTTAATATCTTCTGGCAGGAGTGCAATTGCTTTTTCCAAATCTTCTCTAATAAACTTTAACTCCGCTACATTAACTGTTTTTTGATTTGGAATATCTACAAAATACAAGTTATCTGTTGTGTCTATAAACGTTTTGCGTTTTGCATTTCTTCTGTAATTGTTAATAAAACTATTCTTTAAAATAGTGTAGAGCCATCCCTTTAAGTTTGTTCCTGTTTCAAAATGACTTCTATATCTAATTGCTTTAAGCATTGTTTCTTGAACCAAGTCGTCGCAGTCATCAAGATTTCTGGTAAGCTGCATTGCCAATTGTTTCAATGACTTAATTTCTTTTGCCACCATTTCTCCAAACTGTGATTCAGAAGCCGTAGTTTTAATTGTACAAGTTGACGTGTTCATAATTGTATTTGTTTTGTGTAGCAAATCTAAAACAAAACAGAGCGCCAAATACTTGTTTTGTTTAACTTTTTGATTTGTTTTTACTCAACAAGATGCTATTGTTCTGTTTTTGTGATATTTAAGAAATTGCGTAAATTTTACCAGTATTAAGAAAAAAGTCTTATATTGATGTTTTTCATTGGTTTAATTTTGTTTAATTTTAATTGAACATTTTTGCATGTTGCCTATATTTAGTAAAAAAATACAGCCTTAAGCAAGTTAACTCCAGTTTTGTGGTGCTTTGGATAAACAAAAAAGCGTAAAACAAGAAAAAACAAAGAAAACTATTGCTTTAGATGCAACAAATAACTTACACAATAACGCAAATGTTGCCTAATTTTCAAACATCGACTCCAATAACTTTACGGTATAAAATAATTTTGAGAAAACTTTAAGTAAAGAAAATGGTATAACCGATATAAAAGTTATTTTTGCATAAACAAAAAAACGATGAGACAATACGAAGACTTTTTGCAATACGTACTGGAAAACGGAACACACAAAAGCGACAGAACAGGAACTGGAACCATAAGTGTATTTGGCGGTCAAGTTCGATTCGATTTACAAAAAGGATTTCCACTAATAACTACTAAAAAAGTTCATTTAAAATCAATTATACACGAGTTATTATGGTTTATTAAAGGGGAAACAAATATAGAATACCTTAAAAAAAACAATGTAAGTATATGGGACGAATGGGCGGATGAAAATGGAGAACTTGGTCCTGTATATGGAAAACAATGGAGAAGTTGGGAAAGCCCAAGTGGAGAAAAAATAGATCAAATCACTCAAATTATTGAAAGCATAAAGAACAATCCAGACAGCAGAAGACATATAGTAACTGCCTGGAATCCGTCTGACTTGCCTAAAATGGCTCTTTCTCCATGCCACTGTTTGTTTCAGTTTTATGTAGCAAACGGAAAGCTAAGTTGTCAGCTCTACCAAAGAAGTGCAGACTTGTTTTTGGGTGTGCCATTTAATATTGCATCCTATGCTTTGCTAACTATGATGCTTGCACAGGTTTGTGGCTTAGAAGCAGGAGAGTATATTCACACATTTGGAGACGCGCATATTTACTCCAACCATATAAACCAAGTTAATTTATTACTTAGCAGAGATTCTCGTCCTTACCCTAACATGTTGTTAAACAAATCTATTACATCTTTGTTTGATTTTAAATATGAAGATTTTGAACTGATCAATTACAATCCTCATCCAGCAATAAAAGCACCCGTAGCGGTTTAACATTTGAAATATATGACATACCAAACAATAAAAACGGAGATCTCAGAGCAGATTCTTACAATAACTCTTCAAAGAGAGGACAAACTAAACGCTTTAAATATTCTACTCTTACAAGAAATTAAACAAGCCATAGAAGAGGCTCAACAAAATCTTGCAGTCAGAGGGATTATACTAACTGGTTCAGGAACTAAAGCTTTTGCCGCAGGTGCTGATATAGCAGAGTTTGCAAATTTTAGCACAGCAGAAGCCACTAAAATGAGCAGAGATGGACACGAGGTATTGTTTACAATTGAGAAAAGTAAAAAACCAGTAATTGCAGCAGTTAATGGCTTTGCCCTAGGCGGAGGCTGTGAATTAGCACTTAGTTGTCACATCAGAATCGCTTCAGAAAATGCAAAATTTGGCCAACCAGAAGTAAACCTTGGAGTACCTCCTGGCTATGGTGGCACACAAAGACTAGCACAAATAATTGGCAAAGGAAGAGCCCTAGACATGCTTCTAAGTACAGATGTAATAGATGCAAAAACAGCACTTTCTTTTGGACTAGTGAGCGAGGTAGTTCCAATAGAAGAATTAATAGCGACTACAAGAAAAAAACTTGGAAAGATTATTCAAAAATCACCCAATGCTATAGCAAGAGTAATAGATTGCGTAAACGCATGCTACCAAGACGGAGAAAACGGATTTGAAAAGGAGATACGTGAATTTGGCTTAGCATTTTCAAGTGAAGACTTCAAAGAAGGCACCAGCGCTTTTTTAGAAAAAAGAAAAGCTGAATTCAGCGGAAACTAATACAAATGACTGCACCTAAACCCTGCTTGTTAACTTTTATTGACTGGTATACCCCCGCATACAAAGCAGGCGGACCTATTCGGTCGGTTTCTAACATGGCAGCCTTACTTGAATCAGAATTCGAAATTTTTGTATATACTGGAAATCAAGATATAGATGGAACAAAAATAGATAAAACAGAGAACGAATGGCATGAGGGTTTGTTTGGAGAAAAAATACTATACAATAATACACCAAAACTAAATACTCTCAAACAATTTATAAAAGAACATCCGGAAGCTACTTTTCATATTAATGGAATATATTCCTTGCGTTTTTCTATCCTTCCTTTATTATACATAAAATTATTGAACTTAGGTACAAAAACAATCCTCAGCCCAAGGGGAATGCTTGGCTCTGGGGCAATGAAAATAAAGCCTTTTAAAAAGAAAGTATTTTTGCTTCTAGCCAAATCCTTGGGATTATATAAAAACATTACATGGCATGCCACATCTACAGAAGAGAAGGCAAATATTTTGCATAAGATTGGAAATAATGCCAAGGTTACTTTAGTTCAAAATATTCCTTCCAAAACCACCAAAGAAATATACAAAATAGAAAAAGAGAAAGGGAAGCTTAAAATGACAAGTATAAGCAGGGTGGCTCCCATAAAAAAATTTGAGGTAATATTAGAAAGCCTATTGTCTTTTCCAATAAACGAAATTTCTATAGAATGGAATATTTATGGGCCAATAGAAGACCCTGAATACAAGAAAATACTTCTAGAAAAGGCTTCTAAAATACCCTATTTAAATTTACAATTTGAGGGGGCTATTAATCCAGACTGCATCTCAGAGATTATTACAAAAAGCCACCTGTTTTGTTTGCCTTCTGCAAACGAAAACTACGGCCATGCAATAGTAGAATCTTTTGCAAATGCATGCCCTGTATTAATCTCTGATAAAACACCTTGGCAAAAATTAAAAACAAATAATGCAGGGATGGATATACCTCTCGCAAATAAATCTGAATTTTCTAAAGCAATCTATTACTTTGCAAACTTAAATCAAGAAGAATGGCTATTATGGCAAAAAGGGGCACATGAATTCGCTTTAAATATGCAAAATGACGAAAAGTTAAAAGAAGCCTATAAATCACTATTTACAAAATGACAACACGGATACTAATTACAGGAGCTGGAGCCCCAGGAGCAGCAGGAATTATACAATGTCTTAGGGAAATACCTAATGCATTTATTGTATCCGTAGACACAGACCCCAAAGCTTATGGGAGCCTTTTGACCGATGCTTTTGAAACAGTTCCAAAAGCAAATTCACCTGACTTTATTCCAGAGTTATTGGAAATTTGTAAAAACCATAAGGTAAATGTTGTTTTACCTCTTGTAACTAGAGAATTAGAAAGTTTGAGTAAAGCAAAAAAATTATTTGAAGATAACAATATAGTGATTATGGTTTCTGACTTTCTACCTTTAAGCATCGCAAACCACAAAGGCAACTTATTAAACACACTTCAAAGAAATCAAATTCCACATCCTGCATTTAAAATTGTATGGAATTTTAAAGAAATGGAACAAGCCGCACATAGTCTTGGTTATCCAAACAACCCTGTAATTATCAAACCATGCGAAAGCAATGGGTTAAGAGGCTTCAGAATTCTAAACAATAGCATAGATAATCTTGACTTATTACTTAATCACAAGCCAGATAATTCATATACTACATTAAATAATTTATCTGGTATAATAGGGGATAAAAGCCTTCCTGAATATCTTGTAAGCGAATATTTACCAGGAAAAGAATACACTGTTGATGTACTGGCCAGAAAAGGAGAATGTTTAACTATAGTTCCGAGATTAAGGTCTAAAATGACTTCAGGAATAAGTACAGCTGGCTGTATAGAAAAAAACACAGAGATTATAGAATATGTAAGGGAGATTGTTGCCTTATTTAAGTTAGATTATCTGATTGGAATCCAAGTAAAACAAGATATACATGGCAAGTATAAAATTATAGAGATAAACCCTAGAGTTCAAGGAACAACGGTAGCATGTCTCGGAGCAGGAATAAACTTTCCCAAACTTTGTGTTGAAATGGCACTTGGTGCAGAACTAAATATACCCGAGCCTAAATGGGGTATTCGGTTTGCAAGGCACTGGCAAGAACTTTTTTTCGATGAATAATAATATACTTAAAATTAGGGTTTTAATGAGCAGAAACCGTTGTTTGAGCAGAAATGAAACAAAAATCATGTTTTGTGAATAGAAATAAATTTATATTTGCCTAAGTTTAAAATAAAAAAATGTCGAAAGTAAGATTTATGGGCAAAGTGGAGTTTTTTCATGCCCTAAGAGAAAAAGTAGATTCCTACTTTGTAGAAAACAACATAAAGAAGACAGGTGATTACCGTTTGTATTTAAAGACAATCATCCTATTTAGTACATTAATCTCCTTGTACACAATACTAGTATTTTTTACCCCAGCACAAGTTTGGGTGTCGCTATTATTGTGCGGTATAATGGGTGTTAACTTTGCAGCCATAGGATTTAACGTAATGCACGATGGTGCACATGGAAGTTATTCTGACAATACTAGATTGAATGACTTAATGGGATTTGCACTAAACATAATGGGCGGGAATATGTACATATGGAAATTAAAACACAATGTAAACCACCATACCTATACAAATATTGAAGGGTTTGATGACGACATTGATATTAGACCATTTATAAGAGTAAACACCAATCAGAAAAAGTATTTCTTCCATAAGTTCCAACACATTTATAGCATGTTGCTATACGGCTTGACTTATTTGGCTTGGATTTTTCAAAATGACTTTCAAAAATACTTTGGAAGCCGTGTAGCAGACCATACTCCTCTTAAAGCAATGACTACCAAGGACCATCTTACCTTTTGGTTTTCAAAAGTATTTTATGTTTCGGTATTTATTGTAATTCCAGGATTAGTTGTTGGTTGGCCTGAAATGATTATCGGGTTCTTAACTATGGGCTTTGTTACAGGTGTGCTTATTGCAGTTGTATTTCAATTGGCTCACGTAGTGGAAGACGTTACATTTATTCCTAGTCCCGAGAGCGAAAAATCAGATGCAGACGTTGCCACAGAATGGGCTGTTCACCAGATAAATACTACTGTAAATTTTGCTACTAAAAGCAAGTCTTTAAATTGGCTTTTAGGGGGTCTTAATTTTCAGGTGGAGCACCATTTATTCCCGAGAATCAGTCACGTACACTATCCACAATTAAACAAAATTGTAAAAGAAGTATGTGCAGAATTTGGCGTAAATTACAGAGAATTCCCTACCATGGTAAGGGCTGTTCGTTCTCACTTAGAACACCTTAAACTAGTTGGTAAAGCAGCTTAATACTAAAGCTTTATAGCTTGTGTAATTTCTCTTCTTCCCTTTATTCCCGGGGGATTAAATAATTCAAAGCCTAGGCTTCGTAGATTTCTCTTGAATTGTCCATTGGCACAATAGGTTATAAATATTCCCCCTTTTCTGAGTAATTGTGCACATTTTTGCAATGTCTCGATTTCCCACATTTCTGGCTGTTTTTTAGGCGCAAATGCATCAAAATAAACTACATCATATACTAAGTCTAGTTCAGCATCCTGTAATGTAGATTCTATTCTTGTAAAATTAAAAAATGGAGAAACAGCCTCTTGTTTGTTTGCAGAACAAGTATGAAGTTTGTTTAAATAGACTTTCATCTCATCCTCCTCTGTTAAATAATCAAATTGTAGTTGTGCAACTAAATCTAAAGGTATAGGATATGGTTCTAAACTTTGGTAAGTTACAATTTGGTTGTTTTTTTTTGCTTGTTCTAAGGTTAAAAGTGCATTTAATCCAGTACCAAATCCTACTTCTAAGATACTCACTTCTTTTTGCGATTTCATTACTTCAAATCCTTTTTGAATAAACACATGAATGCTTTCTGTTAAAGCACCCGCATAGCTATGGTAGGTTTCATTCAAGGATTCGATACACAATGTATGTGAACCATCTTCTGTTAACTGAAGTACTGGTTTAGAGTGTAACATTTTTAAATTCAATATTATTCATACAATTAAAATGCCCTTGGGGACACGAATCAAATCCTATTTTTGAACAAGGTCTGCAATCCAAATGCTTTACTTGTAAAACAAGTGAATGTTTTTCAGCATCTGAATTTTTGGGGTAATAAGGATACATACCAAACTCTGGAATAGTATTTCCCCATAAAGACAAGATTGGTTTATTAAAAGCGGCCGCAATATGCATTAGGCCTGTGTCATTAGAAATTACTTTATGTGAAAACTTTAAAACTAATGCACTTTGATTTAGTGACAATAACCCTATAGCATTTATAACATTACGCTCAACTAACAAATTCTCTAATTTTTCTCCTTCTGCTTTATCTTCCTTACCGCCTAGCAGAACCAAAGGATATGAAGAGTCTTTTACTAATTCCACTAATTTATTTACAGGTGCTCTTTTTGTAAAATATTGGCCACCCAAAACCACTGCTAAAAACTTTGTTTGGGATAAAAAATTTAAAGATTCCGGAAGCTTTGTGGTTCCTGTAAAATAATCCAAACCCATGTAATCGTTTTGGGCACCCAGTTTTTCTATTGTATTAATGTACCGATCTACAATATGTACCTGTGGCAACACTTTAATATTTTTAAATTTAACAGCCAACCATTTTGCAACATTATGTTTTTTGAAACGATACACTTTCTTAACCCCTAAAACAAAGCTAAGTCTTCTTGTTCTCAAATTGTTGTGAAGGTCCACAATTACATCATACTTCTCTTCTTTCAAGTTGTTTACAAACTTATTCCAATTGCCATTCTCTAAGAGCTTTACTTTATGAATATAAGGAGAAAAACAAAGGGTTTGTTCAAAAGCATTTTTTGTTGCAAAATGAATTTCCACATTTGGAATTTGCTTATACAAGACCCTAACTACGGGGGATGTAAGTACAATATCTCCGATAGAACTAAATCTTAAAACTAATATCTTCATAAAGTTAAGATTTTACTCTATGTACAAGACCAATCCTTTTAAATACTCTGTTTCAGGGTGAAAGAGATTAATTGGATGGTCTGCAGGCTGACCTAACCTATGCAAAATTGACACTTTTCTTCCGCTTTCTACCGCAGCTGCAAAAACAGTATCTTCAAATAATTGCCTATTTACAACTTGCGTACATGAAAAGGTAAACAAAATGGAGCCTTTTTTCATGTGTTTAAATGCCAGAAGATTAAGTCTTCTATATCCCTTTGTAGCTTGCTTGCTATTCTTAAAACTTTTTGCAAAAGAAGGAGGGTCAAGAACCAAAATATCAAAATCCGAACCTATTTCCTTGAGGGTATTAAAAGAATCTGCAACAATACAATCCTTAGCGAAAGACTCTAGGCCATTCCTTTTTAGGTTTTTCTTACACGCTTCTATAGCCGGGGCTGAGATATCTACAGAAACAACTTTTGTAGCGTTTGAGGCTGCTGCATAAATACTAAACCCTCCCGTATAGCTAAATGTGTTTAAAACGCTTTTATTTGCAGCATAACGAGCAATTAGAGCCCTGCTTTCTCTTTGATCAATAAAAAAGCCTGTTTTCTGTCCATCCATCCAATCTACTTCAAACTCGAAGTTGTTTTCCAAAACCACCGATGGTTCTGCAGAGCCATACCAAAAACCAATATCTGGAATTTCATCCGTTTTAGATACCTCCTTAGGTTTATGAAAAATGGCTTTGATTTTGTCTTGTAATATTGATATAAGAGCTCTTACAATATAATCCTTAAATAAATATATCCCAGTATTGTGTGCTTGAAAAACAACAACTCCATTGTAATAGTCAAGTATTAACCCCGGCATGCCATCACCTTCTCCATGAACCAATCTAAAACAATTGGTTGTAATATCAAAATTCAGTGCTTTCCTTTTACTATAGGCTGCGGATATAGCGTTTTCCCAAAACTCGTCTGAAAGTATATTGTCTTGTTCCAAAAAAGACAAAACCCTAACAGAAATACTACCAGTACCAAAATATCCGTGAGCTATAAACTCATCCTGATGGTTTAAAACCTTTACAGGGCTTCCATTTATTAGGTTCTGAGGGATAGAAAGAAGAGCACCAGAAAATACCCAGGGATGGAATCTTTGTAGCGACTTGTCTCGCCCTTGTTTTAATTTAAGGTTTGTTATCATACGTAATAATTTTGGACTTGATGCCAATTAATTTTATTAAAAATCTTTAATCTATACACTTCATTTAATGCAACAAGTTGTTTGAGGGAATGTGCATCAGTTCCCAAAAAAGAGTAGTATCCTTTATCAACCAACCATTCCGCAAGTTTTTTAGACTCTTTTGAATAATAGCCTGAGAAAGACAAAAGATTTATCTGAAATTGTAATCCAGACTGCACAAGTGTTTCTACTAAAGAGTAATTGTTTTGAAGGTATATATACCTTTCGGGATGAGCAAAAACAGGAGTATAGCCTTGTGCCAACAAATCAAAAACAAGTTGTTCGAACTGCCTAGGTGCAGACATAAAAGCGGTCTCTATTAGAACCTTATTCCCCATAAATGTAAGTAGTTCTTCCTTCTGTTGTACTTTTCCAAACAAGGATTCATCCACGTAATATTCTGCTGCAAACTCTATTTGTAAAGGAATCTTTTTTATTAGAAGTGACTCTTTAAGAATTCCAATAGGAGTAGAAATAGATTGCTTAGTATTTTTATAAAAATCTCCCATAATATGGGGGGTAACAGTAACCTTAGAATACCCTAAACTTACAAAAAACTCTGCCATTGCTATCGCTGTATCTAAGTCTGGCGCGCCATCATCTATCCCAAAAGCAAGATGGTTGTGAATATCCCATTTTAAAGGATACTCAAAGGGGATATTTTTTTTAAAGACATCAAAAAAACCCATTACTTCCTAGAAAATAATTTTTTTAACCAGCTTTTTTCAATCCTAGAGTCATCGTCGTAATACCCATACCCATAGCCATAGCTGTACTTATAACCATAACCTCCGGCAGCATTAACATCATTAATAATAACAGTTAAATTTGGGAATTTTTTAGACTTATATAGATTGTTTATATTGTCTGTAACATGTTTTTGTGAATACCCCGAACGAATAACGTATATAGATAAATCGCAAAGCTTAAGCACAGAGCTAGCGTCTGTTACAAGGCCTATAGGGGGGTTGTCAAAGATTATAAAATCATACATTTCAGAAAGAGTGGAAATGAGTTTTCTAAAATTGTCTCTTAACAACAATTCCGATGGGTTTGGAGGTGTTGGCCCTGAAGTTATAAAATCGAACCCAGCCACTCTAGAATTCTTTATTGCATCCTGTATCTCTGTCTGACCTATAAGAACTGTACTCATTCCCAGCAAATTATCCACTTCAAATCCAATATGGATTTTGGGTTTGCGCATATCTAAGTCCAAGAGAATTACTTTCTTCCCTCCCATTGCCAAAACGGCAGCATAATTTATAGCAATCATGGTTTTACCTTCACCGCTAATAGTAGACGTTACCCCAATTAGATTGCATCTTTTGGATTGCATAATAAAGTCTGCATTTGTGCGTACAGACCTCAAGGATTCTGCCATCGCAGACTTGGGTCTGTTGTCCACAAGCAAAGTAGAAGCTTCTAACTTTTTGGAGTATCGAGGAATTAATCCTATAATTGGCGCGAGTAATTTCTTTTCGGCTTCTTGAGGACTTAATATCACATTTAGTGTAAGATATTTTAGCACTACAAAAGAAAGACCAAGCACAAGTCCTCCAACTAGGAACATTAACCAAATTTTGTTTTCTACTGGATGAATTGGTATTGAGGAAGCGCTCGCAGGACTCAAAATGGTAAATTCGGGAACAGCACCAGCCTTAGAAATCTGATATTGAACTTGTTGATCCAACAAAGAAAGATAGAATTTTTCGTATAACGAATTAAATCTTTTCAATCTGTTTAATTCTGTTTCTTTACTTGGGAGCTGTGAAAATTCCGACTTAAATTTATTTATTTGATTTAAAAGTTCATTAGATTGCTCACTTACAAATACTTTGTTTTCTCTAATATACTGAAGAACTTGTGACTTTATAATAGATATTTCGAGTTCTATTTTCTTAAAAGGGAGGGTAGTCTCTTTATTTGAAATTTTAAGCATTTCCCTCTCTTTGAATAGTGTATTTAATTGATTTACTAAGTCTTGAACTTGTGCATTTTCAATTTTAAAAGAAATAGGGATAATATTATCCGCGCTTTTATCGCTTAAAATAAAACTCTGCAATTTGTTCATTTCTCCTAAAACATATTGTAAAGAAGCCCTTTGAGTCTCAAGTTCTTTAATCTGAGAGGTTACAAATGTAAATTCGCCACTTGGAGAAATTGTTCCTGTGCTTCTTACAAATGATTCAATATCTTTTTCAGAGTCATCTAGTTTTTGTTCTGTTTGTTTTAATTGCATTTCAATAAATGCAATGGTTTGGTCTTGAGATTTTTGTTTTTTGGATAATGAATGTCTTAAATAAATGGTGTCAAAAGCATTTACTATATCAACCGCTTTTTCTTTTGAAAATTCTATAAATGAAATATTGATTGTTCTAGCTTCTTTATTTAACTCTAATACCTCTAACCCTGATAATAAAAAAGATACGATAGAAGACTTGCTGTTCAGTGTGAAATAGTAATCCCTTTGATTGCCAAGTGCGGCTCCTTGCTTGTTCCAAAGTACTATGAATTCAAATTCATTCATTTTGAGCTTTGTACCAACCTTGCCATTTACACAAGACTTTTTATTATCCTCACTACATATTTGAAAAGATGCATTTTCTTCAAAAACTATTGAAAACTGCTTATCGTAAGGGAAAGAAATAGGGTCTGATAAAGGAACAATTTCGAATGGGCTAATTTTATATAATTCGGTATTTAATACTTTACCTTGGGCAATATATGTAATATCTAAAGGCAATGAATTGGCCACATCCAAGGCAACGATGGGTGACTTTATTAATTCAATTTCACCACTTAAGTTTACCGTATTTTTCACTACAGCACTCCCTAATACACCTCCTAATTCAGAGGCATCAGACTGATAGTCTAATTTAATTACAGAATTTGCTTGGAAAACAGGTTTTGTATATTTTAAATAATAATAGGCTCCTAAAAAAGCAACAATAAGTAATAAAAAAGGCCAATGCCAAGTTTTTTTAAGGGCTAAAACCACCCTTTCTATTTCAAAACTTATACCTGAATCCGAGCTATTTGCCGCTCCTTGTTTGTCATCAAATTCAAATTCCTGCATAGTTTTAAATTGTTGCTAATCTTTCTACTAATATGGTTAATGTAAATATGATGTTCACTACCTGAAATATCATCATATTATCTTGTAATCCTTCTGAAAATGGTTTTCTAACCGTCTCTATATACACTATATCATCTGGTTGAAGCCTTACAATACTGCTTTTCATATCTCCAATGGTTTTGAGATTTACAACCTGAACTTCAGGATTTTTCAAATCTCCTCTAAGTACTCTTATATTGTACCCTTTAGCTTTGTTATCTAATCCTCCATAGGTAGCTATTACCTCCAAAAGATTAAGATTTGAGTTTTCAAAAGGAATAATCTTACCTCCTTGACTTCCAAGTACTACTATTCTTTTATTTGTAACTTTAGAAACCACGTACACTTCATTATACAGTTCTTCATACTTAACAGAAAGTAAGCTATCCAATTCAGAGATTTTCAATCCGCTAATGGTAAGCTTACCAATTACTGGGAAAAAACACGTGCCTGCTTCCGACACCTCATAAACAGGTTTGCCGGCTACAGCAGTATTGGTAGAAGTAGTACTAGAAGAGCCTGAAGTAGCAGCAGGAACTAGTTTGCCACTAGGGTCTATAATTGCTTCTCCTAAATTTGTATACAGAGTAAATTGAAATTTATCTCCGGGTCTAAGGCTATACGCTACTAGGGTTTTTTCGTAAGCAGCAGACCAATTCAAATCTTGACTATCTGTTTTTAAAATCACATTCGAGGTATAGGTTTTACAGCTACTTACTAGTATCAAAAAAGCTAAAAAGAATGCGATTAAAGATTTATTTATTTCCATTGTTTATTTTTTAACAAACCAAGTAAATATGTTCCATAACCTGACTTGGTAAGTGGTTTTGCTATTTCCTCTAATTGTTTGTCGTCTATATAGCCCATTCTCCAGGCTACCTCCTCTATACATCCAACCTTAAGTCCTTGCCTTTCTTCAATAACCTGAACAAACTGTCCAGCTTGCATGAGTGAATTAAAGGTTCCCGTGTCCAACCAAGCAGTACCTCTTTGCATTAAACCAACTTTTAGTTTACCTTGTTTTAAATATTCTCTATTTACATCAGTAATTTCATATTCGCCTCTTGCAGAAGGTTTTAGATTTTTGCTGATCTCTACCACTGTGTTGTCATAGAAATAAAGGCCTGGTACTGCAAAATTCGACTTTGGAGAAGATGGTTTTTCTTCTATGGATACCGCAGTTTGATTTTGATCAAACTCCACCACACCGTATCTTTCTGGGTCTGAAACATGGTATGCAAAGACTATTCCACCTTGAGGGTTGCTGCAACTTTTAAGCAATGACTGAAAGTTTGCACCAAAGAAAATATTGTCTCCTAAAATAAGAGAAACGGAATCCTTTCCTATAAATTTTTCCCCTATTACAAACGCTTGAGCCAACCCATTAGGTACTTCTTGAACCGCGTATGAAAAAGAGCATCCTATTGTAGAACCGTCTCCCAATAATTTTTCAAAAAGCGGAAGGTCATGTGGGGTACTAATAATTAAAATCTCTTTAATTCCTGCCATCATTAAAACCGACAATGGATAATAAATCATTGGCTTGTCATAAATAGGCATCAACTGTTTGCTAATTGCAATTGTTAGTGGATGCAATCTTGTACCGGAACCTCCTGCTAAAATTATTCCTTTCATTTTGTGCAAAGTTAATGTATAATTTGTTTATCTATTGGTATATTGTTTTTCATAGTATTGCAAATACTCTCCACTTGTTATTTTTTGAAGCCAATCGTTGTTCTGTAGATACCAATCAATTGTTTTATCTAGTCCCTGTTCAAATGTTACGGATGGTTCCCACCCCAATTCATTCATCAGTTTAGAGGAATCTATAGCATACCTAAAATCATGTCCTGCCCTATCTGTAACGTAGCTTATTAACTGCTCAGAATCTCCAGTATTTCTTCCTAACTTTTGGTCCATTATCATACACATTAATTTGATAAGATCTATGTTTTTCCATTCGTTATTCCCTCCTATATTGTATGTTTCTCCAATTTTTCCATTGTGGAAAATAACATCAATAGCTCTTGCATGGTCCTCTACCCAAAGCCAATCTCTAACATTTTCTCCTTTGCCATATACCGGAAGGGGCTTGTTGTTTTTTATATTATGTACAAAAAGTGGAATTAACTTTTCTGGAAACTGATGGGAGCCATAGTTGTTAGAGCAGTTAGAAAGTATGGTATTAATTCCGAAAGTGGTATGGTATGCCCTTACAAAATGATCCGAGGAAGCTTTAGAAGCGGAGTAAGGTGAATTAGGGTCATAAGGAGTTGTTTCTACAAATTTGCCAGTTTCTCCTAATTCGCCATAAACCTCATCTGTGCTTATGTGATAAAACAGGTCTTTTTTAACATCCGAATACGTTTTAAATGCTTGTAGTAAATTTACCGTGCCTAAAACATTTGTTTTAACAAAACTCAGGGGGTCTAAAATAGATCTGTCTACATGCGATTCTGCCGCCAAATGAATTACACCATTAAAAGCATGTTTCTGAAACAACTCATTAATAAATACCGTATCTACAATATCTCCTTTTACAAAAGTGTAATTGGGTTTTGACTCTATATCCTTTAGGTTTTCTAGGTTTCCTGCATAGGTAAGCTTATCCAAGTTATAAATTTCATACTCTGGGTATTTGCTCACAAAAAGCCTAACGACATGAGAGCCTATAAATCCAGCTCCGCCAGTAATCAATATTTTTTTACTCATCTTTTTTTACTTTCAATAAATTAATTTCATAAACCAATGTAGAATAGGGGGGAATAATGTTCCCTACTTTTTTATCTTGAAAACCATGGTCAAAAGGGATAAGAAAGGTTGCTTTTTCTCCTTCTTTCATTAGACCGATTATTTGATTTATAACTGCAGGTTTTACATCGGGGTCTCCGTATTTAAATGAAGCAGCTTGACCCATTAAGTATGAATTAACAAACTCTGCTTGGGTTTTTAGCACCCTGCCTACATAATGAAATTCAACCCAATCGCCTTGAATTGGCTTCTTGCCTTGGCTAGGTTGATTTATAAAATACCTTACACCGTTTTCTTGCCTTAGGTCTTGCCACCCTTTTTGTTTAAAAAAACCATCCATGTTCTCCACTTCTTCTTTCCATTTTCCCACTTTTTCTTCTATTAAGAATGTTTCAAACTCTTTGGCTGTCATATACTTATTTAGTTTTACTACAAACTTCAGATCTGTGCCTTTTTCTACATTTTCAGGCAATTCGTCTACCCCTTTTGTTTTCAAATAAAAAGAATCTGCAGAGATCAAAAAAGCCATACTATCGCCTTCCGACATGATTTTAAAAGCATCAAAAATATCTCCTCCTTTATGTGTTTGGGGATAAATAGGTAGTCTTTCTTCTGCATTGTTCTGATATGTGCTGTACACTAGGCTATCCTTGTTATTTAGGATATAATAATGAACAAAAACAACATCTCCTTGAGAGGGTAGCACGATTTTTTTACTTTTTTTCAAATACTTAAAACGAATACCGCTCTCTGCCTTATCAAAATCATTCCTATTGCATGAGGCTAAAAACAAGCTGGCAAGAGTTATAAGAAAATAAATTTTTACTTTATTCATTACTCAATTCTTTTGTGTACAAAGGTAAAATAGATTTTAGTTTTTTTACAGTTTCTTCCAAAGACATTGAGGAGCTTCCTCCAGCTGCATTAATATGGCCGCCTCCTTCAAAATGTTTCTTTGCAATTTCATTTACGTTTAAAGACCCTTTTGACCTAAAACTCATTTTTACCAAAACCGTTCGGTCTATAACCAAAACTGCAAGTTTTACCCCCTGAACAGCTAATCCATAATTTACTAGGCCCTCTGTATCTCCTGTTTTTACATCATATTTTTTCAAATCCTCTGCACTAAGCCATAGAATAGCGGTATTTAGATTCTGTAATACCTCCATTCTTTCAGAAATTGCAAAACCTATTAATTTTAGTCTTTTTTCTGTAAAACTATCAAACACTCTGTCATAAATCTCCGATTGGTCTACCCCTGTCTCTAGTAAATTTGCTGCAATTCTAAGCGTATTTGCATTGGTTCCTCTATACCTAAAACTGCCTGTATCGGTAACTAGTCCTGTATACAAACACAAGGCAATATTCTTGTCAATAAGATTTTCATAGCCTTCTTTTACTATAAACCTGTAAATCAACTCGCAAGTAGAACTTGCTTTGGGGTCCCACCATTGGTTATCAAAAAAAGTGTCTGGTTCTTGGTGGTGGTCTATAAGTATACATTTTGCCTGAGACAAAGAAACAAGCTGTCCCATGTCATTGATTCTGGATAGTTTGTTAAAATCTAAGCAAAAAACCCAATCTGCTTTTTCTATTAAGTCTTTGCATTTTTGAGGGCATTCTTCAAAATTCAAAACGGTATTGTTTTGAGGTAGCCAATTTAAAAAAGAGGCATAATCGGTAGGGGTAATAACCGTAGGACTCAATCCTAATTTTATAAGAAAATTATACAAACCTAAAGTTGAACCCATAGCATCGCCATCTGGCTTGTGGTGGGTAGTGATAACAATTCTTGTTTCTTTGTTTTCTAATAATGAAGGCAGTATGGGGCTATAAATAGGGTTCAATTTGTATTAATTTAAAAGTTTGGCAAATTTCTTGAATAAATTTTTAAAGGCAATAGAAAAGTTAAACAAAAAAGCTTGCCTTAATAAAGTCTCCTAGTTCTGGGATTTCCTTGGAAGATGCTAAAAGATTGTGTCTATCCCCTTCCCACCATATTTTACCTTTGTTCATAAACACAATTTTATCTGCTATATCAAAAACTGTTTTCATATCGTGAGAATTAATAATGGTTGTGATTTGAAATTCTTCGGTAATGTCTTTAAGTAACTTATCGATTACCCTAGAGGTAATTGGGTCAAGACCAGAATTGGGCTCGTCACAAAAAAGGTATTTTATATCTAAAGCTATGGCCCTTGCGATTCCAACTCTTTTTTTCATTCCTCCACTTA
This sequence comes from Bacteroidetes bacterium UBA6161, assembly GCA_002422315.1. Classification (GTDB taxonomy): domain Bacteria; phylum Bacteroidota; class Bacteroidia; order NS11-12g; family UBA955; genus UBA6161. The sequence goes on from DIUJ01000063.1 coordinate 54,105, forward strand.
TTTCAGCAGGATACTTATTGTTTACACCCACAAGGTTAACTTTTTGCAAGCAAAAATCTACTCTTTCTCTAATTTCTCTTTTTGTAAAGTCTGTAAACATCTTCAGTGGGAATTCTATGTTTTGTTCTACGGTTAGGGAATCAAAAAGCGCTGTGCCTTGAAAAAGCATTCCTAGTTCTCTTCTAACTTCTCTAAGTTGAGCATAATCTAAAGCTAAAAAATCCCTGTTGTCATAAAACAAGTTTCCTGTTTCTGGTTTTTCCAGGCCCACCATACATTTCATTAAAACACTTTTTCCACCCCCAGAGGCACCAATTACCAAATTGCTTTTGCCCGGCATAAATATTGCTGAGATATCATGAAGCACATGCACCTCGCCAAATGATTTATTTAATTTTATTAATTCTATCATTATTTTAACAGTAATTGGGCCAAAATATAATCCGCAACAAGAATCATAACACAACTAAAAACAACCGCTCTTGTACTAGAAGCTCCTACTTCCAAAGCACCACCCTTTGTAAAGTAGCCTTGGTAAGCAGAAATGGAGGTTATTATAAATGCAAAAGTAAATACTTTTAGTATAGAGAAAAAGACAACAAAGCCGCTGAATGTCTCCCTCGCTCCTTCCATAAATTGTGCCTGAGTTAAAATACCAGAAAGATTGCCAGCAGTAATCCCTCCCCAAATGCTAAGTACCATAGAAATAATATTCAGAAGGGGGAACATAAGCATTGCAGCTATGATTTTGGGCAACACAAGATATCCGCTTGCATTTATCCCCATTACATCCAAGGCGTCTATTTGCTCTGTAACTTTCATGGTGCCAATTTCAGAAGCTACATGCGAACCTACTTTTCCAGCCAAAACCAAGGACATAATAGTAGGTGAAAGTTCTAAGATTGTAGAATCTGATACAATTTGCCCAATAACCGACATAGGAATATAACTTACCACTAATTGATACGCGGTTTGAACGGTTGTAACGGCTCCAATAAAAACAGAGATAATGGCAACAATTGGAAAAGAACCTATGCCAATATTGTTCATTTCTTCAAAAACTCGTTTAACATAAACCTTAAGTTTTTCGGGTCTATAAAACATACTTTTAAGGAAAAGTAAGTACCTTCCAAAGTGATAAATATAATTAAATTTCATGGTCTAAAATGGGCTTGCTAATATAGCAAGAATCTTGGAACTTTGACCCAATGAAAAAAACAGCAATTATTACAGGCGGAACAAAAGGAATAGGAAGGGCTTTGGTGGAGGTCTTTATCAAAAATGGCTTTGATGTATTAACCAATTCGAGAGATAAACAACAACTAGAAACTCTTAAAACAGAAATGGATGCTATAGGCTCTGGTTGTTTACATTTCTATTGTGCAGACTTTGAAAAAAAAGAAGAAGTTCTTGAATTTGCAAAATTTGCGAGTGATTTGTTTCCGTTACTAAACATTTTGATAAACAATGCCGGAATATTTATTCCAGGCAAATCTACAGAAGAAGAAGAAGGGGTCTTCGAAAAAGAAATTTCTATAAATCTAGCAGCACCATACCACTTAACAAGGGCGTTACTTAGCAATATAGAAGAAAGTAAAGATGCATATATTTTTAACATGTGCAGTACCGCAAGTTTTGTACCATATACAAATGGTGGCAGCTACTGCATAAGTAAGTTTGGTCTTTTAGGATTTACTAAAATCTTGCGCCAAGAACTCAAAGAAAAGAGAATTGCAGTGAGTGCTGTTATGCCAGGCGCTACGCTTACTGATAGCTGGAAGGGCACTACCCTTTCCAAAGAAAATTTTATGCAACCTATCGATGTAGCAATGTTTATATGGATGGCTTGGGAAAACCGACACTTTTCAGTAATGGAAGAAATCGTTTTAAGACCGTACCCGGGCGATTTATAAACGGAAAATACAATCCATAAATATTCCGACTTTTACACTAACCTGAATTTTCTTTTATTTTAATATTAACATACTTTATTATATTTGCGGTTATAAACTAAATAGAACATGAGAAAAATTACTCTTACATTGGCCTGTATACTTGGCTTAGGGACTCTTTCCCAAGCTCAGGTTCTTGCCCCTTTAAAGATGGATATCCATCCTGACCAAAAAAACATTGTAGAGCCTTCCAGACCATCTCTTGAAAACCCAAGAAGAGAAGACGCATCTGGATGGTTTTCACACCTAAACGCTTATTCAGCTTTCAATGGTTTTACTGTACAAGGAAATACTTTTGTAAGTTGGTTATTCCCAGACACTGCGAAACTCATCAACTCTGATGGTTCTTCTCGTAGAGTTTATTTCTCTACAACTGGAAGTACTTTCGACCCAAAAGATCCTGTTTTCTTTAATTCCCCTGCACAATTTAGCAGATTTACCACTTATACTTGGGACTCTTTGTCTTGGTTGCAATTTTACATTAGAAACAACGACTCTCTTATTCAAGAGCAAGGCATCCAAGCTACAGCTTATTATGATGTAGTAGATTATTCTGCCCTTGCAGGAGTTACCGCTTCTGTTGATGGAGTAGACCTAATAGAAGGTACAGACTGGAATGCTGAAACAAGCAACGATGTAACTGCTGCCAACCTAGCTGCAGCTATCAACAATATCGAATTGTTAGGTTTAAAATTATATCCTTCTACATCTACTGGTAATAGAGTGAATATTACTTTCTTTATCCCAGGTACCGATGGAAACGACGCTACTTTAAGTAGTTCTGATGCTACTAACCTAATGCCTTCTGGTGCTAACTTTACTGGTGGCGGGATAGAAGAAGTTTCTGTAGAAGTAGTAGATACCCTTTTTGTTCAGTATTTTACTACTGCAAATACAGGAATGACTTTTGGTTCATATTCAATAGGCGGTACAGGAAGCTATCAGTATGGTGTTCCAAGACCGGCTTCATGGAGTCAGCAATCCCTTATGAATGCAGCAGCATTTAAAGTAGATACTGTTTTATTGACTGGAGAATTTGCAGATAGTATAGCTGGTACTCAGATCTTTGGAAGAGGGCTTGCTACAAGCATTGGCCAAGTAATTAACGGTGGAAACACTTTAAACGGGAACGACATTGCTACTACTTTCACTTTTAAACCAATGACTCCTTATACTATTAACGATACTTTGTTGTCTTTTAACACTTCTGCAACTCCTGCAAAAAAACACAACCTTTTAGGTGTTCGTTTGGCTGCTTTTGATGGACATACTTACCACAACTCAAACCTAGAAGCAATAAACCATAGCTTAATTTCTAACCACGAAGTAAGATACGGACAAAACTTGTTCAACTTTTTGAGGGTTTATATTCCTGGCAACTTGTTCGGAAACTCTGTATTCCACGACAACTTCTACCACTTAACAACGAATAACTTGAGTACTTCTAACCCAAGTTTAAACGGATATGCTTTAGGTAATGCTTTCCCTAACCCAACTTCTGGTGCTAGTAACATTACTATTCCATTTACACTTGGTGCAGGACAAAATGTAACGTTCACTCTTTCTGATGTAACTGGTAAGCAAATCAAAGCCGTTACTAAGTCTTTTGAGGCTGGCGAAAACTCTGTAAGTTTTGATGTTTCAGATCTAAACACTGGTGTTTATTTCTATACTATGAACTCTTCTGCTTTTAAATCTACTGGCAGAGTATTAGTTAAATAATCAACTCTTTTCATATTAAGGAAGGGCTGTCCATAAAGGATGGCCCTTTTTTTATTCTTATCCTTTAATTGGTTTCAAAGAAATCTGTTCCAAAATTGCTTGCCTCAAATTTGACCGCAAAACAAATTGCTTTCCCCTCTTGCAGGTATTCTCTAACAATCAGCTCCTATATCAAATATTTGTGGTTGGCGACAAACTTCATACATGGGTAAAAGCGCATATACATAAAATATTTTCAAAGCCTTAAGCCAATTCTGTTTGTGATTTTATTACTTAAGTTATGGTAATGGCATTTGCTTTTCTCTTTAGTGGTCCTTCTATATACTTTAAAATGGAACGGACTTATAAACAACAAGAAATTATCACCTTAGAATGGTTAGATTTATTACTCTTTAATCCAAATTATGGTCTTGGATATTAAAGAAAATTTGATGTTTAGCAAATATGCTCCCGAAGGAAAATCGGAACAATCTAAATTCAATGGAATACCACCTTGAACATGTCTTTTTTCTTTTCTGTAGCAATTACCATAAATGTCAAAGAAGGATAATTCTACATCTCCATTATTTGGCATGACAACATATAGCATAGCTTGCGATGGATTTGGATATAGGCTGAAAATAGAACACCCTTTTAGATTTGTTGTTTCTTTTTCTGTACAAATTAATTCTTGGGAGCCTTGTTTGCAACATACCTTGTAAACAGTTGGCTCAAAAGACAAACTAGAGTCATAAAAGCTATTCTGATTAGAAGATATTAAACATTTCATCCATCCCTTTGATGGGCTCCATTTCTGAAGTTCAAAATACGCCTCTTCTGGCTTTTTTTCCATGTCCCACTCTACTAATGTATACTTCAAATTTGGAGTTATATTTAGATTTAAAGCACTAATGGCGGGTAAAATACTCATATTTCCTGCTCCAATTCCAAACAACCCATAGCCAGAACATTGGGAAGAAGAAAGAATCGGAGAAATTACATTGCCCATAGTTTGCAATGGATTCCCAGCAAGCAACCAAGTAGTTCCTGAATTATTTTGGAGCAATACCAAATCACACAAACTGGAGGCGCCCTGAATTCCTGTAGTTTCGATTGAAAAATCATAAATTCCCCCTGAAAGAGAATTTGAATCTGTGAGAAGGACATGCCAAAATGGGTTGGTTGTATTTACCGAAAATGCCGCACAAGAACCAACGGAAGGCACAGAAATTGGAAGTCCTCCAACACCCATTCCAGAGTTAACAAAGAGTGCATCTATAGTTCCAGCAGCGCTTGGTGCTGTTGTAAATTCCACTTTAACAAGATGATTGGTATTGCTTCCTCTTAGAGGAAAAAGCGAAGACGAATTGCCTGAATTTGTTCCATTAAACCATCGCCTCACTCTTCCTGTTATGCCCCCTTGACTATAAGAAATGCTTCCCAAATTACTTGTATTTATTCCAATTTCTATATACGCCCCGTTGCATTGTATATTTCCGCCCATCAAAGTCAAGGTATTTATAATACTTATCTTCTCTGACAAAAAAATCTCTGAAGTACTTTGCATAATTAGATTTCGAATGTTTCCTAAAAATAATTGGGCAGGAAGCATTATTGGATTTGAATTTCTAAACCTAATAGTACCTGTTTGAGCATCTATTGTTCCGGCACCTTTCTTTATGCTATCGCCAATAACTGTCAATATTTGGTTGCCTACTTCTAAATTTCCAGCTATTAAATTCAGATTCTCTACATAGGTATTGCTGTTAAGTATTACAGTGCCTGCTAATATTATTTTATCAAAAACTCCAGAAATGCTGCATTTATTTGGCGATACAGCAAAGCTAATATCATCTAAAGCAAACTCATCTCTGGAACCGGTACCAGAGTTATCTGTACAAACCCACCTTATATACATAAAGTTGCCATCCGGAATTAAAATAGAGCCTAGATTTAATCTGTATAAATTTGCTTTCCATGCAGGGCTTGTAACACTTTGTTGGGTACTTAAAAAAGTGGAATTAGGTACTGGGAAAAAAACGCGATTGTTATAGGAATACGTAAGTTGGAAACTTGAAGAACGATTCTGATCATTTCGTTCCCACAGCCTATACATAATTTCTAGACCAAGTATTGCATTGCCTGTTTGATTTTGTATTTTTAAGGTTGCAGAACCTGGCGCCCAATCTCCTGTGCCAGGCTGAAATCCAAGTGCATAATTACCCGGCAAAACTTCAAATGCATACATCCCGCCTATCCCTATTCCTCCTGTAGATGTGCCTCTTGCAAAGTCTCCTGAAGTCTGTGATTGACCAAATAATTGGTTGCCTTCGCTCCAACCTAAAAAGGACCACGCTTGCGCATTTAGTTGGCCGCTAGATGGAGCAGTAGATATTCCAGAACCATTATAGACGCCTAAATTCACACCCGAAACCGTATTGTCAAAATCTATAGAATACACTTGATTGGTTTGGGCAATTTGTAAGCCTTGTGGTATTGTAGAAATACATTCCCCGAGCAACATTAAATCAAATCCCGTCTGATTGTTTATATACCAGTTTCCAGAACTAGAACTAGCGCCCCACAATACGAGCCTCATAGCAACCTGAGTATTAGGGGCAATATTTTGCAAATCAGCAATAGCCTTTAGGTTTACACTCGTCTGAGGATTCCCTGTTGCAGTAGTATTTGTACCCCATGTAATTGCAGAACCAATATTAACCCAAAGACCGCTTGCTATTTGATATTGCCATTGGCCAGATGATGGGCCAGAGCTAGACAAACGAACAGTATAAGGAGCTATTTCTGTGAGAGAAAGTCTATAGCCCGTATTTGTAAATATTGAAAAAAACACATAATCCCCTTGACTAATTGCATTTGCCAAAGAAGTTTCGGCTAACCCATTTCCTCCCCAACAAGCACTAGCTCCTGTCCCACTTGTAGTTATACCAGGGGCTCTTTCTATGTCACCTACTGTAGCATTAGCATGCGATAAGCTTGGGGAAAGAGGGGATACCCCAAATGATGTAGAGGCAGACACTTCCCATGCAGCAAGTGTATCTTGGCTATTTGATGTAAATGTAAAAGAAACGAAAATAACTAACACAAGGATCTGATGTATTTTCATGATGAAAAATTTTGGGTTTTTCAAAAATAAGAAACAACAAATACCAAAAAAAGAAACGCATACATAGTTTGGTCGATTTAGAACTAGTTCTATAAGTCTTGGAAGAGCTCTATATATGTTTTAGTAAGAAAAAAGCTATGTAAACAATTGACATATTTGTATTATAAGTCGCTATAACTATACTTTTTTACCCACTTATAGCGACTTATCGAAGCGCGATGCAACTTCTTGGAGATAATAAATTTTTCTGAGAAAGCTGTTAGATTGGGTTGACCTATAAGGTTTTACCGAACCTTATAGGTCTTGATTGCTATGTCGCGTGCTTTCTATGTTGCTTTTTTAAAACCTATAAGGTTTATTTGCAGCGACCTATAAGGTTTTCCCCCGAACCTTATAGGTTTTGATTGCCATGTCGCTTGCATTCTATGTTGCTTTTTTAAAACCTATAAGGTTTGCTTGCAGCGACCTATAAGATTTTCCCCAACCTCATAGGTCTTGATTGCTATGTCGCATGCTTTCCATGTTGCTGTTTAAAAACCTATAAGGTTTCCAAACCACCTAAAGACCTATTAATAAGAAATCTACTTAACTTTTGGTTGAATAGGAACAATAGAATGCCCAATGACAAATGAAGAGTAATATCTTGTTGTGAAGAACTTGAATATCTATTTAAAAAGGGGAGTATATAGAAAGGCAGCTTATGATACATGCTCCATAAAATCAAGCCAAAAGACATACAGTAAATAATAGAGGAAAATGCCATGTGTGTTATGCTTTCCCCTTTTTTCATCAGTCGATTACCTTTTCTAAAATATAGAAAGAGAAATCCTGCAAACAGAATTGTTAATGCCACATAATTGTATGTATTATTCAAATAGGAATGCCCTCCATATACCATCAAATCGATTATATAATTCAATAAAAAGTAAACAATAAAACAAAGTGCTGTGTATGTAAAATTTATCTGATTAAAGGAATAAACATTACTAACAATATATTTCTTGTACTTTTCATGACCCAAGTGTAGTAGTGATGCTACTAGTATTAGAACGGAATTCCAAAAAACAAATTTCCAATAAAATTTAGCATCAAAAATAAACACTTTTGGAGGTGAAATTATTTCTTGAATCATAAAAAGCAGTATTTCAATTCCTGCTATTACAATTATTGAAGCTAGCGTAGTATTAAATAAGATTTCATAATTGGTCTTTACTTGATTTAGACTTTCTTTTGTTGGAATTTGAAGATTTACTTTATCAAAATCTCTAAGTTTCTCTTTTATAAAGAGAGGCACTAAAAAAACAATTAGAGGCACAACATAAATAATCATTACTGGCAATTCCACAATTTCTATTGCATTAATAAATGGAAATGTAAATAACATACCAAACCATATAAACAACAAAGTTAGTTTAATAAGTGTTAAATTAGAGAGCAAGTATGATTGTCTTTTAGACTTTAAGAATAGAGATGTAAAAACTACAAACAAAAACAGGTAAACAAATAAATAGACTATGTAAGGCGTTGACTGTTCCAGTCCTGTTTCATCATAGGGTTGAAAATAGTAAGATGTATAGTTTACGAATGGCAATAAGTAGTATAATGCCAACACCAAATAAAGAATCTTAAAATTAATTTTTGATTTCATGGTTTTGTCATTATTGGATAATTCCTCCTCCCCACCTTTCATCTTTTAGCTTTGGTCAAAAAATTCCTCTTCAAATATACAAAAAAGCAGAAATGAGAGCTATAAGGTTTTTAGTAGGCTTTAAAAATACAAATACAATTGCCAAAATTATCCAATAACTCGCTATAACTATAATTTTATGCCCACTTATAGCGACTTATAAAAACATTCTACTCAAACAAATCTTCCAAAATCAAACTCTGCTGAACCATTCCGCTGTAAGCATTAAGCTTGATTCCGTAAGTAGAAATAAAGGTCAAATGTATGGCTTTTGTGCTGTGGCTTTCGTTTTGAAAAACTGCAACTTTATCTCGCAAAATTTTGTCATAAGACTTGTCGATTACAAACTCACTAATAGAGAATTTCATTTCACAAATATTAATTATGCCATCTCTTCTGTCTATAATTAAATCAATCTGAATCTTGCCATTTTCTTTGCTCCTCCATGCAGCAACAGATGAATCGATTCCGCTAATTCCTAATGCACTTTTTATGGAATCAATATGTTGCAAGCATACCATTTCGAAAGCATATCCCGACCAAGCTCTGCGAGCAGGACTATCAATTCCAGTGCTGTATTTGCTTGTGGTTTTTTTAGAAATAAACTTGTAGTAAAACATCACATAAAAATCCGTTAACTGATACAAACTATCTCGGTATTTTTTCCCAAAAGGAATATATTTCCTAATAAAACCGCACTGTTCCAATTCTTCCATCACTTTGCTAATCCCTCCTCCGTTTGGCAGTTTAGCTTCTTTAATAATGTCCTCTCTACTTAGTCCTATCCCTTTTTGTGTCAAAACTCTTAGCACACTTTCATAGTGTTCTGGAAAACGAAACAGAGAAGGGAGTAAATTGTCCATTTCTTGACCCAACACTGCATCTTCGCCATAAAACAAAGCGTCTATTGCTTGGGTTGCGCTCACACCTTTCGAAATCAAATCCCAGTAATGCGGAATACCTCCCAAAGCCATATAGGCTTCTACAATTTGATAACGGTTCCAATGAATGCCTTTCACTTTTAAGAACATTTCACATTCAGTTAAAGAAAAGGGCTTTATGTGCATCATTTCGCTAATTCTATTGTGCAGTCCTCCTTTGCTACGAATCACTTTACCCACAATCCAAGAAGTTGCTGAGCCGCACACAATCAGCACCACATCTGTTCTGGCAGAAGCCCAGGAATTCCAAAAATGTTCGAAGGCGGGTAAAAAACCTGACTTGGCAGTATCCATCCACGGAAGTTCATCTAAAAAAACAACTTTGCGTTTCTTCTTGCTTTGTTCCAATAAGTCGGCTAGTAGCTGAAAAGCTTGCAACCAAGTTTGAGGCATTTTGTCGGGTACTTTGTTGCCAAATGATTTTTGCAGAGTATGATAAAAGTTTAGTAGTTGCGTGTGTTTGCCAACATTGGCAAGCCCCGTGTGGTAGAAGCTAAATTTTGTTTCAAAATGAGTTCTGATCAGATAGGTCTTCCCAACACGCCTTCTGCCATACACCGCAAGGAATATGGACTTATTCGCATGATAGATTTCGTCTAGCCTATTTACTTCTTTTTTCCTGCCAAGTACGCTTCCCATAAGTCGCTACAAATATATAAAATTACATAGATATAGCGAGATATATATTTTTAAGTCGCTATAACTATACATTTATGCTCCCTTATAGTGAGTTATACAAAGAATAAATATCGTATCCAATGTTTAATAAGTCCTAAAATCACGAGACATAATTGCACATAAGCCGCTATAACTATGGATAAAATACCACTTATAGCGATTTATATGAAAATAAATAACAAGCTTTATTGACCAGACGATGTAAAAAGCGTAAAATGAAATTAGCCTTAAATCGCTATAACTATACTTTTTTACCCACTTATAGCGACTTATCGAAACGGGGTGTAACTTTCTGGAGATAGTAAATTTTTCTGAAAAAGCTGTTTGATTGGGTTGACCTATACGGTTGGGAAAACCTTATAGGTTGGATAACTACTCCCCCTCTGCCCAGTTCATCTTCTCACTTTGGGCGAATTGCCAAGGGGCGCCATTGTTTTCCATATTGTTGAACATAATATTCCACTCGGAAGGGCTGTCGGATTTTTCCATTATTTGGTATTGGCGCATGCCTACTATAATTTCAACTGGATTGATGTTGATAGGACAAGCCTCTGCGCAGGCATTGCAAGTGGTACAAGCCAAGAGTTCTTCTTTGCTGATATAACTGTGTAGGTCTTTTTCTTCTGTGGGTGCAGGTAATTTACCATCTCTTATTTTGCCTACTTCTTCCAATCTGTCTCGGGTGTCCATCATTACTTTGCGTGGCGACAGAAGTTTGCCAGTGATATTTGCAGGACAAACGGAAGTACATCTACCACATTCGGTGCACGAGTATGCATCCAACAAGTTTTTCCAATTTAGGTCTTCTACATCCTTTACCCCAAAACGCGGATTTTCTACCACAGGTGGGGTAAAACTAGGGTCTATCATAGCCTTTACTTCGTTGGCAACCATTTCGTTGTTGTCGAACTGCCCTTTAGGTTTTAAGTTTGAATAAAATGTATTAGGGAAAGCCAAAAAGATGTGCAAGTGTTTGCTATACGGAACATAATTCAAAAATATTAAAATTCCAACAAAATGGAACCACCATGCAGTTTTCATCACTAAGTATGCAGAACTATCCGAAAGGCCAGAAAACAGTGGCGCTATAAAAGAACTTATAGGCATGCTATGTGATTCTGAAAAATGCCTATCCGTTGCATTCATTATAAGCAATGCTGTCATTAAAACAATTTCTACTATCAAGATGGTATTGGCATCAAAAACAGGCCATCCTTTAAGTTCTGGCGATTGAAAACGTGCTATTTTAAGAGTATTTCTACGCAAAAGAAAAACCACACAGGCAATAATTACCAGCACTGCAAGTACTTCAAAAAAAGCTATGGCGCTGCTATATAAACTTCCTAAATAAGGAGCAAAAGTTCTATGTTGTGCAGTAAAACCATCTACAAAAATCTCCAAAACTTCAAGATTGATAAGCACAAAGCCTGCATATACGAGTAAATGGAAAAATGCCGCTACGGGCCTTACTGTCATCTTGCTTTGCCCTAAAGCTACTTTTGCCATGGTTTTCCATCTCATAGGCTTGTTGTCGCTCAGGTCTATGTCTTTACCTAAGAGCACATTTTTGCGTATTCTGCTAGCGCTCACATAGAAAAAATAAAGAGCAACAATACTTAATAAGGCAAAAAATAGGATGGATATATATTGGGTCATGCTAAGTAAAAATTAAGTTTCAATATTAGTTAAAGTTTTAAAACAAATAAAATCAAAAAAATATTTATAAAAATGGAGGAGGCGTGAAATTTTAATATAAAGCTACTGTTTGTCAGGGTATAGAATTTTTAGTCTGATAAATTTTTTAAATACTCCATTAAGCCAAACTTCAGCAACAACGTAACCACTTGGCCATTCGCTTGAATTCGGGTAAATAAAGTCGATAAAATTCAGTTCGGGAAATTGAATAAAATCCAAAAGAAAGAATTGATTATTTAAAAACACAACTTCCCTATCTGTATCTTCAAAAAACCATTTTATTTCCACTTTAGAAGAATCTTTGACCACGTTTTTATCCAAATAAACTCTAAAAAGCAATGCGGAATCTTTTGCTCTCACTTCATTTACAGGGTTTTTTTGAGGATTGGAAAAAGAAAAAACCAAAATTGCGGGAACGGATTCTGCTTTAACATCAAACCGATGTGTTTTCTGTTTTTTTCCTTGCAAATAAATAGTCGCTTGGTATTCTCCGGCAGGCCAATACACTCCTTTTTTCATTAAAGAAACCGTGAATTTAGAAACCTTATTTATGCCAAAAACCGAGGAATCTATCTGGTTTAGAAAATCTTCTCCATAGCTTTTAAATTTCCATACGACCTGAATATTAACAGAATCTTTATGCAGCATGCTAATTTCCATATAAAAACTTGAATCCGAAACAACGTATTCTTGTGTAGGAACTAAATTGTTGTTGTTCATTTTAAACAAGGTAGTAGACACTACTCTATTTACAGGCTTTGGGGAAGCCTTATTGCTGGTTTTTGAAGTGGATTTGTTCGTTTGCTGCCCTTTTCCAACAAATGGAATTAAGAACAATAGCAGAAATGCAGGATACAAAAGAGATTTAAAATATTTCATAAAAAGAAAAATCAAAGATAACAAAAAGGGTAAAAAAAAACCGGAAGCTTTAGTTCCGGTTATTTTATATTCTACGAAAAGATTATTTTGCAAAATTAACTGCTCTTCTTTCACGAATTACAGTAACTTTAATCTGGCCTGGGTAAATCATTTCTTTCATGATTTTTTGGCTTATTTCAAACGAAAGTTCATCTGCTTGAGCGTCTGTTACTTTTTCGCTTTCTACCATTACACGGAGTTCTCTGCCTGCTTGAATAGCAAACGCTTTTTCTACACCATCAAAGCCTACAGCTAGACTTTCTAGGTCTTTTAAACGCTTGATATACGATTCAGAGTCTTCTCTTCTTGCACCAGGTCTAGAGCCAGAAATAGCGTCACAAGCTTGAATAATTGGAGAAATCATACTTGTCATTTCTATTTCATCGTGGTGGGCACCAATTGCATTTACTACATCTGGGTGTTCCCCAAATTTTTCTGCAAGTTTCATACCCAATAGTGCGTGTGGCGTTTCTGCATCATCCTCTGGAACTTTTCCAATATCGTGCAGTAAACCTGCCCTTTTCGCTAGTTTTACATTTAGCCCCAATTCGGCTGCCATAGTAGCACAAAGATTTGCAACCTCGCGAGAGTGTTTCAGTAGGTTTTGACCATAAGAAGATCTATACCTCATTCTACCTACCATACGAATTAGTTCAGGATGAAGACCGTTAATACCTAGGTCAATCACGGTTCTTTGTCCAATTTCTACAATTTCTTGCTCAATATCTTTGCGGGTTTTTTCAACCACCTCTTCTATCCTCGCAGGGTGAATTCTTCCGTCTGTAACAAGTCTATGAAGAGACAAGCGAGCTACTTCTCTACGAATAGGGTCAAAGCCAGAAAGGATGATTGCCTCTGGGGTATCGTCCACAATAATTTCTATACCTGTAGCTGCTTCTAATGCTCTAATGTTTCTGCCTTCTCTACCAATAATTCTACCTTTAATCTCGTCATTTTCTATATTGAACACTGTAACTGTGTTTTCAATAGCTTGTTCTGCAGCGGTTCTTTGAATGGTTTGAAGGATAATTTTTTTAGCATCTTTGGTAGCAGTAAGCTTCGCTTCTTCCACTATTAGCCTGCTTTGGGCTATGGCGTCGGTGTGGGCATCTGCTTTTACCGCTTCTATCATTTGGGCTTTAGCTTCTTCTATGCTTAGTCCTGCGATAGTTTCCAATTGTTTCAATTGGGCTTTACGTACTTTTTCTACTTCCTGAATTTTCGTTTGAAGGATTTCCATCTGTTGTGCATGGGTTTCTTTCAATTTATCCAACTCATCCTCTCTTTTTTTCACATTGCCCATTTTCGAGTCTAGGCTTTGTTCCTTTTGTTTTACTCTGTTTTCAGACTGAGAAATTTCTTGGTTTCTTTTAAAAACCTCACGGTCGTGGTCAGATTTTAGTTGGAGGAATTTTTCTTTTGCCTCCAGCATTTTTTGTTGTTTTACAGATTCGGCTTTGTTTTTAGCTTCCTCAATCAATCTGTCTGCTTCGGCTTTGGTAGTTTTTTTTACAACCGACTGGGCTATAAAAAAACCTCCCCCTAAGCCTACAATTACTGAGATAATTGCAATAATAATTTCCATACTTTTGTACTAAGTGATTAAATTTTAAATATTTAACCCTTTAAGAAAGACTATATGCAGAAAAATTTAAATTGATTTGATCAGATTTTCGCTTTGATGAAGGAGCGTTTTTATCTGATTTTCCAATTGATTTTGCAATTGGTTATCGGGTTCTTTATTGTTGGTTTTAATCCACAAGCTAGCAAATTCTAGTGCGGCAATAGCCAACAAATCTTGGTTATCTTGAGCGGTAAAAAGGTGTTGCAATTCTTCTGTTTTTTGGGTCAGAATTTTTGCGGCTTTTCTAATCGCTTCCTCTTCGGTAGCATCTACCGTAAGGGGGTAGTTGCGTCCTGCTATATGAACCTTTATTTTAATCTTTTTTAATTCTTCAGCCATATCTCCTTTAATTTAAAGGATTGGGTTTGGGTGTAATTTTTTTCTTACGCTGCAAATGTAATCAAAATATCGGAAAAGGGTACTTCAAAAAAAAACTAAAAACGATAAAGTAAGGGTTAATTGCCTATAGTAAGATTATAAATTACAAAACCAGGCCTATAGTCAAGCTCTCTTGCCGCAGGGTTATAAGAAAATTGAACTTGGTTTGCACCCTCTTTTAGCATTGCTTTATTTACTCTAACCTTTGCCATTTCCTTTCCATATCCCTTTCCTTGAGGCTTTGGAATAGCTACTTGGGAACTTCCATTTAGAACCATAAAAGCTTCTGCATCTGAATCTACTCCTTCAATTTCGAGGTAAAAGACCATGTCGGTTTCTGGGCCAGAAAGGCTAAGCGAAAAATCTATAGGCGGAGAAGCTTGTCCACCAAGTGGTTTACCTAGTTCAACAAATAGAGGGCTTTTGCGTTGCGGTTTGTTATGGTCCCAACTAAAAACCTGAACACTTCCATCGGTACTAGCCATATAGTGGTATTGAAGGTTTTCGGTAGCATACTGTCTTGCTTTGGGGTCTGTCATTACATTATAGAAATAATAGTCTGCCACTAGCCAGCCTCTAGGATAGGTTTCAACGGTTTTTATAAACTCCTCGGTGGTGTAGCCGCTAACAGGCTTGCCAGAAGGTTCGTTGGGTTGGTATTTTTTTTCTATTGCATTCAAAATATTTTGTCTAAACCAACCTAATTCAGAAGTGTCCAAATCCAAATAAAATCTGGCAGAATTAGGAACTGTAGACAAGACCACATCTCCTTGCTGTCTATTCTCTTTTACATACTTAAGAGGCTCTTGCCAATTTGTAAAAACCCACTCGCTAATACTTTTGTCAACAATTTGACCGTGTTCTTTTTGTTTTAAAAAAGCAGATATATTTTTGGGTTGTAACATTAAAAATAACACAAAAAACAGAAGTAAAAAAGAAGTGAGGCTTTCTGCAATTTTAGTTTTTACTAATACCTTTTGAGAAATAAAAGACAAAAGAGACCATGCCCCAAAGGCAACCAACATAAAGAAAAAAGGATAAATAAAATATAAATACCTAACTACAGCAGGTTCTCTGAATACAAAAGAGAAAAGTAAAAGAATAATTACGAAATTAGATACGAGATACAATGTTGATTTTTTGAAAGTATAAAAACCTGCTAGTATGCCAATTAATGCAAAAAGATACAAATAGCTTGAGTCTGTATTTATAGCATCCCAATAAACATTAAAGGATTCGAAAGGTTTTGTTTTCCATAATTCTGAAAGCCTCTCTGTATTTGGAATAACAAAATTTACAATATTAGGAGGAAGAAGAATTCCAAGTATAGATTTTGCAAATCCCCCTCCGGCTTTGGTGAACAAAGAGAAAAATGCAAGTAAGGATGGAATAAAAATAGTATAGCGATTAAAAATGTCTTTCCCTTTACTTTCCTTTGCCAACAATACCCAACGAATTGAACCATAAAAAACCCATGCAAAAATTGCAAATACTGTTAGTTGGTGATTTAAAATAGCAAGTAGAAAAGAACCCAAAAGAAAAACAACGGTTTTAATGTTAATATTGAATTTGTCTACAATAGAAAAACTATTGGAGTTTTCATTTTTTTCAAAAATGGATAATAGAGCTATGTGAAAAAACAAATAAAAAGGTAAGAATGTGGCATAGTTTCTTACCACTTTGCCCCAATATATATTGTACAATGAAATAGAAAACAACAGGATGGTTACTATCGCTACTTTACTGTTAAATAGTTTTTTTGCTAGAAAATACAAAGGAAAAACTGTTGCTGTAGAAAAGAAAACCATAGCAAATCTAGCAGCCCACTCGGTTTTGCCAAAAATACCCATAAACAAAACCTCTACCCAAGTGGTAAAAACTCCATTTAGTCCATCTATATGCTGCATTCCTCTACCTTGAAGAAATTCTGATGCAGGAATTACATGCAAGTATTCATCAAACCAGAAGGAAAATCTTCCTGCTCCAATAATTCTTAATGTAAACGCGAGCACAGCAATTGCCGAAACAATCCACCATTCTTTTTTTTCAATACTATCCCAAAAGCTTCCCGTTTTTTTATTGGGTGCGGAAGAAAGAGAAGGTTCTGCTTTAAATTTGTTTTTATTTATATTCTTGCTTGTCATTGTCAGAAAATTTCAATTTTCAAATATGAGAATTTTTTTAACGTCAATTCCTACTCTATCAAAAAAAAAGGGGGACAAATTAAATTGCCCCCCCGTTTTATATGATTTACTTTTTATTTCAGTTTTCTTTTTACTTCCTCTTCTGTAAAGGCTTCTATATTGTCGCCTTCTTGCAAGTCATTAAATTTCTCTAAATGCATACCGCAGTCATAGCCTTTGCTTACTTCTTTTACATCGTCTTTGAAACGTTTAAGAGAAGCGAGTCGGCCAGTATGTATAACTACCCCGTCGCGAATTACACGAATGTTGCTCTTGCGCTCAATTTTACCATCGGTAACCATACAACCTGCTATAGTACCAACTTTAGAAATCTTGAATACTTCTCTTACCTCTACGTTACCCACTATTTTCTCTACTACATCTGGAGAAAGCATACCTTCCATTGCAGATTTTACTTCCTCTATGGCTTTGTATATAATAGAATAAGTTCTTATGTCTATTTGTTCGTTTTCTGCAAGTTTTTTCGCACTAGCTGCTGGTCTAACTTGGAAACCAACTATAATAGCATCAGAAGCAGAAGCCAACAAGACATCAGATTCGGTAATTTGACCAACCCCTTTGTGTATAACATTGATTTGAATCTCTTCGGTAGAAAGTTTGAGCAAGGAATCAGATAGCGCTTCAACAGAACCATCCACGTCTCCTTTCACTATTAAGTTAAGCTCTTTGAAGTTTCCAACCGCAAGTCTTCTTCCTATTTCGTCTAGGGTTATATGTTTAGAAGAACGTATGCCTTGTTCTCTCTGTAGCTGAAACCTCCTGTTTGCCAACTCTTTTGCTTCGTGTTCTGTTTCAAACACTACAAATGGGTCGCCAGCAGTAGGAGCACCGCTAAAGCCTAGCATACCTACCGGAGTAGAAGGCCCTGCTACCTCTATTCTAGAGAAACGTTCGTTATACAATGCTTTTACTTTTCCGTACCAAGGCCCAGCCACAACGTGGTCGCCAACTTTAAGTGTTCCGTTTTGAACCAATAAGCTAGCTACAATACCTCTTCCTTTGTCGATTTTGGCTTCTACAATTGTACCTTTGGCATTTCTGTTTGGATTTGCAGTAAGCTCTAATAGTTCTGCCTCTAATAAAATCTTTTCTAGAAGTTTGTCTACGTTCAATCCATGTTTGGCAGCAATTTCTTGACACTGGAATTTTCCGCCCCAGTCTTCTACCAATATATTCATTTGCGAAAGAGCCTCTCTAATTTTATCTGGATTAGCTCCCGGCTTGTCAATTTTATTTATGGCAAAAATCATAGGTACGCCTGCTGCTTGGGCGTGGCTAATAGCTTCTCTAGTTTGAGGCATTACGCTATCATCGGCTGCTATTACTATTACCGCTATATCTGTAACCTTCGCTCCCCTTGCCCTCATTGCTGTAAAAGCTTCGTGACCCGGCGTATCCAAGAAAGTAATTTTTTGTCCTCCTTCTAAGGTTACTTCGTAAGCCCCAATGTGTTGGGTAATACCACCTGCTTCGCCAGCAATTACGTTCGTTGAACGAATTCTATCCAAGAGCGAAGTTTTACCATGGTCTACGTGACCCATTACGGTAACTATAGGCGCCCTGTGAACCAAGTCTTTGGGATCGTCGGGGATATCTACAAATGCAACTTGAGATTCGGCATCAATAAACTCTACATCATATCCAAATTCGTCTGCCACAATAGTTATCGTTTCCGCATCTAATCGTTGGTTAATAGAAACCATGAGTCCCATGCTAAAACACACTGTAATTATTTCATTTACAGACACATCCATAAGTCCCGCAAGTTCATTTGCAGATACAAATTCGGTAACTTTAAGTACTTTTAATTCTTGCTCTTGCTGTTCTCTTTCTCTATTTCTATTGCTCTCATGAACATCTCTCTTTTGTTTTTTAAGTTTAGATTTCGTATTTTTCCCTCTACCGGAGCTATCTATTCTAGAAAGTGTTGCTTTAAGTCTATCTTGAATCTCTTTTTCTGTTATTGCAGCCTTAGGTTTATCTGCTCCTGGGCGATTGTTGTTGTTGTTGTTTTGATTATATCCTCCACCAGTACCTGGTTTTTTATTTTTTATAACCTCGTCAATTTTAACTTTTTCTACAACTTTTCTTGTTCTTTTTTTCTTTTTATTGGCATTGTCTGCACTATATTCTTTAAGAATTTGATTTTTAGACTTATTCCCAGACGGCTCTGCTTTAAGTTCTATTTTACCTTTAATTTTAAGACCAGGAAGAACTTCATATTGGGGTTTGATGGTTGTATCCTCAGGTTCAGGAGCCACAATAGGAGGAGCCACAACTTCCGGAGTTACTTCGGGTGTTGTATTCTCTACTGTTGGTGTTTTATCCTCTGCTTTTGGTTCTACAATTGGAACTTCTTCTTGGTTTGTTTTAACTTCTACAACAGGAATGATCTCTTCTACTTCAGCAGGAGTATTCACTATTTCAGGAGTTTCCTCTTTTTTAGGGGTTTCCTCTTTAATTGGTTCCGCTTTTTTCTTTTTATCAGGCCTAGTTTTGTTATTAATTTCATCTAGGTTAATTTTCCCTACTACTTTAGTACCAAAGCTTGGAGGGGCAACAGTAATTTCTTCTTTAACCGGAACGATTTCAGGTTCTTGAACAATTTCTTTGGGTTCTTCTTTTGTTACAGGAGGTTCTGTATTTTCCACAGGGGCAGGAGGCGGGGTGGGAATATCTGAAAGAACTGTATTTTTTACCCATACATTGTCTTCCTCTTCTTCCTCTTTAGGCAAATCCTCTACTGTTTTTTTGACTTCTTTTTGTTCTACTACCTTAGGGGCTTCCTTAGTAACTGTAAGTTTTAGCGATTTTGACTCATCTTTTGCTGCTTTATCGGACTTAAACTCCGCTTGAAGCAAGGCATACATTTCTTCCGAAATCTTAGTTGTTGGTTTCACCTCTACATCAAATCCTTTTTGGTTTAAACGTTCCAAAAGTGTTTGAAAGCTCACATTGAGTTCTGAGGCAACCTTGTTAATCCTGTATGTATTTTCTGCCATTTTATTTTTTATTCATGCTCTCCCCAAAGTTTGTTGTTTAATTATACTACTTGTTTCGGGCAAAGGGGAAAGTACCCCGAAACAAGTAGTTTTTTAAGTGCCTTTCATGAATATATTATTCAAATTCGGCACTTAGTATTTTTTTGATTTCGACAATCGTTTCTTCTTCAAGATCGGTTCTCAAAACCAGTTCTGCAGTATCGGTATTTAGAACAGCTTTGGCTGTATCTAGTCCAGTTGCTCTTAGCTCGTCTATTATCCACTCGTCTATTTCGTCAAGGAACTCCACTAATTCCACATCGGAGTCGTCCACATCTGCGGCTTCTCTATACACTTCTATTTCGTATCCTGTTAATCTTCCTGCCAATCTAATGTTAAAACCGCCTTTACCAATTGCTAAACTCACTTGGTCGGAAGGCATAGTTACCACTGCTTTCTTTTTGGTTTCATCTAGTTTTATATTAGAAATTTTAGCTGGGCTCAGCGATCTTTGAATAAAAAGGGAAGTATTGGTTGTAAAGTTAATTACGTCAATATTTTCGTTGCATAATTCGCGTACAATTCCATGAATTCTTGCACCTTTCATTCCTACACAAGCGCCCACAGGGTCTATTCTTTCGTCGTAGCTTTCTACTGCTACTTTAGCTCTTTCTCCGGGTTCTCTAACTACTTGTTTAATAGTTATAAGACCATCTAATATTTCTGGAACCTCTAGTTCGAAGAGTCTTTCCAGGAATGCTGGAGCAGTTCTCGACAAAATAATTCTAGGACTAGCGTTAAGCATTTCTACATGAAGAACAACTGCACGTATGCTTTCCCCTTTTTTGAAAAAGTCGGCAGGAATCATTTCGCTTTTGGGCAAAATAAGTTCATTTCCTTCGTCATCTAGAATCATGATTTCTTTTTTCCAAATTTGGTACACTTCTCCAGAAACTATTTCTCCAACTCTATCTTTATACTTTTTGTATAATTCATCTTTTTCTAGTTCCAGAACACGGGTCATAAGGGTTTGCCTTGCGCTAAGTATTGCTCTTCTGCCAAAGTCTTCTATGTGCAGAAGCTCTGTGGCTTCTTCTCCAAATTCATAATCCGCTTCTATTTTTTTTGCTTCTGTAATCCCAATTTGAAGGTTTTCATCTTCTACTTCACAATCGTCTACAATAAGTCTGTTTCTGTAAATCTCAAAGTCCCCTTTTTCGGTATTTATGATAATGTCGAAATTTTCGTCTGTTCCAAACTTTTTCTTTAAAACATTACGAAAAACATCTTCTAAAACCCTCATTAGGGTAACTCTGTCTATGTTTTTGAACTCTTTAAATTCCGAAAAGGAATCTACTAATCCTGCTATTGTTGACATAATTCTTCTTTATTTGAATGATATAATTACTTTACTTTCTATAATTTGGTCAAAATCTATTTCTATTGCCTCTAGCTCTTTATCGCGCCTTCCTTTAACCGTAGACTTTTTAAGAGGTACCACTTTTATTTTGGATTCTGACCATTCGGATAATTTGGCGTGAATAGTTTTTTCGTCTTTGGTAAGTATCTGCATTTCTCTGCCTATATGTTTTTTGTATTGGCGAGGCAAAACAAGAGGTTTTTCTGCTCCTGGGGAAGAAACCTCAAATACAAAGGGGTCTTCCATGGCTTCTATCTCCAAATTTTCATCTATTTTGGCAGAAATTTTACGGCTTATTCTTCCACAGTTTTGAATACTAAGTCCTTCTTCTCCGTCCAAAATAATACTATACTTCTTACTGCCTGCTTGGTGTTCAATATTTACCAAAAACAAACCCGGGAAATCCTGAATTACCTCTTCTAAATATTCTTGTAGTAGTTTCCCTATGTTTAACATTCTTTTGTCCTATTAAAAAAAAGGAAAAGGGGACTTCTGCCCCCTCCTTCCAAATTATCGCTGCAAATATACAAATATTTTACAAAAATAACTTATTTTGTTTTCTGTTTTCTTTTTGTTTATGCAACGTTAAACCTAGCAAATAGGCACTATTAAGCATTGGCAATTATTTTCTTATCTGTCTCCTTTTTAAAATTCAACTCAAAGGGCTCAAGAGACTTGGGTATTTGCATTAGAGATTGTATTTTATGCAAACTATACTACATAAAAAATCTCCAAAGCGTGGCTTCCCTTCTTGCTTCTCTCTTATCCTAGCGCTTTGCACAATAAAAACATCTAAGATACAATCACTTTTAAACCCCAATTTCAAGAAAGTTTAAAAACTTTGACAAAACAGGGCTAACTTGTTTGTTACAGAAAATCAAGTCAGATAGAATAGTACACCTTTTGATTTACTATTAGGACTTATTGATTCTTATTTTTTATGCAGAGCAAAAATACCCCGCAAACTTTGTTTGGTGCATGCGCCAATAATCGAACATTCGGGTATACCTCTTTACTATGGGCTACACCCTTGGCTATTATATTTCACACCTTTGGTCCTATTTAGGCTTGC
>DIUJ01000078.1 GCA_002422315.1 Bacteroidetes bacterium UBA6161
ATATCAGACTCTCCATCTCGACCAATCCATTTTCCTTTATAATAAAATTCTGCCTCACCGTTAGGGTCAATATAAATTATAGGATTATTATTATTGCATTTATATGGAGTTGTATGTGGTTGTAAAGCTACCAACGGATCCACGCTCAACCACCTCCCCAATCTACTGTCATAAATTCTTGCTCCAAAATCTAAAGAATTTCCTTCACCTTTCATCTCATTATCTTTTTCCATCCCATTAAGCCCATACCTATACTCCCCCTTGGAAACACTCGCTTTTATACTACCAAAAGGGTTTAGTACAATTGCGGTATTTTTTGGGGTGTGGAACATAAAGCGAAGGTAGGGAGAAGTTTTTGAAACACAATTTTTTTAAAGTATCAAAAGCATTTTTATTAAATGCGCCAGAGACGGTATTTTAGATCATTCTCAAGATGCGAGCGAGTTCGCAGAGGTTTGTGATTTTGGCATTTCAGCGAAATTTTAACTACGGGATATAATCGTTCCATAAATCATGTTTTATCATGTTTTCTTTGACAAAATATGTAGAATCAATTAAAGTTACTTTTCTTGTCCATTCCTTATAATTCAAAGGGTTTTCATCTATTCCCATCTGTACTTTAACTTCAAAATCACCAATGTGGCTAGCCTTTCTAAATTTAAAATGAATTAAATTGTTGGTGTCTGGTTTTACTTCTGTTTCGTTTATAAAAAAATGGCAATTTATCCCATCTGGATTTGCAACCTCACATATGAAAGTAAATGAGTCGTTGTAAAAATAATCAAAGCAATAAATAAAGGGAGCGCCAATAAAACTATTCTCCACATAATTGTATTGGAAAATTAGTTCTGAACCCTCATTGTAATATGTGTAAAGCAATAACTGCTTTTTCTCATCATAAGAATAACCATAGCTATTGCTTTTTTTAGTATATAAATTCTGACTTATTTCATATGGCAACATTAAACCGTGATAAATGGTTTCAGTTCCAAAAATATCTGTAGAAGGTGTATCGCATGAAACAACCAGAATAAAGAATAGTACTATTTTATTGCTTTTACTTAACATTTTCTGCGGTATCTAACACCTCTTTTTTAGAGTCATTATCTGTGATTTTATCAGTACTATCCTTTTCATGATTTGTTTTACAAGTGTTACAGTGTGTAACACCTGCCTTTTCCCTTTTATTTTATTTATTATATCTTCATTATTTATCTGTAAGCCATCAACTATACTTAAAGCATCTACAAGGTACTTAAATACTTATAAACGTATTAGACATTGAACAGTAAGCGGTAGTGCTAGCAGACCCTAATAAGGTAGGAATTAGCCCCTTTAGAAGTACTCTTCTTCCCAAATTACATTGCCTTCTTCCCCAAAGCGCTTCCATTTACTGGTTTCTTTTCCATTTGTATATTCACCTATTTCTCTGATTTTACCATTTTTAAAATAGTATTTTACTTTTCCACTTATCACACCTGGTGAAGCATATTTAATCTTACCCTTTGACTGCCCATTTTTAAAATACTCTTCTGCAAAGATATTCTTGCCTTTATATCTACTTATCAATGCTATAATATCACTTGAAGTGTCGCGATAAATTATATTTATAAAATCTTTGTTGTAAACGAAATATTCTGCTGTACCACTTGAAAGGTTAAGAGTATAAGTAGAGTCGTAATTATTACTAATGCCTCTTAAAAATGCAGTATCTAAATGTGAATCACCTATATTTTTATCTACTTTAGAGTAATTACAAGAAAGGATTACAAAAAGTGAGAGGTATAAAAAAAGTGATTTCATAGCTATTTAGTTAAATTATCAAATGTCCCTGCGCCGTTATTCTCATCTATGTGTGAACTGTCTTTATAATTAGAACAGCTAGGACATTTTGTTTCCCCATTTATTACAACTTGTTTCCCATTTGTTAATTTATTTAAAGCATCTTCAACAGTTACATTATTGCTTTGGAAGCCATAAACGGTGCTTAAAACATCTACAAGGTACTTAACGGCGTCTATAAACTTATCAGACTTTGAACTTTGAGCGGCGGTACTAGCAGATCCTAATGCTGCGAGAAGGAGGTCTATATTTTCTGAATTTATTTTTCCTTTTCCCGACCTGTTCTCTTGTCCTTGTCCATTGGAACTTGTCCAATTTACGCCTCCAAATTCTCTGTCTTTAACTTTTTCCTTTGCATACCAACTTACATTAAAAAAGGTAGTAGTTCTTTTTGTTCCTTTTGTAATTTCGGTAGTTTTACTTCTTTCTTTACCATCTATAACGGTATGTGTTATGGTCTCATTTATATCATACCAATCGTATACATTATAGGTGTCTGGGGAACTAGACCTGTCAACAGATCTTTGCACAGATATTAAATCGTCATTTTTTACGATTTTTATTTTTGTAACCCCCGTCTTAACTAATGTTGTTTTTCCTGTCTCTTTATCTGTAACAGTTTCATAATTATTATAAATATGAGTGACCGTTCTTTTTCTTCCGTCTGGGTCTATATGAATCATTGGTGAATTACCAACAAATACATAAGAACTTTCATAAGGCATAAGCTTAGCCAACGGATCCACACTCATCCACCGCCCCAACCTACTGTCATACTGCCAATATTCTGCGGTGTAGCTGTTGCCTTTGCCATAGATTTCATCATCCTTCATTTGCCCTCCAAAACCGAAGTCATACCCCGCACTATCACTCGTCCAAACTCTCTGTGGCATTTGCATACCGAACGGGGAATAGTTTGAGGACTGATATTTGTGATGGGTTTGCATGGTTTTAAGAGCAAATGTAGGGAATTATTTTGGATGGGGTTTGAGGGAAATGAGGGGGGGGGCAGCTTTTAAAAACTTGTTATTTTAGATTCTATTTTTTGATTGTAAATATTCTTTCCTCCAACAATGTTCGTAATTGAGTAATCTAATACTAGTCTAATTTCTTTAATATTTGTTCTTTGTAGTTTTAGAGAAAATGAATCTAAACTGATTTTATATTTTATTTTTATAAACTGATTTTTCTGTAACTCTTTACTGTTTTTTTCTGTAATTCTAATCTCATCTACTTGTTCGTCTCCTAAACAGTTGTTGAAATTGTAATTATTTCCGTCTTTGTCTGTAATATAAAATTGTAACAAATTAGAACAAATATCGTCTAAGTTTGGTATATAAAATATTAAGTTAGAGTCTGACTTGTTAGTTATTTGAATATTCAACTCTAATTCTCTGTTTTTATCAACCTTCGCATTTATAATTTGCAAGGGATTATTTACTTTTTGGCCTCTACAAGAACAAGATATTAGTAGTATAATTAAAAGATTATTAACCATATAGACAATGTGTTTATTCTTCTTTTTTAGGTGTTTCAACTTTGATGTTTTCTTTATAAACCTCTTTATAATTCCCTCTGCTGACATCTTTTCCATAGGCTGCTTTTTCAAATTCTTTTCCAACCTCAATTACATTTCCTTTTTCATCTTTTTTTCTTTCCCCATCCATATTATCACCATAATGTGTGCCTTCGTGAAAAAGAGTTGATTCTAAAAACATTTTTCCAGCGCCTTCATCCTCTTTACCTGCCTTTTCATAAGCATTCACAACATCATCATCTAATGCAATATTGCATTTACAATCTTTACCTAAAGTATTAATGTCTGTTCCAGGATTTTCATTAGTCCTATATGTAATTCCATTAGTTTTCTTATCCCCAACATCTAAATTTTTAACTGATACCTTAGGGCCCTTCCCATATTCGAGCATTATATTAACTTGTTCATCTGATAAACTACCCCATTCTTTAAAAGCCTTTTTAAATTCTTCCGGCTTCCCTGCATATTCCGTTGCAATATTTTTCAAATAAGCATCTAATTTAGGGTACGCTTTTTTTGTTGCTTCATCAATTTCAAATGTTCCCTCAGCATCTGAGTACCTAATAGGATTATTGAAGCCAAAGCGATACGGTGTCCACATTGGGGCTTCAGACTCCATTAAATCTGTTTTCCACCATCTCCCTAGCCTTGCGTCATACGGCCTATCTAATGTTATATAATGGTTGCCGTTACCGCTTATCTCATCTGTTTTCTCCATACCATTAAACCCATACCTATACTCNNAGGGGTCTGCAAAACTACCAAATCACAGATTTGTTGTTTTGCAAGACTACCAAAAGTATTCGATGCTGGATTGGTATTTTTTGGGGTGGGGAACATAAAGCGAAGGTAGGGAAAATCATCTTTTTTCATAGCCCTTTTTGAGTTTTACAGTGAAGGGATAAATAAGGCTCTGATTCTCCAAATACTTATTTACTTCTGAATTTCCTTGTAAAAAATTCCCGTTACGATAAATAAGACCAAACTTTGACCAACAGATCGTTTCTATTACTACCCCATTTTGCATATATTCAAATAGAATTCTAGCATCTATACTTTTTTGAGTAGAATCTACTATAAAGTTATTTGTATCTTCAAAAACTCCTATAAAGTCACGTATCTTTTCTTTGTCTGTTATTTTTACAATATTTACATCTCTTTTTGTTTTTATATCTTTACAAGGCACGTCACCAAAATAGTTTATATATATACTAATTCTATATGCTCGAATTTCATCCACCTTGTTTATTAACAAGGAAGTATTTTTTGTATTCTTACAATTTGTAACAAGGAAGAAAAAAATAATTGCGAAAAAAGGTAGTTTTTTCATCGTTTTTTTAATTCAACTTCAGTTCCTCCAAATGGTTTATCTTTTTGTGTTTCTATCGGTTCATTAGAAAGTGGAGAATTTGTATAAAATTCAGATCCATTTGAATAATTTGTCCTTACATATTCTCCTCTATATTTTGCAATCGGGAGTTCAAAATATTCTATTGCGAATTTTTCCTCATCATCTTTGAATTCCGAATTTTTTGTACTAATTTTAGCAAGATAATCATTTGTACTAAAAAAGGCGCCTGTAGCATGGCCAAGTTCATGAGAGAATGCAGCTGCTGGACTTAAAAACTCGGTTTTTACTTTGTTAGAAATCGAGGCTGTAGGGTTAAAATATATAGTGCCAAAGTTACTAGTGTGTTTTTTATCAAGATCTGCTTTTGCTCCATCTTGTAAAACATTCCCGTCGGCATCAAGTATCACTCCTTCAAAATGTGTTTCAAATGCACCTGTCTTTAGTTCTCTAATTTCTAAAACTTTACTTTCTACCATTTCATATAAGTTAATTGAAGTTTCAGGTTTTTCACCTTTGCCTGCAATTTTTATATAGTCTAAGGTTTCAATGGCGTTTTTAACAAAGGCATTGTTTGGTATTTCAAGTTTAGATCCGTAAACATAATACATTTCCTCTCCTTTTTCGTTTTTATAGTATATATGGATTTTTTGACCGTTCTTGTCAACAATAAAAAGGGGAGACCCTGCTGCGAAAACAAAAGGTGAAATAGATGGATATTTGCTTTCTAATGGGTATGGCTTCCATCTTCTTCCAATTCTTGGGTCATACCCATAATCACCAAAGCTTATATGGTTTGCTTCGCCTTTTACATCATCGTCCTTTTCATAACCATTAAACCCATACCTATACTCCCCCTTGGAAACACTCACCATTATACCCCTTCGCATAGTAGGGGTCTGCAAAACTACCAAATCATAGATTTGTGGTTTTGCTAGACTACCAAAAGTATACGATGAAAATGTGCTATTTTTCTCGGTGGGGAACATAAAGCGAAGGTAGGGAAAAAGTTTTTATTTTATAAATTTTAGCTTTTCAATAAAACGAACATAAGCATCGATAACCTTGCTGAGGTTTTCCTTAGAAATTACCCAGAGCCCTATAGCTAAAGTATATACAATAATAAAAAGGCCTATTTCAACCCACTTTAAAAACCAATCTGGCATATCAACAGGTTTGGCTTTTGAATTTTTTGTGTTTTTGATGTATTTTATACGTACAGTATCTCCCACTTCATAAATAGCTTCGGGTACAAATAATCTATAGTTTGACATCCTATCAGATGTCAAACATACAGAATAGATTATTAGTGAGTTAGCAGAAATATCAAGCTTTGTAACTATCGCATCCGACTCTGTGGATTTTGTACTTAATTCGTAATGAAAATAATCCATATCTAAAATTGACAGGAGCAAGAAAACACTTGCTAAAAAAAAGAATGTAGCAAATACATTTTTCATTTTTGAGTACTTGTTTCTTTAGAGGTATATTGTGCGCTATAATTTCTAGTAACACCTCCGCTTACTCCAACTTTAAAACTGCCTTTGTCTTCTTTTTTACTTAGGTCAATATTTACTCCAAACTCTGGCCCGATTTTAAACTTTGTATCTCCAGTTTTCAAATCCTTGGAAATTGACATCTTTATACCCCTACGCATAGTAGGGGTCTGCAAAACTACCAAATCATAGATTTGTGGTTTTGCTAGACTACCAAAAGTATATGTTGAAAATGCGGTATTTTTTGGTGTAGGAAGCATAAAGCGAAGGTAGAGAAAAATTGGAAATACACATAAAAACGAATAAAAAAGAAGGTAATCGATAATTTAATTTCAATTAGTATGAAAAGGAAGACGTAGATATTTTCTTTCTTTACTCTCTATCACATCATTTACTATTGATAAATCATAACTTAAATAATCTGTTTTATAATAAAAATAATGCCCTTCTTTAGACAATACTCTAAGGGTCTTAAAATAATTTTCATTTGAATTTACTTTGATTAAGTATTTGTTTTTAATATTACTATCGAATCCTTGTACTATGATTTTTCTGCCTGAATAAATTAATATACCTTTAAAATCTCCTGGTTGAATCATTAACTTATAAAAAAAGGGATCGAAAATTGAATCAAAATATTTATGGTCATTTGTAGCATTAAGAGAGAGTTTTAGTGTGTCGTGATTGTTAAGTATTCTAAGTTTATAAATAATTGGATAGTCATTCCTTTTTAAAGCTGTGTCAACATCTTTTAAAAAACTATCTAAAATTGACATAAACAAGCTGTCTTTAACTTCAAACTCGTTCCTTGTATAATGAGTTATAGTGTCAATCTGTAACGTATGAATATACTTTTGATAGCTTGACTTATCCGATTGAAAATTGAACCCACTAGAGCAGCTCAATATAAACATTGATAATATATAAATCGAAAAACTAATACAAATAATCCTCGCCATTTTCTCTAACATATAGTTCAATTTCTTTGAAATGCCTTAACAAACTATTTTTAAATTCAATATCAGCATCACTTGGCTCCTCCGCTCTCGCTCGCATTTTGCGAGTAAAATCTTTCTTTGCCTCTGGCATCTCTTAAACCCCAAATACACAGTAGCGTATTTTGCCCTTTGGGTGATGAAGATCCTGACGCTTACGTTCAGGATGTCACACACTGACCGAAGCTTCATGAGCTGACAAAAATCAAAGATTTTGTAAGCTCTTACTACTCCGATAGTCGTGTAGGACTCACTGGGGCTTAGTCCTTTCACAAACAGCTTTTTGAGCATTTTTTCACCCATTCAGAATTAGAAAACTCTAATGCCGAATGTAGGTTAAGCCATACAGAGTGTATATAAAACCCAATGGTGTACAAAACCTAGGCTTTGTTTCTTCTTAAACCTTTTAAAAACCTTTTAAAGTGTCTTTAAAAAACCACCTCAAGTACTACTTCTTTTCCATCTCTTAGCACGGTAACAGGGGTGCTTTCTCCTTTTTTAAACAATCCCAAGATGCCCATATATTTATAAATATCGGCAACAGGGTGTTCGCCAATTTTAACTACAATATCGCCAGCAAGCATTCCCGCTTTCTCTGCAGGGCCTCCAGGGTTAGCGCCGCTTATTTTCATTCCTCTGCCCTCATAGCTGTAGTCTGGCATAACCCCAAGAGTTACTTTAAAACTAGAACTACTTTGCTTTTTTTCTTCTTCTACTGGTGTAAATTCCCAGGTTGAGTTTTCTGCCATTTGCATGCGTTGAACAATTGTTAAAACATACTGCTGAATGTTTGTCATTCCATTATAATCCAAAAGTTCAGGCTTGTCTTTGGAGGTATGGTATTCGCCATGTAGGCCAGTGAAAAAGGCTAAAACAGGAATTTTTTTGTAATAAAAACTGGTGTGATCCGTAGGCCCTGTTCCTTGGCGCTTAGGAATAATCCTTAATATAGTAGTGTCTTCTGGTATATTTAAAACAGAAGCAAAACTTACACAAGTACCTGTGCCAGAAACAAAAAGTCTTTTTGCAGTATCTAGCCTTCCTACCATGTCAAAATTGAACATAGCCCTTGCATTGGAAAGAGAAAAAGTAGGGTTAGCAACATAATGAGCCGACCCTAACAGCCCTAGTTCTTCTCCAGAAAAAGCTATGAAAAGGTAGTTGAATTTAGTGTAGTTTGGTTTCGCTTTAGAGAGCGAATATGCTAGTTCTATTACCATGGCAGTGCCGCTTGCATTGTCGTCAGCACCATAGTGAATGTTCTTTTCTTTGCTTCGGCTTCCCCCAAGCTCTCCTCGGCCAAGGTGGTCGTAGTGTCCGCCAAAAACCAAAAGTTCTTTGTTGCTATCGTAAGAAGAAGCAGCAACCACATTTTTACCTACCCCCAAGTCTTTGTGTATCACAAAAAACAATTCTACAAGAGCGTCTTCTTTAAAAAAGTTTGCAAGGGTGTCTACAAATACAACAGGCACCGCACTTTTGCTGCCTCTAGCGCGCAGCAACCTACTTGGTTTTTCATCAAATTTACTATCTGGTTTCACCAATATAATGCCAGCAACCCCGTATTCGTTTGCCAGTTTTATTCTTTGAAAAAGGTCTAGTTTTAATGCATCTTCGCTATGGGCGCTTACTTCAGAGGGCGTTCCAAGGGTTATAACCGCTATTTTGTTTTTTACACCTTTGTTTTCATAGTCTTCTTTTTTGTAACCATATCCTACATTTGCCACACCAACATTTTCCCATTTTGCAGTATCTGCCGATTCGGAAATGGGATAAAACAAGTTAGTATCCATTGCTACAAGCTGTGTTTTAGATTTTAAATCAAAGACTGTTTTTATGGAGCTATGCTCCCCAATCGTTCTGCTTTTTACAAAAGAAAAAGTTTGGAAATAAGTTCCGTTTTCTCCTGCTGGTTTTAGTCCTGCTTTGGCAAACTCTTTTGCAATGTATTCCGCTGCAAGTTGCTCCCCTTTCGTACCGGTTAGTCTTCCTTCAAGTTTTTCTGAAGCCAAATAACTTACGTGTTTCTTAAATGTTTTAGGCTTGGAAGGGCTTTGCCCTAAACTTGTTAGCCACAAAAAGGAAAGTAGTACAAGGAAAAGAAAATTTTTCATAGGTTTATAAGTAATTTAAGGATTGTAAAGATAATAAAAACTGAAAGAAGTATAAATACCAGCCAAGGGCTGATTTTTTTGGAAAGAGAAACACCAAAGCCGACAGTAAGCATAGAACCAAGAATCATTGGCACAACAAGTGCCCAAATAATGTGGCCGGTATGAGGCATGCCAAGGGGTAGCTTTATGTCCTGAAAAAGGTAAAAGATTAAGAGAGGAAGCGCTCCCAGGGTAATCACTGAAAGACTTATGGCTGTTGCGCTTTTTATAGGCATTTTTAGCAATTGTGTAAAATAAGGAATCATCACAATACCTCCGCCTAAACCAGATAGGGCCGCAATAATACCGCTCAAAAAACCCGGTAGTAAAAAAACATTTAGATTCTCTGGCTGGTATATCGTTTCTACGCTTTTGTTTTTCTTCTGTTTTATAGCCTCTACTAAAAAGCGGAATAAGACAAAACAAAGCAAACCAATAAAGAAAACAGAAAAAATATGTTTGGAATATAAACCCGAAATTACTAAAAGTTTGCTTGTGCCTATAGAGCCAATAACAGCCGGAATACCTGTAGCCAAAATAATTTTGGGGTAAAACTGACCAAGTTTTTTTTGTTTTAAGGTCCCAAAAATTCCTATGACAAAAATTACTGAGAAAGAGTTAGCCATTACCAATGCAGAAAAACTAGCTTCAGGTACCGCAATGGTGCCTATATAGTGGGTAATTAAGGGCACAAAAACAACACCTCCACCCACCCCTAAGAGTCCCGCCATAAATCCGCCAAAAGCACCCGCCAAAAACAAGTAAAGGATAAATGTAAACTCCATTATGGCTTTAGTGTGTTTTGATATAGTTGCTTGTTTTCTAAAACCTCCACCGCTTTAAGTATTTCTTTGTCGTATTGGAAAAGCACAGGGTATCTGTCTTGTTCGCCCATTATTGTCCGTGCAATTTCTATAGCCAAAAGGGTTGTTATTTCTTCCTTGTTTTGTTCTATTGCTTTGTTTTTGTAAGCAGTTATTTTATTTGCAAACTCCTCCATTGCTTGTTTAATTTCTTTTTCCGCCATTCCTTCTCTTTTAAGATTTTCCTCAAGAGAGGATAGCATTTTTTCAGCAGGAAGTTCAAACACAAAGTTTCTTCCTTTAAGAAAGTTTTCAAAATCTGGCAACGTGTTGTTTTTGAGTTTAAAAGCGGCAGAACCAAAGTCTGCTTTTGAATATTTGCTGGCCTCTTGTATGGCAAATTCAAAGAGGGCACCAGAGTTTTTTATTTCTTTTAAAAAAGCGTTGTCTTCGTCCCTGTCCAAAGCAATGTCTGGCTTTATGCCATTGCCTTCCATTACCTTACGCTTGTTTTGGGTGTAAAAAACAGCAGCGGTAGAATCTTTTCCCATTTTGTTTTTTTGCCCATATTCTATTTTTTGAATACATCTTCCAGAAGGGATATAATATTTCGCAATGGTAACTTTTAATTGGTGGCGATAAGGAATGGTTAATTGGTTTTGAACCAGGCCTTTTCCAAAGCTGTTTTGTCCTAATACTACTCCTCGGTCTAAGTCCTGAATAGAACCTGCAACAATTTCCGAAGCGGAGGCAGAGTTTTTATTGATAAGCACAACAAGTCCTATATTCAGGTCTACAGGTGGTTCCATGGTTCTGTATTCTCTGTAGTGTTCTTCTGTGCGGCCTTTAGTTACCACCAATACTTTGTTTTGTGGAACAAAAAGATTTACAATTCTTACGGCATCTACCAACAATCCTCCTCCGTTGTTTCTCAAATCTAAAATCAAACTCTTGGGATTGTGTTTGGCTTTTAAGTCTAGCAATGCTTTTTTAACCTCTTCCGCAGAGTTTTCCATAAACTGGTCTAGCTTTATGTAACCTACCGAGCTGTTTACCATACCATAATAAGGCACATTGTTAAAGCTAGGCTTTACCCTTAGAAGATCTATTGCAAGGGTGTCGTCTTGGCGTTTCAATTTTAGAGAAACTTTGCTTCCTGCTGCGCCTTCTAGTGCTTCGTATGCTGCCGAAACGCTTTTGGGAGAGGGTGTCCTGCCGTTTACCTCCAGAAGTTCGTCTCCGAGTTGTAATTGGTATTTCTCGGCTTCTGTTCCAGGTATAATTTTGGAAATAAGTAGTTTGTTTTGAAGCATGTTTAGCTCAAAGCCTGCTGTTCCGAATTCTCCCTTACGAAGGATTAAAGCTTCTTCTACTTGCGATTCTGTATAAAAATTGGTGTAAGGGTCCAAGGAGGAGAGCATTGCATCCACCCCTATTTTCATTAATTCACCAGGGTTGGGCCTGTCTACATATTTTAGGTTTATTTCTTTGTATACAGTGGTAAATATTTCAAGGTTTTTTGTCCATTCAAAATAGTCGTTTACCTTGGTGGCAGACCACAGAAGAATGGGCACAGAAACCAATACCAATCCTCTTTTAATCTTGCGCATGCCATTTGTTTTAATTTCCATACTCGGTATGCAAAGTTAATAAAAAATAACACCCACAAAAATTCCCTTCTTTGCTTGCGAAACGAATGGTAGATAGTTTTCTATATCCGGTATTTAATTTGGCTCAAGTCCTTACTGCTTATCTTACTCAAAAATGCTTAGTTTTGTAAGCTCTCAATTAATACTCCCATGGAATTTTTACCTAAAGAAATAGAAGAATACGCAGAACGTTTTACAAAACAAGAATCAGATTTGCTACAATCTTTGAACCGATATACCCAAACCCAAGTGCTTAGGCCAAGAATGATAAGTGGTTTTTTGCAAGGCAGGGTTCTTTCTATGTTTAGCAAGATTCACAAGCCAAGTTTTATACTTGAAATAGGAACCTATACAGGCTATTCTGCGCTGTGTCTTGCAGAAGGGTTGGCCCCAGAGGGAGAGTTGCACAGCATAGATATAAACGACGAATTAAGGCCGGTACAAGAGCAGTTTATAAGCCAGTCCGAGCACCGAAATCAAATACACCTCCATACAGGCAACGCTTTAGAGATTATCCCCCAAATGCACCATAAGTGGGACATGGTTTTTATAGATGCCGACAAAGAAAACTACGCCAAATATTACCAAATGGTGCTTCCGAACATGCAAAAAGGAGGACTTATCATAGCCGACAACGTACTTTGGAGTGGTAAAGTAATAGACCAAACAGAGCTTGAAAAAGACTTAGAAACCAAAGAGATACACGAATTCAATGCGATGGTAATGCTAGACCCAAGAGTAGAAAATATTTTGCTTCCGGTGAGGGATGGATTAATGATAGCAAGGGTTTTGTAACAAACACAATGGCTGGAATATATTTTCACATCCCCTTTTGTAAACAAGCCTGCATATATTGCAATTTTCATTTTAAAGCTGGAAAACACGACAGCATGCCAATGACAAAGGCAATGGCCAAGGAATTGAGACTAAGAAAAAGAGACTTTCCGCACGAAAAAATCAACACCATATATTTTGGAGGAGGAACCCCTTCTTTGCTACAATCCAATCAAATAGGCGAACTCTTACAATCGGTATTTGAAAACTTTGAGGTAAGCCCCTTGGCAGAAATAACCCTTGAGGCAAATCCAGACGATCTAAACCCCCGCAAGCTAAAAGAGTTAAAACAACTAGGGATAAACCGCCTGAGTATTGGCATTCAAACTTTCAACGAGGATGCTTTGAAATGGATGAACAGGGCACATACCCCAGACCAAGCCATAAACTGTGTTCGAGAAGCCCAGCAACAAGGGATAGAAAACATAAGTGTAGACCTGATTTCGGGAATACCCAATTTGCCTACAGGCTATATAAGAAAAGACATAGAAAAAGCATTGGCTCTTAGCCCCAAACACCTTTCTTGCTACTCTCTAACCCTTGAACCAGGAACAAGTTGGGAGCGACTAATTAAACTAAAAAACTACGCCAAACCCCAAGAAGAACAGCAGGCCTCAGAGTTTGAAGAAACCATGAAAATTCTAGCAGAAAAGGGATGGTTGCATTACGAAATTTCAAACTTTGCACTGTCAGAAGAATGGGTTTCCAAGCACAACAGCGCCTATTGGCAGCAGGAAGCATACATAGGCATAGGCCCTTCTGCGCATTCTTTTTACAATCAAACAAGAAGTTGGAACCTAAATAACCATAGCCACTACCTACAAGCATTGGCAGATGGAGAGCAGCCGCCAGCAGAACAGGAAAAAATCGACAACACTACCGCTTTCAACGAGGCTATAATGACGGGCTTTCGCACCCTTTATGGGGTTAGTATTAACACCCTTCGTAGCATACACCCCAACTTCACAGAAAAATTTTTAATCCAAGCCCAAACAGACCATAGGATAGAGTTGCTGAGTGACAGAATAAAGATCAAACAAAATCATTTTTTGTTTGCAGACGGAATAGCTTCGGATTATTTTGTGGTGTAAGAGGGAAAACCCATAGCCCACGGTTTAAACCGAGGGCTATGGAACCGTGGACTATGGGTGTAATGCCCTAAACCATTTTTCAGGAACGTTGTTTTGGCTTGCGAGAATGTATTCTTGCTCCGTGCAGCCTACCCATTTTTTCTTGTCTAGGCCTATTTGCATCCAAATTCTTTGGGTTCGCAAACTGCGTAAGAACACAATTTCATCCATGGGGAAGCCTTCTACAGGGCAGTGTAGCAATTGGAATTCTTTGTTTTGTGGATTTGGATGGTCGTAGAAGCGAGATTCGTAGCCTTCTATAAAATACCAAGCGGCTTGGGCTAGCAAGGCATGGTCGGAGGCTTGCAGCAGGTTAGCATTTTCGCACAAAATACTTGCAGATCGCAAGGTGTTGGAAATACCGGCATAGCGCGCCACCACACAAAACTCTTCGCTGTATAATCCATTGGGGCTTTGGTTAAATGCTTGCCCAAAGTCCGAACGCCTAAGTATGGCAGAGTCTATACATGCAAAATCCGACTCGCGCAGCAATGGCTCTAAGTCCGCATAGTTGCTTCTAAATTCCCCAACCCCCATGCTGTCCGTAAAAAAAGACTCAAAAGTGTCGTAGGAACTCTGCATGTTTAAGTATTCTTGGTGGCAAGTATAGGACAAGTGGAAAACCTTCTTTTTGTTTTTGGGAAGCGACCAGTCGTCTCTAAATTGTATAATACTATCTGTTTGCAGGCTTGGGCTCGCAAAAAAACAGTCTATATCAGAGGAGCTCTCTTTGTGGGCCAGCCACTGTGCAAAGTCGCCTTCTTTCACACTACTCAAAATAAACACACATACTTTTTTCTCATAAAGGTTTTGTAGTACTTGAGAAATCCCTGCAAGATTGTTTCCCAAAGAATCGGTAAGTTTAAACTCTCCCAAATCGTATATCGGATTTTCTGTAGAAATTTCCGCAAGCGAATAAAGTTTTTCTCGAGTGGTATCAAATCCACCGCCAATGGAAAAAAAAGCCAAGCAATCTTCCGGCTCTTCTCCTTTGGTTTCGTGCAAAGAAAGGATGCCCGCACCCAATGTTTCTGAGTTTTTAACAGATATTCTGGCAGGGTTAAAAAAATCTTGTAGCATAAGTTTAATTAATTGTTCAATATTGCACAATAATAGTTTTTGAACGTAAATTAATTTTCAACATGTATTTAGTAACAGGGTCCACAGGATTGGTAGGTAGCCATATAGTATGCGAGCTTTTGATGCAAGGCAAGCCTGTTGTTGCTATGCACAGGGCAAGTTCTAGCAGAGAGTGGTTGTATAAAACTATCCAAAATTATGGCATCTCTGAGGAGCAAGTACAACAAAATTTACAGTTTAGGGAAGCGGATATATTGGATGTTTTTTCTTTAGAAGAAGCCATGGAGGGGGTCGAAATTGTATTTCATTGTGCCGCGATGGTATCTTTTCAGAAAAAAGACCAAAACAAATTGTTTGAAAACAACGTGGAAGGAACCGCAAATGTGGTAAACGCTTGCTTGTACAAGGGTGTAAAGAAACTATTGTATGTAAGCTCTATAGCCTCCCTTGGGAGGCGAACAATGCAGGAAAGCATAGACGAAAAAGCAGAATGGGAAGAATCTAAACTGAACTCAAACTACTCCAAAAGCAAGTACTTGGGAGAAATGGAAGTATGGAGAGGGCAAGAAGAAGGCTTAGCCGTTGCGGTGGTTAATCCAGGGGTGATTTTGGGCTTTGGAGACCCAATAAAAAGTTCTGCCTCTTTGTTTCAGAAAGTAAAGTCTGGGTTTAAGTTTTATACCACCGGCAGTAGTGGTTTTGTAGATGTTGTAGACGTGGCCAAAGCCTCTATATTGGTAGCCACAAGCAGTATACAAGGGCAGCGCTACATATTGGTTGGGCATAATATTTCCTATAAGGACCTGTTTTTTGGGATAGCGGATGCCTTGCATGTTCCTAAGCCAAGCATAGAGATAAAAGCGTGGGCTCTGAAACTTGGAGCGGGCCTTTTAGATTTTTTAGCACTGCTCAGAATTAATCTCGGCTTTGTTTCTAGCCAAACATTGAAAACGTCTTTATGTACATACCACTATTCTTCCACTAAAATTCAAAAAGAGTTGGGCTTTGAGTTTTGCCCTTTGAATCAAACCATGCAAAGAGTAGCAAAAGAATTTAAACACCACCACATTTTTTAAGTCAGTTTACACCACATGAAACCCAAAACCAAAAGCAAACCCGTAAGGGTTACAGATACAGGAACCGAGCAACAAGCGGCAGGGGTATAAAATATAGCGGCGTATATTTATTAGTTTGATTCTTATGGTTTTTTTATACATTTGTTAGATTAATTCTTAGAGTTATGAAAAACAACCTATTGATGTTAGTCCTTGTTTTGTTTTTTAGCGCATGTACAAAAGAACAAAAAGAAGCAAAACCCGAAAAATGTTTTGAGAAACCACCAACGGACGAGGATTGTTTGGCTTATTTTAACCGATGGTTTTATAACCCACAGACCAATCAATGCCAAGAAATTGGCTATAGCGGTTGTAGCCCTAAAGGCTTTAGTTCCCAAAAAGAGTGCGAGCAATGCAAATGTAACAAGCCAAGTAAAAACAAATGAATAAACTTAAATATAACCTGTTTTTTAAAATAGGAACCATCGTTATAATCACCCTTCTTTTGTTAATCCCTACTTCTATGATTACAGGGCTTATACACGAGAGGGAGTCTCGCCAAAATGAAGCCATAACGGAAGTGAGCGGTAAGTGGGGTGGCCACCAAACTATTTCAGGCCCAATCTTATCCATACCATATCTAAAATACATAAAAGAAACCAACAGAAGAGACAGTTCAGAAAAAATTGTAACAATTAAGGAGTATATCCATATTTTACCTACCGAGTTAAAAATAAATGGAGAGGTAAAACCTCAAAAAAGAAACCGTGGTATTTTTGATATTGTAGTGTACAATTCAGACCTAAACCTAAGCGGTACTTTTCAGCATATAGACTTTGAATCTTTTGACATACCCTTAAAAAACATTCAGTTTGACAAGGCAGAGTTTGTAGTAGGAATAAACGACCTAAGGGGTATAGACCAACAAGTAAACCTAAATTGGAACACACAAAACATACCATTTAATCCAGGGATTAGCTCTTCAGATGTAGTATATTCTGGGATAAATGCTCTTGTAAATATAGATTCAAAAGACAGCACTGCTTATGCTTTTAGCTTGAATTTAGACTTTAAAGGAAGCCAAATGTTGTATTTTACCCCTGTCGGGAAAATCACAGATGTAAACATTAGTTCCCGGTGGCAGGACCCAAGTTTTAATGGAGCCTATTTACCCGACAAAAAAGAGGTGTCTGATACTGGGTTCAAAGCCAATTGGAATATTTTACATTTGAATAGAAACTTCCCACAGTTCTGGACCAATACAGCCTACAATATAGACAACTCTTCCTTTGGAGTAGATTTGCTCTTGCCTGTAGATAGTTATCAGAAGTCTTATAGGTCTATTCAGTATGCTATTCTGTTTGTAATTTTCACGTTTATTGTGTTTTTCTTTATAGAGGTAATGAACAAAGTGTTTATTCACCCTATACAGTATATTTTGGTAGGAGTGGCCTTGGTTGTGTTTTATACCTTGTTGCTTTCTCTCTCCGAACACCTGCATTACAATTTTGCTTTTATCGTTTCAGCCTTGTCTACACTACTGCTTATAGGGGGTTATGTAAAAGCGATATTAAAATCACAAAAACTAAGCCTATTAATCTCAGGCATATTGAGTATTTTATACCTTTTCATCTTTGTTATCATTCAGTTGCAAGACTATGCATTACTTATCGGAAGTATAGGGATTTTCCTCATATTGGCATTGGTAATGTATTATTCTCGCCAAATAGATTGGTATAATCTGAATATGGAAGAGGATAAAAAAGAAGTTGGTTAGTCGGTTAGTTGGTTAGTCGGTTGGTCAGAGGGGAGGAGTGGAGAAAACGATTCCTCCCTTGGAAGGGGCTTGGTCCCAACCATAATATTACTTATAACTCTTCCGAATAGATTTTTTGGGTAACAACAACCCTAAAAATGCTTTTCATAGCAAATGTTTTAATAAAAAGTAAAACGTGCGTTCTCGCTATAATTGCCAAAAATTTGCAAGGTTTTGTCTGATAGCAAATAATTAGTTTGACTGATTATTTCGTCTTTTTGCACTATATTATTTATAATTTTATACTCGGTTTTTAAAACAAGTCGTTGATTTTCATCGTATGTATAAATTGTTTTTGAGTTGTGGTTGGATGAGGCGTGGTGTATTATTTCTGTAAGTAAGGAGTCTTTATAAAAAAAGGTGTTATAGTTACAAAACAACGATTTGTTGTTTTTATAAATCGTTTCTTTGTATGATTTTAGTTGGTTTTGTTCATTGTAGCTGTACTCTTTTTGGTCAAATAGCTCTTTTGGTTTTTGGTAGAACTGAGAAAGAATCACATTGTTATTGTCGTCGTATGTAAAAAGAACATAGCCCTCATAAACACCTATTCTTATGGCTCTATTTCTTTTGTCATAAGTTGCCGTGTCAATTAGCCTTTCAGAATAGGAGTCAATTCTTTCGCCCTTCGCATAAGTTGTTTCTTTCCAAATTGAAATCAAGTTTTGTTTGCTGTTGTAGCGGTATTTAACCACTTCTTTTACGTCTTGAAACATACCTGGCGTAAACACTTCTTTCTTAACGAGTAGCCCATTTTGGTAAAAAAAGCGCGTGGTGGAATTTGAGGATTCGATTGCGGTAACTAGCCCATTTGTATAGGTAATATTGGCTGAAATTTCAGAGATTAGTTTTCTTTTTCCTTGATGTGTTTTAAACTCTTTTTTTGTGTAAGAAACAACCTGATTGTTTTGGTTTGTAGTTGCTTCGTATACGATTCGATAGTTGTTGGTGTCATTGTATTCATAAGTGGCCAAGTCTGGATTTTTTTCGGCTTCTAATTCGGCTTCTATATTTAGTTTTTTAGCTTTAGATTTATCCGATTCAATGATTTTTTGTTTATGAACAAGTATGTTGTTTTGATAGGTATATAAGGTTGTTGTTTTATTTGTTCCTTCTTTTTTAACTTCGCTAATAATTCTCCCCAATGAGTCATAATCGGTGAGAGTATTGTCAATTAAAGCAGATTTTAAGTTTAAATTTAGACTTTTTATGGGGTAAGCATTTATATGCGAGGGCAAACGAAACTGAAGGGGCCATTCGATTTTGGGTTCGCTCATCGCAAACTCGTCATCTAAAATGATTTTATGTGTTTGTGCGAAGCTAATTGTATTTAAAAGTATTAAAACAGCCAGTATAAGGCTTTGGTGTTTATGGGGTGCCATTGTTTTTAATATTAAATAAGACTTTGTGGTAAAGGATGTTGTCTTGAATTTATATGTCAAATATAGTTGCTAGTTACTAGTTATCAGTTAATTGGCTAGTCGGTTTAGTTAGATAGTTAGTCGCTTGCCTTGGCATTTATCGTCAGGGTTAGTTAGTTAATCTGTGGTTAAATTTGGTTAATTAGCGGGGAGTGGTGGTGAAAAAACGGTACTTATGGAAGCGGCTTGGACTCAAGCATAAGACAGTCAAAAATCTACTAAAAGGTTTCGAATGAATCGCTGTTCACTATTCTTCCATGGTATGGAAAACATTTTGTACGTCGTCGTCTTCTTCTAGTTTTTCCAAAAGTTTTTCTACATCT
This sequence comes from Bacteroidetes bacterium UBA6161, assembly GCA_002422315.1. Lineage (GTDB taxonomy): Bacteria > Bacteroidota > Bacteroidia > NS11-12g > UBA955 > UBA6161. Next base: position 19,483 of record DIUJ01000078.1, read on the forward strand.
GCTGCTTGCTCTGGGTTAAGGGCCTTGGTTACAGTAGGAATTCTTTCAAAACCAGAGGACAAGATTTCAAAACCTCTGCCTTCTAACTCTTTTTGTAAAGCACCATAGCTACTAAAAGGAGCATAAATCATAATGCCATCTTCTTCTGCAAACACCTCTTCCACTCCATGGTCTATAAGTTCTAATTCAAGCTCTTCTATATCTACGCTGCCATTGTTTGCTATTCTAAAGTTGCAGGTATGTTCAAACATAAACTCAACAGAACCTTGTGTCCCAAGGCTGCCGTTAAGTTTATTGAAATAGCTTCTAATGTTGGCAACGGTTCTGTTGTTGTTGTCGGTTGCTGTTTCTATTAGTATGGCGATACCGTGGGGCGCATATCCTTCAAAAAGCACTTCTTTAAAGTTAGCAGAGTCCTTGTCGCTTGCTTTTTTTATTGCCCTTTCTATGTTTTCTTTGGGCATGTTTACCGACTTGGCATTCTGGATAATTGCCCTAAGTCGTGCATTGGTCTCTGGCGAAGGTCCACTTTCTTTTACCGCCATAACTATATCCTTGCCTATTTTGGTAAAGGTTTTGGCCATAGCAGACCACCTTTTCATTTTTCTGGCTTTCCTAAATTCAAATGCTCTTCCCATGCGTATAGAATAATTTTAATACTGCAAAAATAAAACAAATCTACGAATCTACAGCAGTTGCTTACTCTAATGCAAAAGAAACAGAAACCGTGCACACAATTTCAATTTCTCCTATAGCAATGGTTTCTTTTGGCATGGAATCTTCTGCAGACCAAGCCATATTTGCCCTAGCGTTTAAATACATTGGCGCAGGGTAGTTTGTGCTAGAGTTGTCGTTTATTTGCAATGCTTTTCCCACTTTTTGGCCTTCCAAAACCGATACAAAATCATTTGCTTTTTGTTTGGCATTTAGCATGGCTTTTTTTCTAGCTTCTGCTTCTAATTCTTTTATTTTAGAGGATTTAAACTCTACATTTTGGATAGTATTTACTCCGCTTTCTAAAAGACCAAGCATTAATGGGTCGTATTTTGTTAGGTTTTTCAGATGGATGCGTATACTTTGGCTGGCCTGGTACACATTTTTCTTGTTTTCATAGTCATAAGTTTTGTACAAACTCACCCTTTGGGTTTGAAAATCGGCAGCAGCAATCCCATGTTTTTTAATTATTTGTATTGCTTTGTCAATTGCATCGTCGTTTTTCTTTTTTACCTCAGCAGCATCTTTGCCTGTGTTTTCTACACCAATGGTAATAACCGCTTCGTCTGGAACCACAAGCACCTTGCCTTCTCCGCTTACACTAATTTGTTGGATGCTTTTGTTTTCTTGGGCCTGAAGGCTAGCTGTGGCAAGCAGCCCAAGAGCTAATAGTAAATTTTTCATAGTAGGGTATTCTTTAGCAATAGTTTACCAAGTATTGTGCCAAAGAAGGGGAGGGTGAAAAAAGAATGACAAGGTCGCATTTTACTCAAGAAAAAACAAAAGGCGTGTTTCCCAGGAAACACGCCTTTGTTCTTATATTTTCAAATCCCCAATAAGAGATTATGAAATTACACCGAGGGCCTTACCTACTTTGGCAAATGCAGCAATGGCTTTGTCTAAATGTTCGGTGCTGTGGGCAGCAGATAGTTGCACTCTTATTCTTGCTTGGCCCTTAGCCACCACAGGATAAAAGAAGCCAATCACATAAATCCCTTCTTGTAGTAGCATATTGGCCATGTCCTGACTCAATTTGGCATCGTATAGCATAATTGGAACAATGGCAGAATCGCCATCTTTTATATCAAACCCTGCTGCTTTAACTCCCTTTTTGAAGTAAGCTACGTTGTCGGCCAGCTTGTCTCTTAGTTCCGTGGTTTCGTTTAGCAGGTTAAACACTTCTATAGAAGCGCTTACAATATTTGGTGCCAAAGAGTTCGAAAACAAATAAGGTCTAGACCTTTGACGCAGCATTTCTATAATTTCTTTTCTACCGGTGGTATAACCTCCCATTGCACCTCCAAGGGCCTTTCCTAGGGTCCCGGTAATGATATCTACCCTGCCCATTACATTGCAAAGTTCTGGTACACCGCGTCCTGTTTTGCCTATAAATCCAGCACTATGGCATTCGTCTGTCATTACCATCGCTTCGTATTGCTCTGCAAGGTCGCAAATTTTGTCGAGTTGTGCTACGTATCCATCCATGCTAAAAACCCCGTCTGTAACTATCAATATAAACCTAGCGCCAGCTGCTTTTGCATCTTTAAGTTGCTGTTCTAGGTCTTCCATATTGTTGTTTTTGTAGCGGTATCTTTTTGCTTTACAAAGTCTTACCCCGTCTATAATAGAGGCGTGGTTTAGTTCATCGGAAACAATAGCATCCAATTCGCCAAGCAAGGGTTCAAAAACCCCGCCGTTTGCATCAAAGGCTGCTGCATACAAAATGGTGTCTTCGGTGCCATAAAAGTCGGCTATTTTGGCTTCTAGTTCTTTGTGAATATCTTGAGTTCCACAAATAAAACGTACAGAAGACATCCCAAATCCGTGGCTGTCTAAACCTCTTTTGGCTGCTTCTACGACCCTCGGGTGAGAAGAAAGCCCAAGGTAGTTGTTGGCACAAAAATTCAATACTTTTTGTCCGCTTTGTAACGTGATTTCTGCATCTTGGGCAGAAGTTATAATGCGTTCTTTTTTCAATAAACCTGCTTGCTCAATCTCCTTAAGCTCGTTTTGAAGGTAGTCTTTAAATGCTCCGTACATATTCTTTATAAGTTTGCTGCAATTATAAAGCATAAAACTGCTATTTGCCCGAAAATATCTTAGTTTTTGATAAAATATCTAGTTTTAATGAAGTAACTTTGCAAATTAAATTGTTTAACCCTCTAATGGAAACCAACCCGAAAAACAAATCAAACAATACCAATCCATTCGATAACAAAGGAAAGGATCCCAAAAAACCAAGTGCTCCCAAGTTCAATCCCTATTGGATATACGGAATCATTCTTTTTGGATTTTTAATCATTCAGCTTTTTCCTAAAAATGAAGGTAAAAAAAGCAACATGATAGAGCTTAAAGAAATGATCTTAAGCAAAGAAGTTCAAAAAATTGAAGTGGTAAACGACAGATTGGTAAAAGTATACCTTACAGAAGAAGCTCTTCAAAACTCAAAATACAAAGAACTAAGCAAAAACAGAGGAATGATGGGAGCTAAAACCCCACAGTTTTATTTTGAAGTGAATATGGATGTGTGGGCAAAGCAAATGGAGGGAATACAACAAAGCCCAGAAGGACAAGCGGTAGTAGTAGATTATTTGAGCGAACCAGATTTTATAGGCCCTATATTACAGTGGATTATCATGATAGTTCTTTTTGTAGGCTTGTGGATGTTCATTATGAGAAGAATGGGCGGTGGTTCCAGCGGAGGTGCTGGTCAGATATTTAATATTGGCAAAAGCAGGGCTCAATTGTTTGACAAAAACACCAAAGTAAATGTTACGTTTAAAGATGTGGCAGGCTTAGATGAAGCCAAAGTAGAGGTAATGGAAGTAGTAGACTTCTTAAAAAACCCAAATAAATATACAAATCTAGGGGGAAAGATTCCCAAAGGAGTGCTTCTTGTAGGCCCTCCCGGAACAGGTAAAACCCTTTTGGCAAAAGCCGTTGCAGGGGAAGCCAATGTTCCTTTCTTTTCTTTGTCGGGTTCGGATTTTGTAGAAATGTTTGTGGGTGTAGGGGCTTCAAGGGTAAGAGATTTGTTTAAACAAGCAAAAGAAAAAGCGCCATGCATAATTTTTATAGACGAGATAGATGCCATAGGTAGAGCTAGAGGAAAAAACATGATGAGCGGAGGCAATGACGAAAGAGAAAACACCTTAAATCAATTGCTTACAGAAATGGATGGTTTTGCAACAGACTCAGGTGTAATAATACTTGCGGCAACTAACCGACCAGATATTCTAGATGCAGCACTTCTAAGGCCAGGCAGGTTCGACAGACAAATTTCTATTGACAAGCCAGACTTGGTAGGTAGAGAGCAAATCTTTAAAGTGCATTTACAAAAAATAAAGCTTGCAGCCGATGTAGACCCTAAAAAACTTGCAGCACAAACTCCAGGTTTTGCTGGTGCAGAAATTGCAAACGTTTGTAATGAGGCCGCACTTATAGCTGCCCGTCAAAATAAAAACACCGTAGAATTACAAGACTTTAACGACGCTATAGACCGTGTAATAGGTGGTTTAGAAAAGAAAAACAAACTCATAAGCCCAGAGGAAAAGAAGATTGTTGCCTACCACGAGGCAGGTCACGCAGTAGCAGGGTGGTTCTTAGAGTTTGCCGACCCCTTAGTTAAAGTTTCTATAGTTCCTAGAGGCGTTGCGGCACTTGGCTATGCGCAGTATTTGCCCAAAGAACAATACCTTTACAGAACAGAACAATTGATAGATACCATGTGTATGACCCTTGGCGGTAGAGCTGCTGAAGATGTGTTCTTCGGAAAGGTGTCTACCGGTGCACAAAACGATTTGGAAAGAATTACCAAAATGGCATATAGCATGATTACCATTTATGGCATGAATCCAAAAGTAGGGCAAGTTTCTTTCAATGACCCAACAGGAGAATACGGCTACCAAAGACCCTATTCTGAAAAAACAGCAGAACTGATAGACCAAGAGGCGAGGGCAATGATAGATGCAGCTTACGAAAGAGTGAAAAACTTGCTAACAGACAAAAAAGAGCAAGTGGCTATTCTTGCTGAAGAGTTACTGAAAAAAGAAATATTGTTTCAGTCGGATTTGGAAGTGCTTTTAGGCAAAAGACCTTTTGACAACAAAACAACATACGAAGACTATATGGAAAATAAAGAAGAAACAACCCCTGCCCCTATTTTGGAAGTAGAAGAGGTTTCTTCAATTACGGTAAACCCTTCCGATAGTTCAGAGGCGTAAATTTTTTATATGCAGATTCCAAGCGGCAATTTCTATAGTTTAATCATAGGGCTTGCCGTTTTTTTGTTTTTAGCACCCCATAAGGCGGCGGCAAAATATACCCCTTTGTCGGTAGTTGGAGTTGCCGACACTAGCAATCTACTAACGTATACCAAAACCAAAGTTAGGAGAAAAGGCAAAGTGGTAGTGCATACCGCCTACAACAAAAAAACCAACAGATTGCATAGCAAACAAAAGATAAAGGATGGCAAACAAATGTATTTTATAGAATACAACAACAAAGGCAAAATGATACGCTATACCAATAAAAAAGGGATAGTAAAAGACCACAAAGCTCCCTGTGATTGCTAATTGACCAATAGTAAGGGGAGGCAATATCAAGACTCTTCTGTTTTTTGTTTGAGGGTTTCTTTCGACTATAAAAGGTAGGCATTTATTTAATTACCAATTCGACCCCTTCTTGGGTCGTGAAGGGAAGGGTATGATTTTTTTCTATAAACATCAGACTCCTACGGAGTCAAAACGCGGTCAAGCAGATTCAAATAGTTGGGGGAGAAACAGTAATTAACTTTACAAGAACCAAGTAAACAATGACCTTCCTTGAGGGTTGTATTGGGAGGGCTGTTTGTTAAAAAGAGAAAAGTAGTTGGTGGCTATAGCTTTTATAAAATCCGAAGGAACTTTTTAAATTCTAAGGACAGGGACAATTCAGGTCTTTTTTGTTGGGAGAATTTTTCATATTTTCGCAATATGATTTCAGAGCAGCAAAAGAAAATCATTTTAGATGTAACCCACCGGATTAATCCCACTTATGTTGGAGTTTTTGGTTCATTTGCGCGCGGTGAGCAAAATGAAAAAAGTGATATGGATATTTTGATTGATTATCAAACGCCACTTGACTTGCTAGAAATTATTGGACTTGAAAATGAGCTCTCTGAAATGCTTGGTATTAAAGTAGATTTAGTTACCCAAAGGTCTTTGAATAAAATTATGAAACCCTATATTCAAAAAGACTTAATTCAGCTTCTGTAATAATGAAAAAAGAACCCATTGTTTACATTTTGCACATTCAAGAGTCTATTGAAAAAATCAAGGAATATACCGCAGCATTTACACAGCAACAATTTTTAGACAACTCTATGGTTCAAGATGCGGTTATTAGAAATTTTCAGATAATTGGTGATGCGGCAAAGAAAGTGCCTGCGGAATTACAAGAAAAGTATCCTGAAATTGAATGGAAAAAAATTGCAGGAATGAGAGATAAGCTTGTGCATGACTATTTTGGTATTGACTTGTGGGCAGTATGGAATGTAGTGGAGAGGATTCTCCCTGAGTTAGAGGTTTCTGTTTTTAAGATAATTGAAAAAGAATCTTAATACAAGCCGCCATCACCCCCGAAATCTCTGAGATTGTGGGCGGTGCTTCTGCTTTGGAGGGGTAATGTGTTTCATGTTGGTCAAAACTCCAATATGTGCTAAAATAGTAAGGGAAGGTAATTACATGACTCTGTTGTTTTTTGTTTGAGGGTCTCTTTCTTTTATAAAAGTTAGGCATTTATTTAATTGCCAATTCGACCCTAGCAGGGTCATATGAAAAAGGTTTTTTCCTTAGCTAATTCGAATGTAGTCAGAGACTACCATTCATGTTATATCCGTAGAGCCCTTCGGAACTCTACGGATAGGTTGTGATTGACCCTAGCAGGGTCAAATGTTTATAGAAAATGATTGGTTCTTGTAAGAGTTTGACCCCAGCGGGGTCATATGTTTGTAGAAAGATAAGATTTTGTGCGTAAGTGACCCTAGCAGGGTTGTATGAAAAGGGTTTTTTGGTAGCTATTGCGATTGTAGTCAGAGACTACCATTTATGTCAAATCCGTAGAGCCCTTCGGAACTTTACGGATAGGTTGGGCCTTTCAGAATTCTATGAATAAGGAAAATCAGGTCCTTTTTTGTGGGAAAGAAGGGCTTTCTAAATAAGCTTTATAAATGGATATTTTTTTGATAAAAATCTCCCCTTTTAAACCATCAAACAAGATATATTTTTGGTTAAAATTTGCTAAGGAACAGTTTTTCCAAAGTAAAGTTTCAGGATTTTGCCAATTTGGAAAGTTAATTGTATCTCCTATTGAATATCCAAATACTTGCATTTTAAAATCAGGAGACTGTATTTTAAAAATATCTGAATAGTTGACTTTTTGTAGTTTTAAGTTACCTGAAGGTGAAAACGTGGCCAACAAAGCAGAATTTTTATTTAATGCAATTATTTTTGCAGTTAAAAGTATAACAGACTCCTCTTTTGAAAATGTAATAAAATGTACTGTTTCGTTTTTGCTAAAGCTATAGGTTTGTTTTGTAGTTATTTCTTTTGGCAAAGGAATAGTTTTCAAATTTTGGGGATTGGCACTATTGTCAATTAAAGACTCAAAGAGCATTGGTTGACTTGTTCTTGGCGATGTTAATTTGTATACATCCGCTGTTACATAATAAAACGATTTTACTATTGGTCCTAAAAATATTATTTTCTCACTTAGGGTAAAGTTTTTTAAAGAATGATATAATGAGTCTTTGTATTGGAATAAAATTTCGTTTTTTAAATCCGCCATTAGTGCTGTCTTTTTATTCCCCCCAATTCCTATAAAATTTACTGTTTTTGATCTTGAAATAGCGATATCAACCCATGTTTCCTGGGCGTGTGATTGAGTATTTATTAACCCGATGCTTCCTCTATGTATAGTGCAGGAAGAAATAAGGGAAAGCCCCAGCAGTAATAGGAATTGATTTTTCATAAATTATTTTATTTCACAGAGTCTTGTTTTGCAAAGATATAAGAAAAACCGCTATAATTTTTTTGGAAGAATTAGGGGCTTCCCAATTACTTTAAAACTTATCGATAGTTTAAAGACCTTTATTTTAATATGCATATTTCAGGCGGCAATTTCTGTATTGTAATTGTTACATTTTCGCATGCGAATTACTTATGAAGACGAACTATTCTTTTGCGATAGTAGGAATGGAAAAAGGTAAAGGGTCCTATAGCTATTATTTTACCATCTTTTTGTAAAACTACTCTCGTTATCCAATGGTCGATTTCTGCGTTATTATTATTAAAACTAGTATCTAGGCTTCCATCTGTATGAAGTCTAGCTATTCGCTGAACTGGAATGTTGTTGTATTTTTTGAAAAAACCAGCAATGATTATTTTTCCGTCGTCTTGTATAGCTACCTCAAAGAGAGAACTTTTTGGGCCAAAACCAATTTGGAAACTGGAGTCTATTCTACCATTTGTGTCTAACCTTGCTAAATATCTTGCTTTTTCACCACCCAGTTTTGTGAAAATTCCTGCAACTACTATTTTGCCATCTTTTTGAATAGCAACACTCTCTATCCTGCCATTTGTGTTAGGGTCTACAAGAAAAGAATGGTCCAAAGATCCATCGCTTCTTAGCCTTGCTATATTTTTTCTGCCTACATTGTTGTATTCATGGAAATGACCCACAATAATCAACTTTCCATCTTCTTGAAGAACCATGTCAAAGATTCCAGAATGTTCTAAATTACATTGTGTTCTGCCAATAAAGCTGCTATCTATAGATCCATTTGGAAGCAAGCGCACCAATCCACAGGTTCTATATCCGTTTACTTTTCTGAAATCACCTTCTATTAAAATTTTGCCATCTTTTTGAATAAGGATTACACCAACCGCATCGTTTGCTCCTTTTCCCACAAAAAAAGTCGTGTCTAATTCTCCATTGCTATGCAATCGAACCATTCCTCTTGCTTCTATCCCATTGTATTTTGTAAAACCACCAGCTACTATTATCTTTCCATCGTCTTGAATAGCAAAGTTATAAATACCTCCGCCCCAATTAAATCGCCCAAGCTTTAAACTTGTATCTAAAGACCCATCTGAATTTAAACGCGCTAGATGCCTAGCTTTAGTATTGTTGTATTTAGAAAATTGTCCCGCTATTAATATTTTTCCATCTTTTTGAATTGCAATTCTGTGTATGGACCCACCCCAAGAAGAATAGACACTTTCCATAGGGTCAAAAGAAGTGTCTACGCTGCCAGATTGCGCAAAGGCTGCTTCAACTAAAAGAAATAATGAAGAAAGAAAAAAAAATCGAAATAAAACAGACATTAAAAGGGATTATTGTTTTAACAAAGTTAAGGTTTTTTAAGAAGGAAATAAACAATCTTTTGGAGAAATAGGATGTAAAACATGAAAGTCAGACTTTTAAGGCTAAACGTGTTGTCTGTTTTGTCTTTGTTATTAATTTCATTTTTTTATCTTTGTATAAACTAAATGTTTTCGCCTATGGAAAAGACTATGATTTTATCTTTTGTTCTAGGATTGTTTTTTTTCGCAGCCCCAAGTTTATTAAATGCCCAAGACACCCTTGCTCCTCCGTTAGTTTCTGAAACCAATACCGCAATAGAACAAGACTCTGGATCAGCCGCAGTAAAACAAACCGGGGAGTTCTTTAGTGCTTATATATGTGTAGGAATACCCTTTATGCCAAAGATGACCAATTTTTGGGGTTATGGAGTTCAAGGAGGTATAAATATCTATAAAAATTCTCTTTATGCTCAAGGTTTTTTCAATTTAGGCGGATATGTAACTAATTTTGGTAAATCTAAATTAACCCATACTATGGTTTTTGGTGGCAATACGCCTTCTGAGGTGGAGGTTGTGTACGATACAGATGTGATATTTTGGGGCTTTGGGTTAAAAAAAATAACAAGAAAAGAAAAGAGTTCAAGGCCTTTTTTTGAAGGAAATCTTGGAATGGTTCATATTCGAAACAACTTTCATTTACAGTCTGGAGGGATTAATTATGATGCATTGCCCGATAGTTGGACAAGATTAAATAGGGACAGGGCGCCAATTTTTAATATTGGTATTGGGATAGAGTTGGGTAAACCAGAAAAACAGATTGCGTTTTATGCAGGGATAAACTATTTGCGAAGTTTTGTACCTATAAACTATACACACCACCAATTTATGGCACTAGAACCGCGCCCGAGTTCACAATCTGGAGGAACAGATGTGTTTGTGGATTTTGTTGGATACGAGGAACTTCCATCAAATGTGTACAATCACAAAGTAGCAGAACTTTACCGATATCCATTACAATTTCTTAATTTTAGGATTGGGTTAACCCTCAAATAATGTATAATTTAAAAGTGAATATCCCTAAAGCCATTTTAAAGCCGTTTCTGTTGCAGTTTCCCGTTTTATGAGGGATTATCACCTGCAACTTCATTGCCGTTGCTAATGTACCACCTGCAACTTTCTCACCCAAAATTCCTATGCTCCGTCTTATACAAATCTTCTGTGCTTAAAGACTTAAAATAATCCAAAGTAATTTTCAGCCCTTCCGAACGGTGAACCTTTGGTTCCCAGCCTAAGAGTTCTTTGGCTTTGGAGATATCGGGTCTGCGTTGTTTGGGGTCGTTTTCGGGTAAAGGCTTGTAAATGATTTGGTTTTTGGCACCGGTTAAGGCTAAAATCTCTTGCGCAAAGTCATTGATGGTAATTTCATCTGGATTTCCCACATTCACTGGTTGGGCATAATCACTCAATAGAAGTTTGTAAATACCATCCACCAAGTCGCTTACGTAGCAAAAAGAGCGGGTTTGAGAACCATCGCCAAATGCGGTCAAATCTTCGCCTCTAAGCGCTTGTCCTATAAAAGCAGGCAAAACTCTGCCGTCATTCAGCCTCATGCGTGGACCATAGGTATTAAAAATTCTTACAATACGGGTTTCAAGTCCATGAAAAGTATGATAGGCCATGGTGATAGCTTCCTGAAATCTTTTGGCTTCGTCATATACTCCACGAGGGCCCACAGGATTTACATTTCCCCAATATTCTTCTGTTTGCGGATGCACCATAGGGTCTCCATACACTTCTGAGGTTGATGCAACCAAAATTCTAGCGTTTTTTGCTTTAGCTAAACCCAGCAAATTATGTGTACCCAAAGAACCTACTTTCAGTGTTTGAATAGGGATTTTGAGGTAATCTATCGGACTTGCAGGTGAGGCAAAATGAAGGATATAGTCCAGCTCGCCTGGTACATGCACAAATTTAGACACATCGTGGTGGTAGAATTCAAAGTTTTCGAGTTTGAACAAATGTTCAATATTGCGCAGGTCTCCGGTAATCAGATTGTCCATGCCTATAACATGGCAACCTTCTGCTATAAATTTATCGCAAAGGTGCGAGCCTAAAAAACCAGCAGCACCTGTAATTAAAACGCGTTTTTGTGTCATAATGATTGAGGGGTTGATTGAATTTTGTCGCGACCTATGCACTCGTAATGGAAACCTAAAGCCTGCATTTCTTCTCTTTCGTAAATATTTCTACCATCAAAAATGGCTTTATTTTTAAGCAAAGTGGCTACTTTGCTAAAGTTTGGCGTACGGAACTCAAGCCATTCGGTAACAATAACCAAAGCGTCTGCACCATCCAGTGCCTCATATTGCTCTTTGCAAAAGGTAATTTTCTTTCCTAAAATTCTTTCGGCTTCATGCATGGCAACGGGGTCATAGGCTTTCACTTTTGCACCTTCAATCAGCAATTGGTCAATAATTACCAAACTGGGAGCTTCGCGCATATCGTCTGTATTGGGTTTAAAAGACAAACCCCACAGTGCAATAGTTTTGCCGTTTAGGTCTCCAAAATGGTTTTTAAGTTTTGTAAACATCACATGCTTTTGATTGTCGTTTACCTCTTCTACTGCTTTGAGCACACGCATGTTGTATCCATGTTCGTCTGCAGTTTTAATAAGGGCTTTCACATCTTTAGGGAAACAGCTTCCGCCATAGCCAATACCGGGGTAAATAAATTTATGTCCAATTCTGCTATCGCTTCCAATTCCTTTTCGCACCATATTTACATCGGCCCCCATGATTTCACAAAGGTTTGCAATGTCGTTCATAAAACTAATTTTGGTTGCAAGCATACTGTTTGCGGCATATTTAGTCATTTCTGCACTTGGAATATCCATAAAAATACAAGGATGCCCATTGAGTAAAAAGGGTTTGTATAATCTTTTCAAAACCTCTTCTGCTTTTTCTGACTCTACCCCTACCACAATTCTGTCGGGCTTCATAAAGTCATCTATAGCAGCTCCTTCTTTCAAAAATTCGGGGTTACTCGCTACATCAAAAGGAATCTTTGAATTTCTGGCAGCCAAGGCTTCTGCTACCGCATGTTTCACTTTTTTGGCAGTACCCACAGGCACGGTGCTTTTGGTAACCACTACGGTATAATCGTTCATGTGTGTGCCAATCTCACGAGCCACACCCAACACATATTTCAGGTCAGCGCTTCCGTCCTCGTCTGGAGGGGTTCCCACTGCAATAAAGGCAGCTTCGCAATCTTGAATAGCACTAGGCAAATCGGTAGAAAACTCTAGCCTACCTTTGTCGAAATTACGCTTCACCATTTCATCTAGTCCTGGCTCGTATATCGGTAGTATCCCGTTTTTTAAGTTTTCTATTTTTTTATGGTCAATGTCTATACATACCACATTGATACCCACTTCTGCAAAACAAGTACCTGTTACTAAGCCAACATACCCTGTTCCAACTACTGCTATTTTCATGAATTTAATGCTTCTAATTTGAGCCTTCAATATTACTCATTGCAATGCAATTAAACAAACCACAACAAAAACTTAATGTGTATGTCTGCTATGCCATTTAATTTTCATTTTCCCGTAATTGGTTGTTTTAATATATTCCTAAGCCACGACCAAATTTTTATATTAGCCTGTTTTTACATTCTAGATAAGAAAAGCCACTAGACTTATCCAAGGGTACAAGAGGGGAATTACTTTTTAGATCATTCAATTTACAAATGTAGAACTACTCTGCGACTGATTTTTGTGTGGTGAAACATGTCAATTCTGCTTTTAACCCAAAATACTCATAAGCGTATTTTGCCCTTTGGGTGATGAAAATCAAAGATTTTGTCAGGTCT
>DIUJ01000050.1 GCA_002422315.1 Bacteroidetes bacterium UBA6161
AATAAGCCTATCGCAAATTTTGCCTCCGATACCCAAGTATGTCAGTTTTTGCCTCTTAGTTTCCAAAACTTAAGCATTGACCAAAATACACATACCCCACGCCCTGCTAACTACCTTTGGGATTTTGGCGATGGAAATACTTCTACCCTTGCAAATCCTACCCACACCTATACTATCCCCGGTAAATTTACCGTTAGCCTTCACTTTAAAAATGGCTATTGCGATAGTCTTCTTACAAAACCTCTATATATTCATGTGGTAGATGCTCCCAAGCCTGGGTTTAGCATTAGCGACACCTTTGGCTGCGCCCCTTTTCAAGTTAGTATTGCCGATACCTCTTGGCACAATGTTCAAAGCAAAGAGTATTGGTTTTCTGACACCTCAACTTGGCAAAATATACCCTCCAATAACTCCTTGTTTTACCACACTTTCTATAAACCTGGCTATTTTAAAATTGTGCAAAAACTAATAGGGCTGAGCGGCTGCGAAATTCGCACCGATTCGGTATGGGTAAATGTAGCACCGGGATTTACTGCCGCCGATACCACCCACATGCACCTGGCTACTGTACAGCACCCAAACGTGCTTGTAAACTGGAAATCACACCCAGCAGCGGTTTCCTATACCTTGTTGGCAGGCAAAACCCTGCAATCGTTACAGCCTATTGCCACTACCACCGATACTTTTTATAGCCACCCCACCACCGAACCCCTCTTTTATAAAGTTCGCGCAAGCGACAGCTGCCAAAATCAAAGCATAGAAGGACAATACGCCTACCCTGCTTGGCTACAAGGCTCGGTATTGGGCAACAACGATTCCGCACTGCTCAGCCTAAGCCCTTATGCTATCTGGCCAGCTAACAACTTGCAATATAGCTTACAAAAGTGGCAACAAGAGCAGTGGAAAAACTTGCAAATACAAAATTCGATTTTTGACTATTTCGACACTGAGTTTGTAATCCAAGATTCCCTTCAATCTTGCTACAGAATAGAGGTAAGCGATGCACAATTGGCAGATTTAAAAGCATATAGCAATATATTGTGTTTGGAATACTTGCCTTTGGTTTTTATTCCCAATGCTTTTTCGCCCAATGCAGATGGCATAAACGACATTCTAGACCTGAACCAAACAGGAATTAAAAGCTACAACCTTCAGATTTACAACCGCTGGGGTCAAAAAATATTTGACGGAACCAACCAAGGATGGAATGGCGAGGTGGATGGCAAACCCGCTAGCAATGGCATATACATGGTGTATCTTATTTACCAAACCCCCGATGGCCAAAAATACCAAAAAAGCGGAACCGTACAATTGGTTAGGTAGGAAGAAGTTAGAACGAAGAAGTGAAAAAGGAAAAGTAAACGGTCAACCTTATTCAGACATTAACAGAAAGTAAACCGTAAACTGTAAACCGTAAACATTAGTAGAAGAAGAAACGAAGAATGTAGAACGTAGAACGAGGAATGAAGAAGTGAAAAGTGAAAAGTGAAAAAGTAAACCGTAAACCAACAAACCTTTTAAAAACAACAAAGTTTCCATTTCTCCAGAGGAGAAAAATATCCATAGCCCTGGGTTTTAACCCGGGGATTAAAATGAAAACGAAATTATGTTTTTGGCGCGTGTCCCAAACAAAGTTTGCGGGCGATTTTTTGCCTTCCCTGCAAAAAACGTGACAAAAACATAAAGGCGAAAGAAGGCGATTATGTAGAATGTAGAACGAGGAATGAAGAAGTGAAAAGGAAATTGTAAACTGTAAACCGTAAACTGTAAACTGTAAACTGTAAACCGTAAACCGTAAACTGTAAACTGTAAACATATTTCAGAACGAGGAATGTAGAAGTCTAACCAAGAACTGGTAACCTCATTAAACCTATAACCCAGAATTAGGTTCTTTTTTGAAATGATTGAAAATTAATTTTATTAAAATAGAAGGCAAAAGTTTACTCAACCAATAAGTTAGTTTGCCTTGAAGGGTAAGTACAAGAAAGTTTTTTCTTCTTTTGATTGAATTCGCAATATAAAAAGCTACTTCATCTGCTTGCATCATTTTAGTTTCGTCTCTTGGCGACTCAGCCTGTTGGTTTCCTTGACTATTCAAAGCTTTTAGCCTAATGTTGGAAGCGGTGAAACCAGGGCAGGCTATCAATACGTGCAGCCCCTTGTGAAGGTTCTCACATCTTAAGGATTCTAAAAAACCATGCATGGCAAATTTCGATGCTGAGTAACCTGTGCGTGCCGGCAAACCCACTATGCCTGCTATAGAACTAATACCTACTACACTCCCTTTACTTTGCAACAAATATGGCAAGGCCGCATGGGTACAATAAACTGTTCCGAAAAAATTAACAGCCATTACTTTTTCAATAATCTCAGGTTTTAAATCCTTGAACAAGGAACGCATGCTAATGCCAGCATTATTTATAAGTATGTCTATTCCTTGAAGGTTTAGTGCAGCAAAACCTATAAAGTTATCACATTCTTGTTTTACAGCAACATCGCAGGAGTAAATTTCTACTTGGGTAGCACCTTTCAACAAACATTCATTTTTCACTTGTTGCAAAGCATCTAAATCTCTAGCGCATAATGCTAATCTAGATTTTTGTGAGGAAAAATACAAAGCCAAGGCTTTCCCAATTCCAGAAGAAGCTCCTGTAATTACAATCCTTTTAGAGAAAAACTCCGACATAGGTTAGGCTGGTTCGTTGCCAGGTTTCCATTTAATTGAACAGCCTACAGGCTCTATTTCAGGATAGTCTATGTCCAAGCCATCCAAGCAGTATTCAATAGCATCTTCTAAGTATGCTTGTGTTACCAAATTCGCATTTTCCCAAGCATCATCTATTGCTCCTTTGTAAACCAGTTCTCTTTTAGCATTAAACAAAAAAACTTCTGGGGTTCTAGTTGCTCCCAATTTTTTAGTTACTTCTTGGGTTTCGTCATGCAAATAAATTAGTTTAGAGGTAGGGTATTGTTCCATAAACTGCTGCATATTCTCGTAGGAATCTTGTGGATATGCCACTGCATCGTTGGGGTTTATAGCTACCATGCACATGCTATCTTCTTCGTAGCGATTTGCAAGTGCCAAAATACGTTGCCAATAAGCTTGTGCCTTGGGGCAATGCTGACAAGTAATTACCAAGCACAATGCATAGCGGTCTGCAAAAGAAAAATTATTAAAAGTATTGCCGTTGGTAGCTTTTAATTCAAAATCAAAAAGTTTATCTCCTATATTCATGATGTGTTATTTTTATATAAATCTGGGGTCTGTTTCCATAGTTGTGCCACATTTTTTACATGTTCTAAGTTCTTCAGAGGCGTAATATTCTTTGAAACGTGGCAAGAAATCATTTTCTATATTCTTTAGTTCAAAGTAGGTTTCGTGTAATTTATTGTTACAGTTGTCACAAAACCACATTAACCCATCTTTAAAGCCCTTTCCTTCTCTTACCCTTTCTATAACCAACCCAATAGACCCTTCTGACCTGCCGGGGGAATGAGGTATACCGCCTGGAAGCAAAAACATATCTCCGGGACCCAAATGTATTTCCTTCGCTTCTCCATCTATTTGTGCTTTTACGGTAATATTGCCTTCGATTTGATAAAACAGTTCCTCTGTTTCATTGTAATGGTAGTCTTTGCGTGCATTGGGCCCTCCTACTATCATTACTATATAATCAGTTCCTTCTGGGTAAAGATTTTTATTGGCAACAGGTGGTTTAAGTAAATGCCTATTTTCCTCAATCCATTTGTTTAGGTTAAAAGGTTTGCGAATTTCCATTGGTTTTATTTAAGATACTTCAAAAGTAAGTAAAGCATTACAAAATAAAAAATCCATGTGCATGAAAAACCTAAAAAACAAATCACTTTAAGGCTATCCTTATTTTTTAAGTTCAGGTTCAAAGAATCTAAGCTCGTATGTATATACTTTTTTATCTTTTAATTGAATGTTTACTTTGTACGTAGAAAGCAAATTGGGTTTACCTTCGTTAAACTGAGGAGTGAAAACAAGAGTAGGTAAGCCATATCCTAATTCTGATTTTTCTATAACCAAAGGTATTTCTTTTCCTTTTTCATCTTTAACTGATACTTTTGCCCCTTCTAGGTCTGCAAGTAATGAAAATGTCCATTTTTCAAAAGCTAAAATAGATGGGGTATAGCCTTTGTTGGGCCATGCCACAAAATTGCTTTTATAATAATTTGAATCTGCCGAAGCACCTTGGTCCATAATCCAAAATACCTGAGAGGTGTTCCCCCCACCATAACCCATATTCATGGTATACGGAAACTGAAGCCAACGTCTGTTACCTTGGCTAGGGTGTTTGTCGCCCATTATAGCTGTAACAGCCATTGCTGGAGTCGTGGTTTTTATGAGTAAACTCTGAGCCGCTCCTTCTTGACCAAGAGAAGTATAACATCTTAGCCCATCCACTACTTTATGGGTCATATTCTTATTGGACTCAAATATCAAGGCTGCATGTTGACACCTTAAATTTAAATCATTTACAAAATAAACTGGTTTTTGAACACCTGAGTTTCTTCTAAAATAATTTATTCTGTTTACCAAGGCTTCATAAATTGGATTTTCTATAGTACCAACTTCGCAATTTTTATACTCCATTGTGTGTTCGAAAACCAAAGCAGAAGAATCTTTAGAATTGGGCAAAACCATTCGGGTTTGGTAATAATTGTAATAAAAATCTAACTCTGCAATTTTTTTACGGTATTGTGTTTCCCATTTCACTTTATCAGATGGAAATTCCTTTTCGAGTTCCGACAATATTGTTAGCGCCCTAAACATAAAATTGTTTGTTGCCAAAGAATCTACAAAATCTGATTTTATATTTTTATACAGTACCGCTTTATCTACCTTCCCTTTACTGCCCTGGTAAATTCCTTTTGCTATTTCTGTAGCATAGTCTAATGCAAGCATGTTCATTTTCTTAGAAGAATGCCATAATTTTAATACTTCTTCTACTCTTGTGGACTTAAAATTTAAATACACAAATTGCAAAGCTAATACTGCGGAGGCTTTATGGTTTGCATCCATAAGCGAAGTGGCAGCAGATACAAAATCAGCTTCTTGTAATTGGTCTTTTTCAAGACTTTCGGATACCCATTTAGGAAATATCCAATTAAAAATGTCTTTGTGATAATATCCTGATGCGTAGTCTCTTAGGTTTGCAAATACAGCTTCTGGACTGTTGCCTTCAAAAAAATCATACTTTTTATACGATACTTTCCTTCCGATTTTATCTAATACAAAAAGGCCAAGTAAAGAATCCGCTTGCTTGGTATTATTTTCTTTCAAACTTTGTTTAAATAAAAAAATGTAAAGAGAGTTCTGTTTAAATCTAAAGAAAGAATCCTGAGGGTATTCCTCTAAGGCTTTATTTACATAGTTTAAATAATCAAAAGAAGGAGGCATATCCTGCGATTTAACCCTATAAAGTCCGTATTTATGTCCTTTTAGAGTATAATCATTTGGAGAAATCTCTAATCCCATTTGCAAATACATAGAGGCGGAGTCCCATTCTTTTTCGTTCATATAATGTTGGGCCAAATACCTAAAAGACTTAAATTCAATGGTTTGCAACGATACAGAATCGGAAAAAGCAGACAAATTCCATTGTGCTACTTTTTTGAAATAGTACAAGGCTTTTAACTTGTTGTTGGTATTCCAATAGCACTCTCCTAGTTTAAAAAGTGCCGCCGTATCGTTGGGATTAAAATCTAAACTCAACTTAAAATGTTGTGTGGCTTTGGGATAGCGTTCTAAGTTAAATGCACTATTCCCCTCTTTGTTGTTTTCTAAAATCAGTAGATTTAAAAAACTAGCATACACCGCCTTTACCGTTACCCCTTGTTCAGAAGAAACAGCTTTTTCTGCTGCTCTAAGAGATTCTTTCAAACCATTCGAATACTTTTTGGCAGTAGAAGGGTCTTTATACAGATAATACAAAGCCTGCGATTTAACCATAAGAGCTCTTGGATCTTTGGATTTGGTCTTTAATGCTTTTTCTGATAATTGCAATGCTTTGCTATAGTTCTTCTCAGATAATTTACTTTCTGCTTTCTTTACTATTTTTTCGTTTTGAGCCCATGCAGTAGGCTGAATAAAACCAAGAAACAGAAGCAACAATATACATTTAACTTTCATTGTCATAATCTATGTTATTTTAAAAATTCTAAGCTCCAGGCTTCGGGTTTATCATTAAATAGAACTTTGGTTTTGGCCCAAGTATTTTCAAAGAGTTCTGAATTTCTGTAAGCATTTAAGTCGTCCTCAGATTCCCAAATACTTACTGTGAACATTAGATTATCTTTTTTAGAATCTTTGTGTAAGGACACCCCAATGCAACCTTTTCTTTTTTCTATAAACGGCTTAGAGCTTTCAAATATTTGAATAAAGTCCAAAATATTTTCTGGCTTAAAGCTAAGTTTTACAATTCTTTTAATCATGTATTTATTTGATATTGATAAAAATTTTCTCTGTTTTATTAAGTCCGAAAAGCCTTTCAGCATGCCCCATTGTATAGGCTATAACTAAGTAATCTGCTGCATTAAAGTATGCTATAAGTGTTGCACTTTGTTCTTCCATAAAATTCTCCGAAATGCGATAAACCGAGTCTGTATAATTTACCATAATTTCGAAATTCCTATTTTGTGTAAACTCATAAAACTCATTTTTGGTGAGGTTTACTATACAATTGCCAAATTTGTCAGCAGCCAAATAATAAGCTACTAGTGCATTTTTTACAGGATGTGGGCTAGAAGCAAACATGGCCTTTCGAGGACTAAACTCGGGGTAATCGAAATTATTATGAATAAGTTTCTGGATTACAGGTAAATAAAGAAACTCTGGGAAATTTGGGTTTTTGCTATCGCCTAAATAAAAAAACTTAGCTTTTTCAAACTTTAAAATTTCAGGCAATACTCCATTGTCGGGAGCTAAAAACCATTGTCCATTTGCGAAAGCTGCAATATGTCTAAAGGCATTTTGGTTAACAGTAAGCAAGTGTATGGCTTCTCCTTCTATAGCACTTCTCAACTGATTAAAGATAAAAATTTCTTGGGCTATATCCCAAGATTTAACATCATGAAAAAGATCTACTGTAACCACGTTTTCAAACGTCGATGAAATTTTAGCTTTTAATCTAGCCAAATCCAAAGATGCATTTCCGTAATCAGAAGTAAGAGTTATTTTCAGCAAAGTTTTTTAATTGTTAAATTTGTTGCAAATTTACCGAGCATTTTGAATAAAGGAGAAAAATTGATAGAAAAGTTAATAACCATCGAAGAAATTGAGCCTCAGGCTATTTACGGAACCAACGACCGCATTTTAAATCTAATTAAAGGGTATTTTCCACAGTTAAACATAGTTGCTAGAGGCAATGAAATGAAACTAAAAGGAGAAAATTCAGACATAGAGAGCTTTACCGAAAAGTTAAATTTTTATGTTTCTATGTTAAAAAAAGGAAACCCACTGAACGATTTCCACATTCAAGAAATTTTTAAATCTGAAACAGAAAAGGAAGAGAGTAAAGAAGATTCTAAAGAAACAAAGGGCAGCAATAAAGTTATATTGTATGGCAACAATGCCAAGCCAATTATGGCAAAAACAAAAAACCAGCAAAGCCTAGTAGATGCAATAGATAAAAACGATATTGTATTTGCAATAGGACCTGCGGGCTCGGGTAAAACCTATACCGCCGTAGCCCTTGCCGTAAGAGCTTTAAAAAACAAAGAAGTAAAACGGATTATACTTACCAGGCCAGCGGTAGAAGCAGGTGAAAACTTAGGTTTTTTACCTGGCGACCTAAAAGATAAAATAGATCCTTATTTACGCCCATTGTACGATGCTCTAGAGGATATGATACCACCCGACAAGCTAAAACTATTTTTAGAAAATAGAACCATAGAAATTGCACCCATGGCTTTTATGAGGGGAAGAACCCTTGGAAACTGCTTTGTAATTTTAGATGAAGCCCAAAACAGTACAGATCTTCAGTTAAAAATGCTACTTACGAGAATGGGACAAAATGCAAAAGTAGTGGTAACAGGAGACCTAACCCAAGTAGATTTACCCAAAAAACAAGCATCGGGTTTACAAAGAACGATTAGAATACTAAACAATATAAATGGTATTAAAATAATACACCTAACTACGGACGATGTAGTAAGGCATAGATTGGTAGTTGAAATATTAAAAGCATACGACAAGGATAAAGATGCGGAGAGCTGAAATTTTATTTTACATTTGCCCCCTACTAAAAAGATTTTAAAAAAACATGAATATGGCAGCTGAAAAAAACTTTGAACTAATGGCCACTAACTTTTTCTTCAAAAATCAAGTTAGTTTTTATAGAGGAAAAGTAAGAGATGTATACAATATATCCGACAAGTATCTAGTATTGGTTGCATGCGATAGAATATCTGCTTTTGACCATGTACTGCCTAGGGCAATACCATATAAAGGACAAGTATTAACCCAAATTTCTTCCTATTTCTTAGAAGCTTGCAACGATATAGTGCCAAGTTGGAAAATATCTACCCCCGACCCTAATGTTACAATAGGGTATAAATGTGAGGCCATACCGATTGAAATGGTTGTAAGAGGTTATTTATGTGGGCATGCTTGGCGAATTTACAAAGCTGGAGGAAGAGAAATATGTGGGGTTACCATGCCCGATGGAATGAAAGAAAACGATAAATTCCCAGAACCAATAATCACCCCTGCGGTTAAAAACCATACTGGACACGACGTAGATATATCCTTGGAGGATATTGTAAAAAACAAATATACAAACAAGAAATACTTGGACCAATTGGTAGAAAAAAGTTTGCAATTGTTTGCTAGAGGTACAGAATTGGCGGCTAAAAGAGGCTTGATTTTAGTAGATACTAAATATGAATTTGGTATTTACGACAAAAAAATAATGTTGATAGACGAGGTGCATACACCAGACTCTTCCAGATTTTTTTATTTGGAAACCTACGACAATCTACAAAAAGACAATTTACCACAAAAACAACTTTCTAAGGAATTTGTAAGAGAATGGCTTATGGCAAATGGTTTTAGCGGTAAAAAAGATGAGTTGATTCCAGAAATGACACCTGAAATCAACCAATCTATCACAGATCGATATGTAGAAATGTATGAAACATTCATGCAGGAAAAATTTGTTCCTAGGTCCTATGAGAATATCTTGGAAACCATGGAAAAATCTATCCAAAATGAATTGGAAAATCTATACTAAACAAACACTACTCTGCTTTTCTCTTGGTTTTACACTAGGGATAAGCGCTCAAACAGTTACACGTCATGCTGGGATTTCTTATGTAGGTAGCGGACAGTATCGCTCCCTTAGAAACAATCCGATTAACGACGACTACTACTCTAATCCTTTTGGGATTATGACCGACCAAAACAATCGTCTGGTATTTACAGACGAACAAAACCTAATGATGCTTATAGGAAGTAACTCTTATAATAGGATTGGAAGCCCTGGCGACCCCAGTATCAATGGTGGATTTGACGATGGTGCAGCTTCTTCTGGCTTGCTAAACTCCCCTTCTGGACTGGCGCTTATGCCCAATACAAATGAGATTTTTATTTGTGACTATGGGAACAACAACATACGAAAAGTTTCTGCATTTACTACCGTTGCAAATTCTCAGCTTATAAGTACCTACTCCGGTAAAGCTTTAAATCCTCCGGGTTTTGTAAATGGACCTCTCTCTCAAGCCCTTTTTAATGGCCCCACAGATATTGCAATTACTAGCAATGGGACCATATTTATTGCAGATAAAAACAACCATGCAATCCGCAAAATAAAAAACGATACCGTTTCTACTTTTATTGGTATGAATGGAACTGCAGGCAATGAAGACGGATTTCATTCTATGGCACGAGTAAACCTGCCCATGGGCTTGCACTTGTACCACGACACCCTTCTGTATATTTCAGATTTTGGAAATAGAAGAATCCGTGTGGTAAATCTCAATACAAATACCGTTAAAACTATAGTAAATTCAGGGCTTTTAAACCCTAGAAAAGTTATTAGGGTTCACAATACCCTTTTTATTTCCGATGAGTTTAATGTGAAGTATTTTGCCAAAGACACTCTTAAAGTTTTGGCAGGTGGCAATACTCCAGACGATTTAGATGGAATAGGGAGCGAGGCCCGGTTTTATGACTTATACCACTTGGCTTTTCAACCACTTGATAGCGCACTTTATGTGGTTGACCAAGGCGTAAATATAATTAAAAGAATAAGCATAGATTTTGAATTAACAGAAGAAGAAATAGAGGATACAACTGGTCAGATGAGTGTGACTAAACCCTATGCCTCAAAACTTAATATTTTCCCAAATCCGGTAACCAGTGTTTTAAATATACATTTAAATAAGGCAAAAGAGGTAAAAATACAGCTCATAAGTATGGAAGGGAAAATACAAAACACTATTGAAACAACACCTACTAGCAGTGCGATTCAAATAGATTGCGAGAGACTCCAAACAGGCCTATATCTAGTTACCATAGAAGAAAAAAATGGGATTAAGCAGTATTATAAAATTCGTAAAGAATAAGTCCCAACTGAAATCCTTGGCCTTCCTTTTTTTCATACAATAAAAAATAAACATAAACTGATTTTTAAAGTAATTTTGCTACCTTGAACAGATACCATGACACGAATTGAAAATATTATACGCCACTATGTAGCCAAAGCTATAGAATCTATTTTTGAACATAGCATTCAAGAAGAAAACATTGGTCTAGACATTACCAAAAAAGAATTTATAGGTGATTTTACACTTGTAGTATTTCCTTATTTGAAAATAAGCAAATTAAACCCCGAACAAACTGCGGAAAGAATTGGGGAATACTTAATTAAAGAATGTGAATATATTCAATCTTACAATGTGGTAAAAGGTTTTTTGAACTTAGAGGTGTCTATTAAATATTGGAATAGTTTTTTGAGCTATTATGCAAAAGACTCTGAATATGGTAAAAACAACCTAGGAAAAGGAGAGAAACTTATGATAGAATACTCCTCTCCAAATACCAATAAGCCCTTACATTTAGGTCATATTCGCAACAATCTTTTAGGTTTCTCTATCGCGCAGATTATGCAAAATAGTGGTTACGACGTTATCAAAGTAAATTTAATAAATGACCGAGGAATTCATATATGCAAAAGTATGCTTGCTTGGCAAAAATATGGCAATGGCGAAACCCCAGAGAGTTCTGGAATAAAAGGAGACCACTTGGTAGGCAAATACTATGTTGCATTTGACAAGCACTACAAAACACAAGTACAAGAACTTGTAGCCCAAGGCATAGAAGAAAAAGTTGCGGAAAGCGAAGCACCTCTTATGAAAGAAGCAAGAGAAATGCTTATTAAATGGGAAAATAACGATTTAGAAACCGTTGCTTTGTGGGAAAAAATGAACCAATGGGTGTATGCAGGTTTTAACCAAACATATACAGCATTAGGAGTAGATTTCGACCACTTCTATTACGAATCCAACACCTATAAGTTGGGGAAAGAAATTGTGGAAGAAGGACTTCATAAAAAGGTATTTTACAAACAGGAAGATAGTTCTGTATGGATAGACTTGAGCGCAGAAAAACTAGACAAAAAACTTTTGCTTCGCAGTGATGGAACCTCTGTATACATGACCCAAGACCTTGGAACAGCAGACCTTAAATATCAAGATTTTGAAGCTCCAAGAGCAATTTACGTTGTTGGAAATGAACAAGACTATCACTTTAAAGTATTGTTTGAAATACTAAAAAAATTAGAAAGACCTTATGCCAATGGATTATATCATCTTTCCTATGGCATGGTAGACCTTCCTTCTGGAAAAATGAAAAGCCGAGAAGGCACAGTGGTAGATGCAGACGATCTAATCAAAGAGATGGTTGAAACTGCTGCCAAAAAATCTGAAGAGAGTGGCAAAACAGAAGGAATGGAAGGGAATGAAATCTATGAATTGAATCAAATGGTTGGTTTGGGTGCACTAAAATATTATATACTAAAAGTAGATCCAAGCAAAAGAATGCTATTTAATCCAGAAGAATCAATAGACTTCCAAGGAGATACTGGGCCATTTATTCAGTATACCCATGCTCGAATAAAATCTATTTTAAGACAAATCCCAAACCTGGACTTTTTAAAAGAAGAACTAACAGACGATTTACCACTTCACGAAACCGAAATAGAAACCCTAATGGCGCTATACCAATTTCCACAAGAAACACAAAAGGCAGCAGAAATGCTGAATCCAGCCTTTGTTGCTGCTTCATGTTTAAAACTAGCACGAAGTTTCAATAGAGTTTACAAAGAAGTTAGTTTTCTGAGGGAAGAAAATATCGCAATAAAAAACAACAGATTAAAACTTGCCTATTTTACTGCACAAACCATAGAACATGGAATGAGACTACTTGGAATATCTGTACCCGAAAGAATGTAAAAAATGACACAAATTTTAGTTTTAGGTGCTGGCAAATCCTCCGGAAGTTTAATACAATACCTAGGAAAATGGTGCAGTTCTCAAAATATAGGATTTACAGTTGCAGACATAGACCAATCACTAATTGAAGAAAAAACCATAGGTTTAACCAATTGTAAAAAAGTTAAAATAGAAGAGAATAACGACTTGCAACTAGAAACTATTGTTTCTGAAAGTACAATTGTAGTATCGCTGCTTCCTGTATTTATGCATTTAAAAATTGCAAAACTGTGCATAAAGTATGGCAAACATATGGCTACTGCTAGCTATGTAAGCCCAGAAATAAGAAGCTTAGAAAATGAAATTAAAGAAAAGAAACTTTGCTTTTTATTCGAACTAGGAGTAGACCCTGGGATAGACCACTTATCTGCCAAAAAACTTATAGACGAAATAAAAAGCGAAGGAGGAGAAATAGAGTCCTTTAAAAGTTATACTGGTGCCTTGTTGCACCCAAATTCAGAAGAGGTTAACCCTTGGAAATATTTGTTTACTTGGAACCCAAGAAATGTAGTGTTAGCTGGGCAAGGATCTTGGGCTAAGTTTAAAGAAAAGGGCCAAATAAAATACCTTCCTTACTCTAGATTATTTAAGGAAACAACTTCTATACAGCTAGACAATCTAGGTAAGTTTGAAGCTTATATAAATAGGGATTCTTTAGAATATGAAAAAGCTTTTGGTTTAGAAAATTGCCAGACAATAATAAGAGGCACATTGCGAAGACCATTTTTCGCCGAAGCATGGAATGTATTGGTATACTTAGGTATCACATCAGACAACATACAGATCCCTATAGCTGCAAACACTTCTATTAAAACATTTTATAAACAAATTTGTGGTTTAGAAGATTTTACTAAAAATGAAATAGAGCAAAAAACAGGCTTTTTCATACATGAGAATGCATGGAAAAATATAGAATTTTTAGAGTTGAATTCCAAAAATATCCTTCCAATAGGAACTTTTACTCCGGCTCAAATTTTAGAACAAATTCTTACAGAAAAATTGAAATTTGAAACGCACCACCAAGATAGAGTGGTTATGTGCCATATTATACAATACACAAAAAACAATGTTTCAAAACAAAGAACCAGCTATTTAAGTATAAATGGAAGCAAAGAACAAACTGCTATTAGCAGTTCGGTAGGATTGCCACTGGCTATGGGAGTAAAACAGATTGTCCAAAAAAAATTCCAAAAAATAGGAATACATATCCCGATTTACAAAGAGCTTTACGAACCCATACTAGCTGAATTAGAAACCTTTGGAATAAAATTCTACGAAATCACTTCTTAAGAAAAATTTGATTTAAAGAAATGGCACGTTTTTTGCAAAATGTTGGCCAATCCGATGTTGCATTACCTTACATATATCAATAAAAAAACAAAACTTCTTATTTTAACGAGCCTGTATTTCCTTGCATTACAGAACAATAGCTATTCACAAGCCTACTTTATTTCCGAAGAAAAGCACCACTCCAACACAATTAAAGAAGAATCTTTACAAGTTGAAACTACTGTACTAGACAGTATCATAGAACTAGGTTTAAAATTTCTAAACAAACCATACAGATACAAAGGCCCAAACAACATTACAATGGATTGTAGCGGCTACTTAACCTATATTTTCGGAGAAAATTCTTTCTCACTTCCCCACTCTTCCGCTTCTATGGCTCAATTAACCAATAAAATAGACAAATCAGAATTAAAAACTGGAGATTTGGCTTTCTTTACTGGTAGAAATGCAAAAAGTAAAAGAGTAGGTCATGTGGGATTAATTGTGGATGTGTCGGAAAACTGCATTCAAATGATGCACAGCTGCTCTAGAGGAATAATTATTGAAGATATTTCAAAAAGTGACTACTACAAAAATAGACTAGTTAAATATGGAAGGTTGCAAAATTTAGAAGAAAAAATAAGTATTCAAAAGGAGTTTATAAAACGACACAACGATTCCATACAAAGAAAAAAAGACAGCGTTAGCATTATAGGTGTAGGCGATATTATGTTGGGTACAAATTTCCCTAACGATAAATTTTTAGCACCAAACGATGGATCGGAATTGTTAAATCCAGTTTCCGCTATACTACAAAGCGCGGATATTACATTTGGAAACCTAGAAGGGGTGCTATCAGACGAAGAAGGGAAAGTAAAAAATTGCAACAATCCCGAAATATGCTATGCATTTAGAAGTCCAAGTCATTATGCTAAATATTTGAAAGAATCAGGGTTTGATGTGATGAGCATCGCAAACAATCATGTAGGAGACTTTGGAGAAATTGGAAGAAAAAATACAGTTACAACCCTCGAAAAAGAAGAAATTCAATTTGCAGGTCTTCAGGACTACCCATTTAGTATATTTACCAAGGACAATGTAACCTATGGTTTTTGTGCTTTTGCTCCAAATACAGGAACAATAAGCATAAACGATAGCAAAAAAGCAATTGAAATTGTTTCACATTTAGACTCGTTATGCGACATCGTAATTGTATCTTTCCATGGAGGAGCAGAAGGTGCCAAATACAGAAGCATAACACGCCAAAATGAAATTTATTTAGGAGAAAACAGAGGCAATCCTTACCAATTTGCAAGAACAGTAATTGATGCTGGCGCTGACATAGTTTTTGGTCATGGCCCACATGTTACAAGGGCAATAGACTTATACAAAGACAAATTTATTGCTTACAGCTTGGGTAATTTTGCCACTTATGCACGTTTTAACTTAAGTGGCCCAAACGGTTTTGCACCTATTGTAAATGTTACTACTGATAATACAGGGAATTTCCTAAGGGCAGAGATAACTTCCATTAAACAGACTGGAGAAGGTGGCCCTATTATAGATTCCGAAAATAAAGCACTTAAAGAAATTCAATCCCTTACTAAAAAAGATTTCCCAGAATCGCTTCTGCTTATTCAAGATAATGGTTTGGTAATCAAAAAATAATTTTGATTCTTATGTCACTTTTTTATATACTTGCGGTTAACTGCAAGAAATAGCAGACTAATATTAATCAAAATTAAAAATTAACAATGGAAACATCAAAAGTAGACATGTTTATCATGCAAAACAGTAAATTTTTTGAATCTCACCACCTGCCAATGATCAGAGAAAGGTTGCTAGAATTAGACGATTCGAAATGGACTCAAGTACAAATGATTCAATACAAAGACCCAACTACAATTATGATTGTGTCAATTTTAGCTGGGAATTTAGGAATTGATAGATTTATGATTGGCGACACAGGTATAGGTGTAGGAAAACTTATTACTTGCGGAGGATTAGGTATTTGGGCTATCGTAGACTGGTTTATGATAATGGGTGCTACAAGAGAGAAAAACATGGAGAAATTCTTACTAAGTATATCTTAAAAACTCATGAATAAGGGCAGGCTATACCCTATTATAGGAATAGCAAATTTTGCAGGAATTGGGTGGTTGATTTACCATTTTAAAGAAATCAATAATTTAGAAAGCAACCCCGTATGCCCAATTAAACTAACTAGCGGATACCCCTGCCCTTCCTGTGGTTCTACGCGTTCTATACTTGCCATTTTACATGGCGATTTTATGGAAGCTTTACTACTAAACCCATTAGGCTACTTAAGTTTCGTATTAATAGGTGTTACTAGTATTCTAATGTTAATTGATTGGTTAAAAAAGACTGACCTCTTGTTAAGATTTTACTTATTTTCTGAAAACAAACTAAAACAAAAAGCTATTTCTATTCCATTCATAATACTCATCTTGTTGAATTGGATTTGGAATATTACCAAAGGACTATGATAAAATACACCAAACTTTCGCCCCCTCCTGGAGAACATGAAGCTGAAAGAGCTTCCAATAGCTACCTTATGTCATTGGTTGCCGTAGTGGTTGGTTTACCTCTCCCAATTGTTAATTTAATAGCAACCCTAATCTTCTATCTTGGAAATAGAAAATCTACTGCATTTGTAAAATGGCACAGTACACAAGCCTTGCTCTCTCAAATTTCAGTATTGTTTTTAAATAGTGCTGCATTTTGGTGGACCATAAATGTTGTTTTTAAAAATGCCGAAGCAAGCAATTGGTATATTTCGTACATGATTACAGTATTGATAGTAAATCTTATAGAATTTATAATGACCATTATTACCGCTATACAAGTTAGAAAAGGGATTCATGTAGAATGGTGGTTTTATGGAGAACTTTGCGATCAAATTATTGGAATTAATACTAAAAAAGAAAATGAAAACATTCAGTAAATTAATCCTTACGGTAATCGGAATTGGTTCTCTCTTTTTTATCATACAACTCGTAGATTGGGTAGCTATATTCAATCCGCAAAAAATCTCTAAAACAACAGAAGAGAAACTTGGTGAATTGTATTGGGAGATTATTTCCAAAATGGAAAAAGAAGTAAAAAACGACAGTATTACTATCCCTATTAAAAAACTCTTTAATAAAATTGCTGATAAAAATGAACTTGATATTACTGAATTAAAAATACATGTGCTTCAAAACGAGCAAATCAATGCGTTTGCACTACCTGGAAATAGAATTATACTATATACTGGATTGATTAAAGAAAGCGAGAATCAGGGAGAACTTGCAGGTGTTATATGTCATGAATTGGCTCATATCCATAAAAAACATATCTTGAAAAAGCTAGTTAAAGAGATAGGATTATCTACCATAATTAGCATGACCACAGGGAATGGAGCAGGAACAGAAACTGTAAAACAAGCATTAAAGATACTAAGTTCTAGTGCATACGATCGTAATTTGGAAACAGAAGCAGATTTAACAGCTATTGAATATCTAGAAAATGCAAAAATGAGTCCTGAATATTTTGCTGATTTTATGTTTAAAATGTCTGAATTGATGGAAGTTGCAAAAGAACTTACCTTAATTAGTTCGCATCCTCATTCAGAAGATAGAACTAAAGCAATATTGGACAATACCAAACTAAAAAAAGACAAACACCAAGATATTCTAAGTACAAGAGAATGGGATTCCTTAAAAAACAATACTTACAATGTGGTAAATTGAAAAATAAATAGATACGATAAATAGCCTAATCGATTAAATTCATAGGATACGTGTTATTTTTATTTAGAATTATTCTAAGAAAAGACTTAAATTTGCAGTAACAAAAAAATAAACAAAATGGCATATTCAGAAAAAGTAATAGACCACTACCAAAATCCTAGAAACATAGGTACTTTGGATAAAAGTTCAGAAACCGTTGGCACTGGCCTAGTTGGTGCTCCAGAATGCGGAGATGTAATGAGACTACAAATACAAGTAAACAAAGAAACAGGAATAATAGAAGATGCAAAATTCAAAACCTTTGGATGTGGCTCTGCTATAGCTTCTTCTTCTTTGGCTACAGAATGGCTTAAGGGCAAATCTGTAGATCAGGCTCTAGAAATAGACAACATGGACATTGTAGAAGAACTTGCACTTCCTCCAGTTAAAATTCACTGTTCTGTTCTAGCAGAAGATGCTATTCGCTCTGCTATAAATGACTACAGAGTTAAAAATGGCTTAGAGCCAATTGAAGAAAAGAAAAGAATACACTAATTAAATATACCCAATATGCTAACAGATACTGGAAATATAACAATAACCGAGAATGCTGCCCAAAAAGCTAAGCAACTTATGTCTGAAGCAGGCTTAGATTCTAGCCATTTTATTAGGGTTTCTGTTAAAGGTGGGGGCTGTTCTGGCTTAACCTATGAATTAGATTTTGACAACGAAATGGGAGAATCAGACCAAGTATTTGAAGATATGGATACAAAAATCGTGTGTGACCTAAAAAGTTTCCTTTACTTAGCTGGTACTAAATTAGATTTTAGCGATGGTCTAAACGGTAAAGGTTTTAACTTCATCAATCCTAATGCAACTAGAAGTTGTGGATGTGGTGAAAGCTTTGCAGTATAAATATTATTTTAAGTTATCCGATATAAAAAAACCTCGAATAAAACATTCGAGGTTTTTTTATATATAGAAATATCTCTTCAATCATTATGCTTCTGCAGGTTCCATACTGGCCTGAACTTTAGTTATCCAATTAAATCTATCTTCAATTTTCAATGTACGTAACTTTGCAAATTCTTTTTTAATTTCTTCTGCTAACAAGTTTTTGTCTAAATCTAAATTTATATCAAAATCCTTAAATCCAACTTTTTGGATGTTGATTACAGTAGCTGCTGTTCCACTTACAAACATCTCATCCAATATACCTTGTTTATTCCAATCAATTATATCCTGAACGGCAATTTGTGTTTCCACAAGATTATACCCCCAATCTTTGAGAAGAGTAATAACAGAATCTCTAGTTATACCAGGAAGAATACTATCGCTTAAAGGTGGTGTGTAGACAAAATTACCACACTTTACGAAAATATTGGAGGTACCTGTTTCTTCTAAATACTTATGTTCAATAGGATCAGTCCATAGCACTTGGTCATAACCCTTCTCCCTGCAAAGTTTTGCGGGATACAAAGAAGCTGCGTAGTTTCCTGCACATTTAGCAGCACCAACCCCACCTCTAGATGCTCTAGAAAAATGCTCGTCTACATATACTTTAACAGGAGCGCTATAATAATCTCCAACAGGACAAGCATAAACCATAAATTTATAGTTATCAGAAGGACGAATTCCTAAAAACTCATCTGTAGCAAACATAAAAGGCCTAAGGTATAAAGAATTGTTGTCAGAAGCGGGTATCCAATCAGAATCTAAGGAAACTAAAGCCTGTATACAAGCCATAAAAATTTCTTCTGGCAATTCAGGCATACTCATTCTATGAGCCGATTTATTTAGTCTCTTCGCATTTTCCAAAGGTCGAAACAAAGTTATTTCTCCTTCGCTATTTTTATAGGCTTTAAGTCCTTCAAAAATAGATTGACCATAATGTATAGCAGACAAAGCTGGACTTACACTAATCTTACCAAAAGGAATAATTTGAGGGGTTTGCCATTCACCATTTTTATAGTCACATACTACCATGTGGTCTGTAAAAACTTTACCGAATTCTATTTTTTCAGGGTTAAAATCACTTATCTTTGATTCTTGAATTTTATTTATGGAAATTTGCACTGTCATTGGGCGCAAATTAATACCATTTTAACTTACATACAAATAACAAATGCAGATAATAGATAAAAACGAGATAGAATCGCTTATTCTCTTAATGGGTAAAAAAATTGAAGCCCCGAAAGAAACCATTTATTACGAAAAATTCGAGTTCGAGGGCCAAAACAAATATAGGTACCTGAACCTTTTTGATTTTAATTCAACTAAGCATATACCTGAAGAAGAGAGAGATACCTTTTTTGAAATATCCAGAATAATTTCTAAAAATAATTTCACAATGGACCTAGAAGGAATGTGTATGCTAAATATAGCAAACTATCCACATGTTAGTATTTCTAACCTTATAGAAAAATTAAACCCAAAATACATAACACTATGGGGAGTGGAACCAGAAAAAATAAATCTTAAAATTAAACTTTACGGCGGAGCTTTGATCGATAAAGTAAAAGTAATCAGACTTGATAATCTAGAAAAAACTAGTTTGGATATAACTTCTAGAAATACAGCGGAAACACTATTAAAAATGATGTTTGGACTATCTAAATAAACCGATGAAAATAAAAGAATTGATTTTTGCTACTGGAAACATACATAAGGCAGAAGAAGCAAGCAGAATTTTAGGATTTACTGTAAAAACAGCATCAGAAGATGTAATAAAAAACACACCTGAAGAAAACGGAGACACTTTCAAGGATAATGCATTAATTAAAGCAAAATATCTCTATGAGACAACTGGCTTGGCTTGTTTTTCAGAAGACAGTGGCCTGGAAGTAGAATACCTAGGTGGCAAACCAGGGGTTAAAACTGCAAGATTTGCTGGGGATAATGCTACACATGAATCAAATAATTTACTTTTACTTCAAAAACTGGAAAACATTATCCATAGGGACGCTCGATTTGTAGCATGTATCTGCTATATAGATAAGGAAGGCAAAACGGCATTTTTCGAAGGGAGTGTTAGAGGAACCATAGCAGAAAAAATCAGAGGAGAGAAAGGGTTTGGTTATGACCCCGTGTTTATCCCAGAAGGACATTTACAAAGTTTCGCAGAACTAGGACCAGAGATAAAAGACCAAATAAGTCATAGAAAAATAGCACTACAAAAACTAAAAGAATTTTTACTTGAACATGAATAAACTACCCGCGTACATTTCTTTATCCAATTACTTTTATGAACTAAAGGATGAAAAAATCGCAAAATTTCCACTTGAAAAAAGAGACCATTCTAAACTTTTACTTAATGAAAATGAAGAAATCTCACACCATACTTTTCACGAAATTGGCGAAGTATTACCTATTGGAAGTAACCTAGTTTTCAATAATTCTAAAGTTGTACCTGCAAGAATATATTTCAAAAAGGAATCTGGGACATTGATTGAAATTTTTCTTTTAGAACCTTATGAAAGCGAATACCATTCTGTTTTCAATTCGGTTGACAAAGTTGTATTTAAGTGTTTGATAGGAAATAAAAAAAGGTGGAAAAATGGAGAATTGACTCTAGAATTGGATTCCAATTATTTTCTTAAAGCAAAATGGCTAGACCGTGAAAGTAACATTATAGAACTTGAATGGAATAAGCCAATCAATTTTTATGAATTACTTGCAGAAGTTGGAGAACTGCCCCTACCTCCTTATTTGAATAGAAAAGCAGAACTTTCGGACCATCAAACTTATCAAACCCAATATGCTACACAGCCAGGAGCAGTTGCAGCTCCTACTGCGGGACTTCATTTTACAGAAGAGGTTTTACAGAATTTGCAAAATAGAAAAATTGGAACTAGATATATGACACTCCATGTTTCGGCGGGAACATTTATGCCTGTAACAGCCGAAAATGTGCTAGAACACAACATGCATCAAGAGATATTTTACTTCAATGAGGAAGATATTCATTTTCTTTTCGGCAATAACAATATTGTAGCTGTAGGCACTACAAGTCTGCGTATGGTAGAAAGTTTATATTGGATTGGAGAAAGGCTGTTAGCCAAAGAAAAAGAACCAATGTATTTGGCAACATTTTATCCTTATAACAAGCCAAAAAGTAATTTTAATGAGGTAAAGAATGCATTACTCGAATATTGTAGATTACAACCAGACAAAAGCATAAGAGCAAGTACTAGTCTGATGATTGTACCTGGCTATACACCCAGTATTTGTAGAGGAATTGTTACAAACTTTCACCAACCTAGCTCTACCCTACTTATGCTAATTAGTGCATTGGTTGGGGATGAAAACAGAAAACGAATATACCAAGAGGCTTTAACCAAAGACTACCGTTTCTTGAGTTATGGCGACAGTAGTTTATTAATTTGGTAAAAAAAAAGGCTATCAGAAAAATCTGATAGCCTTTTTTGTTTGATTAAAATTATTTTATGCTTTTACTTCTTTATCTTTTTTCATAAAATCTAAAACGATAGGTGTAGCTATAAAGATACTAGAATAAGTACCTACACCAATACCTACAAGTAGAGCAAAAGAGAAACTCTTAAGAGCCTCACCACCGAACAAGAACAAAATTAAAACCACAAACAATGTAGTTGAAGAGGTAAGTAATGTTCTGCTTAGAGTTGAGTTAATTGCATTGTTAATGGTTTGGCCTATATTGCTAGAGATTCTTTTCTCTGACAAGAACTCTCTAACTCTGTCGAATACTACCACCGAGTCGTTGATAGAATAACCTACGATTGTGAGCATAGCAGCAATAAAAGTTTGGTCAATTTCTGTACTGAAAGGAAGGAACTTGCCTAACAATGCAAAAACTGAGAACACCATTAATACGTCGTGTATTAAAGCCACCGTAGCTCCTAAGCCATAACTTAATTTTTTGAAACGAATTACTAGGTAAACAAACATAACTACAATAGCTACTATGATAATTACTGTAGACTTAGCTCTAATAGAACTAGCTACTGTTGGTCCTACTTTAGTAGAAGAAAGTATATTTTCTTTGGTTAAACCGAATCCACTTAAAGATTTAATTAAATCTGCTTCTACCATTTGACCAGCTTCTTCATCGGTTGAATTTATTAAGTGAGAAGTTACTATTTTGTATCTGTTATCAGAACCAATAGTTTTCACCTCATTGCTACTTCCTTTAAGAGAGGCATCTAAAGCTTTTTTAAGTTCAAAAGAAGGAATATTTTTATCTAATTGAACTCTGTAAGACCATCCGCCTTTAAAGTCTATGCCAGATGTTAAACCACCTCCAAACATAGCAACCATACCAGCGATAATTACTACAGAAGATAAGATGTAATATTTCTTTCTGTTTTTGATAAAATCAAAATTTGCATTTTGACCTATTTTACTGTAGCTAAAACCAAATGAATACGATTGATTTTTATTCACTCTTCCTTCAATAATAATTCTAGTTATTAAGATAGCAGTATAAAGAGAAGACAAAATACCAATGATAAGAATTATTGCAAAGCCATACAATGGACCCGCACCAGCAAATGTCATGATAATACCTGCTAACAACGTGGTAATGTTGGAGTCTAAAATGGAAGAAAGCGCAGCTTTATAACCATTAGAAACCGCTGTTTTGATTGCTTTACCATCTGCTAATTCCTCTTTTATTCTTTCAAAGATAAGTACGTTTGCATCTACTGCCATACCAATAGTAAGTACAAGACCTGCAATACCAGGAAGGGTAAGAGCCGCGCCAAAAGAAGACAATATACCTACTACAAAAAACATGTTTAACAATACTGCAATTGTAGAAGCCACGCCTCCCCTAGCATAGTAAAGGAACATAATAGCTAAAACGGATAAGAATCCACCGATAAGTGCAAAGCTTCCTTGGCGAATAGACTCTATTCCTAGGGTTGGACCTACAATATCTTCCGCTACTATTCTAGCCGGTGCAGGAAGTCTACCTGCTTTAAGAATATTAGAAAGGAATTGAGCTTCTTTAAGATCAAAACTACCAGAAATAACAGACATACCGCTCGGTATTTCCTGATTAACTACTGGAGCAGAATACACTTTACCATCCAAAACTACTGCGATATACTCTCCAATATTTCTGCCAGTAACAAATTTCCAATCCTTAGCGCCTATTTCATTCATAGTCATAGAGATTTCAATTTGACCGGTTTGGCCAGTATTTGGTCTTGCATCCACAATAATATCACCACCTAAAGCAGGTTGACCAGCTTTATTTCCTTTAAGCATATATAAAGCATATACATTGCTTTTTGGAGAAAGTGGCTGTGCACCCCATGCAAATTTTATATTTCTAGGGAAAATATTTTCTAAGATAGGATCCGTTAGGAGTTCCATCACTTTATCCATGTTTTCTTTGGTTGTATAACCAGAGAAAGAGTTTACAGAAATCCTTCCATCGTCAGATGCTGCAGGCATTAAGTACGAGAAAAGAGGATTTTCTTTTCTAAATTTTTCTACACTGTTTGCAGTATCAGTAGAAGAAGTGTCTTTAGATGCTGATTTAGCTGCCAACTTTGCAGCAATTTCTTCGTCTGTAAGGCCTTCAAATGATTCTTCTTTATTGCTTGTTGTATCAATGGTATTGGTAGTAGAGTCAAAAGTAATTTTTTTGCTAACGCCACCAAGTTTTGCTGCCAAAACTTTATTTGCAGTATCTAGTAATTTATAAGCATAAAAACCATTCTTTTCAGTATTACCATATACTTCCCAAAACTCTAGTTGGGCCGATTCTTGAAGCATTCTTCTGATTTGGTCTGGATTTTCTGCTCCAGGCAACTCTACAGAAATACGACCACCTTCTTGTCTTTGTATATTGGGTTGAGAAACATTACTTTGCGCAATCCTTGTTTCTATTACCTCAAATGACCTTTCAGAAGCAGATTTGGTTTCGTTTTTCAAAAACTCAATTACCTCTGCATCTGTAGAAGTATGGCTAACCAAACCTTTATTCTCTGAATTTACAAAAAGAGGAGCTAAAGACTTATCTGGAGCTATCTTTTTAAAAGAATTTGCAAAATAATCTACAAAATCACCCTCTTTTGCAGCTGCAGATTTTCTCGCATCTTCTAAAGCACTTACTAACTCTTTATTTTTTGCGTTGGGTCCCGCTAGACCTTTAATTACATCCTCTGTAGAAATTTCTAACAAAACGTTCATTCCCCCTCTAAGATCTAAGCCTAAACTTAATTCTCTTTGCTTGCACTCTTGGTAAGTGTAGGAAGTTACGCCTATGCTATAGACAGTTTCTCTAGAGACAGAGTCTAAATATCTCTTGTATTTTGTTGCGTCTACTTTGCCATCAACTGTAGCAGCCAATTTGGCTTTCTTTTCTACGTTTCTGGTAACCAAAGAGAATGATAACTGGTAAATACAAACCAGGGCCAAAATGGCGGTAAATGTGATAACCGTACCCTTATTTTTCATTGTAGTGAAATTATTATATCGTTTTTTAAATGGTGGGCGAAAATAAGAATTAATTTTTACCCAAAAAATTTTAATGTTATTATCTGAATATTTTTTTAGAATTACACTGTCTAATTACTCAAAAAACAGTTCTCCTTTAATTGGTTTTATATCCTTAAAGTTAAATAAGAAGTTCATTTGCAAACCTAAGTAACTTCCATTGTATCCCATTTCGAAGTATCTGTCTTTAGTTTCTGTATTGTTTATTATATTCAAACTTGTTGGTTTCCCAATTCCGTGTCGGTAAACTATTCCTGCTGTAAAAATATGCCCAGCTTCTGTAGTATGACCAAATTCTACACCTATACTCAACATTGTATTAAGTCTACTAACCATTACGGACTCTAGTGCAAAAGGATTTTGTTCTTGGCTTCTAAAAAAATAAGTGTTTTCCGATGCCAGGTTATAATTTAATCCAAAACCTACGGTTTCTCTAACAAAATTTTGTCGGGATACATTCTGTTTTAAATAAAAACCAAAGGGAATCTCAAGATTTTGAGTATTTCCTTTAATTGATTTGTTTAAGCTATTGGTATCGTTGGTTATTTTATAGCCTTTGCTAGAGTACAATGCAGATATAAAAAAAGAAATCCCATCGTTTAAGCCATACTGTGCAGTAATCCCAAAACCCAGACCCGGAGTGTATTGTCGGTCAAAATTAGAAGGCAAACTGTCTAACAATATAGGCCTTGAGATATTAGGCAATAACGAAAAACCTGCTCTAAAGCCCTTTTGAGCGATAGCACCCTGTATAGTTAAGATACTCAACAAGCCCAATAGGATAAATTTATTTTTCTTTGTCTTCATCGGGTTCAAAAATACAAATTTTATGCTTCCTAGCTCATTTTTTTCCATTTATATGCAACATTTATTAGGTTCTTTATTCTCCTTTCTTATGGAATTCAGGTTCTTCATATTTGGTGTAGTTTGCATATTTTATAAATAAAGTGAACAGGAATGAAATTCTAATCAACTATCGGGGTTAAAAATTATCTTTGTAGCCCTATGGAAAATGTGCCTCATAAACTAATTCTTAATACCACTTCTAATTTCCTAAAAGAAAATTTGTCCCAAAAGGAAAATGAACTATTACTTAAAGCAAATTTGTTAAATCCCTGGTTTACAATTCAAAATATAGTCTTTTCCATGGAATCATGGTTAAATGCATTGACAAATGAAAATATAGAACATTGGTTACAAAAGGAGGCTTCGTATTTAAAGTCCAAAAACCAAACTAAGAAAGTAGGACTTATACTTGCCGGAAATATACCAATGGTTGGACTTCATGACCTTTTATGTGTTTGGTTATCTGGAAATACAGCAATGATCAAACTTTCTTCTCAAGATAATATACTAATGAAAGCCTACATTGAATACATGACCGAAGCTTTGCCTATCTTAAAAGAACTTACCATACTAAGCGATGGTGTAATTAAAGAAGCGGATGCATTTATAGGCACAGGAAGCAACAACAGTGCTAGGTATTTTGAATATTATTTTAAAAACAAACCACATATAATTAGGAAAAACAGAAACTCTGTGGCAGTAATTAGCAACAATACTTCCGACCAAGAACTAGAAGCTTTGGGTATGGACATATTTAGTTATTTCGGAATGGGATGTAGAAATGTAACATTGTTGTTTATTCCAATAGATTTTGATATGAATAGAATGATTGGAGCCTGGGAAAAACATTATGAAATTATACACCATCATAAGTATGCAAACAATTATACCTACCACAAGGCCATTTTATTGATGAATTTACATGAACATTTAGATACAGGATATTTATTATTAAACAACAAGTTGGAGGTACACTCTCCGGTTTCAATGCTTAATTATGTAAAATACCATAATATTGAAGAAGTATCCACCTTTTTGGAAAAGGAGTCAGAAACAATTCAATGTGTGGCTTCCAATGCACTAGAATTAAATAACCAAAGTGTTGCCTTAGGAAATACCCAAAAAACAATGCTATGGGACTACGCAGACAATATCAATACTTTACAATTTTTAGCAACTATTTAACCGCGATTACACATTAGTTTTTTTCCAAGTCGCAACACTTGGATTAGAGTGCCGCATCTCAGTTAATCCACTACAAAAAGAGTGCTTTTCACTGGTTTTATGACTGAATTATAATCACTTATGCGATTACGGAATTCTACTTTTAAATTTGGATTTTTTACAATAATTAAAATTACTTGAATAAAACTACATATACTACTAATAGCAAACAGACCAATGATGCGCTGGAAATTAAGTGGAAAAGTATAAAATATTCCGTACGAATTAATAGACGTATGAAACACAATTGAGGGTAAAGAAAAACAAGAATAGCAATTAGAATTAGAATTTTTAATTTTCTTTGCAGAAAGAAATAAAATTATGGACTACGGAAAAGAATTTAAAAAATATGCGACCAAACACTTAGGAATAAGTAGTTTAAAGGTAGAAAATCATATTCAGAACATGACTCCCTACATTATAGAAGAGAGGCAATTAAACATGAGTCAAATGGATATATTTTCTAGGCTTATGATGGATAGAATTATATTTTTAGGTACAGGGATAAATGATGAAGTTGCTAATATCATTATTGGACAATTGTTGTTCTTAGACTCTACTAATCCGAACAGAGATATACAAATATACCTTAACAGCCCAGGAGGCGGAGTATATGCAGGACTTGCAATATACGACACCATGCAGTATATCACCTCTGATGTAGCAACTATTTGTACAGGTATGGCGGCATCTATGGGTGCTGTGCTAATGTGTGCTGGAGAAAAAGGCAAGAGAACAGCATTAAAACATTCGAGAATAATGATTCACCAACCACTGGGAGGTGCTCAAGGGCAGGCTAGCGATATGGAAATCACACTAAAAGAAATTATCAAACTTAAAAAAGAACTATACGATATAATTTCTCACCATAGCGGCCAACCTTTCGAAAGAGTAGAAAAAGATAGCGACAGGGATTATTGGATGACTGCTGATGAGGCAAAAGAATACGGTATGTTAGACGAAGTATTGGTAAACAAAAGAAAGTAATCCATTCACTTTAAGGCAAAACAAGTGTGTGTCTAAACTTGGGCACACACTTTTTTTATTATAGGTAAACAAATGAAAAGTAAAGAAAACAAATGTTCCTTTTGTGGAAGGAAAAGCGACGAAACATCCATGTTAATCTCTGGTCCAGATGTAAATATTTGTGACAATTGTGTTGTTCAAGCGCATGATATAGTTTCGGAAGAACTTACCAAAGGAGGTGTTCAGAATAAAAACGCAAAGGCAAAAGACGTAAAACTTCAAACGCCAGGCGAACTAAAAAAACATTTGGATCAATACGTTATTGGACAAGATGAAGCAAAAAAAGTATTGAGTGTAGCAGTATACAACCATTATAAAAGGCTATTGTCTAAAAACAATAAAGACGATGTAGAAATAGACAAATCCAATATTTTAATTATAGGAAAGACTGGATCTGGAAAAACCTTATTGGCAAAAACACTTGCCAAAGCATTAAATGTTCCATTTTGTATAGCAGATGCGACTGTTCTTACAGAAGCAGGATATGTTGGAGAAGACGTTGAAAGTATAATCTCTAGACTTTTACAGGCTGCCGATTATGATGAAGAAGCTGCCCAAAAAGGAATTGTTTACCTAGACGAAATAGACAAAATATCTAGAAAAAGTGCTAATCCTTCTATTACCAGAGATGTATCTGGAGAAGGAGTTCAACAAGGTTTATTAAAACTACTAGAAGGAACTGTGGCAAATATTGCCCCACAAGGAGGCCGCAAACACCCCGACCAAAAATATATTAAAGTAGATACTAGCAATATATTGTTTATATGTGGAGGCGCTTTTGAAGGCATTGAAAATATTATAAAAAGACGCGTAAACTCCAATGCATTAGGATTTAAAGTACAGCATGAGAAGAAAGAAATTTCTGATGAAAATATTTTACACTACACCCTACCCGAAGATTTAAAAAACTTTGGATTAATCCCTGAAATTATAGGAAGACTTCCAGTGGTTACAGCCCTTGACGAACTGGATGCAAAAGCGCTTTTAAAAATACTTACCGAACCAAAAAATGCTATCATTAAACAGTATGAGAAACTTTTTGATATGGATGGAGTAAAACTCAAGATTGATTCCGATGTACTAGACTTTATAGTTCATAAAGCTGTGGAACACAAACTTGGAGCTAGAGGCTTACGTTCTATTTGCGAACAGATTATGGTGGATTATATGTACGAAATCCCAGATAAAAAAACCAAAATAAAAGAATTAAATATCTCATTAAAAGATGTTCATTCCAAATTAGAGAAATACTTTAGTAGCGTGGCATAAATATGGAAAAAAACAACCCCAAAATAACCAATGCATGGTGCATGTATGATTGGGCTAATTCTGTTTTTTCCCTGATAATAACCTCTGCAATTTTCCCTATTTATTTTGAAGCTACTACGGGTGGAGCTAATGCTACAATACAAATATGGGGAATGACTTTTGTGAACAGTGCACTCCATTCTTATATTCTGGCAGTAGCTTTTTTATTGGTAGCTCTTATAAACCCTCTCCTATCTGGCATATCCGATAGCTTGGGATTGAAAAAAATATGGATGGTGTTTTTTACACTTGTTGGTAGCATAGGTTGCATAAGCTTGTATGCATTCACAAGCAGTACTATTTGGATAGGCATCGTTGGGTTTGCAGTAGCCACTATAGGCTATGCAGGGAGTTTGGTTTTTTATAATTCTTACTTGCCCGAAATTGCCAGTTCCAATAATTTTGACAAACTAAGCGCCAGAGGCTTTTCATTTGGATATGTAGGTGCGGTTATTCTATTGGTCATAAACCTCATATTTATTACATTTTATTCCGATTTCGGATTTGCAAGCAAAGGCTATGCAACTCGATTTTCATTTCTAACGGTTGGAGTTTGGTGGATTGGGTTTGCATTAATCCCTTTTTACTATCTCCCCAAAGACATAAGAAAAAAAAATGTACAAGGACTTTTAAGCAAGGGATATAAAGAGATAAAAACTGTTTTCGATAGCATACAAAAAGTACCTATTCAGAAAAGATTTTTAGCATCCTTTTTCTTCTATTCTATGGGCACCCAAACGGTAATGTATGTTGCTGCTTTATTTGGTACTGCAGAGTTAAAACTAGAAGCAAATAATTTAATCATCGTAATACTTCTTATACAGTTACTCGCCATAGTTGGTGCTTCTTTTTTCGCTAAAATATCACAAACCAAGGGAACATTCTTATCCTTAAGTATAATGATAGGCTTGTGGATAATTGTATGCATAGGGGCATATTATACAACAACTGCAAATGAGTTTTATATTTTAGCTGCATTAGTAGGTACTGTAATGGGAGGAATCCAAAGTCAATCCAGATCGGCTTATGCTTTTATAATTCCTGGAAACAAAGACAATGCATCCTATTTTAGTTTTTATGAGTTTACAGAGAAAATAGCCATAGTGATAGGAACTTTTAGCTATGGGTATTTTATAGAATTAACAGGTGGTATGCGCAACAGTATTTTACTTTTGGCCTGTTACTTTGTAATTGGCTTGCTACTTATGCTTAGGCTTATGCGCTACAATTACAAAACAATATAGTCTACCCTTCTATTATTTTATCATCGGCAAAGGGAACTAATCCTTTCATACGCATCAATACTCTTGCAGTTGTAATTACATCTTTAATGCAATATTTGTCTATCCTTTCCAAGTCGTTTTCGTCCCAATAAACGCCACCAACCTTACTGCCATCTATATCATCCTTAGGAGAAGGAATACCAAGAGTAGCCGACAATAAATTCAAGGAAGTATAAGACTTAAAATCTCCAAACTTCCATAATTCCATTGTGTCTAAATGCTTAACTTCCCATGGCTTAAGGCCAGACATATCCAACATTTGAGGCAATGGGATATTGTTTATAACCATTCTTCTACATAAATATGGGATATCAAATTCCCTCCCATTGTGCGAACAAAACCGGAAATGTGTAGAATTAAAATGCTTGTGCAACATGTCTGCAAAGTTATGGAGTAGCTCTTCTTCATTGTGGCTACTGAATGTCTTAACCCTAAAAGTCCATTCATTTTCCAACTTGGCAAATACACCACAACCTATGGAAATTATTTTTCCAAATTCACTATAAATAGCTGCATTTCTATAGATTGATTCTGGCGTATCACTTTCATTTTTAATTAAATTACTTGCTTTTCTTTTCCAAAGTGCCTTCCAATTCTCGTCTAACTCTTCAAAAGATTTTTTATTTGAAACAGTTTCAATATCTATAACAAGAACATGTCTTAAATCAATTTCTTCTAAAATTCTCATAAGCCTATATACTTTGTTGGTTTAACAATGCTAATATCTCGTCCATAATAATCCTATTGTTGCTAAGTCGAGGAATTTTATTTTGTCCTCCAAGCTTCCCTTTTGACTTCAGCCATTTCTCAAATGTTCCTTTGGGTATACTTTGAACCAAGGGCATTTTAAGGGCTATATCCTTGTGTCTTTTGGCTTCGTAGTCTGAATTTAATTCTTTTAGTTTACTATCTAGTAATTTCCTAAATTCTTCTAAACTATCTGGTTCTGATTCAAATTCTACCAACCATTGATGCCCAGCGTTATCTGGGTCGGTAAGGTATACAGGTGCTGCGCTGTAGTCTCTTAGCAAGGCATTGGTTTGAGAACAAGCATATTCTATAGCCGTATCTGCATTGTCTATCATTAGTTCTTCTCCAAAAGCATTGATAAACAATTTAGTTCTTCCTGTTATGTGAAATCTATATGGTTTTATGGTTTCAAATTGAATGGTATCGCCAATAATATATCGCCATAGTCCACTTTGGGTAGTAATAACTACTGCATAATTTACTCCAGGTTCCACCTGCCACA
Source organism: Bacteroidetes bacterium UBA6161 (assembly GCA_002422315.1). GTDB lineage: Bacteria > Bacteroidota > Bacteroidia > NS11-12g > UBA955 > UBA6161. The sequence continues at coordinate 31,941 of DIUJ01000050.1, forward strand.
AGGGTAACACTTTTTGGTTTGGGCTCCCAAATTCACTCATTGGAATAAATTCATAAAACACACTGTAGTGTGGCAAAAGGGTTAGCAATCTTGAATTAGGATCTGTTTGAACTCCGAAAAATCCTTCAGAAGCATTGTAAGTTTCTAAATAGGTTACCTTATCAGACGGTAAGAATTTTTTAAACTGTTCTCTATATGGAGCAAAATTAACGCCACCATGTATGTAAAGTTCTAAGTTAGGCCAAACTTCTAACATATTTGCTTTGCCTGTTGTTTCCAACATTCTTTCAAACAATACAAGGGTCCATGTGGGCACACCAGATATACTTGTAACATTTTCGTTTACAGTCTCTTTCACCATCATATCCAACTTCTTTTCCCAATCGCCTAGCAAGGCTACAGATTCTGTTGGTGTTTTTAGTAAACTTGCCCAAATTGGCAAATGTTTCATCATAACTGCTGATAAATCCCCATAAAAAGAGTTCTCATTTAATGGATTAACACTGTTACTACCACCTATTAAAAGGCCTTTGCCATCAAAAATTTTACTTTCAGGGTGTTGGTTCATGAAAAGAGTAAGCGCATCTCTGCCTCCCTGAAAATGACAATTCTCTAAAATCTCAAAACTAACAGGGATAAATTTGCTTTTGCTGTCTGTTGTTCCACTGCTTTTTGCAAACCAAGTGATTTCAGATGGCCACAATATATTTTGGGAACCCTGAAGCATTTGTTCAATTTTTGGGGCTAAATCTTCATAACTATGAATAGGTATTTCTTTTGCAAATTGCTCGTAAGTAGTTATTGATTTAAAATCAAATTGTCTCCCAAAATCCGTATCTCTTGCTTCTTTTAACAAGTTTATTATCAAATCCTTTTGTATGGAATCCGAGTTCTGAATGGCATAATTAAAAGACTGTAACCTTCTTTTGAAATACCAACCCAACAAAGAATTAATGATTGCCATTTAATGTAAATTTAATGTGCGCAATTTAACATTTAATTTTACACATTTAAAAAACTTGTGATTTATCTGCCCCATTGATTTATTAACATAGATTAAGTTTTAAGAACAAAACAAACATGAAATTTGCAGTTCAAAATATATACTATGGAAAATTTAACAAACTGGGTGCTAGACCCAACACACAGCGAAATCTTATTTAAAGTAAAACACCTTATGATAACCTATGTAAAAGGTGAATTCAGAAATTTTTCTGCAACAATTAAAAGCAGCGGAAATGATTTTAACAAGGCATCTATTGAAGCTACTATTGATACAAATTCGATTTTTACAAATAACGACGACAGAGATGCACACTTAAAAAGCGCTGATTTTTTCGAAGTAGAACAATATGGACAAATTACCTTTGTTGGGAAATCTTTTACAGCAAAAGGAGAAGAAGAATATAGCTTAAAGGGTGATTTGACCATTAAAGGCATAAGCAAAGAAGTGGAAATTGACGTAGAATTTGGTGGTTTAAACACAGACCCTTGGGGAAACTCAAAAGCAGGATTTTCTTTTGAAACCAAAATAAACAGAAAAGACTGGGGTTTAAACTGGAATGCAGCTTTGGAAACAGGCGGTGTATTGGTAAGCGAAGAAGTGAAAATTTCAGGAGAATTACAATTTGTAAAACAAGCTTAAACTTGAATCTTCAAATTATGTAAAGCCACCCCAATTGGGTGGCTTTTTTTATGAATTAAACCGAATTTAAGAGACTTTAGTACTTCTACAAAAAATAAGTTTCTACATTTCTTTCTGCATTGTATAACTTTAGTAGGAAGAAATACTCCCTAGAAAGGCCAAGTCTCATAAGCGATTGTTCTTGATTCAAAAAAGGCAAAAACAATTTCGCAGGCAGGATTCCCTATCAACCAATCTAAGAAAAAAAGGGAAACAAAGTGTAAAAAGAAGCCAAATTCGAAAACATGGCTAGACAAAACCATTTATCGCTTTCATCTATACCATATATAAAAACTATTATTAATCTCAATACGCTGTTTTAACTTATCTTTGCGTTGTTTAAAAAACAAAATTAAACAAGCCAATCAGAAAATACAAAAAACAGAATACAATGAAAAAGTTACTTTTACCAAGTCTATTGCTTTTTAGTGGTGCAATATTTGCCCAAGAAAAAGCAGCGGAATGCCCAATGGGCCATGGCAGTAGTGCCAAAACAGAAACTACAGAACGTAGAGAAGCTGCAATGAAATCACCAAGCAACAAAGATTGGTGGCCTACTCAAATCAACCTGGAGGTTTTAAGACAAAACTCCGAGAAAACTAATCCAATGGGCGAAAAGTTCAATTACATTTCTGAATTTCAGAAACTCGATTACTTTGAATTGAAAAAAGACATTGAAAAAGTCCTTACAGAATCTAAAGACTGGTGGCCAGCAGATTTTGGCAATTATGGACCATTGTTTATTAGAATGGCATGGCACAGTGCAGGCACCTACAGATCAGGCGATGGCAGAGGTGGTTCAAGAGCAGGGCAGCAAAGATTCGCACCGCTTAATAGCTGGCCCGATAATGCAAATCTTGACAAAGCTAGAAGACTATTATGGCCTGTAAAACAAAAATATGGCAGCAAGATATCTTGGGCCGACCTTATGGTTTTGGCTGGAAACGTTGCTTTAGAAAACATGGGATTTAAAACCTTTGGATTTGCAGGTGGCAGAACAGATGTTTGGGAACCAGAATTGGATGTATATTGGGGTTCTGAAACCAAATGGCTAGAAGACAACAGATATTCAGAAGGCAGAAAATTAGAGAATCCTCTTGCAGCAGTTCAAATGGGACTAATCTACGTAAACCCAGAAGGCCCTAATGGCAATCCTGACCCAGTAGCAGCTGCTATAGACATTCGCGAAACTTTTAAAAGAATGGGAATGAACGACGAAGAAACCGTAGCGCTTATTGCTGGCGGACATACTTTTGGTAAAACCCACGGCATGGGCCCTGCAACAAATGTAGGCCCAGAACCAGAGGCGGCTGGAATTGAAGAGCAAGGCTTTGGCTGGAAAAGTTCTTATGGTACAGGTAAAGGCAAAGATGCTATTACTTCTGGATTAGAAGTTACTTGGACCTCCACCCCAACAAAATGGGGCCATGGATTCTTCAAAATTTTATTCTCTAACGAATGGGAACTAACCAAAAGCCCTGCAGGTGCACACCAATGGGTTGCAAAAGATGGAAAAGCAGTAATACCAGACGCATTTGACCCTAATAAAAAACACTTGCCAACTATGCTTACCACCGATTTATCTTTGAGATTTGACCCTGAATATGAGAAAATCTCTAGAAGATTCATGGAAAACCCAGACCAATATACCGAAGCATTTGCAAGAGCTTGGTTTAAACTAACCCACAGAGACATGGGGCCCAAAAGCACCTATTTAGGTCCAGAGGCACCAAAAGTAGACCTTCTATGGCAAGACCCTATTCCTGCTCTAAACCATACGCTTATAAATGCTAAAGATATTAAAAATCTTAAAACTCAAATCTTAAACTCAGGATTAACTATTAGCGAAATGGTTTCTACTGCTTGGGCTTCTGCTTCTACTTACAGAGAATCGGATAGAAGAGGTGGAGCAAACGGAGCTAGAATAAGACTAGAGCCTCAAAGAAGCTGGGAAGTAAACAACCCTAGTCAATTAAACAAAGTATTGGGTGCATTAGAAAAAATACAAACCGAATTTAATTCTAAAAATAAAAGCAAAAAAGTTTCTTTGGCTGATTTAATTGTTCTTGCAGGGAATGTAGGCATAGAACAAGCAGCAAAAAACGCAGGATATACTGTAGAAGTGCCTTTTACTCCAGGCAGAATGGATGCAAGCCAAGAACAAACCGATATAGAGTCCTTTAATTTATTGGAGCCTATGGCAGATGGTTTTAGAAATTACCTTAAGACCCAATACACTCTTTCTACTGAACAATTGTTGGTAGACAAAGCACAACTTCTAAGCCTTACTGCCCCAGAAATGACAGTTTTAGTTGGAGGTCTTCGCTCAGTAAATGCAAACTTTGACCAGTCTAAACATGGCATTTTTACCAATACTACAGGACAGTTAAATAACGACTTCTTTGTAAACCTTATGTCTATGGACACCGAATGGAAAGCCAAAGACGATACCAAAGAAATTTTTGTAGGCATAGACAGAACCAATGGCAAAGAAAAGTGGACTGCAAGTAGAGCCGACCTTATATTCGGTTCCAACTCTGAACTAAGAGCCCTGGCAGAGGTATATGCGAGCAACGATGCAAAAGAAAAATTTGTACAAGACTTTGTAGCCGCTTGGACCAAAGTAATGAACTTGGACAGGTTTGACATACACATGAAAAAATAATTCAATCTCTTATTTCTTTTTCCAGAAAAGCACTTCACTTATTGGTGGAGTGCTTTTTTGTTTTAAAGTGCATCTAAACTTATAACCTCTTCCCCCTCCGTATAGTTACATTATATAGAAAAACCATGTTTCTTAGTGTTCCAAATGAACATTTTAAGAAATAAAATGCTATATGATGTATGAAAATATTCGAATACCGCCAAACCCAAAAACTACCTATCAGTATTGAAAAAGCTTGGGAATTTTTCTCTTCTCCAAAAAACTTAAAGGAAATTACCCCACCCTACATGGGTTTTGATATCACTAGCCAAAATCTTAATCCCAAAATGCATGCAGGAATGATAATTAGCTATAAAGTTAGTCCGCTTTTAGGTATAAAAATGACATGGGTAACAGAAATAACCCACGTGCAAGAACCTAATTTTTTTGTAGATGAACAAAGATTTGGACCCTATAGCCTTTGGCACCATCAACACCATTTTAAGGAAATAGAAAATGGAATAGAGATGACAGATATAATAAACTACAAAGCACCCTTGGGTATACTTGGACAAATAGTTACACCATTTATAGTTACTCCTAAACTTCAAGAAATATTTGACCATAGAAAAAAAGTGCTCTTAGATTTGTTTGGTGAGTACAAATAAGATTTTGGCATTTCAGTATAAAAGGAATTTACTCCACTCCCCTAGCTACTTTTTTGCCAATTCTTCCTCTATCAATTTTTTCAAGGTTTCATAATCGTCAGGTTTGTTGCCCGAGCTGCGGTATAGTACCTCGCCACGAGAATTGATTAAGATTTTAGTAGGAAAAGCTTTTACATCAAATTTACTGATATACTCCTGACTGTCGTATAGCATATTGAGGTCTAGTTTAAATTTGGTTTTATATTCATCAATATCCTCTTGCTTATCAAAAGAATACAATTCTACTTTTAATTGGTCTTCGGTAAAATTATTTCTAAGTTTTTGCATTACTTTAAAACTCTGGAAACAAGGGTTGCAACCTATAAACCAAAAATCGAGTAGGGTAAGGGCTTGGAATTCTTTCTTTGGGTCAAAGTTTTGTTGTAAGGAATCTCGCTTATGATTTCTTGCTTTTTGTCTCTTATGCAATTGGATAGCAGCCTCTTTTAAATATAAATTTGTGGTATCTATAGGAAATATAGGGCAATTCTTTCTCTCTTCTCCATTTATATTAAAATATTCAAACTCCAAGTGAAAAAATGCAGACTGCATATTACTTATGGAATTAATCTCTCTTATCAAAAGCGTTTTCTTTTCTATAAACAACCTAATGTTCTTTCCGTATAATGAGTGTTTTAAATCAAAAATGTAAGTAGAATCATTTAATGACAAAAGATTTTCTTTGTGTTGTTTTTTTGTAAATAAAGTTCCATTCTCTAGTGGTGTAAAATATATGAGAGTTACAAAGTTTGTAGGAGGATTATACAAATACCTTTTCTTTTTCCAACCTTCAAATTTTGTAAAGCTATCAAAAAACAAATTGTAAGAATAGCTCCAAAAAGATTCATTTGCATTGGATTTTATTAATAGATTCAAAGTCTCGTCAATAGATATAACATTAGAACTATAAAGGAGTTTATTCTGTTTCTCTAATACCTTGCTTACCTCAAAGAAATGTTTAAAAACAACAATTCTCTGATGATTTGAACTCCAAGAAGAGTCTTTGATAGAAAAACCTAACTGTTTTATTTGTTTATAGGCATTTATTACATCTGCTACTTTGTGTTGGGCATGAATAAAGTTAGCAGAGATAAAAAGCCATAAGAGGAAAACACGGCGTTTAAAGTGGTAAAGTATTTTCATTTTGTAAAAATAGTAAATTTTTATTCCAAAAATCTAGAATGATTTGCGTTTTGAAAACGCATTGGCTGTAGTTCCTTTTGAAACTATTAGGATAGTGTAGTGTCCGGTGTCTGAGCGAAGCCGAAGACCCAAATTGGAGGCTACTTTTTTGCCAACTCTTCCTCTATCAATTTTTTCAAGGTTTCGTAATCGTCTAGTTTGTTGCCAGAGCTGCGGTAAAGTACCTCGCCACGGGAATTGATTAAAAGAAAGGTTGGGTTTTGACTTATTTTATAGTATTGATGCAGATAGCTTGTGTCTTGTTCAAAAACTAGTTTTCTCTTATATTGTTTACTTAAAACTTCATTTCTTTCGATACTATTGTATGTTATCATTCTAAGCCCTATGCCTAGCTTTTTTAATTTATTCTTCTCTTTGGCTAAATGTATTATTAAATCTTCTTTCTTTTCGCATGTTTCTGTCCAAAAACAAAATAAAGTATAATCCGTTGTATAGGCAGAAGGTGAATAATTATTTAAAATAGAATCTTTATATGCTGATTGGTTTAAGTTGTCTTGCTTGACTTTGGCAATTTTATTAATCCAAAATGTATTGTTTGAGGAATAAGGTAACAAAGAGTCGATTTCTTGGATATTGTCAAATTCGTATATTGCTTTGTAATTAAGTTTTTTAACTTCTATCATTCCAATATTAGAATTTTTTCTATCTAGACTTAACCTGCATTTCTCACCAAATAATTTAAAGTCTGTTTCATAAACTTGTGATTTTTTATTCAAGCGATAGTTTAGTTTTTTGTTTAGAATTTCTTTTGCAAAAGGACCAATCTTAAATAACATAAAAACATACTGTTCGAAATTCATTCTTAAATCTTCCTGATTTAAAGTAGGAGTGTAAAACGTTGTGTCAAATGTATATTTAGTTTGGTTATATCTAATCAGGTGCTTATCACTCGATTTTATATATGATAATCTGTTGTTGTTTAAAACGGATACTGTAAGATTTTTATAACTAAAACTATCTAAATTGGAGTTATGAATATTTACAAAATGAGTCGTTGTATCCATTTTCTTAGCGTATGGATTATAGACAATTTGTGTAATTTTTACATTAATGTTTTCTTCTTTTATTTTTGAGATATGACTAATAATTAGGTTATTGTTAGAATAGCTCGCAAGACTGTAAAAGAAAAATAAGGCAATAAAAAGACAGAGTTTAGTCTTAAAAATTCCGAATAGATGAAAGTTCCTTATAAAGTGCTTAAGAGTTTTCATTTTGTAAAAATAAAGAAAGAAGCAAATCTACTCTTTTTGTAAATATGCTTTTATGAATTTATTAAGTTCCTCGTCACCTTCCTTAGTATTGCCTATTTGCCTTAGCAGTTCATTACCTTCTGAGTCAAAAAGAATTTTTGTGGGGAATGCCCCCTATTTTATATGCTTGAGTTTTACGGTAGGCACTATCTTTCTCCATTTGAAAAGTATAGTTTTTGAACTTTTTAAAGTTTTGTATAGCTATAGGCTCGTCATAGGGATTGTATGCTACGATTTCTAATTGGCTATTGGAAAAAGAATCGCGAAGCGATTGAACAAAGGGCATCCCTATGAGGCATGGTCTACAGCCAATAAACCAAAAATCGTACAACAAAAGTGTAGACTCCGAGCGGGTTTCTTTTTTTATAGAGAGAGTATCTATTTCTACTCGCTTTGTTCTTGGAATTGCCCTCATGCTATCTCTTAGGCTATTAAACTCAAAAGGCAGAATCTCTGCTTCTACTTTTTTGTAATCTACTCTCCCTTTAGACTTACTTACACTGTAATAGTAGTCGTAAATGTAGGTAGTATAAATTGTATCTCCCTCCAATTGCCTCGTATAAAACTGAACGCTATCTATCAAAAGCGTCTTTTTATTGATCCAATATACATGGGATTTACTTTTATTGGTCAAACTATAGTTTTCTCCACTCCCTTTTAGTTTTTGTACTAAAACATAAGGATAATAAAAACATGAAGAAAACGGATTTTGGTAACCATACAAATTCGTAGAACCTACTACACGGCTGCATTTATCCCATTTGCCAAGATAGTTTGGCCAATTATCTGTACTATCATTCCAATGCATGTATACCTTAGAAAAGGAGTCCTTGGGCCCTGTTTTTTCTGTAACGGTATAGTTTTTATAGTAATACAACATCCCTATATGTTGCATGTCAAATTTTTTGGCATTTTCCTCCCTGTATTGCTTTACATAATAAGAACTCCATTTGGGTTCTTGATTAAACATATCTGTGGTTTTTGAAATTACTTTTAAAAAAAGTGTGTCCATTTCCATATACTGCTTATATACATCTAAATACCTTATTGGTTTGGGACTTTTTGCGCCCAAACCAATAAGTACAATGAACAAGAATATATAGGTGATGTATTTCATTTTAAATTACAAAGTTAAAAAAATAATTTACTCCTCTCCCCTAGCTACTTTTTTGCCAATTCTTCCTCTATCAATTTTTTCAAGGTTTCGTAATCGTCAGGTTTGTTGCCAGAGCTGCGGTAAAGTACCTCCCCACGGGCGTTAATTAAGATTTTAGTAGGAAAAGCTTTTACATCAAATTTACCGACATACTCCTGACTGTCGTATAGCATATTGAGGTCTAGTTTAAATTTGGTTTTGTATTCATCAATATCCTCTTGCTTATCAAAAGAATACAACTCTACTTTTAATTGGTCTTCGGTAAAATCATTTCTAAGTTTTTGCATTACTTTAAAACTCTGGAAACAAGGGTTGCAACCTATAAACCAAAAATCTAGTAGGGTAAGGGCTTGGAATTCTTTCTTTGGGTCAAAGTTTTGTTGTAAGGAATCTCGCTTATGATTTCTTGCTTTTTGTCTCTTATGCAATTGGATAGCAGCCTCTTTCAAGAATAAATTTGTGGTATCTATAGGAAATACAGGGCATTCCTTTTTATTTTCCCCATTTACATTAAAGTATTCAAACTGTATGTTGAAATACTTTGAAGGCTTTTTGCTTATAGAAGTAATTTCCCTTATCAACAGTGTTTTCTTGTCTATAAACAGCCTGACCCTGTTTCTATCTACAAGCAGTCTCAAATCAAAAGCATAGGTAGAATCATTTAAAGAAATCAGGTTTTTATCCTCTTGTTTTTTTGAGAAAAGGGTGCCTTCTTCAAAAGGGGTATGGTAAATTAGGCTCCAGAAGTTTGTAGGTGGTCTATAAAGATAAAATTCCTTGTCCCATGGTTCTATTTTTGTAAAGGTATCAAAAAACAAGTTAAAGGAATAGCTCCAAAAAGTATCTATCGCATTTGATTTGACAAGGTTGAACCTATCATCGATCATTAAAACATCTGCATTGTATAAGAATTTATTGGTTTTATCTGATACCTTTCTTACTTCAAAAAATTCTTTAAAAACAACTATCTTTTTGTCTTCATCGCTCCAAGAGGAGTCTTTAATAGAAAAATCTAGCTGTTTTATTTGTTTATATGCATTTATTACATCTGCTACTTTGTGTTGGGCATGAATAAAGTTAGCAGTAATTAAAAGCCATAAGAGGAAAACATGGCGTTTAAAGTGGTAAAGTATTTTCATTTTGTAAAAATAGTATTTATCAAATAATTTTAATTTAGTTTATATACTGCTCTTATTAGAAGGCCTCTGGCAATACCAGAGCCAAATGGTTCAAACTTCTCATCTCCTTCTCTAAATTTCGTTAAATTCTGAAAAGTATATACTGAACCCATCGATCTCAATTGCAATGAAAAATTATGGTTGACTTTTTTAAACAATCTCAATGGTTTGTATATAAATGTGTAAGCACCAAAAACCTGCATAGTCTTAAAAGCAAAATTATATTCTAAGTCGTTGGGTTCAGAAAGTAATTCAACTTTACCGTTAAAATAAGATAATCCAAGTGAAGTGGAAAATGAAAATCTATTTAAGCCACGCATAAACTTTGGATAAACAGAAATAAATGCACTTAGCCTATCTGATGATTGTATATCAAAAACATCTGTTGGATTAGAGGATCGTAGGCCAATATAACCTAGATTTACTGACAAACGACGTTTAATAAAATATTCCAAATCTGTATTAATAACCATATAGTTAATAGTAGTACTTGACGTATTATTTTCATAATACACAGGCCTCCGATTAAAACCCAGGCCTGCATGAATGCTTTTTTCTTTATACAGCTGGTCAAAAGTAGATATACGAAACTTTTCAGGAATTTCCTTGTTGACTTGTTTTGCAAGAGGGCTTAATTGGTATTTTATGCCGAAAGTTAAAAAATTACTATTCGCAAACCTAGGATTATAAGGTGGCTTATTAATGTCGAAACCGCTCTCAAGTCTATTGATATAATATGTAGGGATGCTGTATATCAATTGTCCAGAAAACCTACTAGTGGGAAGATGGAATCTATTTTTAGGATAAAATTGTACAATAAAACCTGCATTTACACTTGCATCAGAAATATCTATTTTATTGGTAGAATTTATAAATCCACCTTTTACATAGGAACGATTAAATACACCAAATACTCCTATATTATAGAGGATAGAAGAGTGTTTGGGGTTTATTTGAAAAAACTTGGGATAATAAGCTACGCCTATACCCAAAAGAGGATTAAAAGAAGATAATTTTCTTCTTTCCGTTTGTGAAAAGGTAGTATCAATTTTTGAAGTACTATAATAGTGAGTTAAAGCTGCATATCCCAAAACGGATAATCGATTTGCTAAAAAGTATTCAACATTAATTGATGCAGAGTTATTAATACCAAAATGGGTTTCATTTACATCAATATGAATAGAAGTATTTTGAGGCAAAAATCCAAAGCCTGAATAGCATGTCCCTTTTTTTAAAGCGAAGTGACTAAAATTTTGTATTGAAGTATCTTCCGAATAGGAAAAAAAAGGCATGAAAAATGCTAAACAGAGCCAAAGTATTTTTGCTCTGTTTAGCATGAATAGACTCACGCTCTCGCTCGCATCTTTAGAGTGTGAAATTTCTTTGCTTCTGGCATCTATATTACTTATCTTCATATTTGTACTATTTTTAGTGGGCTCGCTATATTTGCACTGCTATATTTATAATGTTCAGCTTTAAAAACATAGCCAATGCTATATCGCTCGCAAGATGCGAGCGAGAGCGATGGGAAATGCGATTCAAAATCACAAACAAATATTTTTGCATGTTATAACTTTTGTTTGCTACCCAAGGGGTCTCTTATATTTTTGAATGAGGTTTCTGCAAAATAGTACTTAAAAAAAACAGATACTTCTAAACTCCTTCCAAAATTTTGATGTTTAAAGTTATGTAATTCTCCTGTTTCTCTGTCCATTACGAAAATATCTCTTTCTATAAGTTTTTGGGATGTAGGAAAATGGAATTGAAGATTAATTCCTATGGCCTTTTTTCTAGAAAAATTATATTGTCCTTCAATACCTAATACAGGCCTGAAGCCACTATAATAATTTTCTACGCTATCCCAAAATTTAAAGAAAGTTTGGTCGTTATTTCTTCCTACGCTTCTCCAATCATTAGAGTTGGGTATAAATCTAATATCACTTTTTCGAAAATAGTTTAATGATACGGTACTCATAACTTGAATATTTCTTGCTTTATAATATATATAACCATATTTAAGTCCTGTACTAAACCTGGTAGATAAAAATGTCAAACCACCACCTTTCGTATATTCTGATTTGTCATGATACCCATCCCCTTTGTGATGAAAAACTCCTTTAATTACAGGATTATCGCTCTGCCTAAAAACAGAAATATGGTGCCTTTTATATTCCACACCAACTTTGATAGGATAAGAGGGATAAGAGGCCAATCTTTCGTAATAATACTCCTTTATTTGCTCTCGAGAAAGTGTAGCACCCGACTGTATATAGTTAAATTGCATCATTGTAGAATAATGTAGCTCTGCAAAATACTTCCAAGTTTGTGCATTCCCCAAACTTGGAAGTATTAAAATAACCAGTAGTGCTCTATAGGATTTAATAGCCATGTATTATTCTGCCTGCTAGTGTATACAAAAATTAGCTAGAAGGCATGTCTAGCTCTTGTGCAATACTTTCTATAATATTTATACTTAAATCCACTTCGCCTTTTTCTACGCGTTGTAGCCAGTTTTGGCTCTTTCCTAATTTATTTGCAAGACCATCTTGCGAATAGCTCCGAACTGCACGTGCTACACGTATATTTTCTCCAATTAGCTTTAAATCCAGTTTCATTGTTGCAAATATAGAGAGTGGAAAATCGAAAATAAATAGAACAAGTTCTAATTTTAAGAACGGACAGGGAATGAAAATGCGATTCAAACTAGACCTTAAGCGTCCGGTGTCTGAGCGAAGCCGAAAACAGTAATTTGAAGCTGCTCTCGCTCGCATCTTGAGAGTGTGAAATTTCTTTGCCTATGGCATCTATATTACTTATCTTCATATTTGTACTATTTTTAGTGGGCTCGCTATATTTGCACTGCTATATTTATAATGTTCAGCTTCTGAAATATAGCCATCTCTTACAGGGGTAGCGGCCAGTGGATGGTGATACGTCAATCCCTAAGAAACTTTAGGAGGGATACAAAATATAACATTTTCTTATACGTCAGAGGCGGTTTACTAGTTCACTCGCAAGATGCCATAAGTGTACGAAAGATAAAGTTTTGCTAAAAGCTAGTTATATTTCGTGAAGAATAAAAACAAAACCATATATAAATGCCAAGTGTATACTTTGTGATTTTAGTAAGAAAAGTAATCTTAAAAGGACTTCCGTACACTTATGGCAAGATGCGAGTGAGAGCGGGTGATAGAGGTATCACCCGCAATGGCAGGAAAAACAGTTCTAAATCATCGATAATTTAATAGAAGAATCAATTTATAACTATTCTGTTATTAATAATAGAAAAGTCTTTCGATTCCCCTGACAATGGATTATTAACCTTTCCTGATAAAGTACAAGACGAACAATTGCTGGCATCACACCATTTAGCTATTAGTTTTGATTGGAGTGGGCATGTTTGAGTGCCACCAGCATTACATTTGCATTTTGTTGTTGATCCCGAACCAATTATAGACATCCACGGAGAGGAATTGTCTATATCGCTGGGTACTTCTATTGCTAAAACATAGTCGAAAATATCAATAAAAACTAATTTTTTGTTATTGGGATTTGAAGAAGGCATAAGATTTGTTTCAAGTTCAATTAGTTTTTGTATTACATTAGGATGATTATGGAATCTTGCAGGTAACATAATTCGGCCGTTTAATTCTGATGGTGTTGAGAAAAATGCCATTTTATCGTCATTGAATATAACGAGATCTTCAACTGTAGTAGATATCGTACCATTTAAAGATTCGCTAACACTTTCTGATTTTTTACAGGAACTACAACTGGTCATAACACATGCATAAGTGCCATTGGCTAGCGCCGGACTACAACCTCCTGTATTACTAGTGCAATTACATGTAACAGAACCAGTGTTCGTTTCAGGAGTGAATCCCCCATTAGCCAATGAGCCAACAATTGAATAACCGCTTGGCACTTGGAAGTTAATTTTATTATTTGTTTCAATTAATGTTGTTCCTATTGGGAAATTAAAATTAGCTAAACTAGAATAATTAATATTATTAATGGAGTTTGAAACTGTTTCATTCTGGGGATTATAAAGTTTCTCATTTGTTTTTTTACATGATGTAAAATAGATTGCCCCAACTACCAGTAAAGACAATAGTGTTAAAGTTAATTTTTTCATAAATATTTTTATTTTATTTCTTTAACAAACATCAATAGCAAATTTTATAATTACAAATCTAATTTATAGCTGGGTTGTTTTAATTTATAGCTGGGCTATTGTATTTTATATATTTTTGGCACTTAAAGCTTTTTCTCCAGTGTAATTATTGCATTGGTAAGTCTCTCAATTAACTCTTCACTATTAAAAATACATTGATTAAAACTCTGAGCATTTTTACCTATAGTGCAATTATCTAATATTTTCCCTGCTAAAGTATATAATAATTGGCTAGAAGGCATGTCTAGCTCTTGTGCAATACTTTCTATAATATTTATACTTAAATCCACTTCGCCTTTTTCTACGCGTTGTAGCCAGTTTTGGCTCTTTCCTAATTTATTTGCAAGACCATCTTGTGAATAACAACGAACCACTCGTGCAATACGAATATTTTCTCCAATTAGCTTTAAATCCAGTTTCATTCTTGCAAATATAGAGAGTGGAAAATCGAAAAAAAATAGAACAAGTTCTAATTTTAAGAACGGACAGGGAATAAAAATATGATTCAAACTAGACCTTAAGCGTCCGGTGTCTGAGCGAAGCCGAAAACAGTAATTTGAAACTGCTCTCGCTCGCATCTTGAGAGTGTGAAATTTCTTTGCCTATGGGTTTATTATCGCTTCAAGAGTTTTGAACTCTTGAAGCGTTTTTGATAGAGGGTATGTTAAACTTTTAGAATTTATTAGTTCGCCAGAGGCGGTATGATAGATCACTCGCAAGATGCGAGCGATAGCTGGATGTCTATCAGATTGAAAAAATCTAATTTGATTTTATTGATTCAAAAAAGTGTAAGAAAACCCAAGGGTAGCGTAATGGAATAAGGTGAAATTATAGACTTGATTATTATCTGCTCCTCCTTCCAGAATGCGGTATCCTGCACGGATATCAATATTCTCTGACAGCTTATAGGTTGCAGCAATCAAAACATCCTCTGCCCTTCCCTGAGGTGCGGCAAGTGCATCGCCATCTAATAGCAAACCAAATCTATCATTCACATTCCATTTAAGTCTAAAATTAATAATTGGTACAAATCCCACATTTGTTTTCGTAGCTTCTAACTGGCCTGAAGAGAGCGCAATCGACGCATCTCTGATCTTTGCTGTAAACCCTAACCCAAACTCAATCTTTTCTTTTTTTACAATATCGTACCTATACGTAAATCTATACGAGTTGAATTTATATGTACCTAGTATTGGGGAGTTGGCTGGAAAGATTTTGCCTTGAAAAAAAATATCATTTGCTACACTCCCTTCTGACTTGGTTTCGAGTGGCGCATATAATAATGAAAATAAATGACGAGATTTAAGTGTATAATTCAACCTAATTCTATAAAAAGGTTCAGTCCTAGGAATTAGGTCGTCTTTAAATGAAAACAGAGTCCCCTTATCGCCCGGAATACTAACATTGTTATACCCTGTAAAAACAACTCCTGACTCCAAAACAATAAGCGCTTGAGCGCTGGTAGAGGATATTCCAATATAGAAAAGCAATAGGGTTGTGAAGTAAAATACTATTTTCATTTTTTAAACTCTTTTAAAGATAAGTGCTGTTTGTTTACGTTAGGTTTTAGTATTTACTTTCAATGTTTCACCGCACAATTCTTTTATGATATTGGCTTGTTCATTCATTTGTTTTTGTCGGCAATTTTGTTTTTTAAACAGCAATTTAACTTTAGTAGTTTTAAACAACGGAAGGTAAAATCAATTTCTATATTTTTATAAATTTCAAAAAAGAACTAAAGCCTCCTTTGATTATTTCTACATGATAAATACCCGGAGGAAAGTTCTCCGATTCAATTGACAGTGCGTGTCTCCCTTCAGAATAAAGTTCTGAAGAATATGTTTTTATTAAAATACCATTTGAGCTAAAAATGCGCACTGAAACTAATTTGTTATTTGAAACATAAAATGACAATGTGCTTTCTCCATTACTAGGGTTTGGATAAAGTATATTTTTTTCTTCCAATTTAATACTTGCATGATCTATCGAATTCGAAAGAGGTACACTTGAACGCAAAAGCACAAATCGATTTGGAGATTCGGTCATTGCATAGATCTTACCATCAGGCGCTTGTCTTACATCACGAAAACGCGCATACCCATTCATGCTTCTTGTAGAAGATATTCTTTTGTTGTCTTTAAGTTTAAGCCAATGGATATGCGTGCCAGCCAATGCGCCAATTAATATATCTGCTTCATTATTTGCTTGGCCATTTCTTATAAAAGTCATTCCACTTGGAGCAATAGAGGGAACCCAATAAGTTAGTGGAAGTTCCATTCCAGGTAGTGTGGTATCAGGAGTAATAGGTGTTCCATTGTAGTTGATTCCAAAAGTTACAGCAGGCCAACCATAATTCGTGTTTGCTTTAATCAAATTGAGTTCGTCGCCACCTCTAGGGCCATGTTCATGTGCGTATATTTCTCCTGTAGCAGGATTCATTGCCATGCCTTGGATATTTCGATTTCCCCATGTATAAATTTCAGGTTTTGCATTGGCAACTCCAACTAATGGATTACTCGCGGGTACCGTTCCATCATCATTGAATCGCAATACTTTACCAAAATGGTTGCTTATGCTTTGCGCACTGTCTTGCACTCCACGATCTCCCACCGACATATAAAGAAAATTATTGTTATCAAAAACGATACGACTGCCAAAATGCTGACCAGAATTACGTATCGGTAAGGCTCTAAACAATTCTGTGAAATTTTGTAATTCATTGCCAACAAGCGTTCCCCTGCCTAAAGCGGTTGTTTGCCCTCCTGATGCCGCAACAGCATAGGTAAGATAAACAAAATTGTTGTTACTGAAATCTGGATGTAAGGCGATATCCAATAATCCCCCTTGTCCATTTTGTGAAACAGAGGGTACCCCACTTATCTCTTTCAGTGTCTCGGTAGAAATAGTAAAATGAAACACTTTCCCTTGTTTTTCTGTAAACAATACTTCGTCGCTATTAATAAACGTAAAGCCCCAAGGAGCTGCCATATTATTAATCAATACTTTCTCTTCAAACAATTCTGGGACTTGTGCGTAACTTATATTTGCAAAGAATAACATTAGGACACATATTCTCTTCCAATTCATTTTAATTCTTTGCTTTAATTCAGATAAGATACTTGATTTTTTCATTTTTTGACTATCGTTTGTTGTTAATACATTTAAACATTGAATATAGGAAAGTATACTCAAAAACTATATTTTTCGTGCAAGTCCATTAAGTTCTTAGGAACCAACTCTAAGGACTTGGCATTAGATATATCTTCAATCGTTTTGGGTCCTATAGTTTCTGAACTTTTTTAATTAGTTTTTCTCCTTCAGGGGTACTTAGTTCTACGAAATACATTCCCGGTGGTAGTTCGCTAATGTCTAGTTTATTTGTGTTCAAAGAAGAAAGAACCTCTTTGCCCGTGGTAGTAAATATCTTTATCTCTTCAAGACTTATTTCAGAATCTACATATACGATTCCAGAACTAGGATTTGGATACAATTTTACTTGAGAATGCAATATGCTGTTGTCTACAGAATTTATGGAGTTTGGTATGAGTCTATATACCATGCCATTTCTGGGCAATCCTCCAACTATAGGAGTTAAAGAATCGGGCAAATCGAAGCCAACACTTGGGTTGTTTGGGTCCTCATAAATCGTTACATTTTTAGATTCGTCAAAATTATTGAAAAAACAAACTGGAAGAAATCCATTGGCACCGGCCGAAACAACACTAGGACCAAAATGTACTTCTATCGTTCCATTTTCATACAACCACATTTGAAAACTTATGGAATCTGTGTCGTTTAAAGGGGGAACACCCAAAACATCTACATTGGCAATTTCAGCTTTAAAAATTTTACCATTTGGTGTTTGATCTGTTTGGTACCTTAAACCAGAAAATGAAACACGACTTTTCTTTTGATAGTAGGTGTAAAAAGGCATTAGAACCTCAAAGGTTGAAGGATTAAAATAGAAAAAGGCATCGTAATTTATAATTTTTGAAAAAGATTGTCCATAATAATTAAAGTTAAAACCTAAATCAATTTGAATATCTTGTAATTCATCGGCCAAAAAACTATCTACCACAGTGGCCCTATTCAACCTGTTGTAGTTGGTAGAGTCCAATTCGAAACGATAATAGTTTTGGGCAAATAAGCTTGTGCTAGAAATTGCTAGTAGTAAGCATAAATAGAGTAATTTTTTCATCATAATTTTGTTTAATCTAATAGACACAAGATTAAACAAAAAAGTTGTATTGAAAAAATTATAATTCATAGGTAAATCCTTTGGATGCAATTTCAACTGGAGCAAAATCAATTCCTTGCTTAAGTGCAGCAGAGGAGAAAGGGTCGGCATGAACCAAGAATATTTTTTTGGTTATGGACCCACAGGTAAGTTTTAGATAATTTAATAGTCCCAAGTGATCGGGATGTGCCGAAAAAGCATCGGTTTTCTGAATAGAAGCCATAACCCTTCTTTCCTTGTGGTTTATAAACACTGTTTGGCGGCCTTGTAAAAGTTGGTGCCCGAAGGTTCCTTCTGCACAAAAACCAGCAATAAGAATAGTGGAAAAAGCATTGGAAATGTTGTTTTTTACGTGTTCTTGTATTCTCCCTCCTTCTACCATGCCGGCAGCAGATATAATTACGCAGGGTTCATAATCTGTGCTTATGTATTCACTATGGGCTTTGTTTGCTAAGGAGTGTAAATTAGGAAAATTGAAAATCTCACCATATTGCTTGTAAAAATCTTGTGTTTCTTGGTCTAGTAGATTGATATATTGAGAGTACAATCCAGTAGTTTTAATAGCCAAAGGACTATCGGAATAAATTTTTATAGGTGGCAATTTGCCTTCGGCATACAGTTGGTGCAAGGTAAAAATAATAGCTTGTGTTCTTCCCACACTAAAAGCAGGTATAATTAATTTACCACTTAACCCCACACAAGTTTTTTGTATATGATGCAAGAGCACATCTTTGGGGTCGTTGTCTGCAGAATGGTATCTTCCGCCATAAGTAGATTCGCTTACCAAAAAATCAGGAGAAGGCATAGGTTCTGGGTCTCTTACAAGTTTGGATTTATAATTACCCAAGTCTCCTGTAAAGCCTATTGTTTTCTTGGTATTCCCTTCCACTGTTTCCATAAAAACAGAAGCTGCTCCGAGTATATGTCCTGCATGGTAAAAAGTAAATTGTGTATCTGAAAATAAAGAAACAGGTATGTGAAACTCTACTTCTCTAACCAATGCCATGGTTTGATGCAGATGTTTGTATTGGTATAAAAGAGGTTTGCTAGGTTTTTTTACTACTTTTTTACCTTTTCTAGTCATTTGTTTTTTCTGCGAATCCATTATCTGAATACTCAGTGAATCTTCTAACAAATGATAGGTCAACTCCTTGGTTGCAGCAGTACAAAAGATTGGCCCTTCAAAACCTTGACGAACTAGATTAGGCAAATTACCACAATGGTCTACATGGGCATGGGTTAATATAACTGCATGAATTTTTTTAGGAGGAAAAGGGAAATGAAGGTTGTTTTCTACCAGTTCATTTTTGTTTTCATAGTTCAAACCACAATCTATCAATATATTTTTGCCATTTGGCAATTCTAAGAGATGCATACTACCCGTAACAGTACCAGCAGCTCCCCAACAAGTCAATTTCATTGTTGCAAATATAGCATTTAAACGCGATAACAGTATGAGGTTTTCCTTAAGCTTTATTCCTACATTTCTCCTGTAGCTCAGCCTTAATTCATTAGAGTGGTTGGTGGCAAACACCAACCACGGCGAAAAAGGATAGCATTTAAACGCGATAACAGATGAGGTTTTCCTTAAGCTTTATTCCTACATTTCTCCTGTAGCTCAGCCTTGATTCATTAGAGTGGTTGGTGAAAAACACCAACCACGGCGAAAAAGCCATAATTCATCTTCCTTTACAACAAAAAAGGGATTGTCTGTTATTGACAATCCCTTTTCATTTATTGTTAAAATATTATTTCTTACATAATCCCAAGGCGATTGCCAAGTTCTAGGTATTTTGGAAGTTCGGTATTTATTTTAGCTGATACCTCCTTGTACCCAAATTCATCGCTACGGTCTTTTGCTAATTTCATAAAGTTAATCGCTTCTCTAAGATTGTAAAGTGCGAAATTGGTCATTTCCTTTCTACCTTCAAATTGCGCGAAATACTTGGCTGTTTTTACATTTCTTTCATACATTTCCAAGAAATGTTTGGCAGCCTTTTCTTTTTCACCTAACTCATGATAGGTTATAGCGGCATAGTATTTGGGTTGGTTGCGCATAGGTTGTACTTTTTCTGGTACAACTTTAAAAATCTTATCCAACAAGGCTGTCGACCTTTCTTTGTTCAATTTTAGCTGAGATTCAATATACTCTTTTCTACCTTCTGGTATGTTTGGCATATCTCCTCTGCCTGAATTAATTTGGTCTAGTTCGGCTTGTAGTTTTGAATTTCTATTTAGCAATTCATTTGCAAATTGAACAAATACAGTTTGAAGATTTTGAGGCACCAATACTGCTTTATCATCCAAGTAGAAGTTTTCTTTTTCTGCCATGTTAGACCATCTAAATTTGTTCATTAGATTGTCATACAAAATATCTTCTGGTATTCTGGAAGGTACTCCCCCTTCTGTGGCAGACTCTATTGGAACAAGCCTATAAGTTAGGCCTTCTAATTGCATGTATTTTTCAAGGCCATAGAAACCGCTTCTACCACTGGTTGTAGTAAAATAAATTGGTCTTTCCCAGCCTCTTTCTGCATTGGTAGCAAGTAGATTAAAGAATACCAAGTCGCCTTTGTGCATATAGCCTCTGTCGTAGTCTATGTTAAAGTAATTTACTATTTTAGAAGTATCTTTCATAGGAACTACGTTGTTTTTTATTACAGAATTTTTATCTACAGTGATTCTAAACTTACGCGCAGGCATAAAATTCACCATGTTACCTTCTCTGTCCATCACTCTTTTTTCAGGGCTAAGCATGTAGTCTTGAACAAAGCTATAGGGTAAATAAACATCCTGAGGCAAGTCTGTTCTGTTGTAGTACACCACTTCGTTGTTCCCTGCTCTCAAATCTTCTTTAGTTAGGGTAAGAGGAAGGGGCTCTGATTCGTATACTTTATCTAACAATATAGAAGAATACCAATCGGTAGGCAATAAACTCATGTTTATAACCCTTACGTCTGTTCTAATTCCCTCTACATTTTGAGCATACCAAACAGGATAAGTATCGTTGTCTCCATTGGTAAATAAAATAGCATTTGGCGCACAGCTTTCCAAGTAATTTATGGCGAAATCTATACCCAATCTTCTACCAGATCTATCGTGGTCGTCCCAGCCTTGAGAAGCCATAAGAACAGGTACAGCAAGTAAGGAGGCTGCAGTAGCAGAAACAGCGGCAATGCTAGGTTTCGTAAATTTCTTAAGCCAATCTGCTATAAATATCACCCCAAGCCCTATCCATATAGTAAATACCTGAAAAGAACCTACTACAGCATAGTCCCTTTCACGAGGTTCAAAAGGAGGTTGATTTAAGAAAACTATGATTAATAAACCGGTATAAAGGAAAAAAACGAGGTTAACTATAAAATCATTTTTTCTTTTTTTAGCTTGAAAAACCATACCCAATACCCCTAACAATAAAGGTAGCATATAATATTTATTTCGAGCCTTGTTGTTTGCATAATCGTCTGGCAAATCGTTTTGTGGCCCTAACCTAACATTGTCTATAAACCCTATTCCACTTAACCAATTTCCTTCAAACTCTTTGTTGTGAGAATGGCCTTGAATATCGTTTTGCCTACCGGCAAAATTCCATAAAAAGTATCTCCAATACATATAACCCATTTGGTAATTCAATGCAAATTGAAGATTTTGGGCAAAGGTTGGTTTTTGTTTGTCGAGTGCTTCGTATTGTTGTTGTAAAGAAGTAGGGTCTTGACCTTGTTGCTGGGCTTGGCGGATTTGATTTTCTAGCATTTCCATTCTATTCTGAATTTCTTGCATCCCCGACCAATATCTGTATCCAGATGGACTACCATCTTTTTGCATGTCTCCCATTCTAGGTAAAAATGTTTGCATAGTAGGGTCGTATTCATAATCTTGTTTTTTACCTACTGCAATGTATTTGTCTTCTCCTTTAGTGTAAATAGTACCTTTGTCTTTTGCATTAATTGGTCTGCCTGCGTTAAAATACGGTCCATACAGCAGTGGTCTGTCTCCATATTGTTCACGGTTTATATAGCTTAGTAAATTAAAAGGATCTGCAGGATTGTTCATGTCGATAGGCGGATTGGCAGAAGAGCGAATAACCACCATTGTGTATGAAGAATAACCCAAAAGTATATAAGCCAAAGAGACAAATGCAAGATTTAAATTCTTTTTGTTTTTAATTTTAGAGTAAACAATACCAGCTATAACAGTGGCAATTATAAGTATGATAGCCACCATGCTACCTACACCAAAACCAAAACTTAATGTATTTACAAAAAACAGATCAAATACCGACATCAGTTTTGGAACCCCTGGTATTAAGAAATTTTGTACAAAAGTTAAAATTACGAAGCCAGAAAGGAAAGCTATAAATCCACCAAGCAAAGTTGGTTTTTCATACTTTTTGAAATAGTAAATGAACGCAACAGCAGGAATTACAAGTAAGCTTAACAAGTGAGTACCGATAGAAATACCTATTAAAAGTGCTATTAATACAAGCCATCTATCTGCGTAAGGGCTGTTGCTCCTCTCCCATCTTAGTGCAGCCCAGAAGGTAAGCATAGTAAAAAATGAAGAAAGTGCGTAAACCTCGGCTTCCACCGCAGAAAACCAAAAAGAATCCATAAAAGTAAGAGACAATGCACCAACTATTCCAGCACCAAAGGTTAGAATAGTTTGATCCGATGTTAAACTTTCCGAACCTTTTTTTAGTAATTTGCCTGCATAGTGGGTAATTATCCAAAAGGTAAACATTACAGCCATAGCACTAGCCAAAGCACTCATCGTATTTACCATAAAGGCTACTTGTTCGGTTCCGGGAGCAAGCATAGAAAACAACCTACCCAACATTAGGAAAAATGGCGCACCAGGAGGGTGAACCACCATAAGTTTGTAAGAAGCAGCAATAAACTCCCCGCAATCCCATAAACTTACCGATGTTTCTAGGGTTAATTCGTATACTACGAAAGCTACTAAACCAATAATCCAACCTAATAAATTATTGTAAAATTTAAATCCACGCATCATTTTTCTGTTTTTTGAAGTGAAGCAGCGAAAATAATTAAATTGTGCAAATTATCGTTAAAATTATGCTGTGTTTGTTTAATTAATTTTATCTCCTTGTATTTCTTAGGCTTAACAGGAATTTAAGCTACAGTATATAGCTTATATTATAAAGAATGTATCCCTAACAATTTCTTGTGGATGTGCAAAACCTGCAACAAGATGGAATGCTCTCCATCGTTTTGAATAACATAATCCGATTTGGATATTTTCTCTTCGTCTGAGAGTTGATTTTCGATTCGCTTAAGCACTTCTTCCCTGCTCAAACTATCCCTTTCCATCACTCTTTGTATTCTTAATTCTAGTGGCGAAACCACCAGTATTATTTTATCTAATCCTTTGTAGGAACCACTTTCGAAAAGTATAGCTGCTTCTTTAAGTGTATAAGGCGCATGTTTGTGTTGTGAACAAAACTCTTCGTAATCCTTTTCAACTGCCGGATGAACAGCATCATTTAATTCTTTGAGTAAACTAGGGTTTGTAAACGCTTTTTGGGCTATCCCTTTTCGGTTTAGTTCCCCTTCTATATATGCTTGATTCCCGAATAGATGTTGAATTTTTTGTTTCAATTCTGGTTTGTTGTTCATAAGCCACTTTGCTCTTTGATCAGAAGAGTAAAAGGGGATTCCTAAAAAAACAAAAGCAGCGGAAACTGTTGATTTTCCGCTGCCTATGCCGCCTGTAATGCCTATTTTAAGCATACATTCAAAACTTATTTATTTTGAGCTGCCAAACTTAATTCGGCAGAAATCCCAGTTTTTTCTATCTCAAATTGGGTTTCGCCATGGCACTGTATGGTAATGGTTGTGTCCGACATACCATGTATTTTTCCATGTATGCCACCAGTTGTAACAACTTTGTCGCCTTTTTTAAGTTCTTCTAGAAATTTCTTGGTCTTTTTATTTTTTCTTGATTGTGGTAAAATCATAAAAACATAAAACACAACCATAATAAGAATAAGAGGCAGCCAAGTTTCCATTCCTCCTGACTTTGCTTGTTGTAATAAAATATGAAACATTGTAATTATTTAGTTAGATTATTTAGATGGCAATACAGTTGCCTTAATGTTTAGATAAGAAGTGGCTTCTCTACCATTGGTTACTACGGTTACTTTTTTCTGGTTTTCGCCTATTTTACCAGAGCTATTAAAAGAAACTAAAATCACTCCTTCATCTCCAGGGTTAAGAGGTTCTGTAGGGTACCTAGGAACAGTACAGCCACAGTCTCCTTTCGCATCAGAGATTAGCAATACACCATCTCCGGTATTTGAAAATCTAAAAGCAACTTCTACAATTTCGCCATCTGTAATGGTACCAAAGTCGTGCTCAGTTTTTTCAAATGTCATGATTGGCATACCCTCATCCGAACCATTTGGATTTGCAAGAGTTGCATTGTCTTTAATTGCGTCGGTAGATACTTCCGAAGAAGAATTACTGGAACAAGAGCCCAAGAAAAGAGCCACAACGCTAAGTCCTAAAAATATTTTTTTCATATCAGTTTTTAAAATTAGTCTGCAATATTACAAAAATTAATGGTCTTTCAAACCCCTGCCTTCTTTTACTATTTTGCCAGAGGCAGACAGCTGAACCTTTATTTTATCGAGTATTCCATTTATAAAAGTGTGGCTTTTGGGCGTGCTAAATTCTTTGGCTATATCCAAATATTCGTTAATAGTAACTTTTAGAGGAATCAAAGGAAAATGCAAAAACTCTGTAATAGCCATTTGCATTA
The DNA here is from genome assembly GCA_002422315.1 of Bacteroidetes bacterium UBA6161. Taxonomy (GTDB): domain Bacteria; phylum Bacteroidota; class Bacteroidia; order NS11-12g; family UBA955; genus UBA6161. Next base: position 56,954 of record DIUJ01000050.1, read on the forward strand.
AGATTATATCGGTTTTGGAAATCCTTTCTGGGTCCCAATTCTGGGAATAGTCGTGCATCATTTGGTCATACACATCCCTATCTTTCATGGTTATTTGCAACAATTGTTTTGCAAAGGAATAATCGTCCTCTCGGTTTACAAATATATCCGACAATACAAGGCCTTTTTCTGCGCTGGTATCTTCTATAGATTTCTTAAGTAACCTATAATGAACAAAAACATCGTTGTCCCAATCCAAATAAACCCCTTTCATTTCTTGAATAAAATCCTCGTTGCTTTCGAATAAGTAGCCAAACAATTGAATTAAAAATTCTTTCTGTTGGCTTATGCTTCTTTCTTCAAAAACCAAGTAGTCAATAAAGAAGGGCTCTTGTTTTATGCTTTTAAAAACTTTGTTGAACAATTCTCCAAAATTATTCCAACGGAAAGTAGACTTGCTGGTTTTACTATGCAAAATTTCAGACTTGTCTACTTCTTCTATAAATGCAGTATTGTTAAGCACGCTTGCTTCTCTCAATTTTTCCTTGTTAGGGAAATACTTTTCTAATTCAATTTGTTTTTCAGAATCAAGGTAAGAATCGAAATAAGAGGGGAATTTTAACAGGAAAAAATACATCTGTTCAAATTCTTCAATATTTCTGTTAAAATCAGTAATCACCGCTTTGGCTTCTACTTCATTTCTTGCTCGGCTAGCATAAAGAACTTGATATGCTTTAATTCGTAATATTCGTCTGGTAAGCATGGAACGTTTTTAAGGGGTGCAAAGGTAGAAAAAAAAGGGAGCTAAAAAATTAAAGTTTTAAGAAAATCCAACTTCATCTTATTTATTTTTGGTATCCAACCATATTGTTACAGGGCCATCGTTTTGCAAATATACTTGCATATCTGCCCCAAACTCTCCTGTAGCCACTCTCAATCCTGAAAAATCGCCTAGTTTAGATACAAAATCTTGGTATAATGGAATTGCAAGCAAAGGTGGTGCCGCACTAGTAAAGGAAGGCCTACTTCCTTTTTGGGTTTGGGCAAACAAGGTAAACTGACTGATTACTAAAAACTCTAGCTTAAGGTCGATAGCCGAAAGGTTCATTTTTCCTTCTCGGTCAGAAAAAATTCTCATTTGAGCAATCTTTTTTACCAAATATTCAATCTCCTCTTTAGTATCGGTTTCTTCAATTCCCAAAAAAACCAATAAACCTTGATTTATTTGCCCTATCGTATTGTTTGCAACCTCTACTTTGGCGCTTTTTACTCTTTGAATCAGAGCCCTCATTTACCTTTTTTCTTGGTTTTATCCTCTTTGGCTTCCAAACTATAATTAAGCCCTATCTCTAGGTTTAAACCATACAAGTGGTGCCTTTCTATTCCATAACTAGCAAAAAGAATATGTTTCTTAATATTAGGCTGAAGGTAAAGTTTCATTTTTGGATATATATCTATCTCCATTCTTGCGCCAACAATAGCAGAAATATTAAAAGGAATGGGATTTAATTCGGTATTGGTAACCACATCATTTTTTCTACCATAAGGGGTAAAAGAAACGTACTCTAAAAATAAATCATGCTTAAACATATAGCCCAAACTGCCTCCAAAAAACCAAGAAAAATTCAACTCTTTGTTTTTTAGACCTTGAAAAAGGAAATCTTTACCAAACAAAACAGACAAATCAATAAACTGGTAATTGTTGTTGTAAACAATTTGTCGCGGAATTGTAGTTACATCTACAATTCTATTCTGATTAGGGAATTCAGTTTCTAGATTGGGGTGTATTACATCCCCAAAATTTACATCTTCTTTCACCCTTTTAAACCCCATATTTTGGTAGCTTAAACTAGTAAAAACATTCCAATCTCTTCCTGTCCTAAATCTGAAATTTACTCCAAAACCAATATCTTGTCTCATTTTATCTATTCTATCCAAAGAATCCACTTGACCGGGAATTGCATCTTTTATTTGAAGTATTCTACCTTGGAAAGAGGGAATAAAGGAAATACCAACAGACTTGTTTTCATATACAATCTGAGCAAGGGTATTTTTGCTAAAAAACAATAAAAAAGCTGTAAAAAACACAGCAAAAATCCTGTACATGTTTCTCATAAATTGGGAGTATTAAGACGCTTCAATAATCTGAAAAATCTTTGAATAATTAGTATGGAAGCAAAAGAAAGTCCAACAATAAATCCGACCCACACCCCATTTACACCCCAATCTAATTTAATACCAAGCACATAGGAAACAGGAATACCCGCAATCCAGTAGGAAAAGAAAGCGATAAAAGAGGGGATTTTCACATCTTTCATTCCTCTAAGTAGTCCCAAACCTGCACTTTGTAAGCCATCTGGTATTTGAAAAATTGCCGCAAGGATTAATAGCGACACGGTAATCCTTATCACTTCTGGGTCCTGCGAAAAAGTTAGGGCCAACTGTTGGTTAAATACAACAAACATAAGCGCACAAAAACTCATGTACAACAAAACCAAAAATATAATAACCTTACCGGACTGTAGCAATTGTTTGAAATTTGCAGCCCCATAAGCATTTCCTACCAATACAGAACCAGCAGCCGCCAAACCTGTAGCCCCCATAAAGGTAACCGAAGCCAAGTTGAGCGCTATATTATGAGAAGCTTGCGGAATGGCACCAATCCAACCCGCCATTATGGCCGCAAAAGAAAAAGCAGCTACTTCAAAAAAGAATTGTAAGCCAATAGGATAACCCATTCTCCATACTTTTTTTACATAATTGTGGGTAAACTGGTATTTACTTTTCAGGGTCTGAGCAAAAGATTTATAATCCTTGTCGCTATGCACATAATACACCAAAGCTATAGCCATAGCAGCCCTAACCACAAGGGTGGCCCACGCAGCTCCCTTTAGTCCCATTGCAGGAATAAACTCCCAGCCATAAATAAACAAATAATTCAATACAATATTTAAAACCAATCCTACTAAAGTAATGGCAGAGGCAGGAACTGTACGCGAGTGTCCATCCAAATACTGTTTGTACACTGCAAAAATAAGCAAAGGCCATACCGACCAATTTACGATATTCAAATAGTCTTTACACAATTCGGTAACCTCAGGTGTTTGTCCTACCCATTCAAAATTATAGGTTAAAAAACTGTAAAGCAAAAACAAAAACGAAGATAGCAAAAGTCCGATTTTAGTGGCTGATTTGAGCACCAAAATACTTTTCCAACCCCTCCCGCTTCCACAGGCAATAGCTACCAAAGGCGATATAGAGAACATAACCCCCATGGCAAACATAAAAAACAAAAAAAACATGGCATTGGCCACACCCACTGCTGCAATTTCGTTTGTGCCAACCTTCCCCACCATTAGCAGGTCGAAGAAACCCATAAATACCAGACCCAACTGACCAAAAATAATAGGTAAGGCTATTTTTAATGCTTGCTTGGATTGACCAAAAAAATCTGACGTACTAATCCCCCAAAATCTCATGCTATGCTTTCTTTTTAAATAAAGTGGCAAAAGTAGAGATTATTTCACTACTCCAAGGGCAATTATTTGGGAAATAAAAGTATAAACGTCCTTCTTATTTTCTGTTATTGATTATCTTTGCAATCCTTTGAGAATAATGAAGCAAACATACCTGAAAAACTTTATTGTAATTTCCTTGCTGCTTTTGGGGTCTTCTATAAATGCCCAGAAATTAGACAGTATACAAAAGTTTGACAGTTTAAAACTCAGAAACTTTGAAGACTCAAGCATTGTAGAAGAATTTCCTCAAATAAAAGCCCTTACCGATAGTTTTTGGTTTGCTATTAAAACAAACAACCCCAATATTATTCTTAACCAAACCCCTCCTTATAGCGCTTACAAAGAATACGTAGACTCTACCCCTGCAGCTAAATTTACAGAAACTACACTTTTTTATAAACACAAATACTTTTACTTTGGACTTAATAAACAATATAAAAAACTTAGAAAAGATTCTAAAAAACTTGGGGTAATTTTAAACAGAGCCAAAGTAAAGCACGCGTTTTATGAATTTGGTATAGATGATTTGTACCAAAAAGAATACTGCTACATAAACCTAGAACTAGATAGAAATAAAAAAAGTGCATACAGAATTAGAATCTTACTTTTAAAAATGGGGAATGAATGGTACTTTGCCGACGAGTTAGCCTTGCTTGAAAGCAAAGACAACCGTGTAAAATAAGCTTTCTATTCACATAAAGTGAACAACTCCATTTCGCTTTTCTGTGTAATTTTTGAAATTTCGCGGTTTATACATGAAAAAATTCTCTCTTTTCCTTCTTTTTTCGATATGCTTTTCAAGCTCACTTGTGCATGCAAAAATACAAAAAGACAGTGCGGATTGGTTGCATTACACTATTCAAAAAGGTGACTATGCTAGTAAAATATTTGAAAAATACCATTTAAATAACGAGCTAGATATCCAAGCATTTTGGGAAATAAACCAAATTAAAAACAAACAAATATTGGTACTTGGAGTGAGCTACAAGTTGCCCATAAAAGTATATCCTAAAATGGCGGGCAACATTCGTTCTACCATAGGTATCTCCGACTACAACCACGCTTTGAGAATACAAAACTGGAACCTACACTTGGAAAAAGAAGGAATAAAAACCCAAAAAATGGGCCCCGGTAAAGAATTGTGGGTAAGAAAAAGCGACCTTTCTGGTAATTACACCCAAGCAAAAGAATCCAAATCAGAACTTAAGATTAGCGACCTTATAGATACACGCTTATTTGGCAAAGAGGCAAACAATATACAGATTTTAGATAGCAGCCTAAAAGGAAGTGTTTTTTATATAATAAGCGGCCATGGCGGGCCCGACCCTGGAACCAATATTACGCTAGATGGACATTTTCTATGCGAAGATGAATATGCCTACGATGTAAGTTTGCGATTAGCTAAAGAATTGGTTCAAAAAAGTGCCAAAGTATACATGATAGTTCAAGACTTTAGCCATGGAATACGAGAAGAAAAATACTTAAAACACGACAGAAACGAGAAAGTGATTGGAAATAAAGAAATTCCTTTAAACCAAATTAAAAGACTACAACAACGCACCGATGCAGTAAACCAATTGTACCAACAAAACAAAAACAAGTATACGCACCACCGATGCATTGAAATTCATGTAGATAGCAGAAGTAAAAAGGAACAAATAGATGTGTTTTTTTACCACCACGGCCAAAGCAGCAAAGGCAAAGACCTAAGCAATTTGATGCTAGAAACATTTAAAAACAAGTATGAAACCTACCAAAAAGGAAGAGGCTACCAAGGTGAAATAAAAACCAGAAACCTGTATACTATAGTGCATGCACACCCCACTACGGTGTATATAGAACTAGGAAATATACAGCACAAAAAAGACCAACAGCGCATACTTATTCCCGAAAACCGAGAGGCACTAGCCAAATGGATGGCAGAAGCTGTAGAATTGGAAAAGAAGAAGAATAGGTAATAGCCTTAAAATCTACTCCTAAAAAATGGAATGAATGTAAATAGGATTGGTTTATAAACGTTTAACTTGTACGCTCATCATGTTTGATTTTATTCTCTGTATCTTAAACACTTGTTTTATATGATAAACAAAACACAGTTTTAGAGAGAAAACATACTTTATACCTAATAAAATGGAGGTATGTATAATACTTGGAACAAATATCAGCGTAATGATTTTATCTTTTCATAGAAGAAATTAAAAACTTCTTCATCCTCTAATTTTTCGGTATGAATATACTGTACCACACCTTGTTTGTCTAATAGAAAAAACGTAGGGAAACTAGTAATTGCCCACATTAGGGTAGATTTTTGGGTAGTATTTCCATTTTTGCCCAAAAAATAACAAGACACTTTCCCTTCCAATAAATTTTGTGCAAGAACCTGTTTAGCAAAACTTTCCGAGTATTTTTTTTCAGAGCCCGCGTCAATTAAAATTACTTGTAGTTCATTAGGAAAAGAATCCATGAGGCGTGAAAAAACCTGTACGCCTTGTAAATGCTCGTGGGTCATAAACCAAGTATAATCTAAAAGAGTGATTTTATTAGAATCATAAAGTTGAGCAGGGCTAACATAAGGACGCAAAAAACCTGATGAAAACTTCTTATATAAAAATGAATCTAAATGAGACGTATCCGATTTCCTACGGTACTCTATACTCCCAAAAATTGGGATTTCTATACATGCAGAAGCATTCAATGAAGGCAAGGAATTTTTTCTTGAATAAGAGAAATTATAAAAAGATTTTACTTGTACCACCTCTACCCCACGAACCATCCAATATTCTTCTTCTTTGTAATTTTTATATCTGCCATCAGCAAAAAATTCCAAGGTGATTTTTTTCTTATGCTTTTTATGCTCCAAAACTATTTTTATTTCTTCCTTAGTCTGTTCTAATAAAAGACTATACAGAGAGGTGTTCCATTTAAAATCTTTTGCAAAAACTGTAGTAAACCAAGGTATCTCAGGGTTAAAGTACTCCTGAATATAGCACTTAGAGCGCGGAAGAACACAAGGCGATAGTTTATAATTTGGGCTATTAAGCAAAAGGCTAACATTGGTATCTGAAAAAGAAGCATAATACACCCCTTTGTCACTATATTTAGGAAGGGCCCATGAAGTTCTACTAAATATGAAGGTATCTTTTATTTTATTTTGAATATATGAGTAGCTGTATTTGCTGGTATCGGTACTTGTAGTATTGTAGCGAATACAATCCCACTGCATTTCTACCAAGTCCTGTTTGTGGTAAGCCTTTGCTTTAGCAAATATTTGTTTTACTTTGGTGCTATCGTGAATTGGTTGTTTTGCAAATACAATTCCACCTTTAAATAAAAAGAATAGCAGTAGCATAAATGTTCTAAATGAACCAAAAGAATAATTCATTTGTCAAAAATAAGAAATAAACTTAAAAAGAGGGTAGCATACCAAAAAAAACAGGAGATTATGAAATGATGTATAACCTCTAATAACTGAAGCAAGCAATATCCATATTAAAAAATAAAAAAACCAATCCTATGATAACGGAGTATCTTTGAAAAAATGAAGTATATAATTATCAGTCTGTTATTAATAATAACCACAAACAATGCAATATCACAAGATATTGATTTTTCAAAAGTAAGTAGTAAAAATACTTGGTTCAAGGTTGGCCTAAATGCTGGGGTGCCGCTACAGCCTAGCAATAGTAACTTTGTGCTAGGGGTTGATGCAAGTTTACAATTCTTAGAAACCAAAGCTTCCGGAATTGGAATCAAATCAGGTTTTTCTAATTATTTTTCTACCGACAATAGCCTTAATGATATAGGAGAAATCCCTATTGCAATTATGTATAGATTTTATCCAAAGTCTACAGGATTTTTTACGGGTTTAGATATTGGTTATTCTTTTATTTTAAATTCTGCCAACACACAAGGGGGTTTTATGGGCCGACCCCATGCTGGGTATCATGGTAAAAACTGGAATGTATTTGCTTATTACAACTTGATTTTAATTCAAGAAAGTAACCAAGAGGACATTAGCAATATAGGAATTTCCATTACTAGAAATATTCGCTTAAAGGGTAAATAAACCTTATTTAAAGTATCTTTAAAAACCCTGTTTATTTATTAATGTGGGTTTATATGCCTACTAACTCTTTACGCCTAACTTAGTTTGGAAATCTTTTTTAAAAGGTAGTTTGTAACCAAAGCCCTAAAGCGCCAAAGGTGCGGAATCATTTTTTTTTAAAATAGATTGTTACTATTTCGCGCCTTTCGCGCTTAGGAAACCTTCCTCCTCTACCTTGGGCTTTACCCAAGGCTAATATATTGCTCGCCTTTGGCGCTTTTAATCCCTTTAGCAATTTTTTGCTATCGTACAAGCACCAAAGGTGTGGAATCATTCCCTTTTTTAAAAAATAAATTGTTACTATTTCGCGCCTTTAGCGCTTACGGAACCTTCCTCCTCTACCTTGGGCTTTACCCAAGGCTAATATATTTCACGCCTTTGGCGCTTTAAATCACTTTAGCGGTTTTTTGCTTTCGTACAAGCACCAAAGGTGTGGAATCATTAGCATAGCCTGACAGGGCTATGAAATAAAACAAACGAGTCCCTAAAGCGCCAAAGGTGCGGAATCATTCCCTTTTTTAAAAAATAAATTGTTACTATTTCGCGCCTTTAGCGCTTGCTGAACCTTACACTTGTCCCTTGGGCTGCACCCAAGGCTAATATATTGCTCGCCTTTGGCGCTTTTAATCACTTTAGCGGTTTTTTGCTTACGTACAAGCACCAAAGGTGTGGAATCATTAGCATAGCCTGACAGGGCTATGAAATAAAACAAACGAGTCCTTAAAGCGCCAAAGGTGCGGAATCATTCTCTTTTTTAATAAATAAATTGTTACTATTCCGCGCCTTTAGCGCTTGCTGAACCTTACACTTGTCCCTTGGGCTTTGGCTTTACCCAAGGCTAATATATTGCTCGCCTTTGGCGCTTTTAATCACTTTAGCAGTTTTTTGCTTTCGTACAAGCACCAAAGGTGCGTAATCATTAGCATAGCCTGACAGGGCTATGAAATAAAACAAACGAGCCCCTAAAGCGCCAAAGGTGCGGAATCATTCTCTTTTTTAATAAATAAATTGTTACTATTTCGCGCCTTTAGCGCTTACGAATCCTTCCTCCTCTACCTTGGGCTGCACCCAAGGCTAATATATTGCTCGCCTTTGGCGCTTTTAATCACTTTATCAGTTTCTCAAACTAAAAACCCATTTTCAAACCCACATATATACTAAAGGGTCGGGTTGGGCCAAATACATAGCCTGCGTCGCGGATTATTCCCGTATCAAAATCCCGCTGATAACTATTTAAAATGTTTTGTATGCTTATAAAAGAGGAAACATAGTTCTTGTTGGCAAAAATATGTTCGTGGTTTAGCCTTATGCCTATGTCTATAAACTGAGGGGTGCTTTTTATTTGGGTATATTCCGTTTCTGGATTTACTACATGCGCTACTTGCATAGGCCCTGTATACACCCCATTGCAGGCAATGTCCCATTTCTTATTTAACTTGTAAGTGTACACAAAAAAACCATATACAGAGGGTGTTCTTAGAATTCTGGAGGTAAACACAAAACTGTCTGTTTCTATCTCATTTTCAGGTTCCCATAGTGCTTCTTTTTCCTTGAACTCTGCTTTTTGTAGCGTGCCTCCTAGTTGCAGTGTTCCTTTTTTACCAACCCACATTTTGTATTCTATATTGGTACCTGCTACAAGCGCTCCACTTCCATTTCTCTTGGTTACAATGGCTATGCCATTAGGCATTTCCTCTGGCAGACCCACAATAAAAGGGTTTCGCAATTGGGTTACAAAAAAATCTACGGATAGCCTATTGATTCCATACTTGCTTTTTTGTCCAAAATCGAAAGACAAGGTAGCACTTTCGGATTTTTCAGGCTTTAAGTTTGGCTGCAATACTTGAACCCAAGGCGCTCCTCCTATGGTTTGTAAGTGCAAGTCTTCTTCGAAAGCTTGTGGCGCTCTATATCCTTGGGCTAGGGTAAGCCTGGCTGTAGCCAAGGGACTTATTTGCTTAGAAAAATGAAGCCTTGGAACAAAAATAGGCAGTGTAAAAGTATTGGGATAAAAAGTGCCAAGCAATACATTGGACGACACTACCCCAACCCTATCCGCCCGCCCTCCTAAGGCTATGCTATAGTTTCTTTTGAGCTTGTATTCTATTTGGCTATAAATCCCCACCGTATTTACTTTTTGGTCTATTATTCGGCCTATTCCGGGCATGCGGTCTTGAATGTTCACAAAACTATGCTCTACCCCTGACAGTACTTTCAATCTAGAATTAAGAGCCATACTCCACTGCGCACCGCTCAATAATGACCAATCTGTGGTTTTACCAAAAGCATTTTGGGCCAATTCCAAATCGGGTGTAATGGTATCGCCTTGCTTTAGCACTGCTCCATTGCCCCCGTAGTAGCTCCTTCTGTTTACATACTGCATAGAGTGATAAAATACAAATGCATGTTTGGTATTTTTAGGAAAAAATTCCCAAGAAATGCCGGTTCCAAATACACTGTGTTTTAACTCCTCCGCTAACCTACTTTGTTGAACCGGCTTGTCAAAATCAGAACCTCCCCTACGGTATTCTTCCATAAAATAGGCATTCCATTTTACTTTATTTCTAGGGTTAATATTCATAAAAGCATCCATCCCAACTGTTTGGCTTTGCAACTTGGTTATTTCAGAAAAACCATCGTTGTTGGCATCAAATTGCTCTCTATTTCTTCTGAAACCAAAAAAATTAACTCCTGTTTTCTGAGAACTATCCACTAAAGAAGCATTGAACTGAAAAATATGATCGCTTGCCTTATTGCCTATAAGCCCTAATGAGCTGCCTATTTCTGCGGCATTTTTATGGGCTTGTTTGGTTACTATATTTACTGTACCTGCTATAGCATTTCCGCCATACAATACAGAGCCTCCGCCCTTTACTACCTCTACTCTTTCTAGCATATTTACAGGAAACATTTCCAAACCATAAACCCCTGCCAAAGCACTAAAAACGGGCCTGTTGTTTATCAGTATTTGAGTATATGGCCCCTCCAATCCATTGAGCCTAACTTGAGTAAAACCGCAATTCTGACAATTGTTTTCCAACCTTAATCCAGGAGAAAAATTTAAGCCTTCCGACAAAGTAAGCGAATTGGTTTGTAGTAAAATCTGTGGATTTAGTATAGTTACTACAGAAGTTGAGTTTCTCGCATCGCTTAGTTTCCTATCTCCCATCACATTGGCTATTTGCAACTGATTGCTAGTAGTTTTTAATACACATTTTACTGCAAGAGTGGTATCGGAAAATATAAGATGTTCGGAAGAGTATTTTTCATAACCCAAAGCAGATATCTCTATAAATATCCTTTTTTGATCATGTAAATGAAAGGTAAATTCGCCTTTTATATTTGTATTTTGACTCGAAAGTGTAGACTTTAATAACACATACATATTGGGCAAAGCCTCCCCTTTTTCATTCGTTACTAATCCCTGAATGACAACATGTTGAGCATTAATAGTAGCCAAATTAAAGCAACATAAAAAAAGCAAGAAAGTAATTTTTTTGATTTGCATAATAAATATTAGGCCACGAATATATATATTGTTAGACTAATCTAACTTATTTTTTCGATTAATATGACTTAATTTTGACTTATCTTTGCGCTATGCTTAGCAATACAGAAGAAAACTATCTGAAAGCGCTTCTACATTTAACTGACCTAAACAGCATAAAAGAGCAAGCAGGCACCAACGAACTTGCAAATTATTTGGGAATAAAGCCTGCCACTGCAACAGATATGCTAAAGAAGCTAAAGGAGAAGGGTTTGGTAGATTACGAAAAGTATGGTAAAAACAATTTGACACCCAAAGGGAAAAAAATTGCTTTAGAATTGCTTCGTAAACACCGTCTATGGGAAACTTTTTTGTATGAAAAACTTGAATTTAGTTGGGACGAAATACACGAGGTAGCAGAGGAACTAGAACATATACAATCCGAAAAACTAATCAATAAATTAGACCAATTTTTGGGATACCCCCAATACGACCCTCATGGCGACCCAATACCAGACAACAAAGGAAAAATACCTAAAACAAAACGCATGCTCTTGTGCGACAAACCAATTGATTCAGTTTGTAAAATGGTAGCAGTTAAAAACAATTCGGTATCATTTCTTAAGTATGTAAGCCAAATAGGATTGGCGATTAATTCCAACATTGAAATCTTAGAGATAGAAAAATTTGATGGCAGCATGCAACTCAAAATTGGAGACCAAACCCATAGAGTTTCTAGAAAATTTGCGGAAAATATTTTTGTAATCTAAAGCCCTAGTTGGAAAGTATTTTAACTTACTTTGCCACATGAAATATTTTTATTCTTGGTTGATATTTTTAGCCTTGGGTATTTTGCTATATAGTTCCAATCTAAACCGAATGCCTAGGGGTATTCATGCATGGGGGCAAGCAGACAGGCTTAGTTTAGCCATAAATTTTTTAGAAGAAGACAATCTATTTGCTCCAGCAACCCACTGCCTACAAACCGAGGGCGGAAGAGTAGGATGTGAAATAGCCCTTATCCCTTATATGGCGGCAAAAATCTCTAGTTTTTTAAATCTCCCAAACTATTTGCCCTTTATCTATCGCTTTTTAAATTGGAGTATTTTGAGTTTAGGATTTATGTTTTTCATTAGAATTCTAAGCATACATTTTCGCTTTTCGTGGATGCATTCAAGTTTATTGTCTTTGTTTTTGTTTTCTTCCCCTGTACTCCTTTTTTATGGATACAATTTCCTTATGGATGCTCCAGCATTTTCACTGGTTATCATTTCCATATACTATATTATTGAATGGACAAAAACAAAAAAAGTAAAACCTTATTTAATCGCATTGTCCTTGCTTTCCCTAGCCTCAGTTCTGAAAAACTCAACATTGATTTTTTGGGGTGCACTGATTTTAAGTGCCTTAGTGTTTACTTTACGCCGTTTTAAAACATTAAATAATCGCCCAGCGTATCTTTTTAGCTTTCTAGTGGCATTTGTATTTTTGATACTCTTAAGTTATTACACATACTATTATTACATACTTTTCAATAAAGAAAATTGGTCTTTTGTTTTTCTTTCAGAAACAAGGCCATTGCAAATTCCTGAGGAAATTGGTTTATTGGGTTATGCTCTCAAAAAGTGGTTTTTGGAATATTTTACTTGGTATCAATGGTTTGCTCTACTACTTGCCACTGTCGCGTTAATTTATTCCTTAATAAAAAAAGGATTTAAAATTTTACCCACCGAATTCTGGCTTTTTATAAGTTCTGCTTTTGCTGCTTTATTGGTACTTTTGGTTGTTTTGGGGAAACAATTCCCCGACCATGACTACTATGCCATTGCTACCTTATTCCCTTTTATATTTTTGTTATGGATTGTATATTTATGGATAGCAAATGGCCAATTATTTTCAGGTATAATCAGCGGCACAGCATTGTTGGCATTGGTTTTATTAAATTTCAAAGTGGTTTATAGCCAAATTCAGCACAGAAGCCAACCCACTTACATAAAAGGAGAAATATATGCCTATAACGAACCAGAGTGGCTGAAAAACGGAGGAAACATAATTGACTCCTTAGGAATAGAGAAAAAAGCTGTGTTTATGGTTCCTTATGCATATTCCATGAACATACATTTGGTTTACATCAATAGAAAAGGATTGATAGTAACAGAAGAAGAAATGAACCGCGAACAAGATTTTTATGAAAAATGGATAAACCAAATCCAACCACAATACATGTTGTTACAAAACAAATATGTAGATTCATTTTTTACAAGAAGACCAAACTTTGACAATTACACAGACTTAATCTATTCCAACTCGGATTTTAGAATTTATAAATTCAAGGAAAACATGCCTGATTTTATTTTAAATTACTAATAATGAATCGCTTATTTTTTATATTTGGATTTTTATTTTTCCTTACGCTTTGCGCTCAATGCACCCGTAAACAGCGTACAGAAGAAAGTATTGGTATGGAGTTAATGGAAGACTCAGAATTGCTCTCTATTATTGAAAGTAAAAACGGAAGCTATAACATCAAAATACGTTCTGCAGAAGGAGTTATATTGCAAGAATTAGTCTTAAATACAGACACGATTGGCCCTTTATACCAAAGAATCATATCCTTATCTTCGGTATTTACAGGTTTTTTGGGAATGCTTCAAGCAGATTCTCTAATCGTTGGGATAGACGATGCCCGCTATGTAAGCAATAAATTTATTCACAAGGCTGTAGCTTCTAAAAGCATAGTAGAAGTATACAAAAATGGCATCTTAGATTTTGAGAAATTAATGCTTAAGCAACCCGATTTAATTTTCTATAGTGGAGGAGAAAATCTAGGTAAAACAAAAGGGAGGGCACAAACAATCCTTTGTAATAACTACCTAGAAAACTCACCCCTTGGCAGGGCCGAATGGATAAAACTTTTTGGAATTGTAAGTGGTAAAAAGCTAGAAGCAGACAGTATTTACAAACAAATAAAACAGAACTACAACAAAATCAAGGCCCAAAAACCCAAAAGTGAAACAGCCCCTAAAGTGCTTACGGGTTCCTTATATGGAGGGGCATGGCACTTACCTGCAGGCCAAAGCTATACGGCCCAACTTATAGCCGATGCAGGTGGAGATTATATTTTCAAAAACCAAGGAGAAAATGGACATTTAAGTTACAGTTTGGAACAGGTACTACTAGGAGCTCACGATTGTGATATATGGCTAAACCCAAGCCATTATAGCACTATATCCGAATTGTTTCACTCCGAAAACAAATATGAACATTTTAAAGCCTTTAAAAACAAAACCATATATAACCATACCTTACAAATGAATGATTTTGGATTTTTTGGATTTTGGGAAGAAGGCCCTTCAAGGCCAGATTTAATTCTGAAAGATTTACAAAATATATTCTACCACAACGATAGTTCTACATCTTACTTTAATACTACAAATTATTTTTATACGAAATTAAACTGACCAAAATCAGAGATTTTATCTTATAAAATACTTAACTTGCAGGCATTAAATTTCATGTTATGAAAATAAAAACGATTTTGAGTTTGCTTCTCTTGTCATTTTCTCAAATTTCTTATTCACAGAAAGATACGAGCAAAATCAACAAACACTATATTCAATTTACGGGCATTGTGGTAACTTCAGACAGCATACAGCCTATACCCTTTGCTTCCATTAGTGTACGCAACAAGCCCTATGGGGACTATTCCGACTTTAATGGAAAATTTTCGGTAATTGCAGAAAAAGGAGACACCATTGTTTTTAGCCATGTTCAATTCAAAAAATCTTTTTTCATAGTTCCAGACACACTGCCGGAGTTTAAATACCATATAATTCATGCAATGACCGCGGATACAATCTATTTGGATGGAACGATAGTTACCCCTGTTCCCAATAGGGCCACATTCGACCAATATTTTTTAACAGTAGAACTGCCGCAAGACAAATTGGACATAGCTAGGAAAAACCTAGAAAGAGAGGAACTAAAGGAACAAGCCATGAAAATGGGTATGGATGAAAAAGAGAATTATGCTGCTTTTATGCGTCAGCAAAATACCTATCAGTACCAGAGAGGCATGGCACCCACTATTACATTAATGGACCCATTTGCTTGGGCACGATTTTTTGAAGCTTGGAAAAGAGGAGATTTCAAAAAAAATCCGATGAAGGCAAACGATAAAAAATAAAATCATGACCAAAATTAGAATTGGAGGAGTACCCGAACATTTTAATTTACCTTGGCAACTTACCCAAGAACTTGGGATATTTGCTAAAAAAGGATTAGAAGTGGATTGGCGTTTTTATTCCAATGGCACAGGAGCCATGGTAAAAGATTTAGCCGATAACAAATTAGATATGGCTGTTCTATTATCCGAAGGAGCAGTACATGCCATTCAAAATGGATTGCAAGCAAAACTACTGAAAATGTATGTAAAAACCCCACTGATATGGGGTATTCATGCAGGGGTAAATTCTCCATTGCAATCGGTAAAAAACTTGGAAGAACACGAAATAGCCATAAGTAGATTTGGCTCTGGTTCTCATCTTATGAGTGCCATAGATGCACATTTCAGAAATCAAATTGTTAAAATAGAACAATATACAACTGTAGAAAATTTAAAAGGAGCATTAGAACATTTAGATAGAAATCCTAATACCATTTTTTATTGGGAAAAATATACTACCAAGCCAAGTGTAGATTCCGGTTTATTGAAAAGAATTGGAGAATTTGTAACCCCTTGGCCATGCTTTGTAATAGTGGCAAACGAAAGTTTTATGGCCAAACATGAATTAGAAGTTAAAAAACTTTTGGATACCATGATTTTTAGCTGCAAGCAATTTATGCAATCGGTAGACAATGCTATACCTATACTTACAGAGCGCTTTGAGATGCAAGAAGAAGATGCCTACAATTGGTTTTACTGCACGGAATGGGATACAGGATACGAAATTTCAACTAAAATGATCGAAAGCATTCAGTTTATGCTAAGCAAAACACAAAAAAGCGAAATAGTATTTAGCCCAGAGTATTTTATATACCAATGGCGAAAGGAGATATAAAGTATTTTAAACTTAAATTGTTGCTATAACCTTTAACTCTATGGCTATTGGAGTTGGCAAACAATTTATTTCTAGGGTAGTTCTGCAAGGAGGATTAGCCCCAAAGAATTCTGCCCATAGGGCGTTATAGGTTTTAAAATCATCTTTCATATTGGTAAGAAATACTGTTACATCCACAATATTGTCCCAAGAACTTCCGCTCTCTTCTAAAATATACCGTACATTTTGAAAAACAGACTTACATTGGGTTTCAATATCATAACTTAGTATCTCTCCGTTATCGCCTAATTCAACCCCTGGGATTTTTTTGGTTCCCTTTTCTCTAGGTCCTACACCGGATAAGAACAATAGGTTTCCTACTCTTTTTGCATGCGGATAAAGGCCTACGGGCTCTGGTGCTTTATTTGAATGAATGCTATCTGACATGCAGCAAAAGTAATTTATTTTTTAGATTGCGAAGCACTTTTATTGGACACTGCAGCTGCTTTCCCTGCATTTTTTGGAGTACTAGCAGGCTTAGGAACACTTAATCCGGTTTTTATAACCCAAAATCCTTTATCAGAATCCTTACTATGACCTGCAATAGCTACCTTAGTCAAATCAGGATAAAAATCTACATTTCTAACATTTATACCCACATTTACGTGGTGGCTTAATAAACTTTTACTTTTGTAATCCCATATACAAACAGAACCATCGTTAGAACCACTCACAAAATAATTGCCTCTCAGTGAAAACTTTACACTCGTTACCTTCCAAGAATGGGCCATAAAATTATGCAACTCCTTTCCGGTTAAAGCATCCCAAAGCTTTATACTTTTATCATCGGCTCCTGTAAGTATAAACTTACCGTCCATAGAAATATCAATGGAATTTACAGTCCCTACATGCCCTTCGAGAGTTCTTTGTACTTTACCCGCTAGGTCTAAAACCAAAATTTTCCCATTGTTTGTTCCTACATAAAAATTACGTCTATTGGGAGTTATAGCAATGCTCGTTGGAGTTTCTGTAAGGTCGTATATTTTATTTTTTTTCAGATTCTCCAAATCAAAAAATCTTAATTTCTTGTCGTCTGCCACACTGAATACAAACCTTGGAACTATGTCTATTCCACTACAATTTATAGGTAAAGTATTTCCTGGTAGGCTATATTTTAAAAAATTTGAATCTACGTGCCAAATATTCAACTTAAAATCATCCCCACTACTCATCAAAAGAGAGCCATCTTTGTTAAATTTTAAATTTGTAATGGCAGCCTGATGTCCTTTAAACTCTAAAATAGGGCTTAAGTTATCAGAAGTATCTACTTCAAATACTCTAATTATATTGTCTCTCCCTGCGCTAGCTAAATATTTGCCATTAGAAGAAATGGCTATTGCTTCCGTATTTGCAGAGTGAAACCCATAAAAAAGGATGGAATCTGAGTTGCTTTCTTCTGTTTCAGAAGATGAAGGAGCTTGAGCAAAAGTATTATAGCTAGTACTTAATATACATGCCAACAAAGAGTTAAATAGCAAGTTTTTCATGTTTACAATTTTACATAAAAAAAGTCAGATATGTAGCTATATGGATAAATCACTTTGTTTATCAGATAGATAATATTAGGGCGGCATGTTTTATTGTATTCATATTCCAACTATACTTGCGGCTTTAAAAGAATAAAATCAAATAAACCATGGTAGATGCATTAATTCCCCTTCTTTCCCTCATTGTTCTCGAAGTAATTTTGGGGATAGACAATATAATTTTCATTTCCATTTTGGCAGATAGATTGCCAGAGGAACAAAAAAACAAATTAAGATACTGGGGAATAGGATTGGCAATGGTTATGAGGCTTTTGCTTCTTGCCCTTGTCTCTTGGATTATGAAGTTAGACACTACGCTTTTTAATTTATTCGAAATAGATTTTTCTGGAAAAAGTCTGATCCTTTTAGCGGGGGGACTATTTCTAATTTACAAAAGCACTAAAGAAATTTACCATAAAACCGAACTAGATGCAGGAAATGAACCCAAAGAAGTTAAAAATGGAGGCTTTGGTAAGTTGTTGTTAGAAGTAATTATTTTAGATTTAGTTTTTTCTATAGATTCTATTATCACTGCGGTGGGTATGGTAGAAGAGCTTTGGGTAATGTATGCTTCGGTAGTAATTACTGTTGTGATTATGCTTTTTGCTGCCAAGCCTATTGGAGATTTTATTAAAAAACACCCTTCTTTTAAAATCTTGGCACTTAGCTTCTTAATTATGATCGGGGTCTCTCTGCTTGCAGAAGGTCTTCATTTTGAAATACCAAAAGGTTATATTTATTTCTCTATGGCATTTGCTTTCTTGGTAGATGTACTTCAATTAAAAGCAAGTAAAAAGTCTTGATTAAGCAGCGAATTAGGCAAAGAACCGAAGCATAAACCATACTGATTTTAACAAATATTCTAATGCAGTGAAGTATTTACTCCCTCTTATTTAGTTATTATTAATAATTGGGGGGCTTAAAATGTATTTTATATGCTAGTAAATAAAATTCATCGAAAATTAAAATACAGCTAGTTCTAATAATAGTAGTACTATTATCTTTGCCAAGCAACAATCAGAAAAAACTATGCATACACTATTTTCTAAAATAAAGATTGAAATCCCAGAACATATCTACCTAAAAAATCCCGAGACAAGCGAACTCGGTAAAAAAATAGTACAAGGAGGATTAGATGTAATATACGAACTTGGATTTGACCAATTCAATTTTAGAAAATTAGCTTTAAAAATAAACACTACAGAGGCTTCAATATACCGTTATTTCGAGAACAAACACAAACTACTGCTGTATCTAACCTCGTGGTACTGGAGATGGCTAGACTATAAGATAGCTCTTTACACAGTAAATATAGAAGACCCTCATCTGAAATTAGAAAAAGCCATTCTAGCCATTACGGAAAAAGAAATGTTGATTCCCGGGGAGAATGAGGAACTAGACAAGTCCAAATTATACAACGTGATTATTTCAGAAGCTTCTAAGGCATACCAAACCAAGGATGTAGATGAAATAAATAAAGTTGGGTCTTTTTCTGGGTACAAACAATTGGTAAGTCAAATAGCAAAACTAATACACGAAATAAACCCGGAATTTAAATACAGTAGGATGCTTATTTCCACAATTATTGAAGGGGTGAACAACCAAAGATTTTTTGAATTACATTTACCAAGACTTACAGATACATATTCTGACGAAGACACAGTGAGTAAATTTTATATAGAACTAGTAACCAATACCATTAAGAAATCTTAATACACATGGAAAGTCAAGTACTTCGCCCTATTCAAAGACTTTGGAGACTGCTAAAACCAGACAAAAAGGAAATTACCAACGTTTACGTATATTCAGCATTTAATGGATTAGTAAACCTCTCCCTCCCTTTGGGAATACAAGCGATTATAAATTTAATTCAAGGAGGGCAAATAAGTACCTCTTGGATTGTATTGGTTGTACTAGTTGTACTGGGTGTTGCACTTGAGGGTGTAATGCGTATAATGCAATTAAGAATTACGGAGAATCTACAGCAAAAAATATTTGCTCGAGGAGCATTTGAATTTGCATACAGAATACCTAAAATTAAGTTAGAAGCCTTATACAACCAGTATGCACCTGAATTAATGAACCGATTTTTTGATATCTTTTCGGTTCAAAAAGGTTTGTCCAAACTATTGATAGACTTTTCTTCTGCATCTCTTCAGGTTATATTTGGCTTAATCTTATTGTCTCTTTATCATCCTTTATTTATTCTATTCAGTATTATCCTTATTATTTTGCTGTATTTGATTTTTGTGCTTACAGCAAAAAAAGGATTGGAGACTAGTTTAGAAGAATCTAAATACAAATACCAATTGGCGCATTGGCTAGAAGAAATAGCACGCTCTGTAATTTCATTTAAATTATCTGGAGAGACTGATTTGCCAAGTAAAAAAGCGGATATTCATGTAATGAAATACCTAAAAGCCAGAGACAAACACTTTAATATTTTGGTTATACAGTACTCCCTAATGGTGGTTTTCAAGGTATTGGTTGCCGCAGGGTTATTGATACTTGGAGGTATTTTAGTAATGCAGCAAGTAATCAATATTGGGCAATTTGTTGCTGCCGAAATAATTATATTACTTGTTATAACCTCCGTAGAAAAGTTGGTAATGAGTTTAGAGAATATTTACGATGTAATTACCGCCATAGAAAAACTAGGACAGGTTATGGATATTGAATTGGACAAAGAAGAAGGAATAAAAATAAACGAAGAGAACCTAAGCAAAGGCTTAAAAGTTGACCTTAAAAACATTCACTTTAGCTATCCTCCTCATATAAAACAAACCTTAAGCAATATTCATTTACAGGTAGAAGCATGCTCCAGTGTACTTATATTAGGGCCTAATGGAAGTGGGAAAACCACACTTATGCACCTTATTGCAGGCTTGTACGACAGTCAGGAAGGCATAGTTTCCTACAACGACCTCCCCAAAGGCAACATCAATATTACCTCTCTTCGCTCTGTTATAGGCGATTGTATGACAAGAGGAGAACTATTTGAAGGAAGTATATTGGAAAATATAACAATGGGCCGAAAAGAGGCTACCTTTGAGAATGCCAAATGGGCAGTTGAAAACCTTGGACTAAAAGACTTTATAAAAACCCAATCCAAAGGCTACGACACAATAGTAGACCCACAAGGCAAGCGATTCCCTCTAAGCATAGTTGAAAAAATATTATTGGCCAGAAGTATTGCAGATAAACCCAAATTATTACTTTTAGAAGATGCTTTTGAGCATATAGATGGAATAGACAAGAACAATATAATTGATTTCTTAATAGACAAGAAAAATCCTTGGACAATAATTGCTATCTCAAACGACCCATACCTAGCTACAAAGGTGGATAAGATAATAAGAATGGACAGAGGCAAAATAATAGAAGAAATTATAGTTAATCCCACTAAATAGAGAATATTTTTATGCTAAACATTAGTAACAACGAAATAAAAACAAGTAAATCTTATTGGGAATTAGAATCTGTAATAAGGGTTGAAGGGAGAAAATCTGGGAAAGTTTTCATTAAAATAATGGGCTACTCTTTTCTCTTTTTTTCAATCATTTTATTTATACCATGGACCCAAAATGTTAGAACCGATGGCTCTGTAACCGCATTAAAACCAGAACAAAGACCCCAAAGCATACAATCTGTAATAGATGGTAGAATTGAAAAATGGTATGTACAAGAAGGGGATCTTGTGAAGAAAGGAGATACAATACTTTTTATTTCGGAAACCAAAGACGAATACTTTGACCCAAAGCTTTTGGATAGAACTCAGGAACAGCTTAATGCAAAATCAAAATCTGTAGTTTCCTACATGGAAAAAGTAAAAGCCCTAGACAACCAAATAGAAGCCCTTATTCAAACTGGTAGGCTAAAACTAGAACAAGCCAGAAATAAACTATTGCAATCGAGATTAAAAGTACAGTCAGACAGTATGGATTACAAGGCTAGCATAGTAAACCTAGACATTGCCCTTAAACAATTAGAACGAACCGAAAAACTTTACGAACAAGGTCTTAAGTCTTTAACCGAATTAGAATCCAGAAAACTACAAGTACAAAAAACTACAGCAGATAAAATTTCGGCTGAAAACAAGCTACTTTCTTCTAGAAATGAAGTAATTAATGCTGAAGTGGAAATTAATTCCATAAATGCTCAATTCAGCAATTCAGTTGCTAAAGCCGAATCAGAAAAATATACTGCCCTTTCGGACATGTATGATACGGAAGCAACCGTTACCAAACTCCAAAATCAATATGCGAACTACAGTATAAGAACAGGAATGTATTTTATAACTAGCCCCATAGACGGATTTATAACCAAAGCAATACAGGCTGGAATAGGAGAAAATGTAAAACAAGGACAAGAAATTGTAAGTTTAATGCCTCAAAAATACGACCTTGCAGTAGAAATGTTTGTTAGACCAATTGACTTGCCACTACTTGAAAAAGGACAACCGGTTAGAATTCAATTTGATGGATGGCCTGCAATCATTTTCTCTGGATGGCCAAATACCAGCTATGGAACGTATGGCGGAAAAGTATATGTAATAGATAATTTTATTAGCCCAAATGGATATTATAGAGTACTGGTAGTGCCTGACCCCAAAGACCATGAGTGGCCTATAGCACTTAGGGTTGGCTCTGGTACAAACAACATGCTTTTGCTAAAGGATGTCCCTATTTGGTACGAACTTTGGCGTATATTCAATGGATTCCCTCCTGATTATTACAAGTCCTACACTAAAAATCAGCAAAAACCCAATGAAAATGAGAAAGGCAAATAGTTCCGTTTTCTTATTCCTTACTTTTTTAATACTGGGTATATTTAAAGGTAATTGCGTTTCTGCAAAAACATTGGATAGTAGCGGGACCGTTCTAGATTTTAAAAATTTCATAAGCATTGTAAAAGAACACCACCCTATCAATACCAAATCAGATTTGGAAGTAAAAATAGGGGAAGCTTATGTTACAAAAGCCAGGGGAAATTTCGACCCTAAACTATACTATGATTTTCAAAATAAAGATTTTAACCAAGACAGATATTACGCCATTACCCAAAGCGGTATAAAAATCCCTACCAGACTAGGCTTAGAATTACAGGCTGGATTAGACAATGCCAATGGGAAATACTTAAATCCGCAATATGAACTACCCTCTGGAGGACTTGCCTACGCTGGTGTTTCTCTCCCTATAGGACAAGGTTTATTTATCGACAAAAGAAGGGCTGAACTTCAAAAAGCCAAACTTTATAGAGAATACAATAAAGCAGAAAGAGACCTTATGTTAAATGAACTACTCTACGAAGCAGGGTCTGTATACTGGGAGTGGTTCACCGATTTTCATATCCTAAAAACTTACCAAGAAGCCCTTAGCCTTGCAGAACAAAGACTCGAGGCCATTAAAAAAAGCGCTGTTTTAGGCGATATAGCAAGCATAGATACCACAGAGGTTTCCCTTCAAGTTTCCAATATCAAAAACCTTTTTGTAGAGGCAAATTTAGATTTTAACAATTCTACTGCTCTACTAGAAACCTATCTATGGGCAGATGGCTACATCCCCTTAAATCTTGACTCTAATACCATACCCAAACCAATAGAACTAGTTACCAATAATTTTTTGCAAGAATATCTGCTACAGCAAAAAGACTCTTTTATTCTTTTACACCCCAAATTGTTTCAGATGCGAAATAAAATAAGCCAATTGGAAGTAGAAAGAAAATACCGAGCAGACCTTTTAAAACCTAGGATAGATTTAAAATACAACGCGCTACAAGAAGCTACGGGCAATATGCAATTTCAGCCCGACCTTAGAAACAACTATAACTTTGGATTACAATTTGCAATGCCAATTTTCTTGAGAAAAGAAAGGGGCGATTTAAGGATTACAAAATACGAAATTCAACAAAATTCTTTGGACAGCCATTTGGTTAAAGCAAGCTTAAATTACTTTGCTATCAAGAATCTAAACGAATGGCAAACCTTTTCTGATCAAGTAACAATTAATTCAAAAATCAACCAAGATTTATATTTGTTACTAGAAGGGGAAAACATAAGGTGGAACAATGGAGAAAGTTCCATATTTATGGTAAACCTGCGGGAAACCAACTATATTCGTTCTCAAGTAAAACTAATTGAAATATTGGCAAAAAACCAAAAAGCGGAAATAACAAGCAAATACGCTTTAGGGATTTTGCATAACAATACTTTTTAAGCCAAAATACACTTATGCTTAATTTCAATTAAGCTTTTTGGCAAAGTTCTATAAGGTTTCCTAAGGTAGATTTCGGGTGCATAAAAGCTATTTTCATGCCATCTGCACCGGGAACAGGAGCTTGGTTTAGCAATTCAAAACCTTCACTTGCCAAGCGTGCTATTTCTTTTTCTATATCTTCTACCAAAAAAGCATAGTGGTGTATGCCCTCCCCTTTTTTCTCTATAAACTTAGCAATAGGGCTATCGGGCCTAGTAGCACCCAAAAGTTCAATTTTATTTGGACCAGTCTCAAAAAAAGCGGTCTCTACCCCTTGGGTTTCCACTACCTCTCTTTTGTAGCATGGGGTTTGCAAAAGCTTTTCATACAGCAATATTGCACTATCTAAATCCTTAACGGCTATACCTATATGTTCTATTTTCAACATCATATCGGCTGCAAATATATTCTAAATTATAGCTTCTAGCTAGCTTTCTACTATTACCCAATCATACCAAATTCAATTTTATATTTCCACATTGCGGCCTTGTTGGTTCTTTTTCATGTCCATACGGGGTTATCACCAATAAGAGTGCAAAAATTAAGTACATTTTAATTTTATTTAAAAAAAAGAACCTCATATATTTGTAAAAAAAAAGCAATGTTTTTTAGCAACCCTAATAAAAGATTCATTAATCATATCAAAAAAAGCACTAAACAAGTATTTAAAGAGACAGGCGAGAATAGTATACCATTCTGTGTTTTATTATTTATTTATTGGTCAACTCATTATGCAAAGAAACATAAACAAATTGCATCGTTTGTTGAAGTTTATTCATATTTTATTTCTCAAGGTTATCTATCTGTACTTGAATATTTCATGTCAGAAATATTAAACAAAGATGGTTTGTCGTTTACAGAGCAAGTTTTACTTGAAAAGAAACCGAATAATGATGTTAAGATAAAACCAAAAGAATTTGTTGTATTTTTTTTCTGTCAATTAGGCGCTACAAGTTTTGAGTCATATTCCGATTTGAAAAATACTGAAGATGCCATCAATGAGAGGTTTAATTTTTATACTTCTACTGAAACGCCCGATCAACTTAAAACTGATACATTCATATTTAATCTTGAAAACTCTAAAAACAATATACAAATCCAGAAGTTTGAAACAGATCTTTTCAAAATCGCAAGCATAGGTTTAACAGGAAGCATTGATGGTAAATTGAAAATAAATGCATTTAAAGAAGTTATTGATCTTATTAAAAAGAAAATGATTATTGCTTTTTCTGAATATTATTATAATAAGGAAAATTAGAGAAATGTTATAAAAGTTTAAATTTATTTTCTCCGCCCTTATTGGTGCTTTGTCCCTCCAAACGGGTTTATCACCAACAAGGATTTAGTTAGTCAAACCCTCACATTTCATCATAATAATGAGTTAAAAAGACCAGCTCTTTTTATTCTCTAAATGAAAAGAAGCACTTGAATATCTATAATTCTCAGGAGAATCAATAAGATTCCATTTTTCTTGAATTAGTGCTTTAGGTGATAACACCATAACTGTTCGGAAGAATTGCAAAATACTGAATATTAAAACCATGTAATTAT
>DIUJ01000020.1 GCA_002422315.1 Bacteroidetes bacterium UBA6161
AACGGTTTGCAGCTACCCGAAGGTGGCGATTTCGGAGTACTTCACTGTCAACCAAGCACAAACTTTGATAGAAGCACAATGCGTGATTTAACAAACACTGAACCGCCACTTTTGGGTAGGTGCTGTTATGGGCTGGTTTTCTTGTTACCTTATCTTTTCAGTTGTGAAATTAAATTGAAATCACTCTGTTATTTGTTCGAGTATATTCTCCACCATTATATCTCCAACAAATTTCTTCACACTTTGTATTTACTTGGTGGGATTGGTCGGGTGGTACATTGAAATGGTCATAACGACCGTCTCCTATTTCATTTTTACAGTCATTTGGATTTGGACACATAATTATTTCTATGCTTTTCCAATCTGTTTTTGAGTTGTTTTCAAAAAGAAAATTTGCCATATTATTTGATATTTGGTTAAAAAAAAGCGGTGAGAAAATATTTGTTCCTCACCGCAAAAATTTGTTAATCTTCTAAATTAAATGTTGATTTAACTTCTTCGTAATTTGAATAATCAACATTAGGGTTTTGTATCATACCTGATGCTGCAATAACTACAACTTTAAAAGTTTGAGAACCCGGATTGTTAGGTTGAGTCAAATCTGAATCTGTCCAAATTAAAGAAAGACCACCTACAAATGTTGTTACTTCAATTGTTGTACTGTAACTCGAAGATTGGTAGAATGTCAAAGGCAATTGATTATAGTTATTACCTACTTTAATGTAAACCAAAACAGCACCAGAGTTAATTATTTCTTGTGTGATTGCTGGGTAAGTAAATGTTATCGCCCAAGAAGGAGCATTATATGCCCAAGCAGATGAAGTAATTGTCGATGAAACTACGTTGGCATTTCCGTCAACTCCGTCTTTACCAGCAGGTCCTTCAGGTCCTTCTTTTTTACAACTTGAGAAAATTGTCATTGTTACCAAAAGTAACAGAGTGCTAATTGTTTTAATTG
The DNA here is from genome assembly GCA_002422315.1 of Bacteroidetes bacterium UBA6161. Classification (GTDB taxonomy): domain Bacteria; phylum Bacteroidota; class Bacteroidia; order NS11-12g; family UBA955; genus UBA6161. The sequence continues at coordinate 959 of DIUJ01000020.1, forward strand.
AGTTCATTTTTTTAAATTTAATTTTGCTTTTCTTACTCGTATGGCTTTTCAGAGTCGCCCCGTTTTTTCTAATGGTTTCTGGTCTCCAGTCATATTTAAAAACTTTTAATTTCATCTTGTCAAATTGTCAAGACGAGTCAAAAGTTGGTGGTTCTCTTGTCTGTGTCATACCGTTGTGTCGTTTCTTTAACTTGCCCATAACTCGTTTATATGCGCTACTCTGTTGCGCCTTATTTCCATAAAAGGAACAATAAGCGCTATAAAGTAGCGTGTTTTTTCTTGGCTCAAACATACACATTTTCTTATAAATCATCAAAAGGACTCTTTATTTTTTGAATATTTTGAGTACTTACATGCGTATAAATCTCTGTAGTTTTACTGCTTTTATGTCCTAATAATTCTTGGATATATCGCAAATCAGTACCACTTTCTAATAAGTGAGTGGCATAACTATGCCGCAACCAATGTAAAGTAGCCGATTTCTTTAAGTTGGATTGTTTAATCGCATTCTTAAATACTTGCTCTAAACTCCTTTCTGAATATCGCTCACCCTCATATTGCCCCTCAAATAACCACACCTTAGGCTTGTATGACTTATAGTATTCACGCAACATTTCCAATAGCTTTGGACTCATAGGAACAACTCTGTCTTTTTTGCCTTTGGATTGTTTGATATGCAATAATCTTCTGTCTGATAAAATATCCTGAGGTTTTATTCTTAACAGTTCGCCCCTCCGTAACCCACAGGCATAAATCAAACTTAGCATAGCCTTGTGTTTGGTGTTTTGTAAGCTCTCCAAAATCCCCTTTACTTCTTCCTTGCTCAATACATTGGGTAGCTTTTTTTCACCTCTGGGTCTTTGAATTAATTCAACATCCAGTATCTTGTTTTCTATTTTACTGTAAAATAGTTTTAAAGCATTTATAAACTGATTTTGGTAGGAGGATGAATAGCCCCGCCCTATAATATAATTGTTGTTGAAATAAATAATATCCTGTTGTGAAATCTCACCCAAGGCTTTATCTGCATAAAATCTGAAAAATACTCCTAAGGTCTCTGTGTACGTTTTAATCGTATTGGGACTGTATCGCTTGTTCTCCAACCATATTCTAAATAAATCTATTTTATCTCTTTGATGGTCGTTTAAGGGCTTGAGGGAAGGCGATGGTTCTTCTTTTGGCTTTGGTTTTTCGATGGCTTGCAATAATTGCTGATAATCTATCCATGCTTTGCCTTTAAAAACAGCAAAAAAGGTAGATTTTAGTTTAGAATCATAAGGCATTTCCCATCTCTGCTTGTCGGGCCTCCATTTAATACCCGAAAAGTGTTGCTTGAGCAATGCGATTAAGTCCTTGTCTTTTTCAAGATGAACAGTTAAAGTGTCACCTTGCAGCGTTTCTTCGCGTCCTAATGTTATCGACTTTTTATTCATAAGCATTTCACACACTTCGTGCCCCTCAGTCACATTTATATTTGTAATGAGTTTTTAAGTCCGTAAAAATAATAAAGATTTTATTAACTCAATAGTGTTTTTAAAAGATGGTTTAAAATTACTTAATCGTATTTTGGTAAGAAGGTATTAATTCACACCAAATTGTGATTGTTCTTATTGTTGTTAGCCTGGGTTTTAAAAGAAGTGTAATTCTTAGTTTTTCACCCCCTTCAATACTCCTCTTCCCAATTTTATGATTTTTGTCAGTTTTGCCATAAACATGATAAAGGTCATAGTACAAATCTTCAATAGGCAATAATCTTGCAACAAAAAACAAGATGCCAATATACCATAGCTTAGGAACTATTCCCCCAAAACGCCATACTGTGAGTAGGCAGGAAAATGGAAATTTGTACCAAGAAGAACTTGTAGGAACCCAGGGTTTTGCAGGCATGTCTTCCTTGGTGTACCATATACACCCACCTACAAGGGTAAAACAAAAGGAACAAGCATACTCCGTAGAACCCAAAATAGCCCGAAGCAATGGCTTGGATGCCATGAGTTTTAGTGGTTTTGAAATACACCCAGAAAAAGATTATCTGAAAAGCCGTAAAACCCTTTTTGTAAATTCTGCCATGCACATAGGGCTTGCTGCGCCAATGGAGAGTACGCCTTATTTTTTTAAAAATGCCGATGCAGATGAAATGATTTTTGTGCACAAGGGGAGTGGTAAATTGCTTACAATGTATGGCGAGTTGGCTTTTAAATATGGCGACTATATCATAATTCCTAGGGGAACAGTATATAAAATTGAATTGGATAGCACAGACAATAGGTTGCTTTATGTGGAGAGTTTTACGCCCATTTTTACCCCTGCCAGATACCGAAATCAGTTTGGCCAACTCTTAGAACATTCTCCCTTTTGCGAGAGAGATATCCTAAGGCCTTCCAATCTACAAACCATAGACCAAGAAGGGGAGTTTGATATAATGATAAAAAAGAAAGGATGGATTTTTCCTTACCAGTATGCCAACCACCCTTTTGATGTAGCTGGATGGGATGGATACCATTACCCCTATATTTTTTCGATTTTTAATTTTGAACCAATTACTGGCAGAATACACATGCCACCGCCCATACACCAAACTTTCGAAAATGCAAATTTTGTAATCTGCTCGTTTGTACCTAGGCTATACGACTACCACCCCGATGCTATACCCGCGCCATACCACCACAGCAATATAGATAGCGACGAACTACTGTATTATGTAGATGGGGATTTTATGAGCAGAAACAATATTGGCCCAGGCCAAATTACCCTTCATCCAGGAGGCATACCACATGGGCCACACCCCGGAGCAATAGAGAGAAGTATTGGCAAAAAGGAAACCCAAGAACTCGCAGTAATGATAGACCCCTTTGCCCCTGTAATGGTAACCGAAGAAGCCCTTAAAATTGAAGTAAAAGATTATTATAAATCTTGGTTAGTTTAATAAAAAATAAATAAAAATATGGAAACAAAAGACCTTAAAAATGTTGGAAACTTCCAATATGGAATTGAGAAAATTTTTGATGAAGCTGCTGATTTTTTGCCAATTAACGGTACTGATTTTGTAGAATTGTACGTGGGCAATGCCAAACAAGCAGCCCATTATTACAAAACAGCTTTTGGTTTTCAGAGCCTTGCATACAGTGGTTTGGAAACCGGCCAAAAAGAGTTTTGTTCTTATGTGGTAGTTCAGGATAAGATTAGGCTGGTTCTTACCTCTCCGTATAATGCCGATAGCGAAATAGCCCACCATATACGCCGGCATGGCGATGGGGTAAAGGTCATAGCCCTGTGGGTAGAAGATGCTACCAAGGCCTACGAAGAAACCATCAAAAGAGGCGCAGAAGCTATTGCAGAACCTCAGGTTTTCCAAGATGAGTACGGACAAGTAATCAAAGCTTCTATAAAAACCTATGGCGATACCATACATACCTTTGTAGAAAGAAAAAACTATACTGGGGTGTTTATGCCAGGATTTATGCCATGGGAAAGCGAGTACAACCCACCTAGCAAAGGGCTTAAATACATAGACCACATGGTAGGAAATGTGGAGTTAGGACAAATGAACAAATGGGCCGAGTTTTATGCCAAGGTAATGGGTTTTGCCAATCTTGTAACTTTCGACGACAAAGATATTTCTACCCAATACACTGCCCTAATGAGTAAGGTTATGACCAATGGAAATGGAAGAATTAAGTTCCCAATAAATGAACCTGCACAGGGTTTAAAGAAATCACAAATAGAGGAGTATTTAGACTTTTATGGTGGTCCAGGTTGTCAGCATATAGCCGTGGCTACAGACGATATTGTGTTTACTGTTTCCGAAATGAGAAAAGCAGGAGTGGAGTTTTTGCATGTTCCTGGTACTTACTACGACACCGTAGGCAATAGGGTAGGGCAAATAGCAGAAGATATGGCTACCCTTAAAAAACTAGGGATTATGGTGGACCGAGACGAAGAAGGCTACTTGCTACAGATTTTTACCAAGCCCGTAGAAGATAGGCCTACCATGTTTTTTGAAATTATTCAACGCAAAGGTGCAAAATCTTTTGGAAAAGGAAATTTTCAAGCACTTTTCGAAAGCATAGAAGCAGAACAAGCAAAAAGAGGAACACTGTAATAAGGAAAGCATGCATAAAATAGAAAATAAAAATGCTTGTATAATAGGCGCCGGACTAGTAGGATCGCTTTGGGCGGTGTATTTATCCAAAGCAGGCTATAAGGTAAGTGTTTTTGAACGGAGAAAAGACATGCGCAAACAGTCGATAAGTGCAGGTAAGTCCATCAATCTAGCGCTGTCTTATAGGGGCTGGAATGCTTTGGAAAAAGTGGGCATAAGCGCACAGATTAAAGAAATAGCCATTCCTATGTATGGCCGCACCATGCACCATAAGGATTGCACTAGCACTTATCAACCCTACGGAAACGACAATCAAGCGATATATTCGGTTTCTAGAGGAGAATTGAATGCCAAATTAATGGATATTGCAGAAGAGAATTTGCAAACCAATATTTACTTTGAACAAGAGTGTACAAAAGTAGATACAGTAAAAGGCATAGCATATTTTAGAAATGTACAAACTGGAGAAGAAACAGAATTTCATTCTAACTTGATTTTTGGAGCGGATGGGGCTTTCTCTGCGGCGAGGTATTCTTCCATGCAAAAGCTGGATAGATTTGATTTTTCACAAAAATATATTGCAGATGGATACCGAGAAATACTGCTTCCTGCAAACGAGGATGGAAGCCCAAAATTAGCCACAGAAACCCTGCATATATGGCCAAGGGAAAGATTTATGCTTATTGCTTTGCCCAACTTCGATGGCAGCTTTACCTGTACTCTTTTTATGCCTTTCGAAAACCATACCCATTGCTTCTCAAAACTTACAAGCAAAGAAAAAGTGGAAACTTTTTTCAAGGAAGTATTCCCGGATTTTTTTGAAATGATGCCCCATATTGCCGAAGCATGGGAGCAGCACCCCTTGGCTTCTTTGGCCATAATCCGATGTTTTCCCTGGACCCATGGAAAACTTGCCCTAATGGGCGATGCAGCCCATGCTACCGTTCCTTTCTTTGGCCAAGGAATGAATGCTGGGTTTGAAGATTGTAGCACGCTTTGGGATTTGATGCAAGAACCGAATGGGAGTATAGAAGAGGTTTTTTCTAAATACCAGGAACTCCGAAAACCCAATACGGATGCCATGCAAGAGCTTTCTTTGCAAAACTACATAGTTATGCGCGACAAGGTTGCAGACCCAAATTTTCTATTGTTGCAAAGAGTAGAGAGACGAATTAATAAATTATTTCCTGACAAGTATTTTCCCTTGTATAGCATGGTTTCTTTTACCAATATTCCTTACCATACAGCATTGGAAAAAGGAAACGAACAGGAGCAAAGAGTAAAAGAGTGGATAGAAAAGTATAGAATAACACAAAGTCATAACGACCAAGAAATAGACACTATATTGGGAAGTATTGAAGAATTAAATTCTTTGTAAACAGGATACATAAAAAGGGGGGATTTGTTGGCAAATTGCATTGTTGCATACTTTTCATAGCCCTGCCAGGCTATTCTAAGAATTTCGCACCTTTGGTGCTTGCAGAACCTAAAGAAGAAATGTTTCAAAAGTGGGCGATATTTGAGTAAGCCCTTAAAGCACCAAAGGTGCAAAATATAATAGCCATGGGTGTAGCCCATGGTAGTGAAGGAAGTATTCGTAAGCGCTGAAGGCGCGAAATAAAATAATGTATTTATTTAAAAAAGGAGAAATGATTTCGCACCTTTGGTGCTTGTAGAAGAAATCCCTGCTTTGTCAAATTTTTTTAAATTTGGGTTAAACTATTCCCAAGCCCAATAACAAAGAGAGAACAAGAAGAAAAGTAGCTACCATATTTTGAACAAAATGCAAGGTTACTTTTTTCAAAATCTTGTTTCCAATAAATGCTCCGCTTATAGCCGATAATATTGCGGCAGTGATAAGGGTCCCATTTGTATCCCATTTTAATTCTACAATCTTAGCACTGTATACCGAAAGCCTAGAAAGGTCTATGGCGGTGGAAATAAGGATAGTTGTTCCTATAAAAGCCTCTTTACTTAAACCAAATTTGATAAGAAAAGCCGACCGAAGAGCCCCTTGATTGCCAGATAAACCTCCAAAAAATCCACTCAAAATCCCTCCTAGATAAAGTTTGTTTTTATCAAAAGATAGTTTCTTGAAGTAGGGCAGTAATTCTACACAAGCAAAGAGAAACAACAAGCTGGAAATGAGTAATTTTAAGGGAAATACTTCAAACTCATGCGTAAATAGAGAATAAGAAAAGAGAGGAGAAGCTTCGGGGAAATTCATCAAAATCCAAGAACCTAAAAATGCGGCAAGAACAGCAGGAATCCCGAATTTTAGAACAACTTCCCAATTAGCATTTTTACCTGTAAGAAACCATTTGAAAATATTGTTGGCTAAATGAACTAGCCCCGTGCTTGCAATTGCTACTTCTATAGGGAAAAAAAGGAGGAATACAGGCGTAAGCATAGTGCCTAGTCCAAATCCTGAGAAAAAGGTAAGGATAGAGGCTCCAAAAGCAACAGTGCAAACTAAAATCCATTCCATAGTACTACTTTTTACCAAATAAAATTTTGTCTAAAGACCATTTGCCAGAGCCATGTATTAGCAAATATATACTGCAAAGTAACATGGCCCAGTCGGTTCTGCTGCCATGCATAAGTTCCCAAAAACCTTTATCGTAAAAAACCTGTGACTTTGTAGTTGCAAAAGCTACCAACATAATTATAATGGTGGGTATTACTGCCAATCGTGTAAGAAATCCGAGGCTTATAGCAAGTCCACACAATACCTCGAAACTTGCCACCCAATACCCTAAAAACTCAGGCCATGGCAAGCCAATACTTTCAAATCTGCCAGCGCCTCGCAATTCGGGGAAAATAAACTTTTGGATACCCTCAGATAGGAATACAAACCCCACTACAAAACGTATAAGGATTAAGGTATTAGAAAATTGAGCGGAATTATTTTTATTCGAGGGTTTAGTCATAGGTGTTTTTAAAATGTATAATTCAAAAATAAGAAAATAGCAGAAACTAAGTTAAACCAAGAATTTTTTCAAGACCTGCAGCATGGTTTCAAATTTATGCTCTGTTTCTATCCATTCAGCCTCCGCATTGCTTTGGGCCGTAATACCTGCTCCGGCATACAGCACCGCTTTGTTTTTGTAGAAATGTGCACAACGAAGGTTTACTGCCAATTCTATACTTTGTGTGCTATATAGACCAGAAAAACCTGCATACAATGCTCTTTTAACTTTTTCGTGTGCCAAAATAAATGGAATAGTGGGAAGGTAGGGGTAGCCTCCAACAGCGGGTGTAGGGTGTAGTTTTGTTATCCAATCCGATAAGGAAAAATTATCAGAGGGTAATTCAAAAGTATAGGTATTAGAAAAATGGGCTAAATGTTCCGCTTTTATGATTTTTAGTTCTCCTTTTTCGTAAGCAAGTCCAGCTTTTTTAAGAGTTTCTTCTATATGTTTGCCAATAAATGCTTGTTCTTCATTTTCCTTGTTTCCAAGTTTTTCTTTTTCATCCCAAAGGCAGGTGCCTGCAAGGGCTATTGTTTCTCCTTTGTTGCTCTGCGTTTTTACAAGGAGTTCTGGGCTTATAGCCACAAAGGTGCCTAGCGAGCCAGAATATACAGAAAGATAAGCCGCAGGATAATTTTCTGTAAGATGTGTTATAAAGGTATTAAAACAGAAGTTATCTAGTAAATTTATACTTTTAGTTCTTGCTGCTACTACTTTTTGAAATTCACCATTTGCAATAGCTTGTTGAATTTCTTGGATATATTGGGTGAATTCTTCTTTGCTGCTGTCTTTTTCTGATGGACCTAGGGCAATAGGATTGTCAAAACTTACATAGTCGATTTCTTCAATTATGCTATAGGAGGCAAAGGGTAAAAAACTAGAAATTAGATAATAATTTTTATCCTTAATTTGATTGAATTCTAAAGGGTTGGAACAAAAACGGTATATTTTTGGGTTCCCGGGTTTTTTGAATAAGGCTTTTTCCACTTATGCAATTGATTTTACAGCCATGGTAAGTCTACAAACGCAAAGAAGCTCTTGTTTTTCGTTTTCTATGCTCACATCCCACACTTGGGTGCTTTTGCCAATATGGTATGCCCTTGCTATGCCATACACCATTTGCCCTTCTAAAGCAGGTTTTAGGTGATTGCCTTGCATATCTAGCCCAAGAGCTACATATTTCTCTCTGTCTAAAACAAGGTTTGCTGCTAGGCTTCCAAGGTTTTCGGCAAGAGCAAAAGAGGCGCCACCATTGAGCATTCGCAGCGGTTGCACCGTTTTGTGGTTCACTGGCATACTTGCTTTTAGGTAATCAGGGGTAATTTCACAAAAGTTAATCTCTAAAAACTCTGCCATGGTATTTTTACAACGCAGGTTTAGTTGGTCTAGAGAAATTTGTTCGGGTTTAAAAATATTTTGAAGCATGTTTAAAAGCAATTTAAATTAGTCTTTTTCTTTATCAAAACGTATACTGTAGTCTAAAGGTTTTTTTTCGGCAAGAATCCAGTTGTCTGATATTCCTAACATTTCACACCTGCCACATGTTTTTGTTTCTACGCTGTAAACGTATTGTTTCTCCTTGTGGTTTATTTTTAATTCGTTTTCAAAGCCAATGTCACAACCGCTGCCGCTTGTTTTCATTCCTATTAGGCAATGAACATTAAAGTCTATAAAAGGGGTGTCGCTTGCGTTTCTGTTTTGGTATAGAGCAAGGTATTGTTCCTGAGTTTCTACTAAAGTTCCTTCTCTGGATGCGGCAATGGGTAAATCTATAGCGGTACCACCTTTTGTTTCAGAGTCACAGTTTTTTTTACAGGAAGCAAAACCAAGTATGGTAAGTAATATAAAAATGGGTTTCATTATAAATTTATGAGGACAAAGATAGAAAAAAAGAGAAAGGCAAATAGTAAGTATTGTAAAAGTAACAGTTATTATTTGGGGATTATTTCAAAGCTGCGGTTTTGCCTTTTATCGGCTGCCAGGTGATCCGCCAATCCCCAAGAATCTTGGGGAGGGACACAAAACATAAAGCAAAGAAAAAATAACATAAAAAAATCTACAAACTGCTTTAATTTCAGATTTCAGATTTTAGAAGTCAGATTTAAAAAACTCTACAATCTGCTTTAATTTCAGATTTCAGATTTTAGAAGTTAGATTTAAAAAACTCTACAATCTACAATCTACAATCTTATGCGTATAGTTTCGAAACTCTAGTTGGTGTTTTTCATCAATCAGACAATTTCCCCCTGATTTTTTCTTGGTGACAATCCCAAAGAATGGGATAAATCCCCCAAAGGCATAAAAAGGTATTTATCCTTTATTTAAAACTTATCTGTTTTCAATAAATTGCTAGTCAGCTACTAAAGCTTATAAATGGATTAAGGATTACAATAGTCACAGTACATAGGATCTTCGTGTGTTTTGTCGTGGGGATAAAGTTGTTCTTTTGAAAACCCACAATGGCCACATGTATAAAGATAACTTAAAGTGGAATTTGTGGGGCAACTACATTCCTTACATGGGAGTCCTTTATGCATTTTAATTACATCAAAGCCCGGCATTCTACAAGTAGAGCAGGTGGATTTGATTTTTTCTATTAATTTATGAGTTGCTTTTTCTATCACTCTCATTCGTGTTGGATTGTACATGGCCCTCATGTCTGTTTCGGCATATACCACACCATATTTGCTGAATAATTCATGAAATATCTTCTTTAAGTTTTCCCATTCATTTATTCCTTTAAAAATCGGATTGAATTCTTCTTTGGATTTACGAAGTATCAAGCCATGCGATGGAAATCCAATTTGTCTTGCAAATTCTATCAACTCTTCTTCGGAACAAACTTCTTTTGAATTGAAGTTGGTATCGGAACTCAATTCCCTAACAACGATCTCAATGTTATTTTCTAGGTCTATAAAGATTAAAAGTTCGTCGTTTGCGGGTACAAAAAACAAGGAGGGATGAGGTCCAAATGAGCCTTCGCTTGCTACACCTAATTTTAAGTTGTTTAGTAACAGGGCTTGTAAGCACTTTTCTCTTACCGTTTCAATTGGGCTAAGTTTTCTATCTATCTCTCCGCTAAATGTTCCCAGACTATCGGTGTCGAAACGGTTGTTTGAAATACAAAATACACCTATATTTTCTTCTAAAATTGGAGAGATAACTTGTTCTTTTTTATGCTTTGTAGCCACAAGTAATTTTCTTCCTTCAAACAGTTTCATTCCTTGCTTATGTTTTTTACCAATGGCATTCCTTTATGGCTTTCATCAAATTTACCGTTTTCATATACCAAATGTCCATTTACAAAAGTATGTGTAATGTTTGAATGAAAAGTAGTTCCCTCTAAAGGCGACCAACCACACTTAGAAAGAAGGTTGTTTTTTTCTACAGTCCATTCTGTATTTAGGTCCACTATGCATAAGTCGGCATAGTATCCTTCTCGTATAAATCCTCTTTTTTCTATATCGTACAATGTTGCAGGGTTATGACACATTTTTTCAGCAATTTTTTCAAGTGATATAAGATCTTGTTTGTAAAATTCTAACATGATATTTAAAGAATGTTGCACAATAGGAGCGCCTGACATGGCTTGGAAATAGGTTTTTTGTTTTTCTTCTAAGGTATGTGGTGCGTGGTCTGTAGTTACAATGTCTATTTTATCTTCAATTAGAGCTTTTAAAAGCCCTTTTTTGTCTTTTTCGGTTTTTATAGCAGGGTTCCATTTTATAAGGGTTCCAAGTTTTTGGTAATCCTTGTCCGAGAACCATAAATGGTGTACCGAAACTTCCGTGGTGATTCTTTTTTCTTTTAGAGGAATATCATTTCGGAAAAGGTGTGTTTCCGCTTCTGTGGTTAAGTGGAGTATATGCAGTCTGGCATTGTGTTTATTTGCTATCGATATAGCTCTCTTGGTGGCTTCATAGCACGCTTTTTCGCTTCTAATTACCGGGTGAAATTCTATGGGCACATTTTCGCCATATTGTTCTTTATATAGTTCCTCGTTCTCTTCTACAATTTGCTCTTTTTCGGAATGTATAGCAATGATAGATTTGCAGTTAGAGAAAAGTTTTTCCATGGTTTCTGGATTGTCTGCAAGCAAATTTCCTTTTTTTGTGAAATATAGACCATCGTCGGAAACACCAAGTAAGTGGGAGGTGTCTGTTTGAATTACCTCGTCTAAGTTGTCGCCATTTACTCCCAGAAAAAAAGAGAAATTTGCCAAAGATTTTTGTGCGGCTATTTCATATTTTTGATTTAAAATATCCATAGATAAAACATTGGGTACTGTATTAGGCATATCTATAAACGAGGTTGTGCCGCCCGCTATGGCAGCTTTGCTTTCTGTATATAGGTCGCCTTTGTGGGTTAGGCCAGGGTCTCTAAAGTGTACCTGCCCATCTATAATTCCAGGAAAAAGATATTTCCCACTTCCGTCTACTGTTTTGTTGCAGGTAGCCTCTATACCTATTCCTATCTTGCTAATTAAACCATTTTCAATAAGTACGTCACCTATTTTTATTTTATTTTCGTTAACTATGTGAATGTTTTTTATCAAGATGCAATTTGCGGATTTCATAGGGTATTAAGATTTGTTAGGAGTGGTTTGTATTTTTTGATTCTCTTATGTTAGCTCAATTTTTGGCCGTTCAAAAATAGAAAATTTTAAGAGTATTTATGAAAATCTGGTATTGATTTTAACTATGGATTTACAGTTGTGTTTCTCTGTTTTTAGAAACAGAAGATTTGAATAATGTTTATCCCTCGGTAGTCGAATTTTCATTTAAAATAGATATTTGAAAGCCAAAAAAATGTGCAATGCAAATACTGATTTCTATTCTTTGTGCTTTTTTAAAGGGATTTTTTGCCTCCCCAATTCCAAGTAATCCTGTACATATAAAAACGATTTTAGCCAAAATAGAAAGTAAAAATAAGGGAATGAGTTTGTTTAGTGATGTAAATATGTAATAAGTTTTACGAATTATGTAAGATTAAGGGCTCTTAAATAGACCATTTTTGCCAAGCAATAATGTTGTTGCAAATTAAAATTCAATTATATGGAAATCAAAATTGCAATACCAGCCAGTGAATTGCTTCTGGAATTAACAGATAAAAAATATGACCCGAGTATTTCATTGTATATGCCTACCCATCGAAGTCACCCCGATAACCAAAAGGATATAATTGTATTCAAAAATCTAGTTAAACAAATAACAGAATCTTTGCGAGAAAAATACTCGGAAAAGGAGGTTCAGCACTGTATTAAACCATTCGAATTTTTAAGCCAAAACACAGAGTTGTGGAACAAGACCTTAGATGGCTTAGCAGTATATAGTGGTGGAGATTATTTAAAGGTAATCTACATGCAAATGCCTGTGGACCCTTTGGTGATTGTTGCACAAAGATTTCATACCAAACCTTTAAGAAGGTATTTGCAATCGATTGACAGATACCATATATTAAGTTTAAATCTAGATAGGGTTCAACTGTTTGAAGGGAATCGTTTTGGCGTTTCTGAAGTAGAACTTCACTCCGAAATCCCTAAAACTTTAACCGAAGCACTAGGAGAGGATTTGACAGAAAAACATTCTACAGTAGCTTCCTATGGTGGAACAGGAGGGCAAAGCGCAAACATGCATCATGGGGATGGGGGAAAGAAAGACCAAATGGATAAAGATACTGAAAAGTTTTTTAGAATAATCTCGCAGGCTATTGAAAAACACTATTCAAAACCAATGGGTATGCCCCTTTTACTTGCTACTTTACCAGAACACCAAAACCTGTTTCATAAAATTAACAAAAACCCATGGCTTCAAAAAGAGGGTATAATGTTTAGTACAAAATTTATGCAAGGTGAAAATATGGCAGAAATGGCTTGGGGTATTATGCAAAAGCATTTTTTGCTGAAACTAAAAGGATTGAAAGGAAAATTTGAACAAGCTATAGGGAGTTCAAATGCAAGTGATAGCTTACAAGAGGTTGCCAAAGCAGTGGCAGAAGGAAGAGTAGAAACCTTGCTCTTGGAGCAAAATAGAATCATACCTGGAATAATATTAGATAATAATTCAGGATCAGTAGAAATAGGAGAAAGGATACGCCCAGAACAAGGTGATTTGCTAGATGCTATAGCAGAAATGGCTTCGGAAAAAGGAGCAGAGGTTGTAGTTGTTAAAAAAGACAACATGCCAACAGAATCTGGTATTGCTGCCATATTTAGATACTAAACATGCAAATTTAAATGCTCTCTCTTTACTATTGAGTTTCTGAATTTATTTTTCCAAAAAAATGCGTATCCAAAAAAACAAGAGTACAAGAAAGGCAAGATTACCCGACTAAAATAAATAAATTATATACCAATGAAAATACAATTTAATACAGACAAAAATATCCATGGGAGCGAAGATTTTACTTCACCTTTCATAGTTTTAATTGAAGAAGGATTGAAACAATTCAAAGCTCAAATCACAAGAATAGAAGTTCACATGTCAGACGAAGATGGGGACAAAGATGGCCTTAATGCAAAACGCTGTTTGTTGGAAGCAAGAATTAGTGGCATGAAACCAATTGCAGTTTCGAGCCAGTCAGATACAGAAGAACAAGCACTTACAGAATCCCTAAATAAGCTAAACACTAGCCTTAAAACCATTTTTGGCCGAATGAATAACCGTTAATCTAAAGGCATTTTAAATGCATACAGAAGTATAGACTTAAAACTTGAACATATAGTTAACTCTGACCCCTTGTTTCTGAAAATAGTATAACCAAAGCGATGTTAGGGTTCTACTGTTTTTTCCGACAATTGTTTTATGACCAACAGTTTAAAAAGTTTCCATTTCTCGATTGGAGATAAATATTTAAAAACCCGTGTTTTAACCAGGTATTTTGAATGGAAACGAAATTATGTTTTTGGCACGTGACCCAAACAAAATTTGCGGGATTTTTTGCCCTTCTTTACAAAAAACAGACAAAAACATTATGGGAAGTAAAGTATCTATTAAATAGATTATCATGATTTAAAAGTGTGGTTGGTGATCCGCCAATAAATTGGGGACAAGCAAACACCAACCACGGCGTAAAATATTTTTTCCGCTGGAAAAATGTGGTTTTTTGTATATACTTGCAGTACAAAGAGTTTGCAATTAAATCTAAAAATGATATGAAAAGAGTAGAACAAATTATCGGGGTTGTTGCTATAGTAGGAATTGTCTTCAAGCTGTTTCTTTTACCTGGAGGGAGTATACTTGCCATCTTGGGCCTAACTTCGCTTTCTGTGTTCCATTATGCGTTCAGTTTTACTATTTTTAACGGTATTCAATTGGGTAATATTTTTAACAAGCAATCCTATAAAGATACCAACGTATTCAGAATCGCAGTATCAGTTTTAATAGGTATAGCACTTTCCATAACTATAATTGGTGGACTTTTTAAACTTCAACTATGGACAGGTTCAAATTTTCAAATGATGCTTGGTTTAGGTGTTTTAGGAACAATATTACCCATTGCAATATTTTTTTATTTCAGAACCAAAGCAGAGTTTTACTCAAGGGTAATCAAAAGAGTTGCTTTTTATGGAGGATTAGGACTTATACTTTTTATAACGCCCAAAGATAGTATTGTAGACTTCTATTATGGACGCAACCCAGAATATGCAGAATTATTCAAAAAAACACTTGCAGAACCTGAAAACAAAGAGCTTGAGGAACAATTAAAGCAAATGAGAAAGGATATTAGAGAGCGAGATTCAGCGGAAGAATAAGTAGTAAATTAGCGCTAATTTGGGTGTTGTTATCAACGATTCGTATAGGCTTAATAATCAATACGGTAAAATCCATATTTCTCCTAATGTTTTTGTCATCTTTTTTGCAGGGAAGGGCAAAAAAAATGCCAAAAACATAATTTCGTTTTCATTTTAAACCCCGGGTTAAAACCCGGGGCTATGGATATTTTTCTCCTTCGGAGAAACTGGATACCCTTAGAAAGGTATTCCATTATCTGAATCAAGGATTTATCGGACAATGTAGCAAACTTATTGTAAGTTAAACCCAAAATACGCATTAGCGTATTTTGGGTTTTGGGCTGACGAAAATCAAAGATTNNTTTTTTCGTCATTTCAGCATTATAATTTTCTAATGCTGAATTGGGGTTAAAGTATTTCACAGAGTACAATCTTCCCAAATAATCAAATTATTGCATCATCAAAGTCATCGCATCATCACATTTCCAAATTACAATTTTTTGTTATTTTTGAGACTTGATTTAAATTCAATGCAGTTTGGAATTCGAATTTGAACGATATTGAAAATCAAGCATTACAAAACAAACAAAATGTTAATTATCTAAAATGAAAAAAATATTCTTATTCCTAATACTACTCTTTATAAGCTTTTTAGGGTTTTCTCAGAGCAGATATGTATCTGAAACAACAAAGAAAATTGTGTTTGCCAGAGATGGTGGAGTATGTAAATGTTGCGGGAGTTCAACGGATATAGAATTTGACCATATTACACCATTTTCATGTGGAGGGAGCAGTGAAGTATCTAATATTCAATTGTTGTGTAAAAGATGTAATCGAAGTAAATCGAACAGTTGTACATGTAAAATACACAATAGGCGTGTTGGAACTAACTGTTGTGAGAAAAAATCGAGTCAACAAGCAGTTTCTTCCAAACAATGTAGTGGAACTACAAAAAAAGGGGCCCGTTGTAGAAATCAAACAAGGAATAGCTCTGGTCGCTGTCATTTACACTAATATAACCTAAACTTATATATATGAAAAATAGTATCCTGTTTGCAATTGATTTAAATTCAAAAGAAACAATAATTTCAGAATCTGAAAAGGGAAGTAACAAAGTGACCTTAATTGAGAGAATAACTTGTCAAGAAAATGAGTTGTTATACAATGCTGTTTTAACCCTCACAAGTATTGTTAATTCCCCTGATTTTGATGTGTCTATATTTAAGGCAATGGACAAAGTGTGCCAAATGATTTATTCCAAACATAGAGAAAGGGAGTAGATAAATCTCTAAACGTTATTTTCTATGCCATCAATCCATTTCAGAGTCTTCTAGAAATGTAGGGTCTAAGGATAGAATATGCTAAGTTTCATTTTAATTGGTCAATAAAAACTAATTGTCTAAGTATAGCATAGAAAACCATTTCTTAAACCAATAGGATAGCCTATTTAAAATATTATTTTACTTTTCAAGATTTTACAGGCAACTTATTTTTGAATATCTTTGTCGTTTAGGTATATGCCAAATAAAAACTTATTTCTGAAGGTATTATTCATACTATTTTTTCTAAAAGTTTTTAATTCTCAAGCGCAAACTGTAAAGTCTGGTGAAATTACATGGAAATATTTATCAGAAGAAAAATATGAAATCAATTTAACCTTATTTAAACTATGCACGGGGCTCGATTTTGACACTATTCAAAAGATAGAGATTTTGTCTTTGGATAGTATCGTAAAAGATAGTTTTGAATTAACCTTTTACAGAAAAAGCGTTCAAAGTATTTCTTATTTGTGCGATACTGTGAAAAACTCCTGCGATACCTCACTTGGGGATCGTTTTAAGGTAACAGAGAAGCATGTTTTTTCTCAAATTCTAGATTTTAATGTAGGGCAAATAAAACAATGGCTCGACAGTGGGGCTTGTTTGTTTAGGTTTTATTATAAAAATTATGAGCGAGATTTTCATTCCACGCTAGATACTGCATATAGGAACAGCACTTTTGAAGTGGATGCCGAAATAAATTATTGTGGTATAAAGTCTTCTTATCAGGCAGTTAGTGACAATAGCCCTTACTTTACAAATCCGCCACTTTTACTCAATTTTTGTAATATTCCTTTTGTAAACCACGATGGTGGCTTTGATAAAGACAAGGATTCTATAGTTTACTCTCTAGAAGCACCTTTGTGGAATAAATATAGTGAGGTAGGATATATCGTTAATTTAAGTAAAAATATTCCTTTAAGCAATTATTGTAGGCCGCCTATTCAATTTGGGCAATGTACCCCAAGGCCAAACAGAAGTTCTCCTGAAGGTTTTTATTTTAATACCAAGACAGGAGAATATATTTATCTGCCAACAGTTTGTAACCAAAAAGGGGTTTTGGTAGTAAAAGCAAGTCAATACAAGTTAGACTCTAGTGGGCATCGTTGGATTTACACTGGTTTTATAAAAAGAGAAATTTCTATTACAACAATTATTTCGGGTAACAATAATATCCCAAGGCTAGCTTCTTCTAACACATATCTAATGTGTGAAGGAGAAAAAAAATGTTTTAAGATTAAGGTTGAAGATGAGGAATTCAATGGTACTTCGGGAAAGCAAGCGTGGATTGATACCATCTCATTAAGTTGGAATAATATTTTTAAAAATTCTACTTTAACTGTAGATTCTCATTTTTTGTCCAATAATAATGGGGTGATTTACGCTAATACAGATGCTACTTTATGTATTCAAACTGAAATAGGAGACGCTCGCCCGGTACCTTATTATTTGTCAATAACCGCTAGGGATAAGTGGTGTCCCTCCAATGCAGTAACTACGAAAGCGATAGAATTGTATGTAAACCCTTATCCTAAAGCAAAACTACTATTAGAAGAAAAGACATGTGGCAAATTCTCTCTTAAAATAGAAACACAAAAACCTTTTCCTTATAGAGATAGCATAAAAGTGCTATGGTTGGTTTTGGATTCATTGAATAATACTATTGCCCAAGGCACTACTTTACAAGATAGTTTTATATTGCCTGATTTAGGTCTTTATTATGTACAATTTAATGCCAAATATGCTATGTCTTCCTGTAGTATTTCAACTATAGATACCATTTATGGCAAAGTGGATAGCACTAAATGGAATTATATTGTACCCCGTTTACTTGTTTATAGCGATACTCTACAATGTTTTAAAAACCATAGGTTTGAGATGATGGATAGTAGCTCAGTATTGGGTGGAGGTTTTGCACAACGGTATTGGGTGATAGCGGATAAAGATACTGTTTTGGATCAGAATCTATCATTGGTCTTTGATACAATTGGTAAATACAAGGCAAAATTATTTTTAATGTCGAACACCGGATGCGAGTATTCGGATTCTTTATATTTAAACTTGCGCGGAAGTCGTATAGATAGTGTTCATTTTTCAGATACTGCCTTGTGTTTTAGAAAGAACCAATTTATAGGAAAAGCCTACGTAACAGATGCAGATTCTGTTACTTACTCTTGGAACTTTAGCGACAATGCGGACAGTATATACAATGGCAAAGAAATAAACAAAGTTTTCCAAAATTCGGGAAATTATGAGGCTCGGTTGATATTAAATAGTTCGGATGTTTGTGCAGATACCTTTTATCAAAATTTAATGGTTTTTTCACAACCTTCTGTTTTTGTTCTATTTGAAGATACTGTGATGTGTTTTAAAAACCATGAATTTAAAGGAGAAGCATTTGCTACAGGTACCAATCCAATAGTATACAATTGGCGATACACTGACAATCCAAACAATATTTACATTGGTTCTTACTCACAAAAATCTTTCAACTCTTCAGGCAATTACTCTCTTACATTAGACATTGTAGATTCCAATAATTGTACAGATACAGTCAAACAAAAACTAAATGTATTGACAGAATTAAACACTAGCCTTTCTTTTAATGATACTTCAACCTGTGATAAAAACAAAGAATTTGTAGGAACCACTGTTGTATCAGGTGCTAAACCATTTGACTACCAATGGCGAATAAGCAATAACCCAGACAGTATTTATAAAGGGGCAGAATTACGAAGAGTTTTTCCAACATTTGGAAGTTTTTCCGTAGAACTAATAATTAACGATAAGAATCAGTGCTCAGATACATTTTCAAGAAATCTGCATGTGTTTTCACAACCATTAGCTTCCATAAAAGCATTGTCGGATTTAAATCAATGTTCTCGGAATACACAATTTACTTTTTTGGATAATTCTGCTGTTGATAGTGGAGAAATAGTAACAAGAAAATGGAGTTATTTAAACAATAGTTATTATAACAGAGATACTTTGGAGTTTGCATATCCATTGCCAGGTATAATTAATGTGACTTTAGACATAGCTTCTGAAAAAGGTTGCACAAGCTCAGCCACTATTAAAGCAGAAGTTATCGAATCTCCGTTTTCTGGTCAGATAGCAGGAGATACCATGGTTTGGTTGAAAGGTATTATTTTGTATACCTTGCCCAAGTACCCAATATATTATACATGGGGTTTTTCAGAAACTATGGGCAAAGGGCTTTCGAGCGGCATAAATGTGAACAGCTTTAGAATACAATGGCTGGATACTGGATGGGCTAACGTGTACTGTAAGTTTTATAAGGACCCAAGGTGTGTAGACTCTTCTATGATAAGTGTTTATATACAAGAAAAGCCAGAACCTGTTAATGTAATGGATTTGGATTCTAAGGATTTACTTTTTTGTTTCCCAAATCCAGTATACGATGTGCTTACCTTGCCAGAAGGTCATACTTTTGTGAGGATTAATGTATATGATGAACTTGGAAAGTTAATCCTACAAAGTCAAGGCACCTATCAGCTCGATTTATCAAACCTAATCCCAGGGGTGTATATTGTAGAAGGGGTTTTACCCAATGGAAATAAAGTTAGGAACAAAGTTATTAAAATAAATCCATAGAATCTCTCACTCCGTCTCCGAATCTTCTAACAGTTTTGGGTCTAAGGATTTGCTAGCCTTTGCACCCATTAGTTTTAGTTTTTCTACACGGTTTACTAAATTTCCTTTGCCAGATTTTAGTTTATTAAAGGTATCGCTATAAGTTTTTTGCGCCGTATCCAATTGGCTTCCAAGTTTTTTCAAGTCATTTACAAGCCCATCAAACTTGTCGTACAAGTCTCCAGCTTGTTTGGCAATTTCTGCTGCATTAGCATTTTGTTTTTCTTGTCTCCAAATACTTGCCACGGTCTTTAATGTGGCCAAAAGCGTACTTGGACTAACAATGACTATTTTGTTGTTCCATGCAAAGTTAAATAGTTCTGTATCTGCTTCTATAGCCGCACCAAAGGAGGATTCTATGGGCATAAACATAAGTACAAAGTCGGGTGAATTTATACCGTATGCTTTAGTATAATCTTTTCCAGATAGGTTTTTTACGTGGTTGCGAACACTAAGTAAATGTTCGTCTATTGCACTTTTGCGTTCTTCGTTATTTTCTGCATTTACAAGTTTTTCGTATCCTACTAAAGAAACTTTGGAATCTATAACCAAGTGTTTGTTTTCGGGTAAGTGTATTACCACATCCGGAAAAAGTCTTTCGTTTTCTTCGTTACTTGTGGAGTATTGGGTAAAGTATTCTTTGTCTTTGCTTAGGCCACTACTTTCTAATATTTTTTCCAAGATTATTTCTCCCCAGTTCCCTTGTTTTTTAGTATCTCCTTTAAGTGCTTTAGTAAGTTTACTTGCTTCGTCGTTTAGTTTAGTATTAAGCTCCAGTAGGTTTTTGATTTCGGTTTGAAGCGAATGTCTTTCTCTGGCTTCTGTTTGGTAGGTTTTTTCTACCTTTTCTTCAAAGGTGCTAATCTTTTCTTTTAAAGGATTTAGAATGATATCTAAATTGCTTCTGTTTTGCTCCGCAAAGGTTTTGGATTTTTCTTCCAAGATTTTATTTGCAAGGTTTTCAAATTGCACTTTTAGCTGTTCTTGGTTTTTCTCAAAATCTTTTTGTTTGCTTTCTTGAATACTTACTATATTGTCGAATTTGGTTTTAAGTTCTTGAATTTCTGCAATATGTTGCTTTTCTTTTTCTAGTAATTCTTGTTGTTTTGCAGCTGCTTGAAATAGTTCCAATTGTTTTTCTTGTAACTGAAGTATACTATTGTCCAGCTTGGTTTGCAGCGTAGCAATTTCTACGGAGTGATTTTGAAGGTTTTGGAATTTGTTTTTTGCCACTAAAAAACCAACAATCCCACCAAGTGCAATTCCAATAAGTATATATAGTATTTCCATTCTTCAAATTTAAGAATAAGTTTAGACTAGAAAATTTTATGGATGTTTTTTTGTTTCTATTTATTGTGGTTGGTCATAACCCAATAAATTGGGGACAAGCCCGCCTATAAAGTCAAAAAAGTGTGGTAGGTGACAACACCAACCACGGCGGAAATACCAACTACGGTGGAAAGTGTGGTAGGTGACAACACCAACCACTCCACAATTTTTATCGGATGAAGTCGTGGATTTCTAAGTAACAACCACTATTTTTTAAATTAAAGCCGTTTGGTGCTTTGTCCACAACTGTTCCGAGGATCCCAAAAGCCGTGGTTGGTGTTGTCACCAACCACCCAAGGAAGACTCTATACATCTATAGTCTAATAAAAACTCAAATGTTCTATCTCTGTTTTCATAAAATCTAGCACTACTATAATAATAATCAGTAGGGTTAAAAACCATATTATGTTTAGATTTACAAGGGTTCATATGAATATAATCTAATTTTTCCTTTACGATGCTTTTAGAATATAATTCAGTTGCCAATGGTCGTCTCTCCCATATTTGGAATTGTCTGTCATTTTGTGAACTCACAAATTTTTTTAGTATTTCAGGATGGTTATCAATTATATTCAGTTTTATTTTTTGAGCAGTAAATTTAAGAAAATCTCTTTTAAATGAAGTTAGGGGATAATTAGGATTTAACATAAACAACAAATGAATATGATTTGACATAATTACAAATCCTGAAATTATTGCTTTTTTACTTTTGTTAAAATATTCAAGACTTGAGAGTATAATATTTTTATGAATCTCTATTTCAAGAAGATTTTGCCAGTTTAAAATCGTAGCAGTGAAGAAGTAGTAAGGATTAAGATAGTTTTTTTCGAGTGGATTAATATAGCTCATAAGGCAAATGTAATAAAATAAAGAAATAAAAAAAGTGTGGTTGGTGACAACACCAACCACGGCGGAAATACCAACCACGGCGGAAATACCAACTACGGTGGAAAGTGTGGTTGGTGACAACACCATAACTGTTCGGAAGAATTGCAAAATGCTGAATATTAAAACCATGTAATTATTTTTCAAGTGAGTTTGGAGTGGATAAAAAGCATCAATATCTAAAAATCCCTAAGGGGTTTAATATGAATAGCCACCGATTGCAATCGGGGATATTGAATAAGGCGATGTTAACAACCCGCCTTAGGCGGGTTGAATTTTGCTATGGATAAAATTGATTTTCAAAGATAAATGAATCTTCCGAACAGTTATGGTCATAACACCAATAAAGGCGGAAGTGAAAACTTATTATTTCGATTTTGAATAATGCTTCTTGATTTTTATATTCGCTGAATAAAATTTAACAATCCAAAATGATAATACTAGCTTACATATTAATTGCAATTGGTTCTTTCTGGTGTTTAGGTAGAATTCAAAATCAAAACCAAATGTATAAAGCTTTTCTTAATAAAACAATACATAAACAATCAGTTTTTACTATTTTAAATGCAATTATAAACTATATTCGAGTTGAATTAATTTTTGGATATGGTTTAGGACTAGTCTTTATATCCTTAGGTTATTATATAATTAATGACACTATACCTGTTAGGTTTATATATAGTATGTTAGCTCTATTATTTTATGTTCTCGCTTGTTCTATAAGTCATACTAATATAAGGCGTTATCCCCTTCAGACTTCTATGTTACAAATTAAACTCCCCTACATTTCTTCGCTTATACCTTTTACACATCCATTTTTTCTTATTATAATTTATTGCACATTTTTAATTTTAGCTGTAAAGTAGTATGAATTTTTGACATGCAATCCCGCCCAATGCGGGGGAATTCCTGCTTTTTTAAAGAGTTAGAGGGGTTATGCGACAGCTACGGCTGTTGGCAGTAGTGCTTTACCAAATAATTGTGTTACTTTGATTAGTATTAACTTGAGAATCTTTCATTTCAGTTTCATAATAACTTTTCTCACCATTTAAGACCATCTTTCGCCTGCTCGCAACGTAAAATTTTAATTTCTTTTCAACTGTAGATTGCTTGAATACAAAATTAAAACCTTTCGTTGGATATAAAGTACTTGGATATAAAATTCCATCAACGTTTTCAAATTCGTTAAATATATAATTCGAAAATGCTGCGGTAATTTTATAATGATTAGAATCGTTTTCAGCAACACGTGAAAATTCTACAGACATGAAGTTAAGCAGTTCGCGAACTACTTCCGCACTTTCGTCGCCTTGACTATTTATTAAGGATTCAAAACTTTTACTCAAAGAATCAATTTCTGAATGTTTTCCTTTTATATCATCGTTTGTCAATAAGCTTACTAAAGATAAATTCTCTTGTGCAATCCATAAACTATTAGTAGAAAATTCAAACTCTTTCTCTTCTAGATTTCTTGCAATGTGGCTCGTTTCTACAAAAGATAGTGTGTCATCATTTGAACAATAGAATAATGATTGTCCAGGTTCATTAGCACGCCCAAACCTTGTGATATTTTGGATGTCTTTTCGATAAGTTAATTGGTCAACTTTTGTAAAGTAGTCTTCATTATTTGTATGAACACGTGTTCTTACAAATCTTTGTCCTTTTGGATATATAAAGAAAGGAATAGTAAACTCAACCATATTGAGAATATTCTTGATATAAATATAGCTCTCAGTTGTATTTAGATTTTTTGCCGATACCAATAATGAAAGAAACTTGTTTAATTGCTTTCGGTCAAAATAATTTGAATCAGTCATAAGTTTTCTTCTATTATTGCGGTTGTTTTCAGTATAACGGCAGTTTCCCGCATTGGGCGGGATTACATGTCTAAAAACCTCCGTTTTGTTTTCAAAAATAGAAAAAACAACCTTATTGTGTTTCTTCTAAGCGACTTTATTTTTGGATAAATAGAAATTAGAGGTTGATGTATTCCAAAAATTAACAAGCTTAAATGGTCTTAAAACACCATTTAAAAGAGGTTTAAATTCTATTTAAAAATGTCCGATAGGCGTCCAAATACTTCCCCAAATAAAAAATCGGCTTTTTGTAAAACCCAATTTACTGAACCCAAATTCTGCATTAGAAAATTCTAATGCAGAAATGACGAAAAAATTGCTTTTCAAGCAATTTTTTGTCAGGGTTAACCCTGACAAAATCTTTGATTTTCGTCAGCTCATGACGCTTAGGTCAGAGTGTGACATTTATCGTCATCACCCAAAGGGCAAAATACGCTAATGCGTATTTTGGGTTAAACTCAAACGAGTCATTTTAAGGCACTTATTTTTACAGTAAAAATTTAACCAACCCAAGAATTGCCTCTCTTAAAAAGCCTCTAATGAAGTCATTTTTTGCTCTGAAAATTCAAATTTGAAGGTTTATGAAGAGTTGTGCAACAGCTACGCCTGTTATAGGGCGTTTTTATTGGCCAACACTAATATTTATGTTCGCTAATTCTACTTGAATCTTCACTTTTGCCTTCAAAGCTGTAAAAACTCTCAACAAAGTGTCCATTGTCACATTACTTGCATTATTTTCAAGTCGTGATATTTGGGCTTTTTGAACTCCAATAAGCTTTCCCAATTCTTCTTGTGTCAAATTGCGTTCTTGTCGGGTTTGTTTGATTGCTTTTCCAATTAAATCCATTTGAAGTTCATACTCAAAAAGGTCTCTCTCTGCTGTTCCGACTTTTCCGATGAGTTCGTCTTGGACTTGGTCTAATGTGTATGTTTTCATTTTTTCTTATTTTTTAATTGTTTCTCTTCAAAATATTTTGCCCGTTGGCCGATGGCTTTTTGAATTTCATTTTCAGGAACTTTGCTTCTCTTTTTGATAAATCCGTTTGTCGAAATTACCAAAGTTTCAGTCGTAGATGTTTTGTCCCAAAAAGCAAGTAATCTATATTGAAGTCCTTGATATAATGTTCTGAATTCCCAAATTTCGTTATTGAGTTTCTTAAATATTTCGGGGTCGTGTTGAGTTTGTGCTTTACGAATGTTGTAAAGTATTTTTTCGTAATGCTTACTGTCCAATCTTTTCAAGAATTCAAAGGCTTCTTCTAAAAAAATTATTTCAAAAAGTTTGTCCATTCGTTAATTCTTTCAACGAAGCAAAGATAATAAAAGTTTCGTTATAATGAAACTATTGGTCGATTTATTTTGTCCGGAATTTCTGAATATATGGCACAACGGCAGTTTCCCGCATTGGGCGGGATTACATGTCTAAAAACCTCCGTATTGTTTTCAAAAATAGAAAAAACAACCATATTGTGTTTCTTCTAAGCGACTTTATTTTTTGATAAATAGAAATTAGAGGTTGATGTATTCCAAAAATTAACAAGCTTAAATGGTCTTAAAACACCATTTAAAAGAGGTTTAAATTCTATTTAAAAATGTCCGATAGGCGTCCAAATACTTCCCCAAATAAAAAATCGGCTTTATGTAAAACCCAATTTACTGAACTCAAACGAGCCATTTTAAGGCACTTATTTTTAAAGTTAAAATTTAACCAACCCAATAATTGCCTCTCTTAAAAAGCCTCTAATGAAGTCATTTTTTGCTCTGAAAATTCAAATTTGAAGGGTTTGGAAGGGTTGTGCAACAGCTACCGCTGTTAGCACTCGTTTTTATTTTATTATTCCGTGCTGTCTATATTCTTCTAAATGTTTACCTGCTTCTTCATTGCCTAATGAGTCAGCCTTAATCAAATACCTAATTACAATATTTCTGGTGTCGTTATTCAATGAATCAAGAACATATATTCCGTTTTCTGAGTCCTCAATTAGCGGTGTGTTATACATCCAAACCAATTGATAGTAAACGGTCATTGAAGCGAAGGCATTGTTGTATTTGTCGGCCATTATCATAAATGTTGACAGGAAATCACCTGCTCGATAATCCAAACTTGCAGTCTCTAATAAATCAAAAGCATGAACACTACCATAATTCTCAACAGAGTCAATTAAAACGTGAATTGGCACACCAGGATCATTCATTGACCTTGCTTCTTCATTCTCTTTAGAATCACTGTTTCCGCAAGAGCTCAGAGTCAAAATGAAAATAGGAATTAAAATTCTGTTCATTGTCTTTCTTAAAATGTTTGCTTACTTGTTTATACACGCTATAAAGTATCGCTTATAGTTACATTTTGGAAATAGGGAAATAAAACTGTTTCGTCTTATTTCCTGCCACAAACATAATCCTTTCTCACAAAAAACCAAATGATTAAGTGTGATTGTTCGCTTTTTTGCCCTTGTAGTGCCTTGACTCTAAATGTTGGTCACAAAACCTTATGGGCAGGACTAAACACCTACAAGGACGGCAAGTAAAAAAAACCATTGTCATCCTGAGTGGCAGCCTTAGGCTGGTGTATCGAAGGACGGCAATGGAATGAGGATAACAAGGCTAATATTTTTCCCTCCCTTGATTTCTATGACTAAACAATGGGCAGAAAAATCAAAAAATCACTTCTTATAAATATACTTCCAACTACACCCAAATTTTCTGGAATTCAAATAGCTGAAGTTGCTTTCGTTTTGGTAGGCCTCTCTTTCAAACGAAATATTTCTATAGGCTTCAAATGTGTTTTTGTATTGTATAAGCCTGTAGCAGTATTCCAGTATGTAAAGTATATAAAAAGGGATTATTAGTAGCTCAAGTTGTTGGCGTAAATGTATTTTTTCGTGATTTAACAATACCATATCTTTTGTCAGCGATTTATCCCTAAGTATGATAAATGGATAAAGGGCTATGGCTTTAAATTTAGGACTTGTAAAAAAATATGGAAAAATAAGAACCATTGGAATATTTTACTCTACTTTAAAAACCTGAGAATATTGTTCTTTGCCATGTTGTAACCTAAACTCAAAAGTACCTAGTTTCTTTAATTCAGGTATGTTGCTATGGATAAGATTCGTTCCGGGCTTGGAGGTTTTTATTTGGCTCTTGAATATTTTTTTACCGTCTATGGAATAAATCGCCCATTTTAAAGCAGAAGCTCGTGGTATAGAGTACTCAAAATCAAAGTCTCCAGTGAGATAATTTGGATAGAGTGAGATTTTATAAGGATGGTTTGCCTTTGTATTCAGTATATCTTTCGACTTCCCTTCTTTTATTCGAATTCTTACCTTGTATATGGTATTGGATGCTTGACTTAAATCCCCTTCATTTTCCCAGAATATATTGGGTGCGGTACTTTTAATACCTCCTAAGATATAGCCTAAGGTATACGCGGAGTCTATGGCTAAAGAGTCTAAATTGACAACCTTATTGTGGCGAACAGAAATGTTAGGATGAAGAATAAATTCACTTCCAGTTCCTAAATAATCAGGCATTTCTACAGGCAATTTGTATTCAAACATTTTACCATTTGGCTCTCTAGTTACCCTAGCAATTGTTTTTACAAATGGCACATTATTGTCTTGGACAAGGATACCTGCACTGTCGTAATATTGAGCTATTCCCCCAAAAAACAAGGTATGCATTTGATTGTAAAAATTTGATACAAGCCCCACATGAGCGCAGTGGTAATGGTTGTAATGCTGGTAAAAACTATCGTTGGGATAAAAACCATCTTCGCTAATAGTTACAGAATGAAGAAAAGGCAAATCCCTTTGGGTTTGAAATACTCCCGAGAAAGCGGTTAAGCCTTCTGCACCATCTGGCAAAATTTGTGCGGTTACATTGTAATCCCTCCTATGCAGCCACAAGGAATCTACGATGGTACTTACGCTATCCATTAAAAATTTATCACCCTCTTTAAAAATTCCAAATCTAAAAATCCTATTGCTATATTCTTGAGTAAATCCGGGTCCATGGTCGGGGTCTAAGGGGTTGTATTTTCCTAAAAACTTGTGTCCTCCTACCAAGTACAAGTCTTCGTAAATAGACTCTAGCCTGCCTCCTGTTACCTGAAAGTAAGGGTGCTCGAAGTAATAAATATACGGGAAAACTTCTTTTTTATTTTCTATGGCTTCTATAACTTTAGAAACCTCTAATACTATAAGTTTAGAGTAAGTGGTATGTTCGTCTATACTTTCACTATAGCCATATCCCCCTACCAAAAAAAGCAAATCCCCTTTTTGGTAAAACTGCATGTTGGTGGACTGCAATTGCTCTCTTAGGTTTTCTGGAAAAAGTTGAATAGAAGCGGAAACTACTGAGTTGTCTTTGGGATTCACCACAAAAACCTGCTTGTTGTTGCCTTCTTCGTCAAATGCTGCAAAGGGTTGCCTTCTATGCAGTCCATCTACCCTACCCCCAATTATCAACCATTTGCCTTGATGGGTACCTATTGCGTATGATTGAATACCATTCATGTTTAGGTCTGCATGTTTCTCGATTTCAATTTCTAAAAACTGCTGCTGCCCCATACTAGAATATGCAAGGCAAGAAAATACTAGGAGATATAAATACTTGTTCATGTTATATGTAAGCCCTACAAAATTAAGTTAAATAAACTCTATGTATGAATAAAAACTCATTGCTTTTTCAATATTATTAAACGCTCCTTTAACTCTAAAACTTCAAAGCCAAAATGTTTTGCTATAAACGCAAAAGTTTTTTCACTGTAAAAAACTACATGGGTAAAGTCATTTTTGTAATACCAATTTTTGAAATCTAAAGCAGGGAGGTGTAATTCTGTCATTATTAAAAGTATTCCTTCGCGATTTAGTAGCTTGCTTAACCTCTCAAATTCTTGGTATGGATTGTGAAAATGTTCGACTACTTCTGTACATATTATAAAATCGTACTCCATACCAAGTACATGAGCATCGGTATAAAAAAATGGATCATATAAATTTAGAGAATAGCCTTTATCTTTCAGCAGATTTGCCAATACAGGATTTGGCCCACAGCCATAATCTAAGCCAATACTTGTAGGAGAAATATTTTGTACAATATAATTAAAAACAGGACTAAGAAAATTTAGATATCCTTGGTTTTCTTTTGAATTTTGGTGTTTCTCATATCTAATTTTTTCTTTTACTGAGTCGGCCAGTTTTTCTTCTATTCTTAGAATTGCATCACAATTCAAACATCGAAAAAATTCAGATTCCAAAAGAGTACTATCGGTGTGTTTACAAACTCTACAAAACATTTAATCTATATGTTCAGTTACTGGAATCCTTAAAGCGTTGCAAACCTTTGTGGGTCCATCTTCCGTGTCGCACAATACTACAAGAGTATCTCCCGCTTCTATTCTAGTAGACCCTCCGGGAACAAGGTATGCGGAGTTGCGTTTTATATAAGGTATAGTAGTGTTTGCGGGAAACCCAATTTGTACAATTTTCTTTCCCACTGCATAGGAATCAGAAGGAACAGTTAATTCCCTCAAAACAGCTTTAGGACGTTCCTCCAATAGTGCATCTATAAGGGCCTTTGGTTTTACTTTTTCTGGCAAAGCCACATGAAGCCATTTGGCAACTATACCCAAAGTGGTTCCCTGTATAAGAACAGAAGTAACCGAAATAAAGAAAACAAGATTAAAGATAATTTCGGCTTTTTCTATTCCTGCAATCAAAGGATAGGTTGCAAATACAATAGGTACAGCACCTCTTAGCCCAACCCAAGAAATATAAAATCGTCTTCGTAATTTCATTTTAAAAAATGCCAAACTAAGAAACACTGCAATAGGTCGTGCTACAAAAATTAAAAGTATAGATAGGAGCAATCCTAAACCAATGTATGGCAATATACTACTCGGGAAAACAAGCAATCCTAGTGTCAAAAACAAACCAATTTGCATAAGCCATGCAATCCCATCGTATACTTTAAAAATGGTCCTTTTGTGTATTAATTCATGATTTCCAATATATACTGCACAAATATAAATAGCCAAAAACCCGTTGCCGCCAATAAAATTGGTTGCAGAAAAGGTAATAAACATAAGTGCGATTACCAGCACAGGATACAATCCTTCAAAATCTAATTTAATTTTGTTAATTACCCATTTACTTAAAAATCCAAAGGCAAAACCAAGTAGCGCACCGAAAAGCATTTGGGTGAAAAACAAAGGTAAAATTTCAACCAACATTAAATCCTGGTTGACTACCAAAGATAAAAAAGCAATGGTAAGAACATAAGCCATAGGGTCGTTGCTCCCGCTTTCCAACTCCAAGGTGGGTCTCAAATTGGATTTTAAAGCCAAACTCTTGGATCGCAAAATAGAAAAAACCGCGGCTGCATCCGTACTGGAAACAATAGAACCCAACAACATACTTTCATAAAATGTCCAATCTGTGAGATACCAAACACAGACTCCAATAGTAAGCGCAGTAAGCAAAACCCCTAAAGTGGATAAAAGTATTCCTTGCTTTAAAACCGGTTTTACAGAGTCCCAATTTGTATCCAAACCACCTGAAAACAAAATAAAATTTAGGGAAATAATGCCAATAAATTGGGCTATCTGAGGATCGTTAAACTGAATTTTCCCTAAACCATCCGAACCCGCCAACATACCAATAGTAAGAAACAAAAGCAAGGTAGGCACACCAAATCGATAGGAGGTTTTACCTGCTATAATACTAATTAAAAGCAAGATAGAACCTATAAGAAGAATATTATCGATGGTTAGAAGCATGGGAAATAAAAACTGATACAATTATACGATATAATATTCAAATTATATCTCCCATAAACAAAAACCCTAACGAAGCTTTTGAGAGATTTGACGGAATGCAAAGAGCTGATTTTCTTTGTATTTTTCTGTAATGTTTTGCCTTAGGCTTAATCTTGTAAAAACATGAATATCAGAATCCATTATATCTACTTTAATTCTTGTGCCATCCTTATGTTTTAGCCCTTTATACATCAAAACCGCTCCTGTTGCACTTGATGTGGGATCATATTTGGATTGAAAAACATGAACATGGGTTCCATTCGAAGCAATTATCCCCTTCTCTAATTTATATTGCACATTTGCAATAAGCTTGTTTAATTCGTTTATTGTTTCTTGTGGTCTAAATCTATACCAAAAAGAATCTTCCACCGCAGTTTGATCAGTTTCTACATACACTAACATGGGCCCAACTAATCCAGCTATCGATTGTAATTTAATAGTTGGAACAACAATAACATCTACTAAAAAAATATTCTTCGGTGCCGTTTTGTTTTCAAAAAATTGGTTAGAAAGTAGCTCTAACAGTAAAGCACCACCAGTAGAGGAACCAACAAAACTAATTTTAGTATATCCAAGGGCCAACAGTTTTTCATATTCTTGCACAATTGGTTTTAACCAATCCTGCCAAGTACTTGCTTTAAACTCTTTATACGTTCTACCATGCCCATCCAACAGAACTTGTGAAACCATATAAGATGAATCTTTAGACCAATCTGCAAACTCCTGCCATTCAAAAGTAGTTGCAGTATAGCCATGAATAGCTATTATCACATGTTTTTCTAAATCAGCAGCACTAGGATTAGGTACTCTTGCAGAAACTAAAAATTTTTCAGGTTCATATAAAGAAGGATCAAAAATCAAGTCTCCATCTAACATTGCATCAGTAATTGGAGGTTCTTTGTCGCAAGAAAGTAACGCTAAAGACAAAACCCCTATCCATATATATTTAAAGTATCTCATCTTATTTCAATTTATAATAAAGGCTAAAATGGTAATAAAGAGGCTGAAAAGTCCCTGGGGTTTCTATTTCACTTTGTAAAGGCAAATTATAACCCACCCCTGTTTGTAAGTAAATAGGTAGTTTTGGTAAATTATATCGAAAACCAAAATCTGGTGAAACAATCCATGCCGAGGAAGGTAACTCCTCAAAAATTTCAAACTCTAGGTTGGCTTTGAATACACCTACAGCCAATCTGCTATAAAACTGTAAGTTTTTATCATTTCGATTAAACCATGCAGCCGAAAGAGTATAGTTGCTTTGTTTTAATGCATTGGTTTGCCATGCAGAACCCAGACTAGAAGTCACAATATCCAATCCAAAATATAAATTACCTTCTTTTAACTTTGAAAAACTATACTGAAAACTTAAACCATTTTCCCAATACATTGCATGGCTTTTTTGAAATTTTAAGCCCAACAGAGCATTTTGAGCATCTAATTTTCTCATATTTAGCATACTTATATAAAATAAAAACAACCATACGCTGTATTTCCCTACTAAGTGTGTTATTCTATCCATTTTAAGCATAAGCATAATTCATTTAACAATCTTTGCGACAAATTTAAGTAGTTATAAACCACTATACTCTATACAAAATATGATTTTTATCATATTTGTAAATAATTATCACTTTTATTTTTATACTCTAATTGATAATAATATCCTCCATATTATCATTTTGAGAATTTACACTCAGTGTTGTATAAGTATAAACTATAGGCTGTTTTTCTAAAAATAATAGAATATCAATACTATACAATAGCAATACTATCCATCTTCATGCTTCAATACAAAATGGCTTAAAATTAGTTTTTTGTTTAACGTAACAATTAAACAAAACACAAACATGAAAACAAAAAGCACTTTAAATCTTAAGGATAAAAAACAATCCTTGGGTTTCATCAAAAAAATCTTTCTTGTATCTTTATTCCTTGTTATAGTTATGCCTCAAATCGCCAATTCTCAAACATACCACATTTTTGCTCAAACTGAATTACTACTAAATGGAGACAGATTCCCAGATGATTCAACTTATGTAATCCGTATTTTTGCAAAAAAAGCATCCAATTCAAGCAGTCAAAACAACACAAGATTTGTAACTGATTTCCAAATAGATTTTTCCTTCGACACGGTTGACTTGGAGAAAATGCAATATTATGTGATTGTAAAAGACGAAGAAGTACTAAAAGGACAAAGTTACGATAGCATAAACCAAGGTCGTTATCGCCTTTCTACTACTATGTATAGAAATCTACTTGCATTAAACACTTTAAATACTACAAAATACAGCAAACATAGAAGGTACCAAGTAAATATTAGTACAACCAATACTGGCAACGATACTACCGGCCTAATCAAAGTAAGCGACTTATCTACAGTTGGCACGGAGATGTTTAGAATTTATGCCAAAATTAAAAACCCCAATACCCAATCCTTAGCCTGCATATATTGTACCCCTAGTGCCCCTAACTACTTGGCCGACACAACCAATGCACACCTTGTTGGCAATACAAACGATTGGGATATAATTTGGCCCGGGGTTAGCCCCTCAAGCCCCAGCCTTAGCCCTTGGTTTATATGGCCTTATAGCGATATAGACAACCCTGAGTGGAGGCTTTTAAATGGAAGCGGAACAGTAATAAACAATTGGAAATACGGTGGCTTTGCAGCAGGTTTCTTAATTCCTCTACCTGTAAATTATGCAGAAATTAAAGCAACGCCTACTCCTAACAGTGTACTTGTTTCTTGGATTACTACTGCAGAGGTAAACAACAATGGCTTTGAAATTCAAAAATCTAACGATGGGGAATTTTGGCAAAGTATAGCTTTTGTAGAAGGAAACGGCACAAGTTTTCAATTAAATAACTATTCATTTGAAGATTTCAAACCATTCCTAGGTTTAAATATGTATAGAATAAAACAAATAGATTGGAATGGGAACTTCGCAATTAGCGATGCAAAAACTGTAGTTTGGAATCAAAATGATAATTCCACTAGAATTAGTGTATTCCCCAACCCTGCAACATCCGAAATTCAGATCATAGGAAACAATATTGTCAAAATAAATCTTATGACGAGTACTGGTAAAGTAATTTCAAGCCATAAAGAACAAAATTCCATCTCTATTTCAAACCTAATTGAGGGCTTATACTTTTTACAAATAGAAGATAGCTTTGGAAAAGTGAGTGTTCATAATTTTATAAAACAATAAAAACATAAAATACTTCCCAAAGTAAAAGACGGACTGTATAGAAATATATGGTCCGTTTTTTTATATTCGTATTTTAAAAAGTGTGTATGGATAACGAAATAGAAAAACTTGCAAATAACATGGGTATAGAAACTGCTTCTAACTTCCCACTTCAAGAATCTATTCGTAAATACATTGCTTATTTGTTAGACAACGACCTTAACACGCTATACTCTCTCTTGTATAGAATAGATGTGTCGGAGCAAAAAGCCAAAGATTGTTTTGGGAAAAACAACAGTAGTATTGCAGAGGGTTTAAGCTATCTGATTATAGACAGACTTAAAGAAAAAGTAGAAAGTAGGAAAAAATACAAAAAATAGAAGACTAGCTTTTAGCCGTTCATGCTTACCAGAAACTCTATATTGTCTTTGGTCCCTTCCATGTAGCGAAGCATCGTGTTTAAAGCTTCTTCTGGATTCATGTCGGCCAAATGGTTTCTAAGCACCCACATTTTTTGTAATGTTGGTTTATCAAGCAGCAAATCTTCTCTTCTTGTGCTGGAAGAAACGATGTCTATTGCAGGATAAATTCTCTTGTTTGCCAATTTTCTATCCAACTGAAGTTCCATGTTACCAGTACCTTTAAACTCTTCAAAGATTACTTCATCCATTTTAGAACCAGTATCAATCAAAGCGGTAGCAATTATGGTTAGAGAACCGCCTCTTTCTATATTTCTAGCAGCACCAAAAAATCTTTTGGGTTTTTGTAAGGCATTTGCATCCACACCACCCGATAAAATCTTACCTGATGCAGGCTGAACTGTATTGTATGCACGAGCAAGTCTTGTAATAGAGTCTAACAAGATAACCACATCATGGCCACATTCTACCAATCTTTTAGATTTCTCTAAAACTATATTGGCTAGTTTCACGTGTTTGTCTGCAGGTTCGTCAAAAGTAGAAGCAACTACTTCTGCTTTTACATTTCTTGCCATTTC
Organism: Bacteroidetes bacterium UBA6161; assembly: GCA_002422315.1. GTDB lineage: Bacteria > Bacteroidota > Bacteroidia > NS11-12g > UBA955 > UBA6161. The sequence goes on from DIUJ01000020.1 coordinate 35,816, forward strand.
TGTAACCTCCTCTGGCCTTTCATCCACTAGCAAGATAATCATGTATATTTCTGGATGATTTTTGGCTATAGCGTTTGCAATAGATTGCAAAAGCTGGGTTTTACCCGTTTTAGGTTGTGCTACTATAAGCGCTCTTTGACCTTTCCCTATAGGCGAAACCAAGTCTATGATTCTATTGGAATAATTGTTTGGCGCATCTACAAGATTAATTTTCTCATTAGGGAAAAGTGGGGTTAAGTGTTCAAATGAAATCCTATCTCTAATTTCATTGGGAGCCTTGCCGTTAATTTTCTGAATTTGAATAAGAGCAAAATATTTTTCTCCCTCTTTTGGTGGCCTTACTGTTCCAATTACTGTATCCCCAGTTTTAAGACCATAAGACCTAATTTGCTGTGGGGGAACATACACATCATCCGGAGAAGCCATGTAGTTATAATCAGCCGAACGCAAGAAACCATATCCGTCTTGTATTACTTCCAATACGCCTATAGCTGCTATTATTCCCTCCAGTTCCATTATCTGATTCATCCTCTCTCTGCGTTGTTGCTCTTTTTCTTGCTGTTCTATACGCTGCAGATTTTGATTTGGATTCTGGTTAGGATTTTGGTTAGAATTAGGATTAGGATTTTGGTTCTGGTTAGGATTTTGAATTTGGTTGGGATTCTGATTTCCTTTATTTTGAGCTCCTTTTTCCTTATTTATAGAAACTTCTTTTGTTCTTTCTGTTTCATTTTTGTTTACTACAACAATCTCCGATTCTTTGTTTTGCAAAGGGGCTCCTGAAGGATTGTTTTGTGTTGCTTTATTTTTGTTTTTGTTGTGTTGCGAACCTTGGTTTGGGTTCTTATTTTCGGGATTGGCATTGTTTTGCCCTTGGGGGGCTACTTTATTGTCTTCTTGTATCCTTCTGTTATTTACAGCTACTTTTTTTGTATTGTTTTCTGTGTTTTCAGCTGCCTCTTCCCTCTTTACTTGTTGGGTTACAACAACCTTTTCTTCCTCTTTTGCAGGGAGTGCAGTTGTTTCAGACGATTCTGTTTTTTTTGTGAAATTTTCAATTGCTTCAATTAGCTCGTTTTTTTTAAATTTTTCGAAAGCGCCTAAACCCAATATCGTGGCTATTTCGCGTAATTCATTAAGTTTTTTTGACTTTAATACTTCAAGTTCAAACATGTAATAATAATGTTTATGTGGTAGTGATTCTTTGCAAAGATGTTGTAAGAGTAAAATTGGCTTATGGGATGTTCTAGAACAGAATGCCCTACTGCTGATTTTGTTGGCGCAAGGTTATGTATTTTTTTTTAACCAAACAAATTTAAATGAAAACTTTTGTTCCTTCTGAGCAGTTTTTACAAATATCTATACTCCCTCTCCCTGCCAATAGCCTGGTCCTAAAGTTATTATAAGCCTCCCCATACCATATTTCTTTGAATTTTTTTTCTTGAAGTGAGCCCATAGAATGGCTTGCATCTTTGTCAAAACAACATGGAACTACGCTCCCATCCCAAGTAATAACAGCAGAATGCCACATACGCCAACAATGGTTTAGCAAACTGTTCTTAAAAACCATTTTGCCATTTACTTCTGTGTATCTACTCCATTTTTTGTTTTCGGGTATCCACTGATCCGTAGTTTCAAAATCATAAACCTGGGCTGTTTTGATTTGCAGCGAATCTACTTTGTATTCTTTGGCCAATCTTTTTATTTCTGGGATTTCCTTCTCGTTGTGTTTAAAAACAATAAATTGCCAAACTATATGAGGAGTGGACTTGCCAAGTTTTCTTTTCGCTTTTATCAGCTCTTTGGTTCCGTCCAAAACCTTATTTAAATCTCCACCTATTCTATAGTGTTTGTAGCTTTCTTGTGTTACCCCGTCTATAGAAATAATAAGTTTATTTAAACCGCTCTTAACCGTTTCTTCTGCTACTTTACTAGTGAAATAATGTGCATTCGAACTCGTAGCAGTGTAAATTTTGTGGCGCGAGGCATAGTGAATCATCTCCAAAAATGATTGATTTAAAAATGGTTCCCCCTGAAAATACATGGTTAAGTACCCAACATGCTTGTGCACTTGATCGATTATTTTTTCGAAAACTTCTTTTTGCAACATGCCTGTAGGCCGAGTAAAAGCCCTAAGACCACTCGGACACTGAGGACAACGAAGGTTGCAGGAAGTTGTGGGCTCTATAGAAAGAGAAAAAGGGAGTGCAGTATGTTTTAAAATACCAGTTTTTTTAGTTTGTTTGTATTCTTTCCATAAAATAAAAGCATTTTTTATTCTTGGCCAACTTACACACCTAAGTATTTGGTAGCTATTTTTAACTATAGAAATTACACCCATTAGTCAAACAATTCAAATTTAATTTGTTTCCTAGAATAGCCTATTGCTTTCAAGTTGTTTTTGGTTTCTTTCACCATTTCTGACCAACCACAAATGTAAAAGTAAGTATCTGCAAGTATTTTATTGTCTATTTCATTAAGATAATGAGGGTGCACATAGCCTTTTGCCCCATTCCAATTGCTCTGCGACAAAACCGGAACATAGTGGAACCAATCTAAAGTGGAAGCCAATTTTTCCATTTCTTCTCTATACAATATGTCTTCTTCTTTTCTTGCCCCAAAATACAAGGTAAGTTTAATAGGCTTAATATTTTTCCGAATCAAGGCTTGCAGCATAGCCCTAAAAGGCGCTATACCTGTTCCTGTGCAAATAAAATAAAAGGAAGATTTCTGGATAGTTTCTTCATCTGGCAAACAAAAGTTCCCAAGGGGTTTGGTTACCTGCAATACATCTCCTGCCTTTTTTTCAAACAATACCGGAGAGGCATGCCCTGTTGGTTTTAGTACTACACAAAGTTCAAAATTACTCCCATCCGAAGCAGAGGCTAAAGAATAACTCCGGTATGGAAAGCTATGGTTTATTTCTGGGAAAGACACAATCACAAACTGGCCCGCTTCATAATTAAACTCAGAAGATTGTATAATTTGAAACTTAAAGCTTTTAACAGAAGGAGACAAATTCTGTATTTCTGTTATTTTTGCTTGATGAATAAAGTCTTGCATGGGTCTTCAAAAGTACAGGATTTTTATATTTACTCCAATTAAAATTGATTTTTAAAATCCATCAATATTAATTGTATCAACCAAAATTAAACTTGTAAATTTGCCATTGTAAATGTTTGAAAAACTACCACACCCAGATACCCTAAAGGAAAAACTAATTCAAATATATGCCTCTGGCAAAATACCCCATGCTATATTATTTGAAGGGAAAGAAGGTAGCGGAAATCTAGCTATAGCGCTGTCGTTTGCTCGACTTATTTTGTGCGACCAAGCTACCCCTACCGATGCCTGTGGGGTTTGTGCAAGTTGCAAAAAAACAGAAATATTAGGGCATCCTGACTTATTTGTAAGCTACCCTTACCCCAAAAAAGACAACAAGCCAACCCTGAGTTCTGTGTATTTTGATAAGTTCCGCCAGTTACTCAAAGAAAATGTGTTTCCTTCGGTTCGGGATTGGCAAGAAAAACTAGGTTCATCGGGAGTAAAAATCAATATTTATACAGACGAAGCCAAAGATTTAGCAAAAAGGGTTTCTCTGAAAAGTTATTCTGGCAAGAAAAAAATAATGCTCCTTTGGCTTCCTGAATACCTAGGAGAAGCAGGAAATTCTATTCTAAAACTAATAGAAGAACCACCTGAAAATACTCTGTTTTTTTTAGTAAGCGAAAACTCAAGAAAAGTATTAACCACAATCTTGTCTAGAACCCAAAAGATAAAAATACCAAACCCTACGCATTCTCAAACCACCAATTATTTGTGCAAAGAGTATGGTATAAACCAAACCAATGCAGAAACCATAGCCCTACTGAGTAGAGGAAATATGAATAAAGCAATAAAAAATCTAAACAATGTAGAAGAACCTTATTTTGAACCTTTTACAAGTTGGCTTAGAGACTGCTATAGTTATAAATTAAAAGATATTAACACTAGAATAGAAGAATTGAATAAAAATGGCAGGGAATTCATTGTCAACTTCTTAACCTATGGAATGGAGCTCATAAGAGAAAGTTTTTACTTCTCCAATAATACTACTTTAGTAGAACTACCTGAAAAAGAAATGAATTTTGTTGTTAAATTTGCCAACCTGATGGAAGGAAAAGAATATACTACCTTGTATTCTATTCTTTCGGATAGTATTAGAGGAATAGAAGGCAATGGCAACTCTAAATTGATACTAACAGATACATCGATACAAATTAAAAATTTACTTAGACAAAAATAAAATAGGAGAAATATACAGATGGGATGCAGTAGTTGTGGAACAAAAACAAAAGATGGAAAACCGGGAGGATGCAAGAGCAATGGAACTTGCGGCACTTCAGGATGCAATAAACTAAACGTTTACGATTGGCTTTCGGATATAGAATTACCAGAAAACTATGTACCTTTCAATATCGTTGAAATTAATTTCAAAGGTGGCAGAAAAGAGTATTATAGAAACACAAATAACTTAGAGTTATACAACAAAGACTTGGTAATTGTAGACTCTGAAATGGGCTATGATGTTGGCAGCGTTTCCTTAAAAGGAGAACTTGTAAAACTTCAACTTAAAAAAAGGGGAATAACAGAAGAACAAGTAGATAAAAATATTCAGCGCGTAGCTACAGAAAAAGAAATTGAAAAATACCAAGAAGCAAAATTCAGGGAAGCACCCATACTAGAAAGAGCAAGAACTATTGCTCTTCAGCTTGGCCTAGCCATGAAACTTAGCGACATAGAGTTTCAAGGCGACAACAGAAAAGTGGTCTTTTTCTACACTGCCGAAAACAGGGTTGACTTTAGAGAACTTATAAAGCAATATGCAGACGAGTTTAAAGTAAGAATAGAAATGCGTCAAATTGGTTTCAGAAACGAAGCAGCCAGACTTGGTGGAATAGGTTCCTGTGGCCGTGAACTTTGTTGTTCTACTTGGATGACAGACTTCAAACAAGTACATACGCCTTCTGCCAGAACCCAAAACCTGTCCATAAACATGCTTAAATTAAGCGGACAATGCGGAAAATTAAAATGTTGTCTTAATTTTGAGCTTGACCTTTATACCTCTACTTTAGAAGAATTCCCTAAATCTAAAAATGTGATTTTAAACACAGAAAACGGGAATGCATACCTTCAAAAAGTAGACATCTTAAAAAAATTAATGTGGTTTCAAACCGAAGGCAACTCGCAATGGATTCCTCTTTCTGTAAGCCAAGTAAATGCCTACATAAAAACAAACGAACAAGGCAAAAAAATACCCGCTTTACAACCTATTGAAACCGTAGAAAAAACAAATACTACAAGAAGCGGTGTGCTAATAAACCCCGACGATACACTCGATCTTTTGGGAGAGGATGTTGGTGCTTTGGATAGAAAAACAAAACAGAAAAACCAAAGTAAAAAACCAAACCGCAACAATCCGCCTAACCACTCCAACAACCCTAGGCCAGCAAACAACAATCCGAATGCAAACAACAGAGGCAATGCCACAGGGCCGGGGCCAGGGAACAACAACAACCCAAATAAAAGAAGACGTCCCCCAAATAAAGGGAAAGGCCCGAATAATGGTCCAAAACCTTCCTAAATATTAAAAAAAACCACCTCCAAAGGGTGGTTTTTTTTATTTAAGCCTATAAAGATGATTTTTAAATCCATCTAACATTAAACCCAGCGCAAGCTTGCCTATTACTGTGGGGTTTGCAGGGCTGCTATTTGGCATGTTTATCATCCAATTTGTTGGCGGAGTGCGCAGCGCTGGTATGGCGGGGGAATGTTGGTGATATAACCAAGTTTGGCGAAAATATTCATAAAAACTACAAAGAGTTTTTGTTAGTGCTATTTTGCTTGTAATTTTCAATGTAAATAATTTTATTCATTGGAATGATTCCTAAGATGTTAGTGATATAAAACTTTCTTGCAGCAATAAAATGATCGTTTTCATACGTTTTCACATTTTTACCAGGCATGTAAACAGGTTCTTCCCCGACATATAAACACTCAAATTCTAATTCATACAATGCAAATCTAATTTTTCTATCGTATTTTAACGTTGGATAATTTTTAGATACATTCTTTTTAATCTTATTATGATTTTTTCGGGGAATATTGAACTCAATAATATTTGAGTCCGTAATAGAGTGATTAAAAAGAGTGTCTAAAAACCAATTTCCAACTATATTTATATCTAATGTATCTAATTGTTTTGCTAACACTCTACTTGCATATGCATTATATATAAAACTATCGTATGAATTCATAAAATCATCTAAATCAAGATGTACAAAATAAGGGCTTGGTTTATTATAACATATTACATTAAAATAGCCAGGAAGACAAACTTCTCTAGCTAACACTAATTTTTTTCTTTCTATCTTTATTGAATCTAATCCCTTCGAAAAATAAGAATCAGAATTAAAATTATTTTTTAAAACAGGGCTTCTATGGCAACTTATTTGTAGCAAATAATATAAACTTATCAAGAAAAAGAAGTTCATATGTTTCCTATTTATCCCCAGCTCTCGCTCGCATCTTGCGAGTGCCCCCCCGCACTCGCTCGCATCTTGCGAGTGACCTCTTTCTTTGCCTTTGGCATCTTTTAAACCCATTCTCATATTTATTAATTCCAAAAAATAACAACCACGAATTTATTCATTTTTCAAAGAAGAATAAAAATTTATGTTTTATCACTTGCAAGATGCGAGCGAGTGCGGTCGAGAAAAAAATTCCAAGGGTTCTACCTCCTGTATTTTTTAATTTTTTTTAAAATTAAAAACGCTAAGTAGACTAATGAGAGCCAATAAAATAAAAACTTAAATAGTATCATTTCTTATTTGGTTTAGTTTTATTTGCGTCATTAACAACCAATACAGTATAATCATTATAAAAATCCAGTCTTCGGGTATTGACAGATCAATTTTTTTCAAAACTTCAAAATTGAAATTATGAATTAAAGTCCAAGAACTAAGATTATCAAGATAATCTAAACCCAACATTATAATATGTATTACTATTATCATTAAGACAACAATTTCACTCCATTTTTTCTTTCTTACAAGCATTGAAAAAACAAACATAACTTGAAGTGATTTTGAGAAAATGGTGTGTGGTAGTATATAATAAGACAAATAGAGATGTATTACCAATAATGGAAAAAGAACCAAGGATTGTATTTTTGACTTTTTCATGATGGTATTGCTTTTATTGTAATTATTCATCTTCAACTGTTTCAGTTGCTGCATTTATAGATGCAGATTTTTTTCGTTTTCATCTTTCCAACTCCCAGCTCTCGCTCGCATCTTGCGAGTGACCTCTTTCTTTGCCTTTGGCATCTTTTAAACCCATTCTCATATTTATTAATTCCAAAAAATACAACCACGAATTTATTCATTTTTCAAAGAAGAATATGAATTTATTAAATACACCAAAGGTGGTATGCTAGCTAATTCGAAAGATGCGAGAGAAAACGGGTGGATATTATTGTGGCCTTAAGTTTACAAATGGAAATATTCTGTTTGTCTGGTCTTTAAAAAACTCTGTTTTAAAAGACCACATAGTGTCCAAGTTTTTGTTTTCTAGTATATAACCACTTTGAAAAACATATGTTTTACCATTCCTAGGATAAAAAGAGTGATATATTATTCCTTTATCATGAAGATACATACCATTTGCGATTATTTCAAAATTGTATTTTTCTTTTTTAGAGATAGTATATTCGGTCACGCAATGCTCTTCTTGCTGATAGCAAACCACATACGTAGAGTCCGCTTGAATTAACAAGTCCTCAATTTTTAAAGGATTAAAAAAGGATCTATATCCAAGAAATAGTTTTTCAATCTTATATATAAATAAAAGCGAGTGATCTTTTTTTTCTTTAACATATAAAGTGTCATTGTATTTTTTTACATATAATGACATCCCATTCTTATATTCCACAACTTCCCTAAATACAAGCTTTTCTTTGTTGGCAGTACACTGAATGCTGAGTAAACAAAAAAACATAATCAATAACTTCATGTACGAAATTTTAATGTACTTGGTATATCAATTCCCCGCTCTCGCTCGCATCTTGCGAGTAAACTCTTTCTTTGCCTCTGGCATCTCTTAAAACCATTCTCATATTTGTTTAATTCCAAAAAAATACAACCACGAATGTATTCATTTTTCAAAGAAGAATAAGAATTTATGTTTTATCACTCGTAAGATGCTAGCGAGTGCGGGTAATGTTGGTGACATCACCATCATTAGCGAAACTTTATTGAGGGAAAGCTTTCATTACGATCTCTCCGCCTAATACAGTTCTGAAAATTGTGTGTTTCCCAACTTTTTTCCTACCTTCGCTTTATGTTCCCTTTTCAAACAAATACCAGCTCCGTTCCGAATTCTTTTGGTAATCTTGCAAAACCCCAAATTTATGATTTGGTAGTTTTGCTGACCTCAACTAAGAGTCAGGGTGTAAAAGCGAGTGTTTCTAAGGGAAAGTATAGGAGTGATATTCAAAATCAAGAGATGGATGATGAAATTTACGGTAAGGGAACTCTTATTCGGCGGAGTATTAATAGCACGATACGAGATTGCAGTGAAGTAGATACATATCAGTTTTAAAAGTTATGAAAAACCTGGCACTTTTTTTCTTAATAACAGTTACCTCTTGTATGTCTAATCATTATAAAGGGGAGATAAAAAACACAGATACTTTTTTATTCTATAAGCACCAAATAACTTTTTTAAATGACAGTCAATATGCGCTAAATATATACCAATATTATAGGGCTGCTGTTGATGCTAAACCGATTGAGGTATTTTCTTCAAAAAATCTCTTTTCAATCAATGAAGACAGTACACTTCAGTTCAAACCAAGTAAATTAAAAAAAGACTTATATACTATTGAATTACAAACAAAATCCTCTAAGTGTAAAAGTAAAAAAAATGTTAATTTAACTTTTGACTTTAACATAAATGATAAGTGTATATATTTAGTTGCAAAGGATTCGGTATTAATTATCAAAGACAAACATTTTAGAGCTAATATTTTGAATACCGAAGAGTACATTTTGTTTGTAAATGGCGCTTTGCCCAAAAAACTCAAAACAAGTACAACTGAAAAATTAAATGTTTCTTTAATCCATTCAAATTATCCGAATTTCTCAACAGGTATAAAAAATCCTATAGATGAAAATTCAAAAGGTTTTATTCAAAAAGGAGTTTTGTACATAATTACAGATCTTAGTTTATATGTTTTTCACAAAACAGATTCTGACACTTTGATATTTGAAGAAACAAAAAGAGTTTCTAAGCCTTAAAATAAATGATTCACACTTATTTCCCTTTTTTACACTATGTACTATAACATCAGGTTATTCTATTAAATGCATAAAAAAAGCAAACTCCTTTAAAATAAATATGCTAAAAATGTATAATGAAAACCAAATCTTCGTTCATGTTATTGTATTCTCTAAACCTTTTCCCTACCTTCGCTTATGCTTCCTTTCCAGAAAAATACTACTCAGGGACCAAACACTTTTGGGAAACTTGGTCTAAAAAGAGAAACTGCAGCAAAAGAATTCTTTATTTTAATAGAAAAAAATCTAGAGGGAAAACAGAAGCACAAGTATTCAAAATGCATCAAATGAAGAAAGAGGAAAAAACAGAAGAATCGCGACTAGTTGGAAGCCTACTGAAAATAACTAAAGTACATTTATGTTAAATTTATACACCCTTGTATTTGCCCTTTTTATTGCAACACCATTGTGTTATTCTAATATATTTTCCGATAAAACCATAGTTGATTCTACAACTCTTGGTATCAAACAATATAAAATAGGTGTTTCTGCCATTGGCGTAGATGTTGCATTGGAAGACGGATATTTAGTAGATACCACTGAAAATCAAATCACTTATAATTATGAATTCATGATTTTCAAATGTATTACTTTTGATTCTGCTTTAAAAATAAAGTCAAGTTATAATATTAAAAATAAAATCCTGGAATTAAGGATATCAGATGATTTAATGAAATTGTGTGTTGAGATTGATAGTTTAGGAAATATTATAAGGGATTTTGTGGAAACAAATGTTGGATTATCAACTTTAGCGTTAAACTATGAATACTGTTCCGATAGTATTATAAAAATCGAATATATTCAAGATTGTTGTAGTTCAAAACTAAAACGCAAGTGCCAAAATACAGATACACTTTTACTAAACTTGAATGACTTTGAAAGCGATCCGTTCTATAGCGATATTTATACTATTAAAAACTTCGACCCAATAATAATAAATCCAAAGAAAGTAAAGCTTGCTTTCTATTTTAGAAAGTCAGGTGAGTTGAATATAGTAGAAGAGACGTTTTTAAATAAATAGAATAACATAAGTATCTGTTTGTTTAATCAATTAAGGAAAAAGAAAGTGGTATTTCAGATTTTCTGATTTGATATTTAACAAAATTCAATTCAGAATATTTCCAAATCCCCGCTCTCGCTCGCATCTTGTGAGTGAGCCCTTTCTTTGCCTCTGGCATCTTTTAAAACCATTCTCATATTTATTTAATTCCAAAAAAATACAACTACGAATTTATTCATTTTTCAAAGAAGAATAAGAATTTATGTTTTATCACTTGCAAGATGCGAGTGAGTGAGGGGAATGTAGTGAAAAAACCAACACTGGCGAAATAAATACGAATTTACAAGATCGTGTTTATGATGCATTGTATTGTAAAAGGTTATAAATTTAACTTCAAAAAATCGTAACTTTGTAGTGCAAATTAAACTTTTATCCATTATGAAAACCGAAGAAGTCATTATTGTTCATCCTCAAACCATAGAACAATTAAATGCAATTAAGGCGTTTATGAAGGCTCTTAAAATCAAGTTTGAGATTTCTAAGGAAGAAACTTACAACCCTGAGTTTGTAGAAAAAATATTGGAGAGCAAAAAGCAAATTGATGAAGGAAAGTTTACCGAAGTAAAAGCGGAAAATCTTAATTCCTTTATAGATAGCTTATGAGTAGCTATATCTTACGTTTTTCCGAACAAGCCAAAGAAGATATAAGACAGCACAAAAAATCAGGCAATAAAGCTGTTGTCAATAAAATAAGTTTATTTTTGGAAGAACTCACCAATCATCCTTTTATTGGTACTGGCAAACCTGAACCACTTAAACATTCTCTAACTGGCTGTTGGTCTCGCAGGATAAACCGTGAACACCGTTTAGTTTATGAGGTTTCAGAAACTGTAGTTTCTATACTATCTGCAAAAGGACATTATGAACAATAATTGTATAAGACTTTTTGCTTAACTTACAGCTCTCGCTCGCATCTTGCGAGTGAGCCCTTTCTTTGCCTCTGGCATCTTTTAAACCCATTCTCATATTTGTTTAATTAAAAAAAATACAACCACGAATTTATTCATTTTTCAAAGAAGAATAAGAATTTATCTTTTATCACTCGTAAAATGAGAGCGAGTGCGATCGAGAAAATGTTGGTGATAACACCAACATTGGCGAAAATACACTAAAGGTGGTATGTTTGTTCACTCGTGAGCAGAGAGCAAAACGGTGAACACATAAGTTACAAATCAATATAACTGAAATCATACCCAACAAAATAATTAAATTGAATACGGTGGTAATTCTTTTATCAATACTTCTACTTTTTCTTGTGGAAAATAAGTATTAATTACTTGTACGAATACATTCCTAGTTCCCAAATATGAAAAATCATAATAATCACTCACCTTTTCTCCCATTTCAATTAGCTTTTTCATTGTGACTTTTTCAGGCAAACTGTCTTTGTGTGTATAAAGCGTAACTATTTCTAAGTGTCTTACTTTTTCATACTCTACCTCTTCAAAATCCCATTCTAAACCTTTAAAGTACCTCCAAGGATGCAACTTGCTCCAATCGTAGAATCCAATATCTCCTGCATAATCTTTATTATTAGGAAAATTCTTAATGAAATTTATATTGCGCCCTATTAATTTCCATGCATTTTTACCTTTCGTATTGGGATACCTTGTGATGTTCAATGGACCTAAGTAGATACCTGTTTCAACTATTTTTGTTACATCATTGCATATTTCATCATTATCAAAATAGTTATATACATAGGCTAAAAACTGACATGTGCCACTATCCGATGAATCTAACACTTCAACATAACCATAACCTAAATTATGTTCAAACGGAAATCTGAAAATATATCCTGATTTTTCGTCTACCATAATTAATTATTGAAATTTTATACTTCTAATTACATGACCACTTGAATCTGTAATTAATTCCATTACTCCTCCTGTAACAAGAACGTTAGTATGATAGATTACATCGTCATAAGAGATGATGGGTATTTGTATTTTATTTGAAAATTGTAAATACCCTTTATTAGGAATCATTGATATTTTATTCATAGCATTATTTATACTAATTATTATTGTGTCTCTATCTTTTTCAAATGGCAGACAATACATGTATTTTAAATTATTATCTATTGCAATGTACTTAATTGCTTCTTTATCATTTTTTAGTGTAAAATAAGCGTTTGCTTTTTTATTTATACACGCCTGCAGTATTAGTACCAAAGTAAGAAAAATCAGTGCTTTATTCATTGATTCATTTCCCCAGCTCTCGCTCGCATCTTGCAAGTGAGTTCTATCATTGCCTCTGGCATCTCTTAAAACCATTCTCATATTTATTAATTCCAAAAAAATACAGCCACGAATTTATTCATTTTCAAAGAAGAATAAGAATTTATTAAATACACCAAAGGTGGTATGCTAGCTAAATCGAAAGATGCGAGCGAGAAAACGGGAATGTTGGTGACAACACCAACATTGGCGAATGTTTTATCACTCGCAAGATCAGAGCGAGTGCGGTCGAGAAATGTTGGTGATAACACCAACATTGGCGAAAATCCTAAAAACAAAAAAATAAAGTTTCAAAAAAATTAAAATGTATTGGTAAAATCTCCTAAGCTTGAGTAAATTTGTACATACCGAATCAAAGTATTACAATGAGTAAAATGAATAAAGAAATAAAACGCATTTTAGAGGAACTTCAAATTAACCCTATAAACGAAAGTGTATGCACAGGAACTAATTGGATTAAAGCAGTAGGCTCTAAAAGCAAAGTATGTATTTCTCCTGTAGATGGCGAAAAAATTGCAGAAGTAATCTATGCCACAGATACGGAGTACGAAGCGGTTATTAAGCGTACGTTGGATGCTTACGAACATTGGAGACAAAAACCTGCACCAGCTAGGGGCGAAATAGTAAGGCAAATAGGCCAAAAATTAAGAGAATATAAAACGGATTTAGGAACCCTTGTTTCTTATGAAATGGGCAAGAGTTTGCAAGAAGGGTTTGGAGAGGTGCAAGAAATGATTGATATATGTGATTTTGCAGTAGGCTTAAGCCGTCAATTGTATGGGCTAAGTATGCATTCCGAAAGACCCAACCACAGGATGCTGGAACAATGGCACCCCATAGGTCCGGTTGCAATTATATCTGCTTTTAATTTCCCCGTAGCAGTGTGGAGCTGGAATGCAATGATAGCTGCAGTATGCGGCAATACCACCGTTTGGAAACCAAGTGAAAAAGCGCCTTTGTCTGCCATTGCAACCATGCAAATAATCAAAAGTGTATTAATAGAAAACCAAGTGCCAGAAGGGGTTTTCACCCTAATAAATGGAGACCATACCATGGGAGCTAAACTTTCCCACGACAAGAGAATCCCTCTAGTTTCGGCAACTGGTTCAACACGAATGGGTACGCATGTTGCCACAGCAGTAGCTTCAAGGTTTGGCAAATCACTTTTAGAACTAGGAGGTAACAATGCCATCATAATAAGCAAGGATGCAAACCTCGAATTAGCTCTAAGAGCAGTAGTTTTTGGCGCAGTAGGCACAGCAGGCCAAAGATGCACCACCACACGAAGAATTATAGTACACAAGGATATTTATGATACTTTTATTAGCCAATTAAAAACTGCTTACAGCCAATTAAAAATAGGCAATCCGCTTAATTCTAAAAACCATGTGGGACCACTTAGAGACCATTCGGCTTTACACGATTTTGTGAGGGCTCTAATTGAGGTTCAAGCAGAAGGTGCTAAATTAATTTTCGGAGGAGAAGTTCTTACAGGAAAAGGCTACGAATCTGGCTGCTATGTTGTACCGGCTATTGTAGAAGCATCCAACCATTACAAAACTGTTCAAAAAGAAACTTTTGCACCTATTTTATATTGTATGCAATACCAACAACTAGAAGAGGCTATAGCAATGCAAAACGATGTTCCTCAGGGGCTTAGTTCTGCAATATTTACAAATAATTTACTAGAATCAGAATACTTCTTAAGCAACTCTGGCTCTGACTGCGGAATTGCAAACGTAAACATAGGTACAAGTGGGGCAGAAATAGGCGGCGCTTTTGGAGGGGAAAAAGAAACAGGAGGAGGCAGAGAAAGCGGTTCTGATGCATGGAAAACCTACATGAGAAGACAAACCGTTACCATCAATTATGGCAAGTCTTTACCCTTAGCACAAGGCATTGAGTTTAATTTATAAACTTGTATGATTCGGGAAGATTTTTTACAATTTGGCTGGAAAACAGGCCTTTTTCTTAGAACCGAATTGTTTCTTACAGACGGTAGAAAAGTAGATATTCTAAACAAAGGAATACTAAACAAAAACGATGGCCCAGATTTTAGTCAAGCTAAAATAAAAATAGAAGAAACAATTTGGGCTGGAAATATAGAAATACATGTGAAAAGCTCAGATTGGAACAAACACAAACACCAACTAGACCCTGCATATAGCAATGTAATTCTTCATGTAGTTTGGGAAAATGATACCGATATTTTACTTTCCGATGGCAGTACCCTACCATGTATAGAGCTACAGTCTTTTATTGAAAAACCCCTTTTAAACTCCTATTTAGCTCTTTCTCAATCTTTGTCTCCCATTCCTTGCCAATCCTTTGTAAAAGATATTAGCCCTCTTGTTGTTACTAATATGCTAGAAAGGGCTGTGATTCACCGATTAGAAAACAAAACAAATAGAATAAAAAAACTACTTACACAAACCCAAAACGATTGGAATTTTACTCTTTTTGTAACATTGTGTAGGTATTTTGGATTTAAAGTAAATGCTGACCCTTTTGAAGAACTTGCCCTTAGGCTGCCTTTTTCTCATCTTGGCCGTTTGCAAAACAATAAACTAGCAATTGAAGCTATGCTTATGGGAACAGCAGGTTTAATACCCGAAAAGCCTGAAGACCCATACCTCATTAGTTTAAAAACGGAATTTGAGTATCTTCAAAAACTTTATAAAATAAAATGCATCAATCCTGTTTTATGGAAGTTTGGAAAATTAAGACCCCATAATTTTCCCTATATTAGAATTGCACAACTCGCTTCTTTGTTATCCAAAAATCAAAATTTATTTTCTGTAATCTTAGAAAAATCAGAGGTCAAAGAATTGTACCCACTTTTAGATACAGATGTGAATCCCTATTGGATAGCCCATTACAAACCAAGCGTTATAGGAAAAATAAAGAATAGCAATTTGGCAAAAAAATCTAAAGACTTGTTAATCATCAATTGCTTTGTGCCTCTTGTTTTTTGCTATGGCTTAGAATCCGGCGACAATACATATTGCGACAAAGCCTTGCAGTGGCTAGAACAGATACAAGCAGAAAAAAATCATAAACTTAATGAATGGGAATCCATTGGGATTAAAGCCAAAAACTGTATGGAAAGCCAAGGGCTTTTGGAATTAATGGATAGTTTTTGTATTCCAAAGAAATGCCTACAATGCAGTATAGGCTATGAAATTTTAAAGAAAAACTAAAAGGAATTATTCTTCCAAATCCAAACAGCGAATAGCCAATGCCAATTCAAGGTCTTCTTTTTGACTTACATGACTAAATGTATTGCTTTTAGAATTATATGTATACTCTTTTATATATTCCTGATGGTTTGCTGCTATATCTGTAATTGCTTGTACCATCGTTTCTACTTCTGCATCAGTATGGGTTGGGTGAATGCTTAGTCGTATCCAACCTGGGCGATTTTGAATATCTCCTCCCAATATTTTCCCCATTAATTCTCTAGAGGTTTCTTTTGCTATTTGTAACAAATAGTGTCCATAAGTACCTGCACAACTACAGCCCCCTCTTACTTGAATCCCATATTTATCGCTAAGTAATCTTACAACTAAATTAAAATGTGCGTCTTGTATCAAAAATGAAATAGCCCCTACCCTATCTATCAGGTTATCTGCAAGAATTTTAACATTAGAAATTGGCTTTAGATTATTAAAAATATATTGAATAATCTCTTTCTCTCTTTCTTCTATATTTGTCACCCCCATTTTCTTTTTTAAAGAAAATGCTTGTGCAACGCGAATAAGTTGAAGAAAACCAGGCGTTCCTCCATCTTCTCTTGTTTCTATATCGTCTAGATACAGGTGCCTATCCCAAGGGTTTGTCCAAACTACTGTTCCTCCTCCTGGGCAATCTGGGGTTTGGCTTGTGTACAAAGCTTTGTCGAAAATAACCAAGCCCGATGTACCGGGACCACCCAAAAACTTATGTGGGGACAAGAATATTGCGTCTAATTTAGCCAAAGGCCTCTGCTTGGGGTGCATGTCTATGTGAACATAGGGTCCAGAACATGCAAAATCCACAAAACACAAACCACCGTTTTGATGCATTATTTCCGCAATATCGTAAAATGGTGTTTTTACTCCCGTAACATTGGATGCTGAAGAAATACTTGCTATTTTTGTTTTGCGAGTAGCATATTTTTGTAGCAGTTCTTTTAAATGTTCTAAGTCTACCTGCCCCTGAGAATCGGGCTGAATAATTTCTACTTCTGCCAAAGTTTCAAGCCAAGAAGTATGGTTGGAATGGTGTTCCATGTGGGTAATAAACACCACTGGCTTGTCCGTTTCTTCCCATTGAATACTATTTTTAAACTTATCTGCAATTTTGAGGCCCAGTATTCTTTGAAATTTCACTATTGCACCTGTCATCCCTGTACCTGTTGCTATAAGTGCATCATTTTCTCCAGCATTAACCTGTTGCTTTATATATTCTTTTGCTTTGTGGTAGGCATGGGTCATTACAGCACCTGTAAAGCTTGTTTCTGTATGCGTATTTGCAATTATGGGCCCGAATTCATGAAGCATTTTGTCTTCTATAGGGGCATACAGTCTTCCGCTTGCAATCCAGTCTGCGTACAAGAGTTTCTTTTTGCCATAAGGCGTATCAAACTCAAAATCATGCCCTATTGTATTTTTTCTGAACTCTGAAAAGAATTTTTCTAGTCTTCCATCGGAAAAACCGGATTTATTTTGGCTTTTAAAAATAGATTTAAACACTTCTTTGTATATTTACCATGCAAATGTAAGTGAAAATGCAAAGAAAAATAAGTAGGAAAAAACAAAGTAAAGGAAAGTTTAATTGTGATTTTGGTCACGGTGTAATCCAAATAGTGAGCATACCTTTGCAGTAAGAAATTTAAACAAATTAAAAGTTATGAAAATAGAACAAATTTACACCGGTTGTTTAGCACAAGGAGCTTATTACATTGAAAGCAATGGAGAAGCAGCAATTATTGACCCTCTAAGGGAAGTAATGCCTTATATAGAGAAGGCTGAAAAAGATGGCGCCAAAATAAAATATATTTTTGAAACCCATTTCCATGCTGACTTTGTATCTGGCCACGTGGACCTAGCAAGCAAAACTGGAGCTGCAATAGTATTTGGACCTACTTCTATGCAAATGGGTTTTGATGCAACTGTTGCAGAAGACAATCAGGTATTTAAAATTGGAAATATTTCTTTAAAAGTACTTCACACCCCTGGGCATACTATGGAAAGTTCTTGCTATTTATTGTCCGATGAAAATGGAAAAGAAGTAGCTATTTTTACAGGCGACACTTTATTTATTGGAGATGTTGGCCGTCCAGACTTAGCACAAAAAGTAATTGCAGATTTAACCCAAGATAAACTAGCTGCTCACTTGTACGACTCACTACGAAACAAAATCATGCCTTTGGCAGACGACATTATTGTTTATCCAGCACATGGTGCAGGTAGTGCATGTGGTAAGAAC
Organism: Bacteroidetes bacterium UBA6161; assembly: GCA_002422315.1. Lineage (GTDB taxonomy): Bacteria > Bacteroidota > Bacteroidia > NS11-12g > UBA955 > UBA6161. The sequence goes on from DIUJ01000020.1 coordinate 53,962, forward strand.
CTAAGCAAAGAAACTTCCGATACTCTTGGCAACCAAAAGAAAACAAATTATGCACTTAGAGCAGACATGACCAAAGAAGAATTTATTGCAGAATTACTCGATGGATTAATGCCTCCTCCGAGTTATTTTCCAAAAAATGTAATGATGAATATTCAAGGGTATGACAGCATAGACACCGTGTTAGAAAGAGGTGCCAAAGCATTTAGCCCTGCTGAATTTGAAGCGGCTGCTAACGAAACAGATGCCTTGATTTTAGATACTAGAGCCCCAGAAACTTTTGCTAAAGCTTTTGTTCCTAACTCTATAAACATAGGTATAGACGGTGGATTTGCTCCTTGGGTTGGTACGTTAATCCCAGATATAAAACAAGAAATCTTGTTGGTAACAGACCCCGGAAGAGAAGAAGAAGTGGTTACCAGGCTGGCTAGAGTAGGATACGATTATGCCATTGGATATCTTAAAGGTGGAATAGATGCTTGGGTAGCCGACAATAGAGAAACTGATACTATTGAGAGTATTTCAGTTGAAGAAATGAGCCATAGACTTGCAGAAAACCCTGCGCTACCTGTATTAGATGTTAGAAAAGCTAGCGAACACTTTAGCGAACATGTAATCGATTCTATCAATGCGCCGCTAGACTATGTAAACGATAGCATGAGCATGGTAGATAAAAACAAAACTTACCTTGTTCATTGCGCTGGAGGATACAGATCCATGATTTTTGCTTCTATCTTAAAAGCAAGAGGATTCAACAACCTAATTAATATTCAAGGTGGATTTGGTGCTATAAAAGCAAGTGGCAAACTAAATGTTTCCGCTTACCAGTGCCCTTCTACCATGTTATAAGATTTTACACATACTCCCCTGTAAAGAAAAACTTGAAGAAGAAAATAATAAATAAGGGCTGCGTTCTTTAACGTAGCCCTTATTTATTATTTTAGGACTCCCCCTTTATTTCGGAGCCCTTAATTTATACTCCACATGCAGGGTTGCAAATGGCAAAAATGCAGCTATAATTGCCCAAATTTTAAACTTAGTAGTCCATTTACTCTCGCTTATGGCAGGCAAAAGCGCCAAATAGTACAATACAAACAATAATCCATGAGCCATACCTACCGTTTTTACTGCCATTGGAATATCAAACCAATATTTTAGAGGCATTGCTACGAAAAGCAAAACAATAAATGACCAGCCTTCCAATAAGGCAATGAATTTAAATCTACTTAGTGAATTTCCCATATTATTCTACCCAAGATTTGTAATAAGAAGGATCTTCTATCTGCATAGCAGCCTTAGTAAGGTATAGAGGATAAAAAGGGTCTATCATCACTGCCAACTCTTTGGTTTCCTTTGCCCCTAAACTTTTTTCTACGGTACCGGGGTGGGGTCCATGTGGAATTCCTTTGGGATGTAAGGTAAACATACCTTTTTCCACATGTTTACGGCTCATAAAGTCTCCATCTACATAATACAACACCTCATCACTATCTACATTGCTATGGTTGTAGGGTGCGGGAACAGAAAGTGGATGGTAGTCGTACATGCGAGGTACAAAGGAACATATTACAAAGTTTTTTCCTTCAAATGTCTGGTGAATAGGTGGTGGCATGTGTAGCCTTCCTGTAATTGGTTCAAAATTATGAATACTAAAAATATAAGGATACACATATCCATCCCAACCTATGGCATCAAAAGGATGGGTTGCATATACAAACTCGAAAAGATGTCCAGATTTTTTAATCTTTACTACAAAATCGCCTTTCTCATCGTGGGTTTCTAAATTTTCCGGGGTCCTAATATCCCTTTCACAATATGGAGAATGTTCCAAAAGTTGACCACAAGAATTGGTATAACGCTTTGGTGGATAAATAGGAGTAAAAGACTCTGTAATAAATAGTTTGTTGTCTTCCCCTTCAAACTCCATTTGATATATTGTTCCTCTTGGCACTACGATATAATCGCCATAAGAGAAGCTAAGTTGACCATAAATACTTTTAAAAATCCCCTTGCCTTCGTGCACAAAAATCACTTCATCTGCATCTGCATTTTTAAAAAAATAGCCCTTCATACTAGTTTGAGGCTTTGCCATGCTTAGTTCCACATCCTTATTCCCCATAAGGGTAATTCGGCTTTGCACATAATCCGAATGGCTAGGAACATTGAACCCCATAAAACTTCTAGGTTTAAGGTTTTCCTTTACTATATATTCTGGTTTTATGTTTATGGGTTCTGATGCTTCTTTGATAAGTGTAGGAGGATGGCAATGGTAAACTAATGAATAGATACTTGAAAAACCTTCTGTACTTATTAGCTCCTCTGAATACAAGCCTCCGTCTGGCTTTCTAAACTGTGTATGGCGTTTTGCAGGAATCTTTCCTGACCGATGGTAAAATGGCATTGCTTTTTTGTTTTAATTTGCTGTCAAAATTAATCATTTTTGCGTGTATGAAAAATCCTTTGCTTATCAAATTTATTTCCATGGGCCTAATCTTTAGTTTATTTCTAGTTTCTTGTAAAAAAGAAATCAAAAGATTTATAGACCCAGAAGATGCAAACTACTCTGCCGATATTCGTTTTATATCTAAAGCTATTAATAAAAACCCCGACAATGCAGAGAATTATTATAAAAGAGCGAATACTTTCTTTTTTGAAGACAACTACAAAGAAGCACTTTTGGATATTAAAGTAGCCATAGAGTTAAACCCAGAAAACGGATATTATTACTACAAACAAGGCGAATATTATATGGCTGGCGATACAGCAGATGCTAAATCTGCCGAAAAATCATATCTAAAAGCAATAGAATTAGAACCATCACTAGAAGATGCAAGATTGCGCTATGGGATTTTACTTTTTGCAAAACAACGATACCCCGAAACCGTAGAACAAATGAAAAAAGCATTGGAATTAAACCCAAGTAATGCCGATGCATTGTTTTTCTTAGGGATGGTAAACAAAGAAACAGGAGATACTGCTAAAGCCATAGAACGTTTTCAAGAAACTGCGAATACAAACAATACTTATTTTAATGCCTACATGCAACTAGCCTTACTGTATTTGCAATCCGACCAAGATATGGCACTAAGATATGTAGACAATGCCTTAAGGATTGATGACTTTAGCGACGAGGCATTGTACACCAAAGGGCTTATCTTGCAAAACAAGGGTGAAGTGGAACTGTCCAAAGGCTTTTATAAAAAAACAATTGAAAGTAACCCAGGGCATCGCCTCGCTTATTACAATCTTGCCTTTATAGAATCACAGCAAAACAACCTGAATCAAGCATTGGTACACCTTGGCAGGCTCATAGAAGTAGACCCAGAATACGCAGTAGCTTACCATTTTAGAGGCGCTATTTTTATGGAATTAAACAACAAAGAAAAAGCACTTTTAGATCTAGAAAAGGCACTGAAATTAGACCCCTATAATGAAGAAATAAAGATAGATTTGGACAAACTAAAAATGTAGAAATCTAGGGCGTGTCTATAAAATCGTTGTAAATTATTTGTGCGTACGGGCTTTCAAATAATGCAGAATGGCCCAATCTCTCTAACTCTAAAAAATAAGCAGCTTCACAGTTTGTACAATCTTGAACTTTTTGTTTAAAAATAGGCCAAGAGGTCATTTGTATATAACTGTCGTTTAATCCCTGAATATACAAAACTTTGGACTTAAAGTTCTCTGTAAAATTCAATAAAGAACGTGCAAAATATGCATCTGGATTTTGGCTAGTTGTTCCGTATGAATTTAACAATAAATTACATGCTATACCTTTAGGAATTTGCCCATTCTCTTCCAATTCACAACGGTACACTAAGTTTAATGGTCCGGGAGCGTTGGCTATTACACCATCGGTTGGGTGCATGGTATTTAAACGGCTTACCAAATATCCTCCTTGCGAATGACCTGCAAGAAATATCTTGTGAATTGACCTTTTAAGTTCATTACTCCCCTTTTCTTTTAACCACAAAAGCGCAGCTTCCGCATGCAATAAATTATCTCCTATCTTTAAATTTTCTTCAGGATAGGCTACGCTTATGTATGCAATATTTTGTCTTTTGGTAATTCTCTTAAAAACATCTAAGGTATTGTTTGCCGCTTCTAAAATTTTACTGTCTAAAGCAACTGTACCATGATAAAGCAAAAGAATATCAACACTCTGTAATGCAGGCATATCTATCACTATTTGTACTTCTACCCCATTGTGTTCTATCGTTCGGGTTTCTCTATATGCCTCTACTTTTGGCATATCAGGTATTGTCTCTTTTTTCTTACAAGAAGGAGCCCAAAAAGCAAACAAAAATAGCCAACAAATAATTCTGCTTCCCATATAGTCTTTATTAAGTTATCTTACCTTTAAACCTGTTATACAAATACGAAACTGCAAGCATAATTAGTCCTACTATCACAAATACAAATGTTTTTGTAAGTACAGACATGTGGCTCATATCGTAAAAAAGTAGTTTTAAAAGGGTAATTCCAAATAAAACCACCCCGAGAATTCTCCAAATTTTTATTGATTTCCAAATTCCTAAAACTATCCAAAAAGAGGCCATAACTGCCCATAAAATAGACAAAGACAACTTGCTGTTATTCTTAAAGGAATTAAAACCTAGGTCGTAAATCAACTCATTGCTAAGAACTATAAAAAACAAAGCAAAGATAAAAATGTGTGAAAGTAACTTCATAGTAGGCTGAATGGCTGCTAACTTTCTTGCATGTTTGAAAATTACAAAAGAAATTAAAGCCAACGCTCCCAAAGCAATATACCTAATACTAATAAACCAAAAACTAGGGGGATAGAATTCTTCGTATGGCTCCAGATAAACTTGTTGCAATTTAGTGATTGGCATGAGGCCTAAAATGAAAAATAAAACAACAAAGAGTATGGAAATGTAAAGCATGGAAGTTTGAATTCGTATGCTCTGCAAATACTTTTGATTGATTTTGAATCCAAAAACCAGAACGATAAAACCAAATACAAAAAAGTAAATATCTCTAAACCAATAATAAAAAAACGGAAATGAATTAGAAAAAGAATTGAAACCATCTTCTACTTTTACGGCACCAGTCCCTACTTCATACACAAAGAGATAATTTATCTGATGCCACACCACCCCAAGCCCAAATACGATAAAAAATGCAGTAAAAAATTTAGCAATAGTTTGAAAGATGGAGTCTAAATTGTTTCGGTGTTTATAAAATAAAAATACCAAATAAGAAACAATGAGGAGTTGCAATAAGCTATACAAGAACTGAAGGTTGCCAAAAGGCAACAATTTTTCTTGAATATAACGATGGGATTCTGGGTAATACAAAGAAATATCTTGGACCAAAGACACCAAAGAAAAACTTGCTAACACAAAGGAATAAGCTGTAAAATAAGGCAATTTGCGGGATGTATTTACAGCAAAAAATGCCACTGCCAAACCGGCCCATCCCATACTTACCCAATTGCCATCCCACTGAATAGGAACAAATAATCCCAAAAAAAACAAAGCCAAAAACAAACTAAATGATTTAATTGCACTTGCCCCTTGTGTCTCCCTAGGTACTATCCTATAAGTAAGTAAAGAGATGGCAGAAAAAACCAAAGTAAATGGTCCTTTTATGGAAATTATAAACACCTGATTATGTACTAAATAATAACCTAACAAAAAGCTTGTGGCTTGCAAAAAAATAAAGCGCAACATATCAAAATCAGCAAAAGATTTGTGTTTTTTGATTTGTATAACAACAGTTTGAATATAAAATAACAGATAAAATACAATGTAAAACACCAAAGCGATACTAAAGTCATGGTCACTATCGTACTTACTAAACAACCAAGAACCATATACCACCCAGGTAAAAACGAAACTTACAAAAGCAAGAGGTCCCCAGTTGTGAAACCATTTTACTACGAGAATTCCTAAATTTAGCAAAGTAACGTAACTCAAAAACGGAAGCATTTGGGCTTGACCCGTGGACAATAGAAATGGAATTGCAAATGCTGCAACAAAACCCAAAATAGAAACAATTTGTTGTTTGATTAAAACAGATTGTACTACGGTGTATGTTGTAAGCATAAGCATAAGCGAGAATGCTAACAAATGAGGGTACAAATGATATAGTGAATAAGCAAAATAAGTAACAAAATAAGCTATGGCAATAGCCCCCCCGTGAAGTACAGCACTGTAATTAAAGTATTTCGCTTTAAGTTTAAATGAAAATAAAAATAAAATAAGTGCAAATATATAGCCTGTAACTACTCGAAAAACTGGTGAGATTAAATCATGGTCTATAGCAAACTTAAAACCAAAAACTACTCCAATTAAGGTTAGTAGGATACCAATTTTTGAAATTAAATTTTCTCCAATAAATTTCTCTAGATTTCTATCCTTTTTATTGGGTTGGTTAGAAAATGAAGTAAAATCATTTTGAGTCTTTTCTTGGAATACGTTTTGAGTAGGCTCCTCAGATTTCAAAATCACCTTTTCAACTATTGGGGTTTTTAAAGCAGACTTTTCTTCTTTTATCAATATTGTTTTTATGGAAGAAATTTCTTGGCTTAGCAAACGCTGCTGATTTTCTAAATCTAGAATTTTATCTAATAATTTTTGGTTTTCGTTTGTAAGCATTACTTTCCACGTGTTTATTTTAGCCTATAAAGCAAAACAAATATATAAAATAAATTTGTAAATGGTTTTCTAAAACCTAATCATATAGTTTTTTCTTACTGTTTTTTTCAATGCAGTAAGATTATAATTATCCGAAACATCCGTCACATCACACACTTCTCCATTTTTTCTCAAAATCTTTATCCCCTCGTATTCCTGGTTATAAGCATGGTTTTCTACAAATCCTATTTGAATAAAATACTCCCATTCGTTGTTTATAAAATCATACTTTTGGGCAATAGATTTTTTTGCATCTTCTATATCTTGATCAGAAATCTTATTTTCAGATATTACTATTTTAGGCAATTTTCTACCTATCAGCGACTTACAAAGAAATGAAAGAATTTCATCGTTTGCATATTGCCATGTTTTCAAACAAACCAAAATATCTGAGTCGTCTAAATTTACAAATCTATCTAGCCAATATTCTTGATTTTCTTCGAAATCTGCGATGGAAGGCGTACTTTCAATAAATGGTTGCATAAATGGGGTTGCAAAGAGTTCTCCTCCATTTTCCATAATCCATTTTGCTCTCTTTAAAACCTGTCTCAACAACATTTCTGAGGCCAAAACAGTTTTATGCAAGTAAACTTGCCAATACATAAGTCTACGGGCAATAATAAATTTTTCTATACTATAAATTCCTTTCTCCTCAACAACCAATTGGTTTTGGGCAACGGAAAGCATGTTAATTATTCGCTCTGCACTTACCACCCCTTCGTGTACGCCGGTATAAAAAGAGTCTCTACTCAAATAGTCCAATCTGTCCATATCTAATTGACTAGAAATCAACTGATGTAAAAACACCTTTGGATATTGGTTGTTAAAAATACGCAATGCCATATCCAACTTACCCTCAAACTCTATGTTTAATGTCTGCATCATTAGTTGCGACAATACTTCATGGGGTAAATTGGGAATAATTGCATTCTCTAAAGTATGAGAATATGGCCCGTGGCCAATATCATGTAACAATATTGCAACACAAGTAGCCTCATATTCCTGCTCTGTAATTTCTATCCCTTTTTGTTTTAGCAAATCCAACGCTTTACACATTAGTTGCAAAGCACCCAATGCATGGTGAAATCGCGTGTGAGTGGCTCCAGGATAAACCAACTCTCCCATACCCAACTGCCTAATCCTTCTCAATCTTTGAAAAAACTTGTGTTCTACTAAATCATACAATAGATTAGAGGGCAGGGTTAAAAAACCATACACAGGGTCATTTATCATTTTCTTTTTATTCTGTCGCTCCATGCTTATATAATAGCCTTCAAATATTCACCTTTTTTCATAAATAGACACCATAAAAATTAAGGTATGGTAGGAAGTATAGCATATATTTGCAGCTTTATTTAGCGCTCGTAATTTAACAGGATAGAATACAAGATTCCGATTCTTGACGTAGGGGTTCGAGTCCTCTCGGGCGCACAAGTTTTGACTTTTCTCTACAAGTTTCAATTTGGAGATTGCCAAACCAAAGTCTCTATCTTATCCCCTTTAAATTCTGGGCAATTCCCATCCCCTTCCCCACTTATCCCTCCGTCGGGTGCACATATTCTATTGCAACTATTGTCAAATAGTTCATTAAATCTATCGCAACATGGCGATACGAAATAGAAAAATTTTTTGCCGTCCACTTGCCATTGCCAAACACTTGCACCTACATTTGCATCTTTGTTTTTCTCTAAATCCTTTATTTTCTTCTCTACACAGCTAGGCACTTCAATTTGCAAGTTAGGTTTCTCACAGGAATAAATAAAAAACAAAAAGGGAAGTGACAAAAAAAGCAACAGTTTTTGTTTCATACTTTTATTAATTAAAAAGCTATGTTGATTGAAAGCTGACTATTATTCATATAGCTTCCCGGCAAAATATTTTTGTGGATAGTCACATTCCCATTTAGGTCTGTAACACTTCTTAAAGAATACAAATCTCTGTTTATATTAAATAAACCTATTTTTAAATAAGTAGATATACTAATTTTATTAAAACCAACAGGAATTTCTATAGGTACTCCTACCACTGCAGAATAATCCATTCTTTGAAGTGGTAAATCTGTATAAGTTGCAATTATATCATTACTTCTAAACATACTGGATTTTAGCAATACCGAAGGTTGAAATCCAAGAAAAACACGATATTTATAAACACCGCCATCTTTTTTAGATTCTTTAAATTTATATTCCATGCCTAAAGGAAGGTCTAAATAAATTAGCGCCAATCTTTCTATGTCGTTTGCATCTGTAGTATTGAATCTTGTGCCTTTAAAACTTGCACCTATTTCATTGTAAATAGACCACTTAGTCTCTTTTTTATTTGCATTTTTAAATACATATCTATTGTATACTGCACCTGTAAATTTAACCAATGGAACTGGGGAATTAAAAAAATCCGTACCAATAGTATTCAATCCTACGCCTAGCCTAAGTCCTAACTGAGTGGCTAAATCATCCTCTGGATCTACATAAAAAAAATCGTCTATGCCTCCTTCTAGTTGTGCATTACTTTGAGGTATTGATATAAAAAACAATACACTAGCTAGCAAAAAAGCTGGTAACTTATGTAATCTTATTGCCTTTGAGAGATTGGGCAATAACCACATCCATGATTCTTTCGGCAAAAGGTTTAGTAATTTCATTTAAGTGTTCGGTTTGTTGCAAAATTAAACTTCTTTCTGTTTCTGGAGTAGAAATTATTTTTTTTAAGTTATGAATAGCTTGAACTGTCATTTCCCACTCTTGTGTAGTTAGGTGTTCTTTGTTTTTTTCTATAAAACGCAAAGTGGTATCCATTAATTGTTTGGCTTCTAATTTTGCTTCTAAATACAATCGTTCATTCATGTCGGCTTCTGCATTTTTAAGAGAATCTAACAACATGTCTTCCACTTCTTTATCTGTAAGACCATAGCTTGGTTTTATTTGAACTTCTTGTTTCACTCCCGACCTAAGTTCTGTCGCTTCTACATTCAAAACCCCATCTGCATTTAGTCTAAAAACCACTTCAATTTTTGGCAAACCTGCAGGCATGGCAGGAATACCTCTCAATTCAAACTCTCCTAACTTCCTGTTGTGTTTGGTATTTTCTCTTTCGCCTTGGTATACCGCTATTTTTATATTGCTTTGCCCATCTACAGAAGTTGTGTATTGACGTGCCACACTACAGGGTATTTTAGAGTTTCTAGAAATCATAAAATCCATTAAACCACCTACTGTTTCTATTCCTAAAGAGAGAGGGGTAACATCCAGCAACAATATATCTTTTCTGTTTCCTGCTAAAATATCGGCTTCAATCGCGGCTCCGATTGCAACAACCTCATCTGGGTTTAGGCTGTCGTGTAGAGATTCTTTCTCAAAAAACTCTTTAACTTTTTGCTTCACCAAAGGCACTCTTGTAGAGCCACCAACCATTACTACTTCTTCTATTTCTTGAACTTTTAACTTAGCATCCCTCAATGCACTTTTACAACATTCAATTGCTCTGTTTACAATTGGCAAAACAAGTGAATCGAATTTTTCTTGGCTAATTTCCAATTTTGTGCCACTGCCTTGGTGCAATGCTTCAAACTGAGGATTTGAACTAAGGTAACATTTGGCTTTTTCTGCTAAAACCCTAAGGGTAGACAATGGTATCTTGTCAATTGAATCAACATATTTTTTTTGCCAATAGTCCAAAATAGTGTTATCAAAATCGTCTCCTCCTAAAAATGTATCTCCATTGGTAGCGAGTACTTCAAAAACACCAGACTCTATTTTTAATATGGATACATCCAGAGTTCCGCCTCCCATGTCAAATACTGCTATGGTTTTTTCTTCCTCTGGATTCAAACCAATGCCATAAGCCAAACTTGCAGCGGTAGGCTCGTTAATAATCCTAAGAACCTCCAAACCAGCTAATTTCCCAGCATCTCTTGTAGCTTGTCTTTGAGAATCATTAAAATAAGCAGGGACAGTTATTACGGCTTTACTAACCGTAGTTCCCAAATGTTTTTCCGCGTTAGTTTTCAGAGAAGCTAAAATAAACGAAGAAATTTCAATTGGATTGTACAGCTTTTCTCTCGCTTGTATATACAGTAAAGAATTGTTGGCTTCATTTTTCTGAATTGTGTAAGCCAAAGAACCCGAAATAGTTTCCAAATCTTCGGGGCCTCTCCCTATAAGTCTTTTAGCAGAGTAAATAGTATTTTTGGGGTCCGTTTCAAAACTCATTTTTGCTATCTCTCCAACCAATATTTGTCCATTTTCGGCAAAATGTACTACCGAGGGAACCATATTTCTTTTTGAATCCGATAAAATTATCTCAGAATTCCTAGTTTCAGGGTTTACATAAGCTATTAAGCTATTGGTAGTTCCTAGGTCTATGCCTACTATTGCTGGATTTTGTGTTTTTGCAATAGTCCCACTTTTTATATCTATGCTAATTTTAGCCATTTAAGATTTTTAATTTTTACAATCCGCGCAAAGTTAACTATTAAAACAAAAATGCCTTTTATTTTAACCTAAAATAAGTCTAAATAAATATAGCTTTAGACTAGTTGCGAGAATCTATTCCCCACATCATCTTGTCTTTCAATGTTTTTATAAAATTATCGCCTTTAAGTCTTATCAAATTAAAAAAGAAGGGGGCTTTTCTAATGGCCATTTGCACATTGGGTGTAATGGTTACGGAACGTGCATCCAAACTTGCCAAATAAGCAGGGCTTCTACCTTCTATTTCAAATGCTAAAACGTGGTCATCTGGAATTACAAAAGGTCTTACATTCAAATTGTGCGGGGCTATGGGAGTAATTACAAAACTAGAACTTTTGGGAAACAATATAGGTCCGCCGCAACTCAGATTGTAGCCTGTACTTCCAGAAGGGGTAGAACAAATAAGACCATCTGCCCAATAAGAACTAAAGTATTCTCCATTCAAATAAGCATGTATGGTTATCATACTCGAAGTATCCCTTTTGTGAATCACAAAATCATTTAAGGCAAAATTATACTTAAATAAGCCTTGGGAAGTCTCCAATCCTATAAGTGTTCTGGAGTCTACATAGTAAGCACCTTTGAAAAAACTATCTAATGAAGCTATAGCACGAGCAGGAAGAGTAGCTGCCAAAAAACCTAATCTTCCGGTATTTACTCCTAGTACAGGGATACCAGAATCTCTAACAATAGAAACTGTATCTAAAATTGTTCCATCGCCACCTATGGTTATCAATAAATCTAAGAGTATAGAATCGGTAGACGAAAACGAATTAAAAGTGCTAAAACTATATTTAAAATCCGATGGCAACTCCACAGAATCATGTATAAATAGTTCCATTTGTTTGCTCTCGATATGTTCGGCAAGTTGTGCTAATGTTTGCATTGCTAGGCCATTCTCTTTTTCTCTTGTATAAATCCCTATTTTCATACGATTGGGTTTCCTAAATATTTTGTTTCGAACAAAATGCTAATGTGCAAACTTAAGTAAAATATACTTGTGAATATACTTTCTGTAATTAAACCTTACAGATGGAATACAAATAAACCCATTCTTTTCTGTAACAAAAAGCTGGTTTACAAACAAGATTTACAAACCCAATTACACAATTACGGGGTATATTTTACCTTTGTAATACCAAGAAATTAAATACATACACTTAATTAAACCCAAATTTCAAGAAAGTTTAAAAACTTTGACAAAACAGGGCTAACTTGTTTGTTACAGAAAATCAAGTCAGATAGAATAGTACAGCTTTGATTTACGATTCGGACTTATTGATTCTTATTTTTTATGCAGAGCAAAAATACCCCGCAAACTTTGTTTGGTGCACGCGCCAATAATCGAATATTCGGGTATACCTCTTTACTATGGGCTACACCCATGGCTATTATATTTCGCACCTTGGGTCCTATTTAGGCTTGCTCAAATATCGCCCATGTTGAATGAAATACTTCTTCTTTAGGTTTTTTAAGCACCAAAGGTGCGAAATCTTTAGCATAGCCTGACAGGGCTATGAAATGAATTAACCCNNGGAAATTCTTAAATGGTTTTGTGTTAGCGTAGGGCTTAACCCAAATTTCAAGAAATTTCATAAACTTTGACAAAGCAGGCCTAACCTGTTTGTTACAGAAAATCAAGTTAGATAGAATTCAGCATTAGCGTATTTTGCCCTTTGGTCTGACGAAAATCAAAGATTTTGTAAGGGCTAACCCTGACAAAAAATGCTTAAAAAGCAATTTTTTCGTCATTNNTAGAATTTTCTAATGCTGAATTGGGCTTATATTGAGCTCTCGAAAGCAAAAAAAATAGTTGGTTAATTTTTTTCGAAAAAATAATTGCATTCGGGAAAATTTTGTCTATTTTTGCACTCCAATTTAATAAACCCAACCATGGCAGTTACCGTTTTAAAAAGAAAGAACAGAAGAAATAAAACTAGAGCGAAACAAAGAACTCAAGTTATTACAGGTTTGCGTAAAGTTGTTTACATCAAATCTCCATACAAAGGTGAATCTGGAATCATTCTAGAAGACCAAGAATAATATTATACTTAGGCGAGAATAGCTCAGCTGGTAGAGCNNCGAGTTCGAACCTCGTTTCTCGCTCAAAGACATTAGATAGCCCATTAGGGCTATTTTTGTTTTACCCCTCTTTGTTTCTATAAATAGTATCGCACAATATTGCAGCTGCTGATGCAACATTTAAGGACTCTACCATCCCAGAACCAGGAATAGTTATTTTATGAGTTACAAATTGAGCGGCTTCAGAACTTATTCCGGCCCCTTCGTTTCCTAAAATCAACAAACCACTTTTAGCAAATTTTTTTAAATGTATATTTTCTCCATTTAAAAAAGCTCCATATATGGGTAGGCCATTATTTTTATACGCTTTTAACCATGCTATTTTTTCAACATATTCGTGATTTACTTTCCAAATAGAACCCATCGCAGATTGAATAGTTTTCGGGTTATAAACATCTGCACAGCCCTCCGACAATACAATTTGGGTTATCCCGTACCAAGCAGCTGTTCTAAGTATGGTACCCAAATTACCGGGGTCTCTTATTTCATCTAAAAAAAGAGTAAAACCCTTAGAAATATCACCCATATTTAATTCTGTTGAATTAATTTCTGCTATAGCAATGATATTTGACGGGGTGCTTAGCGAAGATATTTTTTTTAAGTCTAAGCCACAATTCTCAATAACCTTAATAGAGGGGTCTATATTACTTATTATCTTACTATTAGCATTACTTTCGAACAGTAAAAAATGTACCTTTAAATTGCTTTGAAGCAATTCTTGCACAGATTTTTCACCTTCAACCACAATTTGGCCATATTTTTGCCTAAACTTTTTTAGTTTTAAGGAAGAAAACTGCTTAATTTGTCCTTTACTTAACATTGACTGCAAAAATACACATATCATCCCAATTTAAACTATTTAGCCTAATAGTTTTAGTTGTTGCTTTTAGCTCCTGTGGAATCACAAAGACTGTTCCACCGGGAAAACAATTACTCATTAAGAATAAATTAGAAATAGAAAATCCAAAAGAGATAAAGAAAATTCTTCCAGAAATTGAAGAACAAATAAGGCATAAACCCAACCGTAAAATATTTGGCATAATGCGATTCCATCTTAGAATGTATAACATGGCCACTAGCACCAAAGATTCTACAAAAAACAATAAAAAAGTGCGCAAGTTTTTGCGTAAAGTTGGCGACCCTCCTGTAATTTTCGATTCCAGTTATGCAGAACGGTCCGCAAGAAATATTCAACAATTTTTATTCAACAAAGGGTATTTTTTTGCAGAGGTGCATTATACAAATTCACAAAATAAATCTAAAAAAACTAAAGTAACTTATCATGTAAACCCAGGTAAGGTATTTCAAATTTCCGAGTATAAGATAATTTGTCCAGACACCAGTCTCGAAAAAATAATTTGGAGCGAAATATCCAATAGCTTTATTAAAAGAAAATCTACTTTAAATTTCGAACAATTAGAAAAAGAAAGAAATAGAATTGATTTGGATTTCAAAGAAAGAGGTTTTTATTTATTTAAGAAAGAATACATCGACTTTGAGATTGATACTTTGCATAGCAAGCATTCTGCTAAGGTTATTCTTAATATAATCTCTCCCGAAGAAAAAGGAAAAGCTTTTTTACCATATACCATAGACACCATTCAAGTCAGGATTTTTTCGCCATACTATCCAATGTCAACAACGCAAAAATGGATAGACAATATTCAATATATACAAAATGATTTTCCATTAAACCCCAAACATGTACATGAAAGGATAATGGTAAAAAGCAATAGATTTTACAACCAAAAAGAAGTAGATGAAACATATAGAAGATTAGGAGAACTAGGCGTTTTCGACAACATAGAATTGCTATTTATTCCACAGAAAAACGAAAAACTAAACTTAGTGATTACCTTAACTCCGGGACACATGCAAAGCTATACAGCAGAACCACAACTAATCTCTTCTGACTTAAACAACCAAATAGCAAACGCCGGAAATTATCGAAACTATGGATTGGCAGGAGTGGTTACCTACACTCATAAAAATATATTTAAAGGTGCAGAAAAGCTAGATATTTCTCTCTCTCTTAGGGCAGAAAGTCAGTTCAGAAACGACCAACAAACAGGCAGATTGTTCAATAATTTTCAAACTGGTATTACTGCAAATCTCTTTTTGCCAAATTCAAGGATTTTAAAAACATTAAACTTAAATAAGAGTAAATCAAGTATTAAAACATTAATTTCGCTTTCTTACTTCTACGAAAACAATTTGGATTTCAATAGGAATCTTTTGCCATTAACTTATTCGTATCAGATTTTTAGAGGAAAATCTAATTGGGTAATTACACCAACTGAGATTTTCTTTTCCAAAAGTAAGATAGAGGCCTCATTTTTAGATAAAATAAGTCAAGAAAACATAGAGTTTGTAAAGCGATTATTTTCTTCCAACCTTATCACCTCTTCGGGTATTCGATGGAACTATACCAACTACAAAAAAAACAACCTCAAAGACTATGTTGTTTGGCGAACAAATATTTTAGAATTTGGCGGAAATTTGCACAGGCTTAGCAGACAGCTTATTGATACAGAAAAACAAAATGACACATCCTATAAATTCTTAAATGTTTCTTATTTCCAATACGTAAAATCTGAAATCGATTTCAGATACGGCAAATTGATAGACGCAAACAATTCTATAGCTTTTAGATTCAATGTAGGAGCTGGTCTTCCATTTGGCAATGAAAATATTCTTCCTTTTGACAAGAGGTTTTTTATAGGTGGCTCAAATAGCTTAAGAGGCTGGAGACCTAGAACTATAGGCCCAGGTTCCTACAGAGATACAGCGGCTGGAACAAGAATAGACAGGTCGGGAGAATTTATTATTCAAACTAGTTTTGAATATCGCTTTAATTTTATCAAACCTTTAGAATTAGCTTTATTTGTAGATGCTGGGAATATTTGGAACCTAACAACAAATGATTTCCATGCCGAAGAAGAAGTTTTTAAATGGAATAGATTTCTTGGGCAATCTGCTATAAATAGTGGAATAGGTTTTAGGTTCGATTTTGAGTTTTTCTTATTTAGATTAGATTGGGGTATACAATTAAAAGATCCAGAAATCATCCAAAACAACGGATGGGTTGCAAGTCAAATTGGAAAAACTGGTTGGCTAGATAATACTGTATTGAATTTGGGTATTGGATATCCATTTTAGTTTTTATTATATTTGTGCCTAATCACAGCAATATGAAAAAAATAATTTTCCCTTTCTTTTTAACCTTGCTACTTTTTGCTTGCAAAAAAGAAGAACCAAGTTCAAATTTTCAAAAAGTACCCATCTCTGATACCGATACTTTAGAAATTGTAGAAATGTCTACCCCAGAGGGAGTTATGTATATTTGGCTTTATCCAGAAACCCCTAAGCACAAACAGAACTTTTTAAAACTTGCGAAGGAAGGTTTTTATGATGGTTTGCTTTTTCACAGAATTATTCCAAATTTTATGATACAAGGTGGCGACCCTGTTGGCGATGGCACAGGTGGCCCTGGCTATACTATTGATGCTGAAATATTCCCAGAAATAAAACACAAAAAAGGAAGTATTGCCGCCGCTAGACTCGGGGACGCTCAAAACCCAGAAAAAAAATCTAGTGGCTCTCAGTTTTACATCAGCGTAAGTACTTCTGGAACCGCACAACTAGATGGCAACTATACCGTTTTTGGAGAAGTAATTAAAGGAATAGAAGCAGCAGATAAAATTGTTGTAAAGCCAAGAAACCAAAAAGATAAACCACTAACTGATATACCAATGCAGGTGAAAGTGCTTAAAACTAACAAACAAAAACTAAAAGACGACTTTGGCTTTACTCCATAAATTTAAACTTCACAAACTATCTTACTTGATTTTTTTTGGGTTTATCTCTTTACTAAGTATTTCTGGTATTAAAAAAAAAGAGTTATTTCCCTCCAATTTCCACAAAGTAAATGGAGAAATTTATAGGTCATCGCAACCTAACAAACAAAATTTTCATGCATTTTCTGATATAGGAATCCTTAGTGTATTAAACCTAAGACACACTGCAACAGACAATAGAGAAGCGAAGGGCACACAAATTAAACTCTATCATGTTTCTATAAATACATGGACCATAGAGGAAAAACACCTTGTAGAAGCTCTCAAAATTATGGCTAAAGCACCAAAACCTTTAGTAATACACTGCTTGCATGGATCGGATAGAACAGGAGCCGTAATTGCTGCATATAGAGTGATTTATGAAAATTGGACAAAAAAACAAGCAATTGAAGAACTTCAAAAAAAGGAATATGGCTACCATGAAAAAATATTCCCAAGAATAAAAATAATTATTGAGAGTTTAGAGGTTGAAAGGTTGAGAAAAGAGCTTTTATAATACTGGTATTAAAAACTTTAAAACAATGATTCGCTCTCAAAAAACTACCATAATAATTTAACTTAAATTTAGTACTTTTGAAGTCCTTAATTTAAAAGCAGAAAAATGGAACTAAAAGACACCGTAATGATTTCGGGCATGCCCGGCCTTTACAAAATTATTGGCCAAAGAAAGAATGGACTTATCGTTGAAACCTTGGATGCAAACGCAAAAAAATTTGCTACAGCTCCTACCCAAAAAATATCAATCCTTAACGAAATTGCAATCTTTACAGAAGATGGCGATATAAGACTTGCAGAAGTTTTGAAAACATTAAAAACCAAGGTTGAAGAAGGTTTAATTATCCCCGAGAAAAAGGCTTCAGACAATGAATTCAAAGCTTTTTTAGCGTCTGTTGTCCCAAATTATGCCGAAGATAGAGTATATATATCTGACATTAAAAAACTTGCATCTTGGTGGACAATTTTGAAAGATACTTTAGATTTTGATTCTTTGACAAAAGAAGAAGAAACTGAGAAATCAGAAGAACAATCCGTAGAAAAAACTACTGCCAAAAAAACAACAAAAACTGCTACCAAGCAAAACAATGCTAGCCCTAAAGCTTCTACTAAAGGCAAAGGGGTTATTGCTGTTACCAACAGAAAACAGTCTTAATCTTCAACTTATTCTTTGTTTGGGATGGCTAAAAATAGATTGTTTTTTCCTTTGAATTTTGAAATTACAGACCAAGATTCTGTAACTTCTTTGTATCAAAATGTCTTACTAGAAGAGTTTGAAAATATAGCAGAATTTAAAACTTGGCTTGCCAAGATAAACGAGTTAGAAAATATAGTAAGTGAAGATTACGCTTGGCGTTACATCAAAATGACTTGCGATACAAGCAACAAAGACATTGAAAAACACTATTTAGATTTTGTAAACAACATTCAACCGGCTATAGCTCCGTTAGAAAACGAGTTACACTCAAAAATTGCGGCCTCCCCTTTTATACAAGAACTAAGCAAGGATAAAGCATACGAATTATACTTTAGGGCTATCCAAACTTCATTAAACCTATACAGGGAAGAGAATATTGAACTTTATACCAAAGTTCAAAATCTTTCCCAAGAATATGGTGCAATTAGCGGTGGACTTTCCATAGAATGGGAAGGAAAAGAAATAACACTCCAGCAAGCCAGTGTTTTCCTAAAAAACCAAGATAGAGAGATAAGGAAACAAGTTTGGATAAAAATACAACAAAAAAGACTTGAAGTTGCAGAAAAATTAGACAGTATCTTCTCCGAGTTGGTACTTCTTCGTAATCAAATAGCCATACAAGCAGGAGAAGACAATTATAGGGATTACATGTTTAAGTCGCTTGGCAGATTTGATTATTCTGTTCAAGACTGTTTCCAATTCCATGACGCAATTCAAAAAATTGTAGTTCCCCTAAAAAAGAAATTACATGAATCAAGAAAAAAGAAGCTTCAACTTGGAGAACTAAAACCTTGGGATTTATCCGTAGACCCAGAAAATAAAGAACCGCTTAAACCTTTCGAAAACGGAACTGAATTACTAAATAAAACCGTCGATTGTTTTGCAAACATTGACCCTTATTTTGCAGAATGTATCCAAACTATGGAACAGATGGGGCATCTTGATTTGGAAAGTAGAAAAGGGAAAGCACCTGGTGGGTATAATTACCCTCTTGCAGAAACAGGAATCCCTTTTATATTTATGAATGCTGCGGGTTTGCATAGAGATGTAGAAACCATGGTGCACGAAGGGGGACACGCAATTCATTCTTTCCTAACCAAAGACCTAGAATTAAATGCATTTAAAAATACTCCTTCCGAAGTTGCAGAACTAGCATCTATGAGTATGGAGTTAATTAGCATGAACAACTGGTCTGTATTTTATACCCCTGAAGACCAAACAAGAGCAATAAGAGAACAATTGGAAGGTATTATTTTTACTTTGCCTTGGATTGCTACAATAGATGCTTTTCAGCATTGGATATACACAAACCCAAACCATAGCAAAGAAGAAAGGAAAATAGCATGGAAAGAAATATCATCTAAATACGATACAGATACTGTTAATTGGTCAGAATTAGAAATGTATAGGGAGTTTTCTTGGCATGCACAGTTGCACTTATTCGAAGTACCTTTTTATTATATTGAATATGGTTTTGCCCAACTTGGTGCCTTAGGAATATGGAAAAACTTTAAAAAGGATAGCCTTAAAGCTATAGAGAATTATAAAAAAGCCCTTAGCCTTGGGTATACTCAAAGCATTCCTGCTATTTACGAAACTGCAGGGGTAAAATTTGATTTTTCAGAAAAATACATACAAGAACTTTTTGCATTTTTAGAAAAAGAACTCAATCTTTAAAAAGTATAGTTCAAGCCATTGGTGAAATTATAAATCGTTCTTTTCATGCCTTCCGCAGGATAAGAATCATAATATAAAGAATGGTTGATTCTAAATGAAAAATGCTTGTTAATCTTAATATTTACCATCCCTGCCACAGAGGTTCTATAATCTAATTTATTGTTTAAATCGGGTTGGTAATATGCAATCAAATCAAAATAAATAGTGTTTGCAATAGGTAAACCAAAAGACAAGTATTGACTTAATCTAAAATGTGAATTTTGTTTCCCTAAGCTTTCTTTATCTCGTTCCGACATAAATGAGGATCCTATTAATAGTCTAATACTATCCTTTTGGATAAGTTTTGCTCTAAACCCCCACCCTAGCAAATACCTATAATCTACATTCGCTAATTTATTAAATTGAGCTTGTCCAAATGTCTCAAATGAGAATAGTCGATTTAATTTTGTACTAAAACGCAAATGTTGAAAGCCGTCATTCACAAAACTTTGTTTATTCACTACATTAAAGTTTAGGTTGTTCAAAGAAATAAGGCTGTATTGGTTCTTGCGGTATTGAATTTGCGAACTGTTATTTGATATAAAAATATCGTTAAAATTTTGAATAAACGTAGCATTTAATCCTATGTTGCCACTCCACCCAGAGTCGGGTTCTGCAAATCTCTTATTCTCGATATGCACTATTACTTGTGCTTGGGTTAAAAACACACCAAATACAGTAAAAATAACCAAGGCAGTGAGCTTTAAATGCATTTTAAATCTTATTTAAACGAAAGCACAAGTATTTAATATTCTTCCCTTCTTTAAGCCAAATTTTCTCATAATATGTTTTAAAAGTTAATTCTGGCTTAATTTCATTGCCTGAATATATATCAGAATTATCCTCTAAAATTTCTAACCCTTGTTCTTCAATTATCTGTTTGGTATAATCATAGAGCAAAGTCGAATCTGTTTTAAGGTTTACCAGGGTGTCAGATTTGCAGATTTTCCTATAAATATCTAAAAATTTGGGAGAGGTAAGTCTTTTTCTTTCCCTACTTAACTGAGGCTGAGGATCGGGAAAAGTAATCCACAATTCTGAAATTTCACCTGCATCAAAAAACTGTTCTAAGTGATCGATTTGAGCTCTAAAAAACGCAACATTCTTAAGTCCATTTTCTAGTGCATCAGTAGCACCTTTCCATAGTCTTGCCCCTTTTATGTCTATTCCCATATAATTGCTATGGCTATATAACGCCCCTAGTGCATTGGAGTATTCGCCTCTACCACATGCCAACTCTAGGACTATTCTATGGTTGTTTTTAAAAACTTCCTGAGCCCAATTCCCTTTATGATGCATGGTATAATCAAAAGTATTTTCCATCGCATCAAATTGTGCAAACTTTCTTAGTTTATTCTTTGCCATTTATTGCTGCAAAGAAAGCAATTCTTTTATTTCGTTTCTTGAGATTTTTCCGCTTTGGGTATATGGAAGTTGGTTAAAGTATACAATTTCTTTGGGAATAAAAGCAGGTTTAAAACTTATTCGCAATTCTTCAAGTAACCAATTTCTTTCTAATTTGGGTATTGTATGTACAAGCACTAGCTTTTGACCTAAAAGCTTATCTGGCATAGAACTTATCACAAAAGTATTTTCAACTAAAATACCCAATCGTGTAATCTTCTGTTCTAACTCTTCTGGATTAATTTTTAACCCTCCAGAGTTTATGATAAAATCTTTTCTGCCAAGTATTAGAAAACTATTGTCTTCTCTATGTTCTATAAGGTCATTGGTATGCAATAAATGTTTGTAAAATGGCACTCCTATAGTTAAACTACCATCTTCTTCTTTAAAAATTCCAACATCTTTAAAAGGATAAAAGCGGCTTTGCTTGTTTTCACCATTAATCTTTCTTAAAGCAATATGAGAATATGTTTCGCTCATACCATAGCTATGCCAAAAAGTATTCTTAAAGTCTTGAAGTCTTTCCTCTAGTTCCAAAGACAATGATGCACCGCCAATCAATACATTTTTAAAAAGTGTTAATTTTTCAACTTCATCCTTGTCGTCAAGAATATTATGCAATTGCAATGGTGTTAGAGATACAAATGTGAAATCGTGTTTGGGCTTTAACAATTTAAAAGGCTGAATACTTGGCTCTAATACCATTATTTCGCAGTGCAAATACGCCGCCCTTGCCAACATCATTAGTCCACCAACGCTTTGTAAGGACAAGCAACACAAGATTTTTTCATTTTTCAATTCAAGAGTTTGAATGGTTTGTTTTGCACTCCAAATCATCCATTTTTTTTCCAATACAATTTCCTTTGGAGTACCAGTAGAACCAGAACTTTGTATTTTAAATAAAGTATTCTCTTCTGAATTCCATTGTTCAAAAAACTGCTTAAAGTTCATTCTTTACTTTTTCTGGAGTGATAGAATCAAATCGTTATAATCCATAGCGTTCAAAACAAACTGTTTACCCAAGGCTGCTTTTTGTGCCACATATACACCATACTGCATATCCAGCAGGCCTTTTAATGAATGGGCATCTGGATTTATCGCTACTTTTACCCCTTTATCCATTGCCAAGTGCAGGTATTTCCAATCTAAATCTAATCTATATGGGTTTGCATTTAGTTCAATTGCCACTTTATTAGATGCACATGCATCCAGAATTTTATTTACATCAAAACTATAACCCTCTCTTCCTAAAAGTAATCTACCACTAGGATGGCCCAATATATTAGTGTAAGGGTTTTCAATTGCTTTTATAAGTCTTTCTGTGGCCTTTGATTCTTCCATTTTCAAACTGCTATGAACAGATGCAACTACTACATCAAAAAGTTGGAGAATATCGTTTCCATAATCTAGCGATCCATCCAAAAGAATATCGCTTTCTATGCCTTTAAGTATTCTAAATTCAGGGTATTTATTATTTAAAATATCAATTTCTTGATGTTGTGACAAAACTCTATCTACAGTTAAACCACCTGCATAGACTGCGGTTTGAGAATGGTCACAAATGGCCAAATAATCCCATTTTTGTTGCATACAAAACAAAGCCATTTCTTCAATGCTATTTTTTCCATCAGACCAAGTAGAGTGATTGTGTAAAGCTCCTTTTAAATCTGAGTAAGTTAGAGAGTTAGATTGCAAATCTGGCCTTTCAAACTCCAAAAAACCATCTCTTCTTTCTGGAATTATATAAGGCAAACTATTTACTTCATAAATTGCAAATTCAGATTGTACATCTGTAGGTATAGACTTGAAATTTGACAAATGGCCTGCACTAGCTGATTTCACAAATTGAGTAGCCACAAATTCATTTGGGCCACTTAGCCAAAAAACTATAGGGAAATTGTTGTTTAACTTTAGTAAAATATGATCTGAAAATACATCTGGAACAAATCCAATTTGAATGAAAAATGTAATTAGGGATTCTAAATTTGTGCTTGTTATTACAAAATCTAAACTATCTAGAATTTCGCACTTCCTCCTATAAGCGCCAGAATACTCTATTTTTGAAACAAAGTCAAGGCCCGAAATGGATTGCATCAACTCTTGCGCAATTGGTTCTAGTTTTGCATACAAAAACTTATTTTTATTGTTTTGTCTGAAATCTATTTCTTTTATAATATTGGTTTGGGTTTTTTCTCCAAAACCCTTAAGCTCCACCAGCCTATTTTCTTGGCAAGCATACAAAAGCTCTGTTTCCGATTCTATACCTAATCCTTGCCACAGCTCTCTAACTTTTTTAGAGCCCAACCCTCTAATTTTTAAAACATCTAGTAATCCAGCAGGTGTTATTTGGAGAATATTTTCTAATTCTTCGAAAGTACCAGATGCTAAAATAGAAAGAATTTTTGTTTTATAACTTTTTGGAATGTCTACATTGGCTTGAATCTCTTCTGTGCTTAATTCGCTAAGTGGGTATATGATTTTTTTAAAGGCAAAAGAAGCGTTTGTATAAATTTTAGATTTAAAATCATTCTCCCCATGAAGCTCTAGGAGTTTACCATAAAGGGTGAGAATACTTGCTATTTCAGAATTATCTTTCACTTGCATTAGAAAGGCAATATTACAAAAAAAGCCGAGTATAGACCCGGCTTGTTATTAAATTAATAGTAGTTTATTTTGCGCATTTTTTAATCTCTTCCAGAAGTTTATATTCTGCACCTTCTGTATAGCCTACGTGCTTATATACTATTTTGCCTTCTTTATTTATTAAAAATGTCATTGGAGGATTTTGAACATTTAGTGCTCTCGACAAATCTTTATTTTCGTCAAGTAAAATTTTGTATGGCCATCCTTTCCCATTTACCAATGGTTTTACTTTGGGAATATTCCTAGCATCATCTACTGTAACTGCTACCATTTCTATTCCATACTCTTCCACCCAATCTTCATAAAGTTCGTTTATGTTATCTAGCTCTTTAATACACGGGCCACACCATGTTGCCCAAAAAGAAACCACTGTAATTTTACCATTAGAACCATAATCTTGTATGTTTATAGTCTTACCTTCTAAATCTTTTAATTCTACAGAAGGTAAATCGTTATGTGTTTTATTTGTAAAAGCCAAGCCTATAAATAAGGAAGAAAGTAATAAAAGGTTTTTCATAAGTTAAATTTAAAATATTGTTTTCAATTAATGTGCCAAAGTTACAAAAAACAACTATTCTGTTTTATTTAAAAAGTATGTAAAGGGGATAAAAAATACCCAGGCCGCTATGCTCACCTGTCTTTCTAGCATGGATTCTACTAAAAATGAGAAGATAAACAAACTTAATATGGCAAAACCAATTGGGCTTTTAGCATAATAACGAAAATACAAAAACAACAAAACCAGAAACACAACCAAGCCCTGTATACCCATTTGTAAGGCTGTTTCCAAAAATTGATTGTGGGGATTTTTTCTATTTTGCTCTGTTAGTAAAGTTTTATTTTTTTCGTACTGAAATTGCATTTGTTCTTCAACATTGCCAAGCCCTATACCTAAGGGATTATTTTCCAGCAATGTTATTGCAGTTTTCCATGCCTCAACCCTCATTGCTACGCTTTTGTCATTGGGATTCAAGTTTTCTGTTATAGTTTGAATGTCCTCGTTTGTATTTTTAATTCTATTTTGCAAAGAAGGAGATATAAAAACAAACAGGATTGGTAAAAAAAGAAATAATAGCAACCCCAGTAAAAACTTCTTTTTAGAGGTTTCCCAAACTTTTACTCCATAAAAAGAGACCATAACAAACAGTGACAAATAAAATCCAAACAAACCTGTTCTAGCTGATAAAACATGTAAATTCAACAGATTTATTGAACTAAACAACAACAACGAAAAAGGAATTATGAATGGGAGTTTGCTGTAATTCTTTATCGCAAAATAGAAACCAACCAAAACAGACAATGCATTTAAAACACTAAATTGGATATGGTATATACCATACCCAAATAAGATTGGGATTGGTTTTGCTTGTAAAATCAAATCGTCAAAATACTCTTTATTTTGTAAATATACCAATGAACTAATGGAACCTGTGAGGTAAACAAAAAAAACAAAAACTAAAACTATGATCGAAATTTGTTTTAAAGTTAATTTTCTTAACGAAAAAAAAAGCATAGGCATTAATGCAATAGGTAATTTCAGAATAAATTTCCTCTGAGCTTCTACTTCATTGTTGGAAATAAACATCGAAATAAGTAATATTAAAAAATAAGCTATAGAAGCAAATAATAAAGGTTTCAAAGATTTATCGTCTAAAGAGAGAGTATTCTTTGAAAAGCTGACTAGGCCAATTAACAGTAAAGAAGCCAAACTTATACTCATCAAAGCCGGCGATATAAAAAAAGCTGCCATTAGAAGGCAGCTTATTATTGTTACAACACTTGTTAATTTTTCTTTAAATATCATTTAATTAATTACTTAGCGTAATTTACTTTCACTTGTTTTTGATTATCTGAAATTCCCAATTTTTTAGATAATGTTGGATTTATAATCAAAACTTGATTTGCAGGTAACTTTGAATTTCCTACAACCCTGGCAAATGCCGATTTGTTATTTTCAGGGTTTGTAATCATAATTATAGTACCAATTTTTGCATTGGAATGAATTACAAAATTTCTTTCCTGAGCCAAATCACCATCGGAACTAATGGTTATATTTCCTGTTTCTATAATTTCATCACCCACTGTTCTTACTGATT
The DNA here is from genome assembly GCA_002422315.1 of Bacteroidetes bacterium UBA6161. Taxonomy (GTDB): domain Bacteria; phylum Bacteroidota; class Bacteroidia; order NS11-12g; family UBA955; genus UBA6161. The sequence goes on from DIUJ01000020.1 coordinate 80,080, forward strand.
TTGCGTTTGTTATTGGGAAATTTTCTGCGGAAGGATTTCCAATAACATCTTTATTTGTAATCGTTTTGGGAGTTTCTGCTGGTATTGTTTTTTCTGCCGGCGGATTAGACTTTGGAACATCTACCTTAGGGGTTTCTGGTTTTTTTTCTACTGCTTCTGGTGGTGCAGGTTTTGTTTCTATAGCGGTCATTGCGGTAGGTATAGATATGGCTATTTTCTGACCTACATTAAGATTATCAGAAGTTAGATTATTCCATTGTTTAATATCTTCTACTTTAACTTTATAAAGCGAAGCTATTTTAAAAAGTGTCTCGCCAGGCTCTACGGTATGGTATTTAGTAAGGTCTTTTGATTCGTTTATTATTCTATCTGAAGAGCTAACAACTTTAGGCGCTGTAACTGGTGCAGTTCTTGAAGAACTTGTTTCTACATAATTAGAAGGAATTAAAATAGTTGCTCCAACATTTACTCTATCCAAATTCATGCCTTCATTTGCTTTTTGTATAGCACTTAAATTTGTTTTGTATTTCCTAGCTATTCCACTAACCGTTTGCCCTGGATCTACCTTGTGCAATACAAACCACTTCTCTCCTACTTTTTTAATACCAATAGAATCTGATGGATTTGCCAATGCTGCAAATGGAAGGAATAAGAATGCGAATAATATCTTTTTCATGTTACTGATTTTTTAAACAAAGTTTAGATTTCAAATTTAAGGCCAAATTTGATAACTTCTTTAAATTGCCTACTTTTCAATGCTTTGTTTATTTCCACAAATCTGAAATATTGAGGTAAAAACTATACAATCTCTCTGTATCTTTGTAATCGTATAAATACCAAATTATGAAAAAAAGAAGCTTCCTTGTTTATTTTCTATTGCCTATTATTCTTTTTCTTTCCTTTGAAAGCCAAGCACAAAATTTAAAAAAAGTAGTTGTAGTTCCAATTAGAGAAGAAATTGCCCCATCGGCAACACGTCTAGTAGCAAAGGCTTTACATTATGCAAGAGAAATTAAAGCCGACTTAGTAGCAATCGACATGGATACTTATGGTGGCTTGGTAACGGATGCCGATTCCATTCGTTTTGCAATCTTAAGCTCCCCTATCCCAGTTATTGTGTTTATAAACCCAAATGCAGCCTCCGCAGGTGCACTAATTTCTATAGCATGTGATAAAATATATATGAAGCAAGGTGCGAATATTGGCGCCGCTACTGTTGTAAACCAAAATGGAGAAGCAGCTCCCGACAAATTCCAAAGTTATATGCGAGGAATTATTAGAGCTACAGCAGAAGCTAAAGGTATAGATACTATTTTAAATGGCGATACTATTTGGGTTAGAAATCCAAAAATTGCCGAAGCCATGGTAGACCAAGATATAGAAATAGATGGTGTAACAGAAAAAGGCAAAGTAATCACTTTAACCCCTCAAGAAGCTATAAAACTTGGATTCTGTGATGGAATTGTTGGAAACTTAGATGAAGCAATAAATGCATATGGAATAATAAAATATGAAACTATTGTTATTCAAAAAAATATGATAGACGTGATTTTTGGGTTTTTTAAAAATCCTGCTGTTTCTGGAATTTTAGTTTTACTTATACTAGGTGGTATTTATTATGAATTACAATCCCCAGGATTAGGATTCCCAATAGTGGTTTCTATAGTAGCAGCTTTCCTCTATTTTGTTCCAAATTTCATTGATGGACTTGCTGCTAACTGGGAAATCTTGTTATTTATTCTTGGCCTAATACTTTTAGGAATTGAAATCTTTGCAATCCCTGGCTTTGGGATTTTTGGTGTGTCCGGAATAGTGTTGGTACTTTTTTCTTTAGTAAGCTCTCTTATAGCAAATGATGGATTTGATTTTACAATCCAAAACTCCTCTCAAATACGTATTGCCTTTCAAATTATTACATTTTCTGTTTTAGCATTTCTAACTCTTATTATACTTGCATCTCAAGGTTTTCACAAACTTGCTTTTATAAAAAAGGCAAGTTTAGAAGCCACTTTAGAAAAGAATAGTCAAAAAAATACAGTTGTGAATAAATTCGAAAACACAATTGCAATATGTTTTACTGACCTAAAACCTTATGGTAAAATAATCATCGAAGATAAGATATATAATGCAATGTGTATCAATGGATATGCTTCTAAAGGAGACCAAGTATTATTGTTGCGTAAAGAATTTGATAATTGGCATTGTAGGATAATTTAGTCGATTATTTTGGCGATTCGTCCATAAGATATTTAGTGTGAATTATTTCAATTGAAATAAGAATGTAATTTGAAACTTGATAAACCACATTAAAATTTAATGGAAAAGAAGAGAGTAATAGTAGATTACAACACCTTGCCAGAAGATGTTCTGGAAATTATGGCAAACAAATATCCATACGGATACAGCAATGACATTATTAAATTTCCAAATTCAAAGGGTGAACTAATTTCTGCCGTAAGGGTAGAAACAGACGACACAATATTTCTTGTTAAAGTAAGCAAACAACTTCAACAAATGGTAGAAGACTTTGAAATTGACGAGGATGATGAAGATATCATGTCCGATGATTTTCCAGAAGATGCCTTTCCAGAAGACACTCATCCAGATGAACTAGAAGAAAATTAATATTAAAGCCCTTAAAGGGCTTTTTATATGTCCTATCCTTAATATTAACAAAAATATATTTTTGTACTTTTAAAAACTTCATTCTAATTACCGATATTTGCACAAAATGACACCAAACAAGTATCAATCATATTTACTCTACTATTCAGATAAATATCACCGTCTTGTTTGGAATATTGAAAAAATTCACAAAATTAATTGGATAAGAGACGACAAAGAACTTCCAAGTCTAAACTCAAAAACAAAATATAGTATTCATTATGGCTTTAGTTCATATATAGAAGAAAATGAATTAAGTATTCATTTGTTATTAAACAAGAGCATACATAACGATATACTTATTCAAGCAAAGCCACTGCCACAGTTCATTTTAATATTTAAAGGGATTAACGAAAGTGAATACATTCAGAAATTTTTATTAGAGTTAAAAGAAAACAAAATAGTGACCAATATTTTCCCCGTAGATTTATCCAAATTCAAATACATAAAAAACTTAACCGAACCAAAACAATGTTAAAAAACGTATATAAATCAAGATTCAATAGAACTAAAATTGTTGCTACTATTGGTCCCGCAACATCTAGCTACGAAATGCTAAAATCAATCATTTTAGCAGGAGTAGATGTATGTAGATTAAACCTATCGCACGGTTCACATGAAATACACAAAGCTGTAATAGACAACATACATAGAATAAATATTGAACTCAATTCAAATGTATGCATATTATTAGATTTACAAGGTCCTAAATTAAGAGTGGGAGAAATGCCAGAGGAAGGTATAATTCTTAAAAAAGGAGATAAAGTAACCATTACCTCAGCGAACATAAAAGGAACCTCCGAACTTATTCCCATTCGATTCGAAACACTTACAAGTGATGTAAAACCAGGAGAAAGAATTCTTTTGGATGACGGAAAACTTTCTATACAAGTAGAAAATATTTTAAATAAAGAAGAAGTTCAAGTTGTGGTTCTACAAGGAGGAATATTAACATCAAGAAAAGGATTCAATTTACCTGATACAGATGTTTCTATGCCATGTTTAACCCCAAAAGACCTAATTGATTTAGAATTTGCATTAAAAGAAAATGTAGAATGGATTGGTCTTTCTTTTGTTAGAAAAGCAGAAGATGTAAGAGAATTAAAACAAAGGATAAAAGAAGCGAATAAAGAATGTCATGTTATTGCTAAAATTGAAAAACCAGAAGCAGTTAAAAATATTGATTCAATTATAGAAGAAACAGATGGCATAATGGTAGCAAGAGGTGATTTAGGGGTAGAAATACCAATAGAAAAGGTTCCATTAGTACAAAAAGATATAGTTGAAAAATGTTTGAATGCATCTAAACCATGTATAATAGCTACCCAAATGATGGACAGTATGATCCAAAACTCTATGCCTACACGTGCAGAAGTTACGGATGTAGCCAATGCTGTATTAGATGGAGCTGACGCTGTAATGCTAAGTGCGGAGACAAGCGTTGGAGCACATCCGGTTTTGGTAGTAGAAACAATGGAAAAAATTATTAGAGAATTAGAAAAAGATAAAAGAGTATATTATAAAGGAACAAAACCAAATAAACTCTCCCCTACCTTTTTATCTGATGAGATCTGTTTTACTGCGGTAAGAATGAGTGACCATATAGAAGCAAAAGTAATAGCAGGTATGACAAGGAGTGGATATACAGGCTATAAAGTAGCATCATTTAGGCCAAAAGCTAATATATATATATTCACAGACAATATGCCTTTGCTAAATAGGATGAATTTAGTATGGGGTGTTAGGGGATTTTATTACGATAAATTTGCAAGTACAGATGAGACATTTGCAGATGTTGTAAAAACGTTACAAGAAAGAGGAATTGTAGATTCTGGAGAAAGAGTGATACATACAGCGAGTATGCCAATACTAAAGAAAAACAGGACTAATACAATAAAAATCACGATAGTAGAATAAGTAGAAGAAGTAGAAGAAAAAAGATAAAAAAGAGGCTAATGCCTCTTTTTTTTGGCTAACTCATGAGGCAAAAGTACAAAAAAAA
>DIUJ01000010.1 GCA_002422315.1 Bacteroidetes bacterium UBA6161
GTTTGAAGAGACCGTTACCGGTAGTCAGGAAACCCAATCCGAGGTAGAAAGTGTAATAGTTTCCGAGCGCCATAAGCATAAGCCCGATGGCCATCATAATGCCCCCATTGATGATGGCATTCCGATAGCCCAGGTATTTGTCGGCAATCATACCCCCCACAACAGGGGTTGCATACACCAGCGCACCAAATGCGGCGTAGATGGCAATACCGCGCTCATCGGCGAGGGTTTTGCCCAGATGGTTGTAAAGTTCATTAACAACATAGAGAACCAGCAAAGCCCGCATACCGTAGTAGGCAAAGCGTTCCCAGAGTTCGGCAAAGAATAGGTAATAGAGTGCCTTAGGATGCCCTTTTTCCATAAGAATTGAGTGTTAAAAAGTTTTAGCTGTACAAATATATAAGAAATATAGACCGATATTGCGCGGCAATTTTTATCGGCGTATTGGAATATTTAGGCAATTAATTGCTAATTTTGCACCGTGTTTGCGGGAGGTTTGCATGGCAACGGTTTTAAGTCCTTTGCGCCCGACCTCCGAAACATTGTAAAAAGCTGTCCTGTGGTGTAATTGGTAACACGTCTGTCTCTGGATCAGAAGAGTTTAGGTTCGAGACCTAACAGGACAACCTGAAATAGAACCACTTACGATTTGTTTCGTAAGTGGTTTTTTATTTCTTGCCAATTTCCTGCCAGGTTTTAGGGTTTTTACCCGCTTTTTTCTGTTCTAAACTCCACCTTAAAAAGTCCGTCTGTGCAACCATCTTGTGAAGGTCATTCCAGGGGGAACTTCCTTTTAGGTGAAAGGAGGTGGGGGTATCATGCTTTATAGAGAATTGATCCACCTCAACAGACCAACATATTGTAAAATGATCTATATTTATAAGGGACTAAACTAAACCTGTAAACCTGTCGATACCCTTTCAATTTAAAATCATAGCTTGGTAACATGTGAGATATCCAAATGTACAAAACCATACAATACCGCTTATTGGAGCAGACTATGTATGGGTTTTCCAGACATATAATAAGTTATGGGCAAGCTTAAAAGACGACACCCGAGAAAATTCAACAAGAACAAATGACAAGAATTTTAGACTTAAAACATACAGACGCAAGACAATTTTTTCTCAAAGAAGAAAGCTATTTCAACTTTGACCTTCCGACATATTTTGTGTTTGAAAATTTACTCAATGCTGTTTCAAATCATATTGGCGGACAAGACCTATCAAATTTTTATTCTACTTATACTATCGGACCAGGACAAACGAAAAGACATTTTCCAGCGGAATTTGAAGATGTAAACTATAAATTCTTAAATAATCGAGACGGAAAATTTGCTTGGCGACCATTCCAATTAATACACCCAGCACTTTATGTTTCACTTGTAAACAAAATCACGGAACAAGCAAATTGGAATTTAATTGTGGCTCGGTTTGCTCAGTTTCAAGCTAATCCAAAAATAAGATGTTACAGCATTCCATTGCGTTCGGACGACCAACAGTCTGATAAAGCAACTTCAATTAGTCAATGGTGGCAAGCAATTGAGCAACAGTCTTTGGAATTAGCATTAAAATACGAATATGTTTTACATACAGACATTTCAGACTGTTACGGCTCAATATACACACACTCAGTTCCTTGGGCTATTCATACAAAACCAGTAGCAAAAGCACAACGAAGAGACCAAAACCTCATTGGAAACTCAATTGACAAACATTTGCAGGATATGGCTTTTGGTCAAACAAATGGAATTCCACAAGGAAGTGTTTTAATGGATTTTACAGCAGAAATGGTTCTTGGATATGCAGACTTGGAGCTTTCAGAAAGGATACAGCAAGACAACATACAGGACTATGAAATAATCAGGTATAGAGACGATTATAGAATTTTCTCAAACAATCCACAAACAGCCGAACATATTACCAAATTACTGACTGAGATTTTAATTGAGCTTGGAATGCGATTGAATGCACAAAAAACGATTGTTTCAAACAACGTGATTAAAAATTCAATAAAGGGTGATAAGTTATATTGGATGTCAGCAAGAAAAGGAGCGAAAGGAATTCAGGAACATCTAATGATTATTCACAACTTATCTGAACTGCACCCAAATTCAGGAAGTCTATCAAAAGCATTATCGAAGTTTTACAACAGGATTAAAGGTATAAAAGAGACCAATCAAAATATTAAAGTCTTGGTAAGTATCTTGGTTGACATTATGTATAAAAACCCACGAACTTACCCGATTGCTTCGGCTATTCTTAGTAAGCTTTTATCTTTAATACCAGAGACAGACAAGAAAAATGAAATATTAGACCTTGTTTCCCAAAGATTTGAAAAAATCCCGAACACGGGTCACATAAAAATGTGGCTTCAAAGACTTACTATCAAACTCGACAGACAAAAACAGTATTCAGAAAAACTTTGCGAAAAAGTCAATAACCAGACATTACAAATATGGAATTCAGATTGGCTTGAAAATAATCTGAAAACTCTTATTGAGACGACTGCTATCATTGATGAAACAGTAATTGCAGATATAGACGTTGTGATTGCGAAAGAAGAAGTTGAGTTGTTTAAAACAGAATATGACTATGCAGAAGAACCAGCAGAATAGAAAACCGTTTTTGTAAACACAAAAAAGACAACATATGGACAAAATAAATTATGCCTTAGAGTCATTTAAAAACATTCAAGACTTAATAAAATTTGCTGACCAAAAAGCAGGAGCAGTTTTAATTGTAGTAGGATTAATTTTTACAGCTTTTGTCCAATACTTGGAGAAGTTGACTTTCTCAACTGAGAATATGACTATAATTGGAACAATTACCTTTCTTACAGGACTTTTAACTTTAATTTGTATGATAGTCGTTCTGTACTATTCAGTTTTCAAAATTCTCAAACCAAGATTTGCTAAAAACTACCAAGAAGGAGAATTATCCACTTTTTATTTTGAGCATATTAGTAGAGTGAATAAAGAGCTTCACGAAAAATATGAAAATATAAGTCAGGATAATATGTTGAAAGATATTATTGACCAGCAGATTGAAGTTTCAAATATTCTAAACGAGAAGAATGAAAATTTAGCAAAGTCATTTATTTGGCTCTTCGCAGCACTTTTTGCCTCAATGGTTTTTATTATTCTTTCAATTCAGTTGTAAATGGCACTTAAAGACGACATAAAATCAAAAGTGAAAGCAATCCTTGATGAAAGGCTTGTCGTAACAGATGTGACATACGTTCCTAAACTTGACGACCCTAAACTAACCTTTGGGAATACAGGATTAAAGTTCACGGGTTCTTCATTGTTTATTGACATTCGGGGTTCTACCTCTGTATTAAACACTCATAATAAACCAGTTGTTGCAAAACTTCATATGGCTTTTTTTCATACTATAGTAAAAATCGCTAATAGCCTTGAAGGTAATGTCAGAAGCTTTAATGGTGACAGTTCCTTAATATTTTTTCAAGGAAACTTAAAAGCGACACTTTCTACAGCAGTGAAATGTGCAATGCAAATAAAATATATGATAGACAATTCGGAAGATGGAATTAACGAGTTATTGAAAAAATATTCAAAACTAAATTTTGGAATTGGCATAGACCACGGTAATATTCTTTGTACTAAAGTAGGTGTTGGTGGCAACCATAACAGAGATATATTTTGGATTGGTAATCCTGTAAATAAATCAACTGTTCTTGGTGACAATAGCAAAGCTCCAAATCATATTGCAATTTCAAGTTACGTATACAGTAACTTATTAGATTGGGCAAAATATGGGACAAAAAAAAACTATTGGGGACAAGATGAAAAAGTGGATATGTGGACAAAAGGAACTTTTATTTACAACGGAAAGTACGAAGATTTTTATACCACAAGCTGGCATTGGAAAGTATAGAAAGCCAGCCCATAACAGCACCTACCCAANNTTATGTACTTTCTGTTCGTCAGTACAGACTTTTGCCGTTTGACTTCCTTCAGTGCATACCTCGCGGTAAACCACCTTGTCACGTACTAAACCTTCGAGACGTTACTCTCGCGGTTAAGGGACTCACACCCTCTGGAAAAATAACACCCCGGAAATTAGTTTTTGTAGTCAAAATTTGTATTTTTGAACTATTTGAAAAGCTTTCGGGGTGTGTCCTGCGGATGCAGGGCACACACAGCACCTACCCAAAAGGCGGGGTTTCGTGTTTCGCAGACAGTTTTGTGGTAGCCGAAAGTTCAGTTCTCCGAATAAAGTTTAGTGGTAAAAATCCCGCCCTTCGGGTAGCTGCAAAACGTTATGCCTCACTCTAAAAGACGACACGACCGACAAAAACGAACAAAAAAATGAAAGACAAAATGCCAACGCTTCATCAAAATCAAAAGAGCTGCAACCCAACGCACAATCTGACACAGTTGCAGCACATTTGCTTTTGCTCGACCGCACATCCAAAACATACCAAACCTTGACAGACAATAAATAAAATTGCATGGCAACAGATATTAACATAAAAAGCTTATTTCCAGCATTAAGAAATTCCCAAGTTGCTCGACCTGCGACAGATATTTTTAATACTTCATTCATAGGGATTGACTTTGGGACTTCAACAACTGTTGTTTCAATTGCTACAATTGACAAAGAGACAAAAGAGATTACCACTAAACCGATTTGGCTAAATCAAAAATTGGATGATGGAGCAATAATGTCATCGGAAAAAATCCCAACAGTAATAGCTTGGTATAACAATCAGCTATTGGTTGGAAAAGGTGCAGCAGACTTAAAATATCAACTAAAGAAAGGAGTAAATGTTTGGTATTCCTTCAAAATGGAACTCGGAGAAGACTTAGGCTCCAAGTATTACAATAGCGAACTTGATAGAAATAGTAGCTCTCCCATTCTTAACCCAAAAGACGCAGCGAAAGTCTTCTTTCAATATCTCAAAGCACAAATAGACAGATATATCAGGACAAACAATTTGCCGACAAAAATGCAGTTTGCGGTAAGTATACCCGCTTCATTTGAAGCAAATCAACGGAAAGAACTAATCTTCGCCTTAGAACAAAATGGAATTTCCACCAACAAACAATCACTTATTGATGAGCCAAACGCAGCTTTTTTGAGCTATGTGCAAGTTTCATCAAGTGCAAATTATCCTTTGACTTTACCAGAAGGAGAAAATCCCAAGGTTTTAGTATTTGATTTTGGTGCAGGAACTTGTGATGTATCCATTCTTGAACTAGGCAAAGACTTAAATGGCATCTATTCAAAAAATCTTTCCATTTCAAAATTTGAAAAACTTGGTGGAGATGACATTGACCGACTTATAGCTATTGATTTTCTTTTTCCGCAATTGCTCAAGGAAAGCGGAAAAACTCATGAAGACTTTAGAACTCCCGAAAAAAATCGAATAATAACTCAACTGCTCAAACTAGCTGAGCAACTGAAAATCATGATTTGTGAGAACATTTCATTAAAAATGAGTAACCGTATTCTGCCCAGCGAATCCATAAGCAAAGATTATGTTTCGGTTGGCAACAAAGTAGAAATTGATACTAGGAAAGGATTATTAAATCTTTCAGAGCCTAAGCTGTCATACGCTGAATTTAACGAAGCTATGAAGGCATTCTTAAAATCAACTTCCCTAGTTCCATATCGAACAAAGAATGTTACAGATGAATTTGCAACAATTTTCGGTCCCATTCAAACAGCGTTAAAGAAATCATCTTTGTCAAAAGACGAAATCGATTATGTTCTTTTCATTGGTGGAAGTTCAAAAAACCCATACGTGCAAGCAGCATTAAAGGAGCATTTCAAAGGTTCAGAACTTTTGATACCGAGAGATTTGCAAACACATGTTTCTGCGGGAGCTTCAATTCATTCTTTAATTTACAATGGTTTCAATAAAAATATTATACAGCCAATTACCAGTGAGCCATTCCTTGTAATCACCAAAGACGAGACACCAAAAGTAATTCTCAAGGCAGGTACGCACATCCCTTGTGACCTTATTATAATTGATGACTTAGTTACTAGTCAGGATGGCCAACAAGCTATTGAACTTCCAATATGCCTTGGCAATGTTAACAAGCTACTTTACAATATTAAAATAGTTAGTAGCAGTTCAAGTGGATTCAAACGAAATACACCAGTAAAACTTGAATTGGAAATTACTACAGACAAGTTGCTACTTGCCAGGGCTACTTCTGTTGGGCAATCTGTTATGGTGGAGCCGATAAATCCATTTGCAAACAAAGAACTGACGACCGAACAAAGAATAGTTCTCAAAGCAGAGAGGCAAGCAAATATTGAAGCTGAACAAAATGGCGGAAAACCCACAAAAGCAGGACTTGAAGCACTTTATAAAGCATACGAAAAGGTTGGCAATGATTTAAGAGCAGCTGAAACTCTAGAGCTTTTAAATGAAATATACCCTAGCATTCGCAACTATAATCAAATAGGAGTCCTATTTTCTAGTGCAGGTTATGACGAAAAAGCTCTTGAATACTACGAATTAGCGTATAAAAAGGATAAGGATGCTACAACAGCATTCAATTACGCATACAAACTAAAAAGCAAGGATAAAGCGAAATTCAAAGAAATATTAGAAGAGTCTCTAAGATTAGAACCTGATAAACCTCACAGTCTATATGAACTCGGGAAACTTCTTAAAAATGAGCAAGACCCAAAAGGAAAAATAATGATTCAAAAAGCTTTTGAAAGTTGGAAAAGAAAATTTGAATCCAACCGAATGAGTGAAAGCGATTACAGTTGGCTTTCATCAGCCGCAGATGAATTGGGAATGAGAGATTTTGCTCAACAAGTAAGAGATTCGAAACCAAAATTCAACGGAGAGAAATTATATAATTCAGAAAACCTAACAATAACTTCAAGAGAAGAAGGAATAATCAAAAAATAAAATCAGAAAACTATGGCATGGATGATAAGAGAAGACCAACTAGACCCTGACCAAAGGGAGTTTATAAATGTCGAGTCTAAGAAGTCGGGTAATATTTGGGTTAAAGGATTTGCAGGTAGTGGTAAATCCGTTCTCTTAATCCATTCCCTAAAGAATGTTTTACAAAAAGAGCCAAATGCAAAAATTGCAGTGGTAGTCTACACACATTCTTTAAAAGATATGTTTGAGACAGGAATGAAAGAGCTTAACATCCCTAGTTCAATTCCAGTAATGACTTATATAGAGTTCTGCGATAAAAACTCACAAAACTTTGATTACATATTTTGTGATGAAGTTCAAGACTTACCAAGTCGTGTTCTATACGCAATGAACAATAGGTCAAGAAAAGTTATTGTTGCAGGCGACTCCAATCAATCAATTTACGATACCGACCCAAGATGGAATGAACCAGTAGTTAATCCCAGTCAGGTTGGTGACATTATAAATGCAAGGGCATTTTCGTTGAACATGATACATCGCTTGACGAGAAGTATAATAGCAGCAGTTCAAAAATTGCTTCCTTCAATGAATATTTGGGGAGCAAAGCGTGACCTTACTAAACAGGATGTGAATATCCGATTATGTGAAGCATCAAACGAAACAGAAGAGGTAAAATACATCTACCAAGAAGCCCAAAAAGGTGCAAATGTTGGTGATACTTCCGTTATATTACTTCCAACGCTAAACATGATTTCAAAATTTGCAAACCAAGTATTATCCGCAAATAGTAAACCTCAATGGAACGAAAAGAAAAACAACTATGGAAGACCTGACTTTGGTGATTTAAATAGGCATTTCAAAAACAATGGGATAAAAATTCAATTTATTGGGAGCGGCTATGGTTCATTAAGTGATGCTGAAAGGAATAAAGAAGCAATTCTGATGAGTTACCATAGTTCAAAAGGATTAGATTTTGACAATGTATTCTTGCCATATCTAAATAACAGTTTCTATTTATATCCCAGCAATGCTAACACCCTTTTCATGGTGGCCATGACAAGAAGTCGGAAAAACCTTTACTTAACATATTTCGGCTATACTCATGATTTGGTTGATAAGTTTAAAGGGGAATGTACAGAGATTTCCATTTCAGATATTTTGAATCAGAGAACATCAACACGTTCCAATAACAACTTTGACTTTTAAAAATGAAGCATTTCTTATCAATACTCTTAAGGAATCAATTTAATCTGTTCTACAGATTTGGATATACATATATTCCAAAATGCCAGCTATTAGAATTTGACGGAGTACCTAACGAATTAATAAAGGAAGACTTAGTAAGAATGTTTTCAGAAACAACACCATTCGAGTGGGAAGAAGAATATTTGATAATTGAATTCGATAAAAATGAATTAGTTGAAGGTGAAGTATTCCATTTCCAAATTCAAGATGTCGTTAAGGTATATCCTCTTTCAGCTCAAGCAAAATCCTCCATAGAAACTAAAATTGACCCAAGAATAAAATTAGAAAGGCCTGTTTTCGAAAACATCCTTCCTGAAGTTGAACAAACAATAGAAAATCAAGAACTTGAAAAAGCAATTCAAGCTCTTTGGAATGTTTGTGAAATTGAAGATGATTTAAATAAATATCTCTCGAATATTGGTTTAAACAATATTTTAAACGGTCTTGAAAGAAGAAAAAAGGGAACTAAACCTAATCAAATAAAGGACGGAAATTATTGGGAGTATGTTCTTGCATACGACAGATTCGACTACTTTCCTAATTCGACTTTGGGCTATTTTTTTGATGCAGGTCAGATATTTGCCAATACTAAAGGATTACCATCGTTTGAAGGAAGTGTATTACATAAGTTCCTGCAAGGCATCAATAGCTCAAAACCTGAAATAAAAATTAAAGAAATTGTCAAGTTACTTGAGACAGAAGAGCAAGGGGAGAAATATGTTTCGCAAACAACAGTAAACGAACAGCTAAAGTATCTTATAACCCCACTTTATTTGATGTTAAAGGACGAAATCAGAAAAGCAGAAGACATCAAATCCACTAATCTCTTTAAACACCTTAAAACATTAAAGGAGTTTGGGGCTAGTTTTAATTATGCAATTATTTTGTTGGGTGCATTTTTCGGATTTAAGAAATTTTATGATGCTTACTATGACAATCTTAACTTACGTTTTTATAAATCATACCAACCTGTTAAGGATAAAAAAGAAGAAGTTGATAAAATTTCTTCTGACAATCAACCTGAATTAGACAAATCAAATTCATCCAAAGAAGATGCTTCTTCTGACGATAACAAAGTGCCTGAAGATAGGTCAAAAATTGATGAGCAACCGTTAGAAACAGAGCAGACATCATCCCAAGAAATATCTGATTCGACAGAAACCATTTCAATAAAAGATAAGACAAAATCAAAAGATCAAGAAATTGCATCGAACGACAATCAAGAAATAAGTGATGGATTGGATCGGAAAGACAATATCGAATCAAAAATAAAAGATGAGATTTTGCCAACAGATAATATAGAAAGTGAAGTATCTGAAAATCCGATTGACCATCTAAAAAAATCAAATTCAGATACCGAAACAGTCATTAAACTCAAAAATATTATCAACGAGCTACTGATGGACAAAGCTGAAATGAAACTTACGGATATGGGATATAAGATAAAAGAAATTACAGGTCAAAAGGTAACAAATACAATTATAAAAAATGTAATCAAATCAATGGACAATCTGGAGATTGTGCCAAAGAAGAAACCAGAAACAGCTAGAAAAACAATCATACAAGACCTTTTTAATAAACAGATTTAACCACTGCATTTGGTGGCACATTTGCAATTTCGCACAAGCCAACGCTGTTTCCCAAAATTGCAAATGAGCCACCAAGCCAATACACGACAAAAACAGACACTAAATGATTGACAAACAGACGATAAAAAAAAGGGCAGCACAAAATAAGCGGCATAAAACATTGGGGTTTAAATGGTTATTCGTGCATTCTGCCCCGCATCAAGTTCGGTGTAACTCGACAGGAAAGTAGCCCGCAATCCCCAACGATTTCATACCGCCGACCGTTGGGTGCAATTAAAATGACGAAATAATTGAAATAAAATATGAAAGTATCTCAAGAACCAGTCAAAATAGCAGACATCTTAAAGGACAAGACATTTAATGTGCCTCTTTATCAATGGGTGGTCGTAAACTCCCCCAAAATCAACACGGTCTAAAATAAGAAAAGTAAGGAATTCATCATTATCCTAAGCAGTTGGCCGTCAGCCATGAACAATCGTTGCTAAAACAATATAGAATACATGAAGAAACCATACGCTCTCTTTATTGATAAATGGTGGAAAGGGCCTCTATTGTCTGGGATATTGATGGGTCTATCCTTTATAACCAATAACGAATGGTTTGTACTTGCAGGTTTGGCAGTTATAACAGTATCTGTTGTTCTTAATTTTATTACAAAAGGCTGGAAGAAAGGTTGTTTAACCGGGACAATAATGCTTGTAATTGTTCTGCTAACTGCTCTTTGGTTGTTAATGCAAATATTTCCAACCACCGGGCAGGTCCACAGAACTTATTCAAAGCGCTATGAAAAAAAGACAGCCATCGAAAAGATAATCGGGGTAGAAATTCCAAAATTTAAGGTTATTGACTCTGACCTTACAAGTTTCCGCCCCGTTGACTTTGAATTTAACATAGAAACCGCAATTGAATTTACAACGCTTCCAGAAGACAAGTTCTTTAATACACTCGACAGTATTTGTATGCTTCCCTTTCCACAAGTACCCCATTATAACCCAAGCTTCTTTTACACCTTCGGGGATGTTTTATTCCGATGTTGGACTAAAGAGGGAGATACCTATAAATATGGCAGAATGGGTGACGCTGGAAAAGAGTTTCTACACAGCAGAGATGCCTATTTTTATTTCACAATCGAAAAGGGTTCAAATACGGCCAAAATAGTCTATGGGAATTATTAGGAAATGTAACACATACCTAACCTTTTGACAAAACGAATTCCCGTACAATTTGATAAATATTGCTACCTTTCATAAAACCATTTAATCACCCAAAATGCCTAAATCCTCCTACCTGCAAACCATCCTGAACAGCTTTACAACGCTTGACATCAAGAGTCTTGAAAGCCATCTTAAAAGGAATT
>DIUJ01000019.1 GCA_002422315.1 Bacteroidetes bacterium UBA6161
AAACTCGGCTGCACGACAGTATCGCAAAACGCCCCAACCATCACCGTCCATCCCAAACCCACCGCCTCTTTCTCTTTCAGCCCCGAAGAACCAGATTTGGATAATAGCTTGGTGCAATTCCGCAACCTTAGCCAAGGTGCAAACAGCTATTTGTGGAACATCAGCCCTTTTGGTGCAAGTACCGACTTTGAACCACAATTTAACTATACCGACAGTGGCTTTCACCCTGTGCAGCTCATTGCCATTAGCGACCAAGATTGCCGTGACACCGCCCAAGGTCAAGTGTATATCCGCACCAATTACCGTGTCTTTATCCCCAATGCTTTTTCGCCCAACGGCGATGGCCTGAACGACCTGTTCCAGCCCAATATAAAGGGGATTGTTTCATCTGATTTTAAAGTATTTAACCGCTGGGGAGAACTTGTTTTTCAATCCACCGACAACAACGGCTGGGACGGCACCTACCGGGGCCAACAAGCTCCAGAAGGGGTGTATATGTACATGGTAAGTGTGGTAAACTTGTTTGGTGAAAGACAGTTTTTCAAAGGAACGGTCGCCTTAGTAAGGTAGTAATTCAGTCGATTCACTCGCTTTTGTAGGTGGCTCACAGATAATACGGAAGAAAATAGAAGATTTTTTGAGCTTTATATACTTTTTAGAATAGTATCCTAACATTGGCCGATAAAAAACTTGAGCTAGGCTTTCAGCCTGTTGTTTGTTCTGCGGGTCTTTTGCTCAAGGTGTTGCCTTGAGCTTTGTTGGGCTAGGCTTTCAGCCTGAAATTCATAGAATATTCCTGGTCACAACCGTCCGCCTGAGCCTGGCAAATCAATTATACTGATGAAATTGGATTTGTATATTTTAACGCTTCAAGGGTTTTGATTTTGGCATTGACAGAAAAAGATTACGAAATTAGTTTTAAGAAAAATTCTCCTATCGAAGCAGGGTAATGGTACCAAAACTTCTAACTAGTTCTTTGTGTAGTTCGGCATAGGTTATTTTATACAGTAGGGAGAATCCCTTAGGGATTATTAGTAGTGGGTGCTATACAATTGTCTCGATATTAGTTGGAAATAAAAAAGATGACATATAAACAAAAAAGACCGCATACTAAAAGTATGCAGTCTTTTTATGGTCGGGGTGGCAGGATTCGAACCNNAGGGGGGGATTCGAACCCCCGGTACAGTTTCCCGTACGACAGTTTAGCAAACTGTTGGTTTAAGCCACTCACCCACCTCACCAATATCTTTTTCTACTCTCAATCACTTGAAATAGTGACATCTAGTGGATATTTTTTAGTTTAGTGGAAACTTAATTTCGGTCTAATTCCTCTCTCTTTTTATGAACCTATTCCCTTTCGGGGCTGCAAATATAAAAATTATTTTTAAAACAAATAATTAAATTTAAAATTTCTCTTTTTTAACTTTTCGCAGTATTATTGAAGTCCTTTTTAATATATGAAAAACCAAGACAATTTTAAGTTTAGAGATATTAAAACCTACGGCTCAACCGAATGGTTATCTAACAATTCCAAAAAATATCGCTCCGTATTTGACGAACAAGAAGCCTCTTATATTTACTGTGAATTTTCATTCTTTAACAAAAAATATGACGAAGCAGATTGGCAATTAGGTCTTCAACTAAAATGTATTGACTCTGAGGGCAATGAAATTTGCGATTTAAATTGCGATAGAAACGTTGAAAAAAAGGACAATATTGTTTACATAAGAGAAGGATGGGGGGTAAAAACACCAGGAACATATTGGAAAGCTGGGATTTACAAATGGGAAGTTTGGTCTAACAAGAAACTAATCGGCTCAAAGCCCTTTTATATAGAAAAGCAAGGAGTTGTTAAAAATGGCTTAAACCCTTATTTTAGTGTAGATTATGTAAAACTATACGAAGGACCAGATGCCAATATTAAAATTAGTGAAAGAAAATACTACAAAACTTTCAATGCTCTTACTACCAGATATATCTGGGCAGAATTTTCTGCAAACAATTTAGTTAGAAAAAACGAAGATTGGGCGTGTGAAATTTCTTTTGTTTTTAGAACCAACACAGGCTATGCAAAAGGTAGCATAACTAAAATCATTTTTGTAAAACCAAACGAAGAAAAAATCATCACTACTATAGGCTGGGGGTCAGATCTTTTGGGCACATGGGGCCGTGGTAAGTATTTTGCTGAAGTTGTGTTTATGGATGAGCTCGTAGCCTCTGTTCCTTTTGAAGTAGGTGACGATTATATGGAAGCTCTAGAAGAAGACTTTGCTCCTATGCAACAAACGGGTTTTATTATAGAAGAAGAACTTAATAGAAAAGAAATTAGTAATATTTCAAAAAACAACCCCAATACCATAGAAGAGGTAATGAAAGAGCTAGATGAACTTACTGGTTTAGATAGTATAAAAACTAAAATTAAAGAATACAGTAATTATCTACAATTCATATCCTTACGCAAACAAAAAGGATTTGCAGATGAAGAAAAAATAAACCTAAATGCCGTTTTTAAAGGGAATCCGGGAACTGGAAAAACAACAGTTGCAAGAATGCTTGGTAAAATTTACAAAGAACTAGGTTTGTTGAAAAAAGGGCATGTTCATGAGGTAGACAGAGCTGATTTAGTAGCAGAGTTTATTGGACAAACAGCTCCTAAAACAAAAGAAGCAATTAAAAAAGCAAAAGATGGTATTTTGTTTATAGACGAAGCCTATTCTCTTGCCAGAAAAGATGACGATAGCAAAGACTTTGGAAAAGAAGCAATAGAGATTCTTCTTAAGGAAATGAGCGACAACAGCGACATGGCAGTGATTGTAGCTGGATATCCTACCGAAATGGAAGTCTTCTTGTCTTCTAACCCAGGTTTAAAGTCTAGATTTAACATGGTGTATGATTTCCCAGATTATGTACCTCAAGAACTTATAAAAATAGCTGAATTTGCATGCGAAAAAAGAAATGTACACTTTACTGCGGAGGCTAAAGAGAGTTTGTATAAATTCTTGGTTGAAAAATACAGAGCTAGAGACAGATTCTTTGGCAATGCAAGACTAGTTCATTCCTTAGTAGATGAGTTTAAAATGAACCTGGGACTAAGAATTATGAAAACCGATAAGCCGGAAAATTTAACCTTAGAAAACTTGTCGACAATTGAAGTAGTAGACATTGAGAAAGCTTTCCAAGCTCAAAAAGGAATAAATCCCGATATCCCTATAGACGAAGAGTTGCTCAAAGAGAGTGTTACTAAATTACGCTCTATGATGGGTTTAACAGAGGTTAAAAACGACATTGAAGATTTAATAAAACTAGTTCGTTTTTATAAGGAAACGGGCAAAAACATACGCGAAAGTTTCTTTTTACACTCTGTTTTTCTTGGAAATCCAGGAACTGGTAAAACTACTGTAGCAAGGATTTTAGCTCAGATATATAAAGCACTTGGAATTTTGGAAAGAGGGCACCTTGTAGAATGCGACCGACAAAGCATGGTAGGTGGATACATAGGTCAAACAGCCATTAAAACTACCGAACTTATAGACAAGTCGATGGGCGGGGTTCTATTTATAGATGAAGCGTATGCCCTTACCGAAGGCGGTGGAAATGACTATGGAAAAGAAGCAGTAGAAACCCTATTAAAAAGAATGGAAGACCAAAGGGGACAATTTATTGTGATCGCTGCTGGATACACTCAAAATATGGAGAAATTTTTAGAATCCAACCCAGGGTTAAAATCAAGATTCGACAAAGTATTCACTTTTGCGGATTTTGCACCAGAAGACCTCTACGAAATTGCTTTGAACCAATTGAGAGAGAATGGAATAACTCCAGATGAAAAAGCTGCTGCTCATCTAAAAGCATATATCGCTTTTGTACATAGGCACAAAGACAAATACTTCGGTAACGGTAGAGAGGTTCGTAAAATTGTAGAAGAAGCTATTAGAAACCAGCATTTAAGACTTTCTGAACTACCCAAAAACAAACGTACAGAAAAGATTATACATACCCTTACAATGGAAGATATTGCAGAATTCTCTTTGGATAACAAGCCAAAACAGAGAACAGGAATTGGTTTTAACATGGGCTAAAATTAAAAAATGAGTAACCTTTTTTCTAATTTAACTACGATACAATGGGCCTTTTTGGCCGCTGCAATCTTGTTTGGAGTAATCCAAATTTATTATCATTTTTATTACTTTCTTCGACTTTTTAAATTCAAATCCACAGAACCCATAGTAGAAGATGGAAAAGGAGTTTCCGTAATTATTTGTGCACGCAACGAAAGAGAAAACCTGAGAAAAAACCTACCCTTGATTTTTGAACAAAACTATCCTAACTTTGAAGTAGTGGTGGTAAACGATGCATCTTGGGATGGCACAATAGATGTATTGTATGAATTTGCAAAACTTCATCCTAATCTTAAAATTGTAGAAATAAAGGAAGAAATAAAAAAAGGAGAAGGTAAAAAATTCGCCTTAACACTTGGAATTAAAGCTGCTAAAAACCCAATTTTGCTTCTTACAGATGCAGATTGTGCACCTACAAGTACAGAATGGATACGATGGATGGTAGCGCCTTATAAAAATCCTCAAATAGAACTCGTTCTTGGATATTCGCCTTATGAAACCAAAAATAATTTTCTAAACTTTTTAATAAGAAGCGAAACTTCCTTAACTGCAATGAATTACTTTTCATTTGCTTTGGCAAACAAACCATACATGGGAGTAGGTAGAAATCTTAGCTATACTAAAGATTTATTTTTTAAACACAAAGGCTTTGCTAGCCACCACCATGTTCCTTTCGGCGACGACGACTTATTTGTGAGAGATGTGGCAACCTCTACCAATACCGCAGTAGTGTTGGCACCCAAATCCAGAATGATAAGTAGCCCTAAAAATAGTTTTGTTAAGTGGATTAGACAAAAACAAAGACACTTATTCGTAGGGAAACTATACCAACCTAACATTAAAAAAAGCTTGGGTCTATTTGCTCTTTCACATTTTCTTTTTTGGGTTGCAGCTGTATCTACTTTATTTCTAATACAACCTTGGTGGATTGGAGGTGCTATTATACTCACTAGATGGCTTGTACAATGGCCAGTTATATTTATTGCATTCAAAAAATTAGGGTATAAGTCTCTCCCTCTTTTTATGCCTTTTATGGATATTTCCTACCTCTTTTATTCGTTATTTGGTGCAACAGTTTATTTGTTTTCTAAAAAACCTAAATGGTAATAACTATGGATATCGCATTATTAAAAAAATACTTTGAATTAGAGAAAAAAGAAGAAGACTTATTGTTACAATATACACAGTTGCTTATTGAATGGAACAATAAAATCAACTTGATTTCAAGAAAAGACACTGAAAACGTTTTAGAAAGACATATCTTACATGCTCTTGGTGTATTGGCTTGTGGAAACATAGAAAGTGAAAACCAAAGTATAATTGATGTAGGAACAGGTGGTGGATTGCCTGGCATTCCCCTTGCTATTTGTTTACCCAAAAACAACTTTACCCTTGCCGATAGTATTGCCAAAAAAATATTGGCCTGCAACCAAATGGTGCAAGATTTGGATATACAAAATGCCGATTGTGTAAACACGAGAGTAGAAAATCTACAAACAAAATACGATATTGTTACTGGTAGAGCTGTAACCCGACTCCTCCCCTTTTATTCTTTAACCAAAAATCTGCTTAAAAAAGGAGGCCGATACCTTCTTTTAAAAGGTGGTGATCTAGGTGAAGAGATTTATGAGTTTGAAAACCAAACCAAGTTAAAAGTTAAAAAACATGCCCTAAAAGAATATTTTGAAGAAGAATTCTTTGAAACAAAATATGTGTTGGAAATAATAAAAAAATAATGGTACCCATTTTACATTCCGATAAGATAAGAGAGCTAGATAAGCAAACTTTACTTTCTAAAGGAATGAGCAACTTGGAGTTAATCCAACAAGCAGTAGAATCCTTTTTTCACGCATTTGCATTCAAAAAAAAGAAACTATATGTTATTCTTTGTGGAACAGGAAACAATGGTGCAGACGGATTGTACCTCGCAAAGGTTTTAGCAAGTAAAAAAATCCCACACCAAGTAATCATCTTAGACTATGGAAATTCACATAGTTTAGATTTTGATGCTCTTTGGGCAGAATGGAAGGATTCAAAAACCATAAAAAATTTCAAAACACACAATGAATTTGAACATGCGATAGAGATTATCAAATCTGAAAATCAAGAAATAGAAATCATTGAATGCATTTTAGGAAATGGGATAAACAAGGCTTTAAAAGATGATTTTAAGAAAACTGCCTTGTATTTAAACCAAATAAACTTGCCTATTTATTCTATAGATATGCCAATGGGCTTAGGCTCGCAAGCAGAACAAGAAGGTGTGTTTGTTAGGTGTACCCATTGTTATACTTTTGAATTTGGCAGGTTATCGCTTTTAAATCCAGAAAATAAAATTTCATTTTCGGTAGTACCAATTGGTATCAATCACCCTAATCCAAATGAAAGTCTTGGTTATATTTTAGAAAGCCAAGATGTATCCACACCAAAAAAAGATGCATTTGCACATAAATACAACCATGGACATGTTCTTATTATAGGGGGCAGTAAAGGGATGTATGGTGCACCTATACTCAGCTCCCTTGCAAGCTACAAATCTGGTGCAGGATTAGTTTCCTCCTTAATTCCTAACCAAGGACATTTGGCACTTTATAGTCACTTGCCCGAAGCCTTGGCTTTAGACGGAGGAGAAGATAAAATTGTGCAATCTTCTGAAGCAAAGAAAAACTACCAAGCAATAGCAGTAGGCCCTGGACTAGGTTCTCATATACAAACCCAAGAATGGCTATTGGGTTTTCTATCTGAAAAACCAAATTCTCCTTTAGTTTTAGATGCAGATGCCATAAATATTCTAAGTATACATCATTCGTGGTCACTTATCCCTCCTCTCAGTATTCTTACCCCACATGAAGGAGAGTTTAAAAGAATGGTAGGCTCTTGGGCTAATTTCACTGAAAAAATTCAAAAGCTAAAAGATTTTGCAGTAAAATATCAATGTATAATAGTTTTAAAAGGAAAATACTCCTTAATATGTGACAATAGAGGGGAGCTTTTTTTTAATATTATTGGCAGTATTTCTTTAGCCACCGCAGGAAGCGGAGATATACTCACAGGACTCATCGCTGGCTATTTGGCTCAAGGTTTCTCCCCATTATTTTCTGCACAAAAAGCGGTATGGGAACATGGTAAAGCAGGATTTTTAGCCAATGGGAAAAACTTACTTGCTAGAGAATTATTAGAATTGGTATAATAAAGTGTAAGTGAAAATCGGCTTACAATCTTAACCTACAAACAAAGTTTACTTTTTGTCAAAAAATAAATTAAGTGGGTCTTTTATGCCTATTTTTTTGACAATCTGTGGTCTAAAAAAATAAACCAAATTCAAAACTACACAAAGTGAATAAATCCCCCATTTGTAGGCAGAAGAAAAAGGCTCATTTTTTGATAATTCATTTACAACAATAAAAAGAAGAGTAAGAAACAGCGCATAAATCACCTTTCTAATAAAATTAGAATTCCTTACCTTATATAAAACATAATCCCAATAGGTTATAGTAAAAGCTACATAAGCGCCTGGTAATAATGCTTGAACAAAAGAACGTTCATGGAAATAAAAAGAAAATGCGAAAATGGGTGTGGACAGTATTGCAAAGAAGAACAATCGAAATGGCTTGTTTACTTTATTGCTTTGTTCATTCATTTAACGAAATTAGTAATAAATAAATTAAAATCAAAATATTATAAAACAAAAAAAGGCTGTCTACTCGTTATAGACAGCCTTTTTCAATCTTTGTTTAAGGTATATTAATCCGCTAATACAACTTTATACACATTAGAACCATTAACAGATTCTAGTTTAAGTGTATACACTCCTTTGGCCAAATGCGCAAGTGAAAGAGTTTGATTCTGATTAATTTTAGTATTTTCTAAAACTACTTTACCTTGAATATCTAACAATTGGATTTTAGAAACCAATGTAGGATTTTCAATTTCAATATTTAAGTTATCAGAAGTAGGATTAGGGAAAACTGAAACTCCTGCAACAACTTGATTCGAAGTTAAACCAACATTTGCAACTGATAAAGTAATCTCTTTTTCACAGCTACATCCTTCAGGTGTTGTAGCTCTTAATCTTACCTTATAATTACCGTTGTGAATATATCCATTAAATGGCTTCTCCAAAGTTGATGAATTTCCATCACCAAAAGACCAAATATAATTCAGGCCAGTCTGAGTAGGCTCAAAAACAAATCCAATTTTTTGATTTATATACTCTTCTTTTGTTACAAAATCACAACTAGGTAAAGGATTAACTTGAATAGTTTGTGTAGCCGTATCAGGACAAGCTCCATTTAAATCAGTAGCTATTAAGGAAATATTATAGGTTCCCGCTGATGTATATTGGTGTGAAGGATTTCTACTATTGTATGTATTTCCATCGTCCATTGTCCAATTAAATTCTGGTTTACCTACAGTGATTGTAGTTCTGTTTTCTATTTGTAAGCCTTCGCCTATACAAGCATTGTAAGCTTCAAAGTCGGCTTTAGGTCTAAAACCAACAACAATATCTTTGTTTGCTGTTGCAACACACCCGTTGCCAAGTTCAATTTTAAATTCCACTTGTTTGTTTCCTGGACTTGTAAATCCATGATTTATAGAAGAACTATTATAAGAACTACCTTCTATATTCCAAGTATACTTTGGATTTGAACCTGAACTTAGATTTGAATTATCTTTAAAATTAACTTCCAGACCTTCGCATAATTCAGAATTAGTAAAATCAATTTCAATTCCTTCTATAATTTCTATTGATCTTTGGGTAGAATCCACACATCCAAACTCAGACTCAACCATTAACTTTACGGTTTTATTACCTAAGCCTTTAAATGCATAGTTAGGATTGGCAGAAAACTCTTTACTTGATTGGTTGTCATTAAAGTTCCAATTATAACCCATTTTGGAATACTCAATGGTAGACGTATTTTTTATAGATACTGGATTGTATTGGCAACTTGTAAGTGGTAATTCAAAAGAAGCCACAGGATTGGGCAATACATTCAGGTATTTTTCAATGCTGCTATTACATTTTCCTTGTCCTTCTACATATAAGTTAACCAAATATCTTCCTGGGGCATTATACAAATGAGTTGGATCCTCTTGTGTTGAAGTATTACCATCACCGAAGTCCCAAAGATATGTTAATGCACCACTCCCATAAACTGTGGTATTATCAAAAACTGCTGTAACCTTATCACACACATTATCTACTGTAAAGCTTGCTTTGGGAGACTCAGAAATAACCACTACTACGGTATCATAATCAACAAAATTCCAATTAGATGTTACTTTCAAAATTGCATTAAAGGTACCAAAACTCTGATACCTATGTCTAGCATCCAAAACATCAGAGGTAGGAGAACCATCTCCAAAATTCCACTCAAATGTCATTTTACCACTTTTCAGAGAAGAAGCATTCTCAAAAACAGTTTCATCCCCTTGGCAATTACCAGAATATCTAAACTCTGCCGTAGGTCTTGGTGCAACGTACATATAACGATTAAAGAAAGTATCGCAATTAGTTGTTCCTATATCGGCAACCCTAACAATTAGCTGAAGTGTTTTTTCTACATAAGAAGGGTTTATATTAATTGTAACCTTTCCATTGTTTGCAGCAGGATTTTGAAGAGTATAGTTAGAACTAGGAACCATTGTATTTCCATCCCACAATTCTATACTTGTAGACCATCTTGAATTAAATTGGGCATTTGTATAACCTGTTGGAGGCGTATAAACGTACTCATACAATGCATCATATGATATAATGTCTGGTTCTGCATCTAATCCGCTTCTTACTATACCAGGGAAAAGTGTACCAGCATTTAATACAACACCTATCGGAGGATTTAGAACAGAGATGTTTGCAGTTTGAACATCATTATCTTTATCATCATCTGGTGCAGCAAATTGTACTCTTATATTTTTATTTCCACCACCT
Organism: Bacteroidetes bacterium UBA6161; assembly: GCA_002422315.1. Taxonomy (GTDB): domain Bacteria; phylum Bacteroidota; class Bacteroidia; order NS11-12g; family UBA955; genus UBA6161. The sequence goes on from DIUJ01000019.1 coordinate 10,054, forward strand.
ATCACCGGAATTCTCTTAGATAAGTTAAAAGTTCTTACATCTTGATCGTTTAATGTAATTACTACAGTATCCAAATGAACAAATACATTATTAACGAAAACATCAAACAAAATTCTTTCCATTACCAATGGGCCATTGTTCTTTACCCTTACAGTTGCGGTAATTTCATTTCCTGAGCAATATGGACCAGCAGACAAACTAAGACTTTCTAAAGCAGCGTCACCTCCAAACTCTATAACTCCAGGGTCTGTACCAATATTGCTTCTAAGCTGTCCATTAATGTCTCTTGGTGCTTGAGGCAACAAAGGAGCAATGTTATTCAAGAAATTGTTGGTTGGTTTCACATCGTTTATTGCAATATTGCTAAAGTTAGGATTGAAATTCACAGAATTCCCATCCCTTCCTGTAGCTGCAAACCACTGTGCTATAGTTGTATAAGTAACACCAACGTTTGAAGCAACTTGGTAATTTGCACCTGTTCTCATATAATATACATTGTGGTTGTTCTCATAAGTTTGTGTAGCATTGTCATGGAAAACACAATGAACCAAACCAGAAGTTAATTTACCAATAGAAACAATATTATTTTTTATTTCAATTCGGCTTCCTACGTTCACAGGACCTCTAATATCAAAAGCTCTATAAACAACAGCTAAAGATGTGTTTATATCGTCGTCAAAAGAGATCGTATTATGATAAAATAAAGCATTTTGAATAAAATTAGAGCTAAATGCATATCTAGCGCCTCTTCCGCCAACATTAGAGATAATGTTATTTCTAACAATCCAAGGTCTTCCTGCTGGAGTATTTGGTGTAGCCCAAGCCCATCCATAAAATACAGAGGTATTGGTTGGTACTCCACCAAACATATTAGTTATCAAATTTTCTTCAATTATGTTGTCAGGATTATTACTATTTATACAATAAAATCCGTATAATGTGGTTGTAGCGGTTCTTCTTGGCCTACTGATAATATTTTTTCTGAAAACATCTCCTCCTATCGAATTTGCATATATACCATAAGAATAAAAATCTTCTATTCTATTGTTTATAAATTGATTAAAAGAAATTACGTTGGAAGTACCACACACATTGATTGCGTATACTGGTCCACCAGTTGCATTACCATGTATGTAGCAATTTCTAATAATATTCCTATATCCATTAGCGCCTGCGCTTTGCCCTGCTGTAGTTGTGCTGTTAAGAAAAGCTATACCTACTGCATCATTGGCTGTTAGGGTTGTTAATGAACTTAGGTCTACTTCTACATTATCCAATATGTTATCGTTAGAGCCCAAATAAAAATGAACACCCCACGCTACACTTGTTCCTTGGCTTAATATTCTTAAATTATTTATTGTGTAAAAACTTCCTCCCTGAAAACGAACAATATGCTTGTCTGTTGTATTAGGCGTAAAACGAAGAATTTCATTGTTTCCATTAATCGTAACTCTTCTTGTTGTACTTGCACCAGAGACACCTCTGAATAATACCTGCTCCGTATAAGGCCCGCTACCTGATGCTACAGTCACATTTACACTCCCCCCAATTCCTGGACCATTTGCTGTGCCTCCGTCACCTCTCGCAACTCCTGCAAGATCATTTGCTAAGGCTGAGAAAGAACGATAATTGGTACTAGATGCCGCAGCACCCTGATTAATTGTGTAATTACCATTCAACTGGGCTTGCGTTGCTGTAGCTGCAACAGAAACCAATACCAAAAGGTAATGCTTAATTTTTAGTAGTTTTAAATTCATAATTGTAAATTTTGCAAGGTGCAATATAAATCTTAATTATGAATTCACCTACATTAAAAATAGATTAAAATTATAAATTCAAAATTTCTTTATCAATATAAATCTGAATACCATACTTTTACATAAATTAAATGAACTAGGATTTATTAAAAATAAATTTATACTTAATTTGATGCAGGCTTTTCTGTTGCAGCTTTTTGCACTGCCATAGTGGCTAAATCCCTATCAAGCAAATACAAGCCAGAACCATCTTTACCTAATATTTTAAGTTTATCCAATATTGTTCTGAATTGGGCTTCTTCTTCCCTTTGTTCTGCAACATACCATTGCAAAAAGTTGAAAGTAGTATGGTCATTCTCCTTATTTGCCATATCCAAAAGGTTGTGTATAGAAGACGATACTTTTAACTCTTGTTCTAAGATTAGTTTAAACACTTCATTATAGGAATCAAACTTAATTGTTGGAGCTTGAACTGCAGGAGCAAGTGCATAACCTCCTACTTCATTAATGTAATGAAAAAGCTTAAGCATGTGCATTCTCTCCTCGTCGCTTTGCGCATATAAAAATTTAGCCGTACCTTCAAATCCTTCTGATTCCATCCAAGATGCCATGGCTAAGTATGAAAAACTAGCAAAAGACTCTAGTGCCACTTGCTGATTAAGGGCTTCTTCTAATTTAGGTGATAACATAGGGCAAAGTTACTATTATTCTTGATTCGGCACCATAAAACATGAATATTTATGGTTCTTTTTGTCTTAAATTTTAACTATTTAATAGTTCAATTACATTTTCCAATGGCCTACCAATTGTAGCTTTATCTCCAATAACCATTATTGGCCTTTGCATTAACTTTGGATTTGCTTCCAGTATTTCCAACCATTCTTCATTTGTAAATTCACTTGTCTTATATTTTTCTTTGTAAATAGACTCCTCTTTTCTTATTATCTCCTTTACGCCCATGTTTAATTTTACTAAAAGTTCTCTTATTTCTTTTTTGGTAAGAGGGAATTTTAAATATTCAATTGTTTCATATTCAAAGTGTCTTTTTTTAATTTCTTCCAATGCTTGTCTACTTTTGGTGCATTTTGGGTTGTGGTAGAGTGTTACTTTTCTCATCTTAATTTGAATATAATTCTAAATAAACTTTTGCTAAATCCTTATATGCCAGTGCATTTTGTATTATTTTCTTTTGGGCTTCTTCATCTAACTGCTTAACCACTTTGGCAGGAACTCCTAAAACAAGAGAAAACGGGGGTATAACCGTACGTTCACTAACCACTGCGCCAGCACCTATAATACTAAACTCTCCAATTTGAGAATGATTTAAAACTGTTGCATTCATTCCCACCAGTACATTGTTTTGCAATACGGACCCATGAACTATTGCACCATGACCTATAATGCATTCTTTTCCTATTGTACAGGGCACTCCGGGGTCCGCATGCAATACTGCGTTGTCTTGTACATTGCTGCCCTCCCCTATTTTTATGGTATCTGCATCTCCTCTAATGCTTGCTCCAAACCAAATTGATACGTCATCCCCTATTTCTACCATACCCAAAACCCGGGCTGTATCGGCTATAAAAACATTTTTTCCTTTTGTTATTGGTTTTTGTAATATTTGCAGCTTGTTCATGCTACAAATATGTCGGATTTAATTTTAAAAAACATAGGTTGCCTTTACGGAATTTTAGATTCTTCCACCCTGCTTCTTAAAGGCGAGGATATGAATACTGTAAATTCCATCTCAAATGCTTGGATCGTTATCAAAAATGGTACGATTGAGGATTTTGGACCTATGGACACTTTTGACGACAGGAATTACTCTAAAACTGTAGACATGCAAGGGAAAGTAGTTTTCCCTGGACTTATAGACTCACATACTCATTTGGTATTTCCAAAAACAAGAGAAGAAGAGTTTGCAATGAAAATTAAGGGTGCAACTTATGCAGAAATTGCAGCAGCAGGTGGTGGCATCTTAAATTCAGCTAAATCTCTTAAAGAAATTACAGAAAATGATTTATTGGAGGCATCCCAAAAGAGACTACACAAACTAATTCCATTTGGGTCTGTTGGCATAGAAATAAAAAGCGGGTATGGACTTGATTTTGAAGGCGAAATAAAACAACTGAGGACTATTCAAAGTTTAAAAAAAATAAGTCCTATTCCTATACGTAGTACTTTGTTGGCAGCACATGCTTTACCTACAGAATTTAAAAACAAAAGAGAAGAGTATTTAAACTATATTCTAGAAAAACTAATTCCTTATGCATACCAAGAAAACCTTGCGGATTATGTAGATGTTTTCTGTGAGGAGAATTTTTTTACAACAGTAGAAACAGAAAGAATAATGCTAAAAGCCAAAGAATTTGGCATAAAATCTAAAATACATGCCAACCAATTGGCAAACTCTGGAGGGGTACAAATTGCTTGCAAACACCAAGCTATTTCTGTAGACCATTTAGAAAATATTGGGATTGAAGAAATTGAAGTATTAAAAAAATCGAACACTCTTCCCGTGGCCCTTCCCGGCTGTTCTTATTATTTAAACATGCAATATACCCCTGCAAGACAAATTATTGACCACGGCCTACCACTTGTAATAGCTTCAGACTTTAACCCAGGAAGCGCTCCCTCTGGCAACCTGCTTTTTTCTTGGAGTCTAGCATGTACAAAAATGAAATTAAGTCCTCAGGAAGCTTTTAATGCACTTACTATAAATGCAGCTGCCGCATTGGAATGGGAAAATATTTTGGGTAGTATAACCAAAGGCAAAATAGCTTCACTTATGGTATTTGAGGCAAATATTAGTTTAGAACACATACCTTATCATTTTGCAATGCTTAACCCATGCCAAATGATAATTAATGGTAAATTTTATCCTTATTGATAGCATTACTATTTTAAATAATAGTTTATCTTTGTAAAAAGATACATAATGAAAAGAAAAATTGCAATAGCTGTTTCTATTTTAGGAATAACTACCTTACTTACTTCCACTATAGATTTAAAACAACTGTTTAACTACTCAAATCAAACTACTCCTAATTATATAATCAAAGACAATACTCCTTCTTTTAATGTTCTGAATGATAGTATTGCAACTCTTGGAAGAGTTCTTTTTTATGATAAAAACCTTTCATTAAACAATCAGATTTCATGTGCAAGTTGTCATTTGCAAGAGTTTGCTTTTGGAGACACCGCTATAAGAAGTAGAGGATTGGATGGCGGATTGACGGGTAGGCATTCTATGCGTCTGGTAAACAGTAAATTTGGAACAGAAGTCAAGTTTTTTTGGGATGAGAGAGCAAGCTCTTTGGAAAACCAATCTACCCAACCTGTACGCGACCACATAGAAATGGGCTTTAGTGGCTCAAATGGACAACCTAACTTTGACTCTTTGATAAATAAACTGTCAAATGTTACTTATTACAATGATTTGTTCACTTTTGCATTTGGCAACAATACCATTACAGAAAACAGAATACAAAGAGCGCTTGCCCAATTTATAAGAAGTATCCAATCTTTCGATTCAAAATTCGACGAAGGACTAGCTGCAGTAAATGGCAATATAAATGCTCCTTTCCCCAATTTCTCTACCCAAGAAAACAATGGGAAAGCTTTATTTTTAAATCCTCCTCCAAATGGTGGAGCAGGTTGCCAAGGTTGCCATAGAGCCCCAGAATTTGATATAGACCCCAACACACGAAACAATGGGGTTATTGCTTCTGCCGAAAATCCCGCAATTTTGGATTTAACTAATACAAGGGCTCCAAGTTTAAGAAATATCTTTAATCAAAATGGCTTTATGAATGGACCGCTAATGCATAATGGAGCTTTTATGGGCTTAATGCAGGTGATAGATCATTATAATCTAGTACCTCAGAACCAACAAAATACAAATCTAGACCAAAGGTTGCAAGGCCCTGGAGGGAATTTGAATTTAACACAACCACAAAAAGGTTCTCTTGTAGCTTTCCTTAGAACCCTAACAGGAAGTGATGTATATACCAATGAGAAATGGAGCAATCCATTTAATGAGGATGGAAGTCTGGATGTTTTAAACACTTTGCACATAAGTGCAATTGAAAAAAGCAAATTTTCACTGTACCCAAATCCTGCTTCTATTTATATAACTATAAACACTACTTCGATAAACAGTAGTTCTGATATACGAATTTTTAATTCGGAAGGCAAAAACATATACCTTTCCTCTTTTTCTGACAAAACCATTTCGATTGATATACAGAATATAATTCCTGGGATTTACTTCGTAGAAATAAAAGAAAAAAACTCAACTAAAATACATACGCTTAAGTTTCTAAAATTATAGTATAATTGATTTGGTCTATAAATAACGAGAAGTGGCATAGATTTGTGGTTTTAGTGTTTTTAATATTTAGTTTTGCGTCATTATTTTACATCAAAAACAACCATGAAAAAAACAGCAATCTTTAGTGTACTTTTTATCTTTACAAGCGCCTTTAATCTTACCCAAGCGCAAGTAACTTTTGGAGTTAAAACTGGCCTAAACTCATCTAATTTTTTTGAAAAAAACGACGACAAAGTTTTAAGCGAGGGTTATAAATACAGAACGGGTGCAAATCTTGGGCTCACAGTAGATTTTCCAATAAACAACAATTTAGGTGTACAAACTGGTCTTACTTTTCAGTCTAGAGGGTATAGAATAGAAGAAGTGAAAGATGTAGCAGGTTATGACCTTGAACTAAAAAGCAAAACCTACCTTAATTATATTGACATACCTATTAACTTAAAGTATACTTACGAATTAAGTAGTTTTAATATTTATGCAATTGGAGGCTTATATGTAGCGACAGCTCTAAACGGTAGATATGAAGGCAGTAGTACCTTTAGAGGAAGAACTGATGAAACAAAATTTGATATTGACTTTGGCAATGACCAAGGAGAAATGAAAAGTTTAGATTATGGATTAAATTTGGGAGCAGGAGTAGAATTTGGCGCTTTTGGCCTTAACTTCACTTATGCCCACGGCCTAGCTAATTTATCCAACAATACAAACAATTACAGATTAAACAATAGATTAATTTCTATTTCAGCTACTTATAGATTTATCAAATAGTTTATTTACAAGTATAAAAGAAGGGGCTTATTCTTTAGCAGAATAAGCCTTTTTTTATGTTTCGCAAACTCTCATTCAGGAACTGTGTCTTCCTGAAATTAGTTGACAGATTTATAGATTCCAAGGTAAATAAAAACCACGAGATTTTAAACAAATCTCGCGGTTTTTACTGGTTCGAGTTTTTGAGATACTATTGCCTGCGGTTCAATACCTTCAACTTTTTTCGAATTTTTAGCTCCTTAATTTTAAGCCTCATAATATTAGTTTTAGAAATTAAATTGCCTTAAAAAGCTTCAAATGAAGTTGTTTTTTGCTCTGAAAATTCAAATTTGAAGGTTTTGGAAGAGTTGTGCACTTGTCCGCCTCAGGAGGAACAGCTACTGCTGTGGGCGAATGGGCTTATGTCTGTCACTCTACAGAAATATTGTACTTGATATTCTCGGTCAACCGTTTTAGTGGCTCTTTTTTGAAGGTGGCAAACTTCTTGATTATGATAGTAGGACTAACTGTAAATACTTCGTTTGTGCGAACTTAACTCTCGTATTTCAGTTCTCTGTTAATGTCTGTTGAAGCAATGGGAAATGAAAATTTATCTCCTCTTATCACTGATGTAATCTTAGCTACAATGTAATTCTGTTTGTTTACTGAATCTTTCGAGATAATTACAGCCGGTCGTTGTTTAGTGTTTGATAAGTCGGTATATGGATATGGAAGCAGAATGATGTCGCCTTGGTTATATTTCATATCTATTAGTAATTATTCCAATGTTCGTCTTCGCTGCTATCCCAGTCAGTTGATAAAACTGGTTTAGAGAGTTCGTAAGAACTATGAATGTCTGCTATATCATGAAGATTAGAGTATAGAAAGTTAACCGTATCAAAAAAGTCCAATGCAGCATTTTTGAACTCTTTAACCTCTTTGTCGTCAATAGGTTCGATTACAGTTCTGAGTTTAGCCAAAATTGGAATTAATGAACTAATTGAATTTGCCTCGTTAGCCGCTTGACTTGGTGTCAAGTCCTTGAGATAATACAACGAACCTCTCAACTTAACAGTTGATTCCTTGATTTTAGGAATAGCAAATTTTTCGTATTTCTCCCAAATAGTTTCAGCAATATTGAAACTTGAAAGAACTCCAAGCGATTCCAAAATACTTGTCGAATATGTCAGGTTGTATACCATGTTGCAAAGATATAATTTTTCTGGTTGGAAATCAATTCTTCAAGTGGGATATGCCTTTCTTTCACAGTCGGAATTATTGTTGTGCAGGTTTTTTGACAGTGTATCGTCCTGAAATTAGTTGACAGATTTATAGATTTAAAGATAAATAAAAACCACGAGATTTTAAACAAATCTCGCGGTTTTTACTGGTTCGAGTTTTTGAGATATTGTTGCCTAGCGGTCCAATACCTGCAACTTTCTTTGCATTTAAAGCCTTATAATTTTAATTTTAGAAATTAAATTGACTTAAAACGCTTCTAAAGAAGTCATTTTTTGCTCTGAAAATTCAGATTTGAAGGTTTTGGAAGAGTTGTGCAACAGCTACTGCTGTTAGCGGTTCGTTGTTTATTTTCAATGTCTGTTATCACAATTTATTTGAACATATATGTTGTCTTTTGAATTTATGAAATCAATGGTCGGGCAACCGAAAGAAACATCTTCAAATCCAAATATAACATCGGGTTTATTTTTAAAAAGACTTCCTGTCCATTGGTCGCCTATTAGTGAAATGCTTGAACCTTCGCTGCTACTGAATAGTGTCTCATGCACTATGCTTTCCAATTTCTTATCAAATACAATTAAATGACGGTCTTCAAGCACCATATTAGTATTTGACAAAATATAATCTTGGATAAAGATATGGTATTTGTCAGTTTCAGATAAATATGCTTGTCCTTTAATAGCATTTTGATTTTTACATTTTTTTTGCACTTCGGTCAATTGACTTTTTTCTAATGGAAATTTTTCAGTTTTAATTTTTTTCCAAATAATAGGTTTCATTTGTCCTCGAGTAAAAGGATTTTCTTTACCGATAAAAACCAATGCATCGCTAAAATATTCACCAAGTCTGTTTAAAGAATTATTAGCTACTTCGAATCCAATCATATAGTCGATTTGATTACAAGGACAGTCTTTTATGTCCATATAATCATTTAGACAGGCAACTGCGTTCAATTTATTAACAGAAAAAGATAGTAGCACATCTTTAGAGTAATCATAGATAAATACACTGTCTGTTTCTGAAATGTTTGTTTTTGAGAGTAATCTCTTTCTATATGTTGAATTTAATTTGAAATATTGAATCGTGTTATTATCTAAATTTTCAATATTGGGAATTGCAAGAGAGTCTTGATTTTCGCTTAATGGATAAATGTCCGATAGCGATATAAAACCAACTTTTTTGTTTAATTTTCCTTCCATTATACGTATCCAAAACAAGTCAAGTTCTTTAGTATATGTAGTTTGGTTATCTAAGTCAGAATAACCAATAGAATTAAGTGTGTCTGATGTTTCAAGATTTGAAATTTTGATTTCAGTATCAGTTTTATTTTCGTTTTCTACTTCAATCTCATCTTTTTTATTAGTTCCTTTTTTTTTCTCGCTACATGATAAAACAGTGAATATTGTTATCATTAAAACTGTAAATATTCGTTTCATTCTGTTCGTTTTTTGTTTCTGGATGTGTCGTCCTACAATGACCGCTAACTTAAATATAAGCCTGAAAAGTGTCAGGGTTTATTTAGCTGCCTACAAACATACTCCTTTCCCTCTAATTTGCAAATCCAATCTTCCCTCCTGTTACCTTTCAAATAAAACCTTTAGACCCTGAATATTGAAGTAATACGATATGCTTATCGCTAATTTTTAGCCCCAAATGGCTTATTTTACAACTTCGCATTAATCTAATACCTAACTTGGATTTAATATGATTTAAGCAACATTAATTTAAACATTAAAAAAGGAGAAATACATTACTTTTGCTACATGATTTGGAAAGCGCTTTTAGTATTTGTTTTATCTACTACAAAAATGTTGGTAGCAATGGCCATGTTGGTTCAGTCAGATTGGTCTTTTTTGTATGGATTTATACTAAGTGTTGCTGGAGGCCTTAGCGGTATATTTTTTTATACTTTCTTAGGCCAAAAAGTAAAGAACTATTGGGAAATGAAGTTTCAGCCAAAGGCTAAAGTTTTTAAAATGAACAAGCGTAAAAGAATGCTTGTAAGGTTTAAAAAAGGATACGGACTAGCAGGTATAGCTTTTCTTTCCCCTATGCTTATTAGCATTCCCGCCGGCTGTATGATAAGCCTAGCAATGACGGACAATAGAAAACAAATTATTCTTTACCAAAGTATTTCGGTTGTTTTTTGGGTAAGTTTGGTTTTAGGGCTTAAAAGTTTATTTAATATTTCTCTAACCTCTGCTTTAAAATAATGGAGATGGAAACAGGTAAATTATACTTAATCCCAACCCCAATTGGCAATCTGGGAGACATTACCCTAAGGGCACTTGAAGTGCTTAAAACCTGCGACATATTGTTTGCAGAAGATACTAGAACTACAGGCATTCTGCTGAAACACTTTCAAATAAAAACCAACCTGAGGTCTTTCCATGCGCACAACGAACACGAAAAAACAGAACAGATAAAACAGCTAATTGAAGAAGGAAAAACAATTGGTCTTGTTAGTGATGCTGGCAGCCCAGGCATTTCTGACCCTGGTTTTTTAGCCACTAGAATTTGCGCAGAACACAATCTGCCCTTTGAGGCGTTGCCGGGAGCCACTGCTTTTGTACCTGCCCTATTAGAGTCTGGTTTCCCCTGCGACAAATTTGTATTTGAAGGTTTTTTACCTCAAAAGAAAGGAAGACAAACTAGGTGGGAAGCTCTCGCTCAAGAAAAAAGAACAATCGTACTTTACGAGAGCCCCTATAGAGTGATTAAGCTTTTAGAAGAAATAAAAAAATACTTAGGAGGGGAAAGAAGAGTTTCTGCTAGCAGAGAAATAAGTAAAAAATTCCACCAAACCCTTCGTGGTACTTGCGATGAAATTCACACACATTTTAAAAAAACAACTCCCAAAGGAGAATTTGTAGTAGTTATAGAAGGTAAAAATGAAAAATAGATTCATGCAGAACCCTTGGTTGTGGAGTATAGGCGGAGGTATATTACTTTCCCTTTCGTGGCCCCCACTTCCTTTTTTCTTTTTAGTATTCATTGCCTTGCTTCCTTGGATAAAACTTGTTCATTTTGCAAAAAATGAACACAAAAGTTTAGGGTGGCTTTTTCTTAGAATATATATTGGTGTTTTCATTTGGAATCTATTAACCACTTGGTGGGTTTGGTTTGCATCGCCAGAAGGTAGTATCGCTATGTTTATTGCAAACAGCTTGTTACTTTGTATTCCATTTTTAGCCTATTTTATTACCTTAAAAAATGTTCAAAAGAATGCTGCTATAAGTTTATTGTTCTATTTTCTTGCTATAGAATATTTTCACTTTAGGTGGGATGCAGCCTATCCTTGGTTAACCCTTGGCCATGTGTTTGCAAAATTTCCAATCATGGTGCAGTGGTATGAATATACTGGAGTTCTTGGAGGCACACTGTGGGTGGTTTTAATAAATCTGTCTATCTATCATGTTTTTACAGGAAAAGAAAAGAAGCTTTCTCTGCTTTTAAAAACAATTTTACCGGTGGTTCTATCTGTTGTTTTATATGGAATTGAATTCCAGAAAAAAACTGATGGCAAACCAATAAATACAGTAATCATACAGCCAAATTTAGACCCATACAATTCTAAATTTGAAAAAGCACCATTGGAAATTACCATGGAGCTAATGGAACAAATTGACAAGAATACTGACAGTAATACTCATTTTGTAATTAGCCCAGAGACTGCTATCCCTGGAAGTTTTGAAATCCAGAATTGGATGAATGAATCTAAAATCATGCACTTTAAAAGTCTGTGTGCGAAATACCCCAAAACCGCATTTATCACAGGCCTAGAGACACACGAATTTTATAATACAAATACCAATAGCAAACCTACCTTAACTGCCCGCAGAACGGATGATACAACTCTTTTCTACGATGTATATAATACTGCAGGATTTTTTTATAACAATGTACCACCAGTATTTTACCACAAATCTAAATTGGTGCCAGGTGTAGAAAAAATGCCTTTCCCTAAAACTCTAGGATGGCTTGAAGATTATGCAATAAACTTGGGTGGTACAAGCGGAAGCCTTGGTTCGAGTAAAAAACCACTAATATTTACAAGACCAGACTCCATTTCTACCTTTGCATTGATATGCTACGAATCCATTTTCGGTGAATTTACAACCCGTTTCACTAATCAAGAGGTTGACTTTATTTCTATAATTACGAATGATGGATGGTGGGGAAATACATTTGGTTACAAACAACACTTGTATTATGGTAGTTTAAGGGCAATAGAAAACCGTAAATGGATAGCTAGAAGTGCAAACACTGGTATCTCTTGTTTTATTAATCCACTTGGAGAAATTACTCAAGCCACTAATTGGTGGGAAAAGCAAGAAATTAAGCAAACTATATACAGTAAAAAAGAAGCTACCTTTTACCAAAAGCAAGGCGACTTGATTGGGATTATAAGCAGTATTGTGAGTGTTTTGTTTTTTCTAGGTGTTGTTGTTCAAGTCAAAACTAAGTTAAAGAAGTAAATAGGGCTTTAATTCACTAAGCGATTATTCTACAAAGCATTCTCACAACAAAATAATTCACCCATACAAGGGGTATATAAAGTTTTAGAGTGAAATAAAAAAATGTGCTTGGTTGTTTACAAAGGATTTTTATTGTTAATTTTGCGTTTACAATAACTCATACCATGAAAGAAGTAACATTAAAGGTTCCAGATGCAAAACTTGGTTTTTTTTTGGAGTTAGTCAAAGAACTTGGTTTTGAAGTTTCTAACGACTTGCATATCCCAGAACAACATATTTCGATTGTCAAAGAAAGAATTAAATCTGCTAAACCCGAAGATGCCATTCTTTGGGAAGAGGCTCGAAAACAATTTACTTTCAAAGACTCAGAGTAATGCGTTTTGTTGTTGTTATTGACCCTCTTGCCATTCGGGATATTCAGGAAACAATAAATTATTATGATGAACAATCAAATGGTTTGGGCAAAAGGTTTGAAAGCGTGCTAAACAGTCACTTTTCTACTCTAAAAAAAAATCCTCTCTTACGAATTCGATATGACAAAGTTCGTTGTTTAACACTAAAAAAGTTCCCATTTATGGTATATTTTACTGTTGATGAAAATCAAAAAGTTGTAACAATTAGAGCAGTTTTTCACACCTCGCTTAACCCTCTAAATTGGGACAATAGAAAGTAATATTATTAAATCAAGCAAGTTAAAAAAAACAAAAAAAGCCGATTCAAAAGAATCGGCTTTTCCATATAATGAAAATATGATTAGTTATTTACGATAGAAACATAACTACGGTTATCTTTCTTTTTTCTAAAAGAAACTATACCATCTGTAAGAGCGAAAAGCGTATGGTCTTTACCAATACCTACGTTTTCACCTGGGTGATGTTTTGTTCCTCTTTGTCTAACGATAATGTTACCGGCTCTGGCGGTTTGACCACCAAATAATTTTACACCAAGTCTCTTACTGTGGGACTCCCTTCCATTATCTGAACTACCTGCTCCTTTTTTATGTGCCATTGTTAGATTATATTAAGCGTTGATTGATTCAATTTTAATTTTAGAAAACTGCTGTCTGTGACCATTCAGTTTTTTATATCCTTTTCTTCTTTTCTTTTTGAAAACAAGAACTTTATCGCCTTGAACATGGTTTAAAACTGTTGCTTTAACTACTGCTCCGGAAACGGTTGGTGCACCTACTTTAATATCGCCATTGTTGTCTACCAACAATACCTTTTCAAATTCTACCTTGTCTCCTACTTGACCTGCAAGTCTGTGAACGAAGATTTGCTGATCTTGTTGCACTCTAAACTGCTGTCCGGCTATTTCTACTATTGCGTACATTTCTTTATTAAATTGGGCTGCAAATATAATTCAATAATTTTTAAAAACAAATGGTTTGGAAAAAGTTTTCATAAAAAGTAGTTTTATGCATGATGGTAAGGTAATCCTTTGAGAATTGCAAATCCACGGTAAAGTTGTTCTATGAATATTGCCCGAACCATTTGATGGTTGAAAGTCATTTTAGAAAGTGAAAGAGTGAAATTTGATCGTCTTTTAAGCTCTAAATCGAACCCATATGCCCCTCCAATTACAAATACACATTTCCCACTTCCTAACTGTAACCAATCGTTGAGTTTAGTTGCGAATTGAGAAGAGCTATATTCGGATCCGTTTTCATCCAATAAAATTAAAACATCATGTGGCTTAATTTTATCTAGAAACAACTCCCCTTCTTTTTTCATCAATTGTTCTTTAGTAAGAGCATTGGGATTTTTAACATCTGGCAATACCTGAACAGAGAAACTACAAAAACGACTTAATCTCTTTTCATATTCTGCAATTAAATCTCCTACTCCTAAAAGATTTGTTTTACCAATACATAAAAGAGTAACTTGCATCTGATTAATTTCCTAAAATCTGAATTAGTTCATCTAATTTAGGAGTTAATATTATTTCTGTTCTTCTATTTTTAGCTCTTGCTTCTGGGGTTTTGTTATTTTCTACTGGAATATATTCTCCTCTACCAGCAGCCATAACCCTAGTAGGTTCTAATTTTCCATCTGTGGTTAGTATTCTTACTATAGAAGTTGCTCTTAGCACACTTAAATCCCAATTATCCTTTATTGTTGCAGTATTCATTGGCACATCGTCTGTATGTCCTTCTACCAAAACCGTTACATCTTTCTGGTTCATTAATGCTTTAGCTAATTCTAACAATGCTGCTTGTCCTTTTGGGTCTACAACAATACTTCCAGATTTGAAAAGTAATTTTTCTTCCATAGAAACATACACTTTACCATTTCTTACTTCTACACTTAAACCATTGTTTTGAAAATTAAACAAGGCTTTTTGCATAGCTAATTTCAATTCTTGCACAGTAGAATCTTTTGCTCTAAGAATTTTTTCAAGTTCTGCTACCCTTGCTTCTCTAGTTTGCAAGTCTAATTGAAGGTTTTGAATAGTCGTTTCTTTATTTCGCAAAGCTTCTTCTTTCAATTGCATATCCCTTTCTTTTTGCTTTAGCAGCTCAGATGTCTCCATTAGGTCTCTTCTTGTTTTCTCTTGCTCGTCTCGGGTATTCGTTATGATTCTTTGCTGAAGCTCTTGAAGGTCGCCGTATAATTTTTTTGTTCTATCCAAGGCTAAGTGGCACTCTGCTGAGTCCAATTGTAAGGATGCAACTTCTTTGGCAAGTTTTTCTCTCAACTCTTTTTCTGTTTTCATTCTCTCATCTAAATCTTTGTAAGAAGTTTCACACCTTTCTTTTTTGTTTGTGCAGTCTTCCATTTGATTTTTAAGTTCAGAATATTTTCTCTCAGAAACGCAGGAGTTTAAAGACAAAACTCCAATTATGCTTATCAGTGCTAAATTAAAACTAGGTTTTTTCATGGTATAATTCAAAGTGTTTAAGATGCAAAAGTAGCGAAAGATAATGGTGTAAAGGGGCTAACCTTTGGTTAGTTTATAACACAAGTAAGGATATGTTGAAAAAATTAGACAAAAAAAATCCCAATTAACTCTTGTTAATTGGGATTAAATGTGCCCAGGACCGGGGTCGAACCGGTACTGGTGTTACCCAACTGGTGTTTGAGACCAGCGCGTCTACCAATTCCGCCACCTGGGCATCGTGTGAATTAGGTTGCAAAAATAATATTTGGTCTGAATAAAACAACAAATATATTTGCAAAAAATAAAATTTGTTCAAAAGAGCATTAATATTGGCCTTAGGTATAGTTGCAGCTTTCTTGTTATTAGAAATGTTGCTGAACGTCCATAATCCTTTTATTAGCGAACCCTCTAACCAAGAAGACCTTGAAAAACCTCGCGCTATAATAAGAAATTACACTACCAAAGCATCTTCTGATAGGCATGTTGCAGTGATAGATTTATCTGAAGCAGATTCTTCTCTTATGCCTAATTGGTCTGCTGGTCTTATTGGATTAACAAACCAAAAACTGAAAATTCAATTTGAGATTTTCACTAGATATCCTTACCCATTTGACTTATCTAATCTTAAATTATTAAGTACCTTTAACAAGAATCCTAAATACCAAACCACTATTTTAATTCTATCCCCATCGATTTTATTCCCTTTTTTGCCCATTCCGTCAGAATTAAAAAATACTAATACTTTTGATTTAAAAACGAATGATAATGAACCTGAAATCTTCACTCTATTCAAAGCGTTAAATAAAAATAACCTCTCAGATACAATAACATTTGACTTTGAAGCTTACAAGAATAATAAGAGCCGTGTTACATACATAGAGCCTTCTACTACTTTAGATGAAGAATTTATTCAACACAAAGACAATATAATTCAATCAATAACAGAAATTGAAAAACTATGTAAAAAAAGAGGACAACATCTAATGATAGTTGGAGCACCAATACTATGGCACAATGAAAAAACGGATAGATCATCAGGCATCCCCTTAAACAAAGTAGATATTTATGGTAATTTATCTGGTTGGTATTGGAAATACTACTTGGAATTAATGAAAAAGATCGAAGAAAAAACAAATCCTAATACAACATTCTTCCTCCCTATTCACGAAATTTTTCCGAAAAATAGCATGTATTTTAAAGATGGTTTCTCCTTGAACAAAAATGGAAACGAACTATTTGGGGAGATGATTAAAGGTAATTTAGAATTTAAAAATTTTTACCGTAGGATTTTTTGAAACTCGAATTTAGGGTACCCCCTTTGCTTGTCTTTATTATAAAAATCTAAAAACTTGATTTTAAAATATGCACCACCCGCATTTTTTACAACATAAATATTGTTAGGGTTTATGGTATATGCAAAAGTTACGGTGTAATCAAAATTCTTCCATGCATATCCTATTCCATCCTCTTTAGAACTAAAGTTTAAATTTTGCACAGAAGCCAGTGTGATATTTTCGAATCCAGAAACTGAATCAATTGCCATACTTACTTTATGAGGGTTTAGTAATACACCCGTTACTAAGTAGGGAAATGGCTCTTTCCCTTCAGGGTCAAGATAGAAAATATGCCTATACCTTGTAAACAAAATATCCCATTCTGTTTTCTCTGGTTCAAAATCATTTATAATTTTTTGATTCTGTAAACTGTAATATACAAAATTAACCTTGTCGTTTTTAGGAATCTCAACCTCCCATTTGACAGTAGTATCTGACAAGTATCCGAATTTTATTTTGTAGGATTCTGTACTAAGTGCTTTTATTTGTAAAAACAAATAACGATCTTTTTCTTGTAATCCTCTCCCTAAATCTACAATATACACATTACTCCATTCCAATGCATTCTGCCAACCCAAAAAAACAGTACTATCCAAAGGAGCTCCAGGGTAATCATATTTCCATTCCGATGGTGAAATATTTACAGGTAATTCAAGTTGTTTTTTATTTGTATTGTATGCAAAAATATCTCTGCCATAGTTTATCCTAATGTTATTTTCAGCACTTGTACTAAAAGCTAAATCCCAATTGGTAAGTTCGGAGACCGAATATTCATTTGTTTCAAGATTGAAAAAAAATTGATTTTGATAGTTGTTTCCCATGAAAAAACTTTGAACAACAGACTCGTTCTGGGGTAAAATTATTCTTTGATCCTCTTTGAAACAAGAGCTCAAAAGAAGGATAATTGCTGAAACTATATATAATCTACCAAACATAATTTACTTTTATAAACAAAGATCTACCCAAAGACAATTGCATCTGATTGGATGCGCCACTATGAAAAGAATTTAATGGATTTATATTAAAGATGTTTTGAACATCAAAAATATTCTTTACGCCTGTTTGAAAATTTAACTTATTTTTCATGAAAGATTTTGACATTGTAAAATCTAAGAAAGAAAATGATTCTACAAATTGCTGTGAAACGTTTCCTAATTCATTTTGAATAAAATTAAAGAATGAACCGTTGTATTTATAGAATAAATTTGCCTTAATTTTCTGTTTACTAAATTCTTGGCTAACAAATAAATTTATATCAGGTGTAAAAAAAACTTGCCTATCTGTCTCCTGTCTAAATTGATTTTTCACTAACATGTAATTAAATCCGCCTTGAAAATATGTTTTTTTGTAAGAAATTTTTTGGTCAATTCCTATTCCTCCTCCTTCAAATCTTCCATAATTTTGGTATGTAAACATATTGCTGTTGGCTTCGATTTTAAACAAACCAATTAGGTTGTTTACTGAATTCCAATAAGCATTTGCAGAAAAAGCATAAGCCAAATTGTATTTCTTCATATACTTTTTAAAATCGGCACCCAATTGAAAGTTGTGTGAAACTTCAGAAGATAAATTCTCGTTCCCTAACACATTGTGGTTTATATCCACAAAGAGTAAATACTGTTCTTTAAGAGAAGGAGCTCTAAATCCAGAACCGTAAGATCCCCTTATTTGCCATTTTTGATTTGGGGTCCACATCATATTTAAAGAAGGAGTAATAGGGGTAGAAAACTTAGTATTGTAAGCAGCCCTAACTCCCGGACGTAGTTTTATTGTTTTAGAAATCTGATAATCTAGCATAGAAAACAAAGCAAAATCGCCTAAATATTTGGTATTTTCAGAAATCCTATCTGCATTTGCAAAATCTAAATTAAAGTCATATCCCCACATTAAACTAAGTCTTTGCTTTTTAATAGGACTAAAAATCGCCCTCATCATTATACCTGAAAAATTATTTTGGGTGTTTTCTTCGTTGTTATTAATTTTATTTGATTCTAATGTTTGTAGGTCTTTTAAATATGCTTCTTTTTTTCTGATGTAATGAGAAAAACCATTAATCATATCTACTCTCCATTTAGAGTTGACATTAAATCTAGTATTTAAACTATGTACACCTCTTGTTGTTTTAAAATAATCGTCAAATGCATATGCCTCCGTGGAGTTTATTATTGCATTCCCTTTGCTTTGAATGGTTTCCATAAACAAAGAGGAATGTAAGTTCCATGTAGTATTTTTGGTCTTAAAATGAAAAGCGAGAGCTCCATTGTATTGTTCTCTTGGTTTCCATAGTTTTGACCTTTGTTGATTGTTCTCAGAGAAACCTTCAAAAAAATTTCTTGAAAAGGATAAATTCAGGGCGTTATTTTTTCCAATAGGACTCATTACCCCGCCTCCAAAATTGTAATGACCAACTGTTTCGGAATATGCGAACACATTCGTTTGCGTTTGCCCCTTGATAGGCTGCTTTGTAATTATATTAATAATACCGCCTAAAGCATCTGTTCCATATATCACAGATAGCGGACCTTCTATGATTTCAATCCTATCTATATTCTCTGGCAGTATTTGATCTAAATTTATATTTCCATTTTCTCTACCTGTAATTGGCATCCCATTTAGCAACAACTTAATTTGCTGACCAGACAAGTTCTGCAAAGAAATAGAAGACCCTAATAAATTATCGTTTGCAATTCGGATATTTGATTGTCGCGATAGTATATCTGCAAGATTCACGGGTGCCAATTGTATAATTGTTTCCCTATCTATAACCTTAAATTTTACAACACTTTCTGATGTTTTTATAGCCGTATGCAATCCTGTTACAACAACAGGATCTAACTTGGTAGTATCTTTTAAAAAGTTCAAGCTATCGGTATTACTACCGATAGTTTGAAAACTTGATGCAACTAAGACAAAAGTATATAACCAACTTAGGTTTCGCACAAATTAATTAGTTTTAATTATTTTATGGGTTGTAAATGCATTATTTTGGGTTATTTTCACAAAATAAATTCCATTTTGTAATTCAGTCAAATCAATATTTTCACTTATGGAATTCGCTTTAATATTTTTAAGTATTTGACCAGATAAGTTTACAATATGAATTTCTGCATTTAATTGTAGATTGTCAATTAGTAAATTTGAGGTTACAGGATTTGGGTATATTGATACACTACTTACTGGATTATTTAGTGTTATTGTTGAAAGTGTTTCTAACTCCATTAGGTTGAAAACTATGGCTCCATTGTTTACACCTCCAAATCTTGTAAAATGCATTTTATATCCTTTTGCTCCAGTTCTAATAAGATAAGTCAAAGAATCAGGATATACATAAACACCTTGGCCAACATGGGCTTTCCAGTCATATCCAATATGTTTAATGTCCTTTTTAAAATTTCTATTTTCTATGCTCACATTGTTAGGTAAATCATCTGTAGCTCTTGCTACTTCAATTCCTTTTTTTTGTAATACACCTGTTACCGACATCATTTGTGGGGGACCAAAAGAACTTGTGGCCAATGTATAATAGTCCGTAAAAACTATATCCCAATTGTTTTTGGCAGGTTCAAAATCGTGTATTTCATTAGTTTTTAAATTGTAGTATACAAAAAACTTGTTATTGTATGCTTTTTTGTTTATTGAAGTAGAAACAGAATTTGAATTATCTAAATTTGCATAGGTAAAATTAAACGCAGTATCAAATGCTAAATTTGAGATATACAGTTTCTTCACAAAAGACATAAAGTTGTCCGTTACTACATAAACTTTACCTTTGGACTCCACACCTTTAGTGTCGCTACTGTAAGCACCCCAGCCGTAGTCTGGGCCACCTTGATGAGGAAGTAGTGACAAGTCTAGTCCATTGTTAAATGCACCTATATCCCAAGTAGAATCTGAATCTATTAATTCTTTCCAAGATAAAATCCCTGTTGTATCAAATGGTAAATCGAAGTTATTTGAATCGCCAAATGGGGTTTCAAAAACCCTAACTCTTTTACCATTATTGGTACGTATAGTAGTGCCTTGCAAAGTGTTATTAGGAAATGCAGAAGGTTGAACAGAAAAAGCCAAATGCCAAGAATTTGCATCTACTACTGTTTTGGTTTGATCAGCTAGCGAATAAAAAACGTGATTGGCAGCTCTTGTACCAACACTCACTGAATCTTGAATCCAATTTTGTGAAAAACCAGATAAGCTTAATAATAGAGATAAGAATAGGAAAGTTATTTTTTTCATTTTTTTCTTTTTGATGCCGCAAAAGTAAGAAGTGTAACCTTATAAAAATAGCGTCTTTATGCCCAAAACGCTTTTATTACATAAGTATGACAAAGCAAAAACAAAAAAGGCTCACCAATTTGGCAAGCCTTTTAAGTATCAATATATAGTGAAATTATTTTTCTCTAATCAAAGTAATAACTCCACTTACTTCTTTAGTTTCTCCAGTACCTTTAAATCTATAGTTAAATATATAGAAGTATGTACCATCAGGACAATCAGCACCGGTATTGTTTACTTTACCATTCCAATCTACTTCACTATCGTCAGATTTGAATACAACATCTCCCCAACGATTTCTAATTGAAAGATCGTAGAATTCATGACCCATGATTGGGATATTAAATTTATCATTTTTACCATCAGATCCAGGAGTAAATACGTTTGGAACCTGTATTAAATTGAAATTATATACTGGTTTACATAAAGTATCTTTACAACCTGAGGTGTTTTCTACAACTAGACAAACATAATATAATCCTAAAGAATCAAAGAAATTGTTACAAACTCTTTGGTCCATAGACTCTTTATTTTCTTTAAACTCCTCGCCTGAGTTAGTAACTATATCCGTAAGGTGATAATAACCCCAAGTGCTTTTAGTTGCATTAGTAGAAGTATTTATAAAGCAGAACTCTGGAGCTTTGGTAGAATCAATTTCAAAGTCAGCTTTAATAGAATCCACATAAATCATGATAGTATCACTGTATGGGCACATATCCAAATTGGGGTCAGGCACACCATCTAAGGTAACCATAAACACACCTCGTTCAAAGAAAGTTTTTGTTATGAAAGTATCTGTTGTAGTAGATATTTGTGTAGGATCTGGAGGATTTAATTCTGCATTAAAGTTCCAAACATATCCAATATAGTCTTTGTCACCTCTAGATTCAAAACGGATGGTTTCGCCTGGGCAAATACTATCCTTATCTGCAAAAATATGGATTAAATTTTTAGGCTTCACAGTAATTTCATAAGCCAATTGGCTACCTCCAGTTGTATCAGGATAAGTGAATCCACAATATCTACCACCCATGGAGTCAAACATACTTAAAAATACTTTGAATACTCCAGGGTTATCATATCTCCAAGAAAAAGTATCTTGTTTGTTTGCAAACTGTTCTGACTTAGCTCTTCCATCACCAAAGTTCCATATCCATTGTGAACTTGGGGTTTGTCTTTCACTTAAGTTATAAAACTCTATTTCATCACCAGCGCATATCTCTAATTTGTTTGATTCAAAATATGGTATAGGGCCACCTAGTACAATTGTTTTGGTAATGGAATCCTCACAACCTAATTTAGTTTTAGCTCTAAGTTTAATTTGGAATGTTCCATTTCTTGTATAGTTGTGTCCTATATTAAATCCTAGATTTGGTGGATATGTAAACTTGTTAAATACATCAGGACGTTTACCATCTCCCCAATCTATAAACCATTCTATTATCTCATCACAGTTTTTATTTAGTTCCTTGGTACAAGGGTCTAACAACAAAGTAGAATCAAGTAAAGTTATGATATTAATACATTGGTTTAGGGTATCATTAAAACCAAAGTTTGCAATCAATTTAGTAACATAAATATTTTGTTTTAAAGTATCTGTACAACCCAAACTATCCTGAGCTGCTACACGCATGGTATAGAAACCATTTTCATAATAGTATTTTTTATTTACAAGACCCCCCCCAACTACATTAGAGTAGCCAGTAAATCCATAAGGTTCTTCATGATTAGGACCACCGAAAATAGTATTTATATCGGCTGTGTCGTCATCTTGAGAAGCCCAGTCCCATCTTGTAAAGAATTCAATACTTGGTTTTCCAGCATCAGTTTCTCTATTTGTCCAATAATCTGTTAAATCTAACCATGGTGGTTGTATTGTATTGTTATCAGGATCAATATGAAAATATCTAAAATATGGGATTGCATCAATTTCAGTTTCTTGACAAATTATAGAATCCGAAACACTTAATCTATTATAAAAACCTATGATTACCCTTTGACCGGCCTGAGTAATACAACCTCCAATTCTACTTCTTATATTAAATGTCCAGTTAAAAATACCATTTTCTTCAGCAACAATGGTATATGCATTTGCTCTATAATCTACAGAATCATTGTAATCCACAGTATCGCCATTTTGATCTACCAAGTCTACTAAATCTTGATCATAAAATTTATCTAAAGCATAAATTGAAGTATCTCTATAGTGTAAATGTTCAGAGGAATCTGCAAAAATATCAAATCTAATAAAATTACCTAAACCTGTTGTATCTACACATCCAGCTTGAATAACTTGTGCCACCTCGGCATTAGTCATAGCACTTAGTTTGAAGCCAATAGATTCAAACAACTGTTCCATAATATCGTATATAGCTGTTATATCTGCTTCTGAAGTATATTTATATACTCTTCCAGTTACTATTGTATCTTGTTTGATTGTTTGAGAAGGAGCAGTTCCTCTTACTCTTGCTACTTGTCTAATCAATCTATTCTCTAAATAACTTTGACCAGCTACAGGTTGGAACCATTGATAATTTTCAAAAATTGTATACGAATAGAAAGGGAAACGAGGATCTTCATTTAATGTAGGGGCAATTCTTTGTAATCTATAGGTTATTTGATCCACATCATATGGATTGGTAAGATTATTTCTGGGCACCCTCATAACTAATGAATCTCCAATACAAATCTTATATACATTGGTGAAACCAGCCAAAGGAGCTCTTGGTATCAAAATATCAATTTTGCTGTCTATAACAGGGAATTTAATAAATTTATCGTAATATACTGTATCATAACACTTGTTAGTGCCAGTTCCGTTTCCAATAATTAAACCAATATTTGCATACCCTCTTACAGTATCTCTAACAGATCCTGGATTTGGATAGTTAATAAAGATTTGACTAGGATAGGGCCCAGACATAGCATATGGTAAAATCGGACCAGGGGAAGGTAAAGTTCCTGTTTGACCGCCAGGATACTGGGCTATCCAGTTATTAGGATTTAATGCAGTATCTGGATTAATATATACTTCACTAGCTGTACAACCTGGCTTTGTTCCTGCTCCAAGGTCTAAGGTAATACCATAATTTGGAGGACCTCCAAAACAATATCTACCTTCCTTTTTGAGTCCTGAAGCATTGGGAGGTAAAATTGCCAATGAAGTATTTGCCATATCCGAACATTCTAGAGGATGACATCTATCTTCATGGAACAATCTTACAGTATAACATCTTGGAATTTCTAAATAAAACAATCTTCTGTGTTCAGCGGCATCCATGGTATCAATCGTAAGAATAACGCATCGATAGGCTGTGGAATCGAGTCCAAATCTATCTGGAGTAAAGAAAGTATCAATAATTGTTTTACTAAATGTTCTATTTTGAGCGTAAAACGAATCTTGATAAATTATATCCCAATCGGTATATCCATGTTTAGGTAATGAATCAAAAGAAAAATTACAATTTATCCATTTACCATTTACATCTGTTGTATTTCTTGGCCATAGACCTGTATTGGGGTCTGCAGTTAAATGTAAATTGTTGTATTTTGCTAATTGAGGATAAATAGGACGTGAATCTGTTGTACATCTTGGGGCATAATCATCGTCAAAATTCCATAATCTAAAGATACAATCGTTTCCTCTTTTATCAAGATTCTCGTTTCTAAGAGTTTGAGCTGCTGTATCAAAATAGTAAATCCAATAGTTGCTGTCCACATTAAAATAGCCTCCTGCATCATCAGCAAAATTTCTATCGTTATGGAAAAACTTAGAAGCATTAGGGAAGAATACGGTATCCTTGAACTTACATTGATACCTTTGATTTAATGGTATATCTGGCCCGGGAATAGAAGACTGTGGCCCAATAATTTGAATTTGTTTGTAAATAGATTTATTTCCACAAATAGGGTGAAAATAATTAAATGCTACTAAAAATGGTCCTGGCTTTGTAAATGCATGTGTTGCAGGATTATTTTGGGAAACGTTTTGAGGACCAGAATCTGGATCACCAAAAACCCAAACAAATCCTGTAGCACCAGTTGGTATTCCAGGTTTTACTTCAAACTCAATTCTATTACCTGCAAAACACAAGGAATCATAATCTGAAGCAATATAACCTCCAACTAATAAATTTGTTGCAGATGCATTAAAGGTAAAAACTTCTGTACAACCAGATTTATCAGTAACAGTTAATGTAGTAGTAAACTGTCCATTGTTTGGTCCTTGAAGATAAAACCAATGTTTTACTGTGTCAGGCAGGGTTCCCCAATTTACTGTATCAGATGTGCCATCCCCAAAATCCCATCTAAATCTTAAAACATCGTTCCTATCTATCAACGATCTGTTTACTATCCTCATTAATACGCTATCACAACCAATAGGACGGTTGGATGTAAAACCTAAGAAAAGGGATGGTTTAACTTCTACAGCATCTATTAAAGTTTGCTTTGTAACACATCCATTTTCATCTTCAATCTCAATATCCATGCTATAAAAACCACCTTGAGGATCTGCAGTGGTAAAATCAAATGTATAAGGCATTGTTGGGTAGGTTTCTTCAACCAATAAACCGGCAACTACATATTTCACTCTTTTAATTCTTGAACCAGGAGCGGGCTTACTTCTGTCAATTACTGTAAATTTATTCCCTTGGAAACATTGCACCCTAGGTGTAATAATATCTACATCCAATACTGGAGGTTCCAAAATTGTAATTGATATGGTTTGAGTACATGGCTGGCCACTTGCTGTTGTAAGCTTTATGGTAACACTGTATGTACCTGGTGCAGGGAATGCATAAGTAGCAGGATTTTGGCCCAACACTTTCACTCCATTAAAATCCCACTCAATGTTTGTTGCTCCTGGGGAGTTTGTTTGAAACAAAATTGGAGAATTCGCACAAATCGCACCCGAGTAGGTAGGGGTACATTGCGAATTAGCCTCCATCCCAAGCGCAAAAATCGCCACTATAGTAAGCAGCAACTTCCCGATTTTAGTTTGTAGTTTATTCATTTTCATATTTTTTAAATTATCTTATAAGGACAATATGCCCTGTTTTTTGTTTATTTTCCTTTGTTGGCATCTTGTAATTCAATTGAAAATAGTATGTGCCGGCCTCAACACTATTCCCGTTTCTATCTTTCCCATCCCACTTATCCTCTTTGTTTGTACTTTCAAATAATAAATTCTGATAAACATCAAAAATTCTCAAATTATATATTTCTTCTCCTTCAATTTGAACAAACCAATAATCATTTTTACCATCCCCATTGGGTGTGAAAACATTGGCAAACTCTGGCTCTTTTGTTGAAGATAAAGAGCCATTTAGAATGCTTTCTGCACTATCCAAACATCCCTGCTGTGATTCATATACGGCCTTAATTTTCAAATTCGTTTGTTGAGAAATTTCCAAGTTGCGATTATACACAAACTGTTTCATATTTTCACTATAAAATTCGTCGTTTATGTACCATGTAACGTCTCTGACAACGTGTATGGTATACAATTCTACTAACAAGTCATTATCATTTAATTCATTAGCAATTATTTCTGCTTTTTTTGTTTGCTTGTAAAATACTCTTCTTTGGGTTGTTGTATTTTGTGATTCATTTTGAGATACCAATTTAACTTGACCTTCCTTTTCAAGTACTTCTCGGACTAATTTATTTTTAATTCCATCCTCTGTTGGCACTTTAAAAACATAATTCATAGAATAAGGCATAAACTCTTCTAACAGAAAAAGTGTATCTAAGTATTCTATGTATATTTTATTGTTATGAGTTCTTAGTATTTTATGAATAGGCAATCCTTGATGAGTACCACAAACAAAAGTATCTCCTAAATTTATCTTGTTTTTAGCAGTGTTAAATTGAGTAGAGTTTTCGAACTTGGTGTTATTGTTTTGGGATTCATCAGGGAACAAATATTTGGCATTCCCAAAGCCACAATTATTTAAACCAGACACTACATCTATAGTTAATTTGGGTATAACAAGAGATTCGCTATTAATTTTATTGTATTCAACTTCTGAAAATTCTGGTTTGCTATCTATAGTTACCGATGGGGTTTCATTGGATTTTTCCGCTATACTTTCTTGTACTTTTTCCGCATTGATATCTTGCCCCATCTCAGACTCTCTTCCTAGTTCTGTATCTAAAATTTTATTATCGGTGTTTGATTGGGTAGTAATAACAATTGGAATACTAACAGCTGCGATAGTTGTAACTGCAATTACAACTTTAACTAGTGTAGATAAATTTGCCAAGCTACTAATAAAATCATTTGCTGGAGGGTTTGGAATAGGATTAGAAGTAGGCAATTGTTGGGCAATATTATTCCACAAGCCTTCAGGCGGCGAAAAACTTGCATTTTCAGCAGCGTTCTTAAAAACCTTATCTATGTGATTATGCTCCATTTTTTTATTCCTTTTCCTTATTTAACATTGCTATTAATCCCAATCTTGCTTTTCTCAATTGGGTTTTGGAAGTATTTTCAGAGA
This sequence comes from Bacteroidetes bacterium UBA6161, assembly GCA_002422315.1. Lineage (GTDB taxonomy): Bacteria > Bacteroidota > Bacteroidia > NS11-12g > UBA955 > UBA6161. Next base: position 37,597 of record DIUJ01000019.1, read on the forward strand.
TACCTAATTCAATGGCTATTTCTTTGTGTGTATAGCCTTCTATTGCATATAAATTAAATACAGTTCTGTATCCTGTAGGTAACTTTTGTACCAATAAAAGTAATGATTCTGCATTGAATTTATCTAGTACACTTTCATTGAGCCCTACATTCTCTAATTCATCTAGTCCATTTACTTCCAAATTTTTAGCGTTTTTTCTGCAAAATTCAATAGAGGTATGAATAAATATACGCCTGACCCACCCTTCAAAAGACCCTTCAAAACGGAATTGGTGTAGATTTTTAAAAAGTCTAATAAATCCTTCTTGTAGAAAGTCTTGGGCAAGGTCGGGATCGCTTGCATATCTCATACATACGCTATACATTTTGCCAGAAAAAATGTCAAATAACTTTTTTTGTGAAGCAGAATTCCCTTGCAAACATTTTTGAATAAGTTCGTATTCTTCTTCCGATTGTTGCATTTGTTTGCATTTGTGTTTTCTATCTTCAGTTAGTAAGAAGATAAAACAGCCAGATTGGTTGCCTAAAAGAAAACAATATTTTTAACTATTTGTTTTTCAGCCTTATAATTTTATTCTTTGTACTCCATACTTGTCTGTAAACACAGATGCAGTTAGTTCAGAATAATAACCAACGCTTTCTATAGCTTCAATTATATCTTCCACCCTTAAATCGTTACAAATTCTTCTAAACTTTAATGCAAGCATGTTTTCTTGTTTATTTACAATAAAAGAGGCAAAGAACATATTTAAGTTATTTTCTAGAAGATCTTCATAAAAAGCAGTTAACTGAGATTCATCTGGTAAAATACAAACGGGAGAAAGTACTTGAAAAACTTTCAAATTATATCCTTCTGGTTGGAAATAATTCCATCCATTGGGTTCTTTTTGTTCCCACAAATCTATATAAATCTCCGTTTCTCCATTATAAACAAGCCATTGCCCAGGGTCAGCGCATCTACTTGTTTCTGGCTCAATTCCAAGCATTTGAAGCGATTTTTCGATTAATTCGGTGTAGTGGTTTATTGTTTCCATAAAGTCTTTCAAAAATAGATTTTTTTTTGGAGTTCGAAATATTAACTTCGCATCACAATTTTTATAAAATAAAACTGACAAATATGAGTGTATTAGTAAACAAAAATTCGAAAGTAATAGTTCAAGGTTTTACAGGCAAGGAAGGTACTTTCCATGCTACACAAATGATTGAATACGGAACCAACGTAGTTGGAGGTGTTACCCCCGGTAAAGGAGGACAAACACATCTAGACAAACCCGTTTTCAATACTGCAAAAGATGCTGTAGAAGCTACAGGAGCAAATGTTTCAATTATTTTTGTACCACCTGCTTTTGCTGCAGATTCTATAATGGAAGCAGCAGATGCTGGAATAGAAGTAATTGTATGTATTACAGAAGGTATTCCAACCAAAGATATGATAGTAGCTGCTAACTACATTAAAGATAAATCTTGCACATTGATTGGGCCTAATTGTCCAGGTGTAATCACCCCAGGAGAAGCCAAAGTTGGTATTATGCCAGGATTTGTTTTCAAGAAAGGTACTATCGGAATTGTTTCTAAATCGGGAACACTTACATACGAAGCAGCAGACCAAATTGTAAAAGCTGGTCTTGGTATTACAACTGCTATTGGAATAGGAGGCGACCCAATTATTGGTACTTCTACTAAAGAAGCTGTAAAATTACTTATGAATGACCCAGAAACTGTAGGGATAATAATGATAGGTGAAATTGGCGGAAGTATGGAAGCCGATGCAGCAAGATGGATAAAAGAAAACGGTACTAAGCCTGTAGTTGGTTTTATTGCTGGCCAAACAGCTCCAGCAGGAAGAAGAATGGGCCACGCAGGTGCAATTGTTGGTGGCAAAGACGACACCGCAGAAGCTAAAATGAGAATCATGTCTGAATGTGGTATACATGTTGTTAGCTCTCCTGCAGAAATTGGTGCTAAAATGGCGGAGGTTCTAAAAGTAAACCAAACGGCTTAAATAATCTAATAATCAAATTTAAAAGGGAGTTTTATTACTCCCTTTTTTGTTATTTTATGTTTTAAATCATTTTCTTTATCAAAGTTTAATAATAGATTTGCACAATACTTAATTCCTAAACAATGAAAGACAAAGTAAACAACAACAACAACATCTTAGTACCTTATGATTTTTCTGAAATTGCAGAAAACGCATTAGGCCATGCAGTAAAAATAGCAGAAACTTATAACAATGAAATTACCCTTTTACATATTGTAGAAGATGGCTTTATGGAAGGTTTATTAAGCAATAATTCACTTAAAGAAATGCTTATTAAAGAGGCCTTAGAAAGTAAAATAAATAAGATCATTGCCGAAATTCAATCCAAACATAAAGTTAAAATTAATACCAAGATAGAGCAAGGACGTATATACAAAACTATAGTAAAGGTTGCCAACGAAGGAAATTTTGATAGCATAATTATGGGTTCTAATGGTGCTGCGGGTGTAGAACAGATCATAGGTTCTAATGCTTCGAGGGTTATTAGGCATAGCGAACAGCCAGTGGTGGTAGTTAAAGAAAAGTCCATAGGTACCAATGGGTATGAGAAAATTGTTCTTCCAATTGACATTTCTTATGAATCAAGGCAAAAAGTTTCATGGGCCATTCATCTTGCAAAAAAATTCAATTCTACAATTCATGTGATTTTTGAAACTGAAGATGATGAATTTACTAGAAACAAAATATTTGCAGCTGTAAATAGCACACAAGACATGTTGGGACGCAATGGAATTGACTATGTTGTTAGAGGTCTAGATGAAGAAAAATACCCTGATAACTTTGCCAAAGACACATTGCAATATGCAGAAGAAGTGGATGCTGACTTAATCCTAATTATGACCCAGCAAGAAATCGGCTTCTCAGAGTTTATCATTGGGTCGTATGCTCAACAAATTGTAAATCAAAGCAGAAGAATTCCTGTAATGTGTATTAACCCAAAAGAAGGTGGATATATGTTTGAAGGTATTTTTGGATAAAAAAACAGAATTAGGCTAATATAAAAAGCCGTTGTTTCAATGAAACAACGGCTTTTTTGTATAAAAAAAACAGCCCATAAAGCTGTTTTAAATATGTTTCTCGAAAATAGACTTAAGCCATTTCTTCTTGTTGTTTGAACTGACGGTATCTAGCCTTAATCATACCCATTCTTTTCTTTACAGAAGGCTTAGTGAAGGCTTGTCTTTCACGCAATTCTTTAACAACTCCAGTACGCTCAAACTTCTTTTTGAACTTCTTAAGTGCTCTGTCTAATGATTCGTTTTCTTTAACGTTTACTAATAGCATTATATTAATTCCTTTTTTGTTTTATATTGAGGGTGGCAAATTTAACATTCCTATTTCACAAATACAAGTATTTTTTTAATCTTTTAAAACTGCTCTAGAAATTACTAATTTTTGTATCTCGGAAGTACCTTCGCCAATGGTACAAAGCTTAGAATCTCTGTAGAATTTCTCAACTGGAAAGTCCTTAGTATAGCCGTATCCGCCAAAAATCTGTACTGCTTCTGTGGAACATTTTACCGCAACTTCAGATGCATAATATTTAGCCATAGCCGATATTTTGTTTACATTTAACCCTTTATTTTTAAGGTCAGCGGCATTATATGTAAGGAGTTTTGCAGCTTCAATTTGCATTTTCATGTCTGCCAATTTGAATGCAATGCCCTGAAATTCAGAAATAGGTTTTCCAAACTGTTGTCTTTCTTGGGAATACTTCAAGGCTGCCTCATATGCTCCTTCTGCAATCCCTAAAGATAGCGCGGCAATAGATATTCTTCCTCCATCTAAAATTTTCATAGCTTGATAAAAGCCTTCGCCTACATTACCTAAAATATTGTCTTGATGAATTCTACAATCTTCAAAAATCATTTCAGCGGTTTCTGAAGCCCTCATCCCTAATTTATTTTCTTTTTTACCTGCTTTAAATCCTGGAGTTCCTCTTTCTACAACAAATGCTGTGATGCCTTTAGAATCTAAAAGTTCTCCTGTTCTTGCAAGTACCACCGCTATATTACCGGTTATTCCATGAGTAATCCAGTTTTTAGCGCCATTTAGCACCCAGTGATCTCCGTCTTTTTTGGCTACACATTGCATTCTCATAGCATCAGAACCTGTATTCGCCTCGGTTAAACCCCATGCTCCAATCCATTCGCCTGTGGCTAATTTGGGCAACCATTTTGACTTCTGTTCTTCGTTACCAAACATCAAAATATGGCCAGTACACAAAGAGTTATGAGCAGCCATTGACAAACCAATAGATCCGCATACTTTAGAGATTTCTATGATGGCATCTACATATTCATAATACCCTAAGCCAGAGCCATTGTATTTTTCTGGAACCAATATACCCAAAAGTCCTTGTGCTCCCATTTTCTGCATTGTTTCTAATGGAAACTCTTGAGATTCATCCCATTCCATAAACTCAGGCTTTATGTGTCTTTCTGCAAAATCACGACACATTTCTTTAATCATATTTTGACTTTCGGTATTACTAAATTCCATTTTTGAGTGACAATTTTAAAGGTTCGAAAATAAGAGAATATTTTTAATTTTTATTGTTTTCTACCGCTAAAAAAAAAGAGTTAATCGGTAAAGTCAAAATAGGGAGAAATCTTATCTATTTCAGCTTTGTTAACCCCAATTTGTTTGTACATATCTTCTTTGCTACGAAAAACTCCATGTTGTTTTCTATAATTAATTATCAATGTAGCAGTTTTTTTACTTATGTATGGATGTATTGCCAATTCATCTTTACTTACTTTATTGATCTGTATTTTCCTTATTAAGGTATTGTCTACCCATGTATTAGAGATTATAGAATCCAATAGAATAGAATCTAAACCCCATATTTCATACAACTGCTTTTCTGAAAAAAATCCACCTAGCTTTTCTCTATAATTTACAATCATTTGAGCCCTTTTACTTCCTATACCCTTAAGTAACTTAAATTGGCTAGTGTCTGCAGTATTCAACTCTATTTCTAATTTTGGTTTGGGTTTAGACCAAATCTGATTAGAGGCAACATTTTCATTGAACGGTTTTAGATTGTTCTTATTTGTCCTATTGTTTAGCTTTCCTGGTGATTTTAATTCAAAATATATCCAATCGGATAATTGAGAAATCAGCGAGGTGTCTATGCCATAAATCTTCCTCAAAGTATTTTCTGAGTATATTCCATATTTGTCTCTGAATTTTATTATTCTATCTGCTATAAATGGCTTAAATCCCAATTTAACCAAATCATTTTTGGTACATGTATTGGGATTAAATTTAAATTTATCTGTTTCAAATGAATTTTCAGGTTCTGTAGAATCAAAGTATGCTATTTGTATTTCTTTTGAGTTCTCAATACTTTTAAAATAAAGACTCAACCCATATGTGACGAATATAAGCCCAACAATAACAAAAGCCATTCTTTTTTCAGATTTTGTCCATTCAAAGAATTCTTTCCAAGGATTATTTTTTCTGTTGAACATGTCAATTCTTCAATTTATATATTTTCCCTGGTTTAGACACAACAAGATTTTTGAACTCTAGGTTTAGTAACAACATAGAAATCATAGACAAAGGCATGCCTGACTCAAAATGCAAATCATCTATTTGTTTCTCCTTTTCTCTTAAAAGTTTAAAGATTGTTTTCTCATCGGCTGTTAGTGGAATTTTATTTTCATTCTCAATTTTAGTTGCATTATTAACCTTGGTTTCCCAACCAAGATATTTAACCAATGAATGGGCATTTTGTATACAAATTGCTCTATTGTTATTTATAAGTTTGATACAACCTTGAGAATATGTGTCGGTAATTTTACCTGGCAAAGCAAACACTTCCCTATCGTATGACCAAGCCAAGTCTGCTGTGATCATTGCACCACCTTTGATTCCACTTTCAACAATGACTAATGCATCGCATATTCCGGCAACAATTCTATTTCTTTTAGGGAAATTCTCTGCCAAAGGGTGGTCTATGCTAAAGTGTTCTGTTAATAAGGCACCATTTTCAATAATTTGTTGAGATAAGTTATAGTTAGATGGCGGGGCAATTGTATGCAATCCATGAGCCAAAACGGCTGCAGTAGGCAGCCCATAGTTCAGGGCTTCTTTATGTGCAAAAGTATCTATACCCATAGCCAGGCCACTAACTACCAAAGCATTTGTATTCTTTAAAGCACTCATAAGTTCTAAACAAAAATCTCTTCCATATGAAGTTGAATTACGGGTTCCTACTACGCTTATTATTTTAGAATTATTTAAATCCGTAATTCCTTTTGTAAAAATAAAAATTGGAGAGTCGTCACAAGATTTCAATCTATAAGGATATTTCTCTGAGGAATATGGTATGATTTGGATATTGTTTTTTTGCATAAACTCCAATTCATTTTCGGCAATATCAAACTGTTTAAATTGTTTAATTGCTTGTGCAATCACTGGTCCAACAGAAGGTATTTTCTCTAACTTTGGCTTACTCATTTTAAAAATTTGTTCGGCAGAACCACAATAAGCAATAAGTTCTTTTGCGTTCTTATCGCCCACATTGGGCACTTTTTTTAATGCCAACAAATAATAAAGTTCACTATTTTCCATACTTGTTTAAAATCTACACAAAACACTAAACCCAAAAGTATGGTAAATTTTTCAATCACCAAAAATAAAAACAAAAAAAGCCGAAACAAAATGTTTCGGCTTTTCTTTATTTATAGATCTAAAGATTATTGAGCTGCTTCTGGTTGAGGCTGACTTGGTTCTGCGGTAGGTGTTGGATTTGTCTGCATGTTATTTCCACTAGCAGGTGCCATGGGTGCACTGTTTTTAGGCAATGCTTTTTCCAACTCTTCGTCTACTTGACCCGCTGGAGCAGCAGAGTTTTGAGCAGGGGCAGAACCTCTTGGATTGTAACTTGCTGCAAAGAGAGAAATAAGTAATACCAAACCTGCTAATACCCAAGTTGCTTTTTCTACAAACTCTGTAGTTTTTTTAACTCCAAAAAACTGGTTTCCTCCCGAAAAATTTGAAGCCAAACCGCTTCCTTTAGGATTTTGTACTAATACTACAGCGATTAACAATACTGCAACTAGAACGGATAATATTAAGATAAATGTTAACATAAAATTTATAATTCTTTTTTGGTTTTTAGTTCTTCAATAATGGCTGCAAAGTAAGTTTGTTTTTGTGGAAATTTCAAACTTAATTTTTGATATGCCGTAATGGCTTGTTCCCAATGCCCTTGCTTAGCATAAATAGCTGCTAATGTTTCTGTTACTATTTCATTGCTTAGCTCCAAACTTTTCTGAGCTACTTTTTCTGCTTTAAAAAACTCTTTTTTAGGCCTACTTATCTGAGGACTTTTTCGAATAAATTCATCTATTAGGTCTATTGCCTCATTTGCTGGCAGTGAAAATCCTTTCGATTTATTGTTAGGTAGAGTATTGATGAGTTGTATCTCTTCCGTTCCTAAAGTATCTAAAATATGGAGACTGGTTTTAATTTCTTCTGGTTCTGAACTATCAATTTTGCTAATCCAATCAAAAAAATTCACAGGAGTGTTAGAATTGTCTGTACTACTTTGTCCTATATTGCTTTGTACTAAATCATTTTTAACTTTAGTCTCCTTCTCAATCTCATTAGTGATACTTTCTGAATGTATTTCTGGTTCAGTTTTATTGGTTGCTTCAATTTCTGATAAAAAAGGCGCTTTTTCAAGTATATTTTCCGGATTTATCTCCTTATTTATATCGGTAGTATCCACCCTTTCTTCATTTTCTTCAATTTGTTCATCAGGTTTTTCAAAAACAATTTTATTGTCTGATTCCTGCTCCACTGTTAGGCTGTCTACTTTAGGGTATTCTGTTATCTCAAGTACTTCAATTGATAGAGAAGCATCCTCCATTGGTTGAATATTGTCAATTCGTTCAATATTTGAATTATTGTGATTAACCTCTGGTAAATCAGAGTCATGCTCCTGGGGAATAGTTTCATTTCCATTTACAATAATTTCCAAGTCTGTTCCAGAACTATTATCAGAATGAATGTAATTGTATAGTTCTGCCCTATCAAAAACTCTTAAAGATGCTTTTTTTAAAATCTCAGATGCTTTGTAGTTTTGCTGATCATGGTAAACTTTTGCCAAAATTACAAATGGAGTTGAATAAAATGGAAATTTCAGCATCAATGCTTCAAGCGATTCTATATCCCTCTCGGTACATGAATTCGGGAATTGTTCTAAATATTTTAATCTACTAGGTGTCAATATATTACCATTTTAGAGCTATAGCATTAAAAATATCCTGAACCAACATCTCTGAAACTTGATCTATCAGCTGCCATTCCAATTCAGGACTAAGATTTCTACTTGCGTCAAAATTAAGAAAATTAGAGAATGATTTGGAAAAATTCATATCGGGATATTTGGGACAAATAAATTCTACATTAGTTGCAATTGTCAATCGGTTTTCTGTAGCGGCGGTATTTCCACCTATAGAAACAGGTTGTATACTATATTGGCTTATCACCCCTGCAATTTGATAGTCTCCTTGTTCTGGTTGTAGAAACAATTTTGTTTCATTTTGGAATTTATCTCTTAATTTTTCTGTAAAAACTTGACTCAGTGTTGGGGCAACTTGAGGTGCTTGATTTGGAAAATAAGAAATTGATATGCTTTTAATATCTGGAGGAATATTTACTCCTGAAAGGGAATAAATCCCACAACTTTGGTTTAAAGCTATTGTAAAAAATACAAGAAGGCCTAACCTTATATTAAATTTATTCCAGGTCATATTGTTTTATTTTACGGTAAAGGGTTCTTTCAGATATTCCTAGTTCTTTTGCAGCCTTGTTTCTTCTTCCTTTGTTTCTCTCCAAAGACTTTTTAATCATTTCTTTTTCTTGGTCTTCGAGTGTCCTAGTTTCTTCTATTTTAATGGTATGTATTGGCTCTAATTCTTCTTCATCTTGTATTAAATCCTTACTCGGGTTTAAATTAGAATTATTTTCAGAAAAAATAGATAAATTGCTATTTCTGGAAACTATCTCATCTGCAAAAATCTGTTGAATCACTTTTTCGTTTTCTCTCAGAAAAGTACCTTTAGCTCCTTGATTTTCTATTAATTGAAAAACAATTTTTTTCAATTCTGCCATGTCTTTTTTTAAGTCAAAAAGTATTCTGTACAAGATATCTCTTTCAGAAATAGATTCAGAAGAATTAGAAGAATTGGAGCTGTTTAAATTTTGAACCATAGGTAAGTGTATGGCAACAGGCGGCAAATATTTTTGTATTTGACTAGCATTTAAATAACCCGAAGGTTCTAATACACAAATTTGTTCGGTAACATTTCTTAATTGCCTAATATTCCCAGGCCAAGGATAATTTTCAAGTAATCTTTTGGCTTCGGGATCTAATTCTATACTCGCAATTTTATATTTTTCAGAGAATTCCTGAACAAACTTCATGAATATAAGAAAAATATCTTCTTTTCTTTGAGATAAATTTGGCAGTAATATTGGGACCGTTGCTAATCTGTAATATAGATCTGTTCTAAACTTGCCTTTATCTGATTGATCTAAAAGATTCCTATTGGTAGCTGCTACTACTCTTACTTCTGTTTTTTGAATTTTGCTGGAGCCAACTCTTATAAATTCGCCTGACTCTAAAACCCTAAGAAGCCGAGCCTGTGTACCAAGTGGCAACTCTCCTACTTCATCTAAGAAAATTGTCCCTCCATTTACCGTTTCAAAGTATCCTTTTCTTGAATCTGTAGCTCCTGTAAAGGCTCCTTTTTCATGTCCGAATAATTCTGAATCAATTGTGCCTTCTGGAATAGCACCGCAGTTTACTGCTATAAAAGGGCCATGTTTTCTATGGCTATTTTGATGAATCAATTTAGAAAAAACCTCCTTCCCTACGCCACTTTCTCCATTTATTAGCACGCTCATATCTGTAGGTGCTACCCGCAATGCTGTTTCTATTGCAAGGTTTAATAGTGGAGAATTGCCAATTATAGCATACCTGTTTTTAACTAACTGAATATCCATTTATTATATTAATTTATTTCAGGGAGTTTTATTGCTTTTAATACTTTTCCTTTTAGTGTTGTTGTAGTTGTATCCTCCACTATTACCTCTACATATTCTCCTTGTTTATAATTCTCCATAGGGAAAACAACAATTATATTCTGATCAGTTCTACCTTTATATTCATTTTTATTCTTTTTAGAAATCCCTTCAATTAAAACATTAAACTTTTGACCTATTCGCATTTTATTTTTTTGCTTAGATACAAAATTTTGTTTTTCAACAATTTCGGCCAATCGTCTACGTTTTACTGGTTCAGGTATATCGTCTTCATATTTTTTTGCAGCAAGTGTTCCAGGTCTTTCGCTATAAAAATACATATAACTAAAATCAAACTGACAGATATCAATCAGAGATAGAGTTTCCTGGTGCTCCTCCTCTGTCTCAGAACAAAATCCTGCAATTATGTCACAAGAAATTCCACAATCGGGAACTATTTCTCTTATTCTATTTACTTTGTTTATATACCACTCCCGTGTGTAGGTACGGTTCATTTTCTCAAGTACCCTTGAACTACCAGACTGAGCAGGAAAATGAATGTAATTGCAGATGTTTGGATATTTTTTCATAACCCACAATACATCATCTGTTATATCTTTAGGGTGAGAAGTCGAAAATCTTATTCTCATCTGCGGATCAACATTTGCTACTTTATCTAGCAATTTTGCAAAAGTAATTGCACTTTCCTTGTCCTGTTCGTTGGCTTTTTCAAAATCTTTTTTAGGACCGCCACCAAACCAAAGGTAACTGTCTACGTTTTGACCCAAGAGCGTAATTTCTTTAAATCCATTCGCCGCCAAATTCTCAACCTCCGCCACAATACTTTCGGGATCTCTGCTTCTTTCTCTTCCTCTTGTAAAAGGTACCACACAAAAAGAACACATATTGTCGCAACCCCTCATTATGGAAACAAATGCACTAATACCATTAGAATTTAAACGAACCGGACTTATCTCGCCATAGGTTTCTTCTCTGCTAAGCAACACATTTATAGCCCTATGGCCTTCTTCCACTTCCGCTACTAATTTAGGCAAATCTCTATAGGCATCTGGTCCTACTACTACATCCACAAGCTTTTCTTCCTCCAACAATTTGTCTTTCAGCCTTTCTGCCATACAACCCAAAACTCCAATAATCAATTCCCTATTTTTTTTCTTGTTGGACCTTAGATGCTTTAATCTCTCTCTTATTTTTTGCTCTGCATTGTCTCGTATTGCGCAAGTATTTAAGAGTATTACATCCGCTTCATCTTCTTGATATGTAGTTACAAACCCATTTTCAGCCATAATTGAAGCAATAATTTCACTGTCGCTAAAGTTCATTGCACAGCCATAACTTTCGATATACAAATTTCTTCTGTTCGGTTTTTCTACTACCTTTTCTTCATTCTCTACATGGGGAATCGTTTGCATTGGGAAATAATTTATTGGGATGCAAAGATACAAAATAAGAAAACATTCCTTTTTCTGATTTTATATCTTTTGCGAATTAGATTTATTATTTTAAAACAAGCAGTTATTTTGAGTTAAGAATCAGTTTCTGGAAATAAACCTCTTTAATATCATTACTTTGAACCTTTAGCAGATATACTCCACTAGGCAATTCAGAAACATCAATACTATGTTCGTTTTTCTCTAAAGGCTTTTCCATCATAATTCTTCCTTGAAAATCCAATATACTCACTACATTTATAGAACTTGAATTGGGCAACTTTAAATTTAGTTCGTTTGTAGCAGGGTTTGGATAAATAGAAATACGATTTAAATTTGATGTTTGATGTTGAACATTTAAAATTTGTTCTACTTTTTCCCATTCTGTATTTAGAATTTCTGAAAATCCAGGGTTGGAATTTCTCTCTGAAACATAAGCTACCACAAAACTTTGAAATTTTTGAAGAACTGAATCCCAAGGTATATTAAATTCAAATTCATATAGGCTATCTTTTACAGGCTTATTTGGCAACAAACCTTCTTTACCCCATGGCCCCAATGGTAATTTCCTTAAAACATAATCGTGTTTATATCCTGAAATAAATTCTCCTTTGCCAAAAAGCTCTGGCCACTGTTCTTCTGTATGAGCAAAATTATTTTGCGTATAATTTTGACCTCCTGTTACATTATGTTGGGTTACTAGGAAATTTAAATTAAAATCCCCTTCCATTTGTGTAGTAAATGTGACTTTTATACCAACCTTTAATTCGGTTTTATTCTCATTTAAACTATTTTCTAATAGTATTTTTACCGGTGTTACTTTTTGGTTTTCTGCTACTATACTAAAAGGCCACAACCCAAGTGTAACACCAGGTTTTGCGGATCCTATTATATTACTGCGATTTATTGCAGCGGTTGGATATCCATTTTGTAAAAACTGTATCAAACTATCTGCCTCTTTTAGTTCCATTACATCTCCTTGATGGATAGAAACAGGCACTACATAATCTGTTGTATCCATTATTCTATTCAAAAGTACTGCACCCTTCGGACAATGACCACACCACGTACCTGTAAATTTCTCAACCAAAACTTTTCTTGGTATAGGATTTTTAACAACTACCCTTCTAAACTCTACTGTATCGTTTCCTTGAAACTCATCCAAAGAACCATTTACCTTAGAAATTATATAACGTACTAAATAGGTTTCTTTGTTAGGGAAGTAAATAGGTGGAAAACTAAAATTAAAATCTCTATTTCTTTGCAAATTCAATCCAGAATAATCTACCAAAAAAGAGGTGTCTTCTATCCATAATTTTACCTGAAAACTTAGTATGGGAAGTATTCCTCTATTGATTAGTTTACCGAAAAAAACTTTTGGAAGAGAGTCTACATATTTTGTAGTATGGGTTTCGCTAAAAGCAGCATCTCTTAACAAAAGTCTTGATACAACTATGTTGTCAAAATGTAATTCAGACCCATTTTTCCCATTGGCCACAAATGCTAAACGAATTGTTGTTCCTGTAAAGCCTTGTAAATCTACCTGACGAATAGACCAAGACTCTCCAGGAGCAGAGAAGGGTGCTTTTTCGGTAAATAAAGAGGCAATAGGATTTAAAGCGCTATCTAGTATTACTACTTCATAGTTTTCCAAACCATTTGCATGAGTACTTCTACAATTCCACTGTAAAATCGTATTTGACAATAAAGACAAAGGAGGTAATATAAAATACCTAAGAGCCTCAGTTTCCGGATTGGTTTGGTTTCTAAAATCTGAACTTGTTCTTAAAAAATAATTTGTAGGGTGGTCTGAAGCTTTTGTAATATCCCAACCAAAAGAATCTAAATTAGAAGTAGAAACTTTAGTGAACATAGAATCTTTTTTAATGAGTAGTTCTTGGGGAGAAATTGTTTCAGTTTGAAAATCCTGATTGTATATAACTTGCTGAGCAAGGGAATCAGAATAAATAAAGAATACAAATCCTAGCAAACATAAAACATAGGTCAATAAATTGTATTTCATTTGTCAAATATATACATTTAATCTAAAAATTCAATTCAAAGCAAATATGCAAAAGACAAGCTACGCCAAAATGTCATTTTACACAAAACAGAAACAAAGAAATGACAGCAATTATGACAAAAAAAATCATGGCATATAATTAGATAAAAGAATGCAAAACAAAACAACATAAAAAGTATGTCAGTAAATATTAAACCATTGGCCGACCGAGTTCTGGTAGAACCGGCAGCCGCAGAAGAAAAAACCAGTAGCGGTCTTTACATTCCAGACACTGCAAAAGAAAAACCTCAAAGAGGAACTGTATTAGCAGTAGGTAATGGGAAAAAAGACGAGCCCTTAACTGTTAAAACTGGAGACATTGTGCTATATGGCAAATATTCCGGAACAGAAATAAATATAGAGGGCAAAGATTATTTAATCATGAAAGAGTCTGATATTTTAGCAATCATCTAATTAAAAAAAACAAACCATGGCAAAAGAAATAAAATTCAACATAGAGGCAAGAGATGGCCTAAAAAAAGGCGTAGATGCTTTAGCAAATGCAGTAAAAGTTACCTTAGGACCCAAAGGTAGAAATGTTGTAATTGACAAGAAATTCGGTTCTCCTCAAGTTACCAAAGACGGTGTAACGGTAGCAAAAGAGATAGAATTAACAGATCCCATACAAAACATGGGTGCACAAATGCTTAAAGAAGTAGCAAGCAAAACTGCGGATATAGCAGGAGATGGTACTACAACTGCAACTGTTTTGGCTCAAGCAATAGTAACAGCGGGATTAAAAAACGTAGCAGCTGGTGCAAACCCTATTGACTTAAAAAGAGGAATAGATAAAGCAGTAATTGCTACTATTGAACAACTAAGGAAAATTTCTAAAGAAATAGGCGACGACAACAATAAAATAGAACAAGTTGCCTCTATCTCCGCAAACAATGACCCAGAAATTGGCCAACTGATTGCACAAGCAATGAAAAAAGTAGGCAAAGATGGGGTTATTACAGTAGAAGAAGCAAAAGGTACCGATACAACTGTAGACATAGTAGAGGGAATGCAGTTTGACAGAGGTTATCTGTCTCCGTACTTTGTAACCAATACAGATAAAATGGAAACAGAAATGGACGATGCATATATCTTAATATACGATAAAAAAATATCGTCTATGAAAGACTTGCTTCCAGTTTTAGAAAAAGTAGTACAAACGGGCAAACCATTATTGATAATTTCAGAAGAAGTAGAAGGCGAAGCTCTCGCTACACTTGTAGTAAATAAAATCAGAGGTTCTTTAAAAATTGCAGCAGTTAAAGCTCCTGGGTTTGGAGATAGAAGAAAAGAAATGCTACATGATATTGCTATACTTACAGGTGGTACTGTAATTAGTGAAGAACAAGGTAGAAAACTTGAAGATGCTTCTATGGCAGACCTTGGAAGAGCAGAAAAAATTAGCATTACAAAAGAAACTACCACTATAGTAAACGGTGCTGGAAACAAAGAAGAGATTGCTAATAGAGTAAATCAAATCAAAGCTCAAATTGAAAATACTAGCAGCGATTATGATCGTGAGAAACTACAAGAAAGACTTGCTAAGCTAGCTGGTGGCGTAGCAGTACTATATATTGGTGCCGCTTCTGAAGTAGAAATGAAAGAGAAAAAGGACAGAGTAGATGATGCTTTGCATGCCACAAGAGCTGCAGTAGAAGAAGGAATAGTACCAGGAGGAGGTACTTCTTTTATTCGTGCAATTGAGGCTCTAGAAAACCTACAAGGTAGCAACGAAGACGAAAATACAGGGATTCAAATTATCAAAAGAGCATTAGAAGAGCCTCTTCGTCAAATTGTTACAAATGCTGGATTAGAAAGTTCTATTATTGTACAAAAAGTTAAAGAAGGCAAAGACGACTTTGGATACAACGCTAGAACAGAACAATATGAAAACTTAATTAAGTCTGGAGTGATAGACCCAACTAAAGTAAGCCGTGTAGCATTAGAAAACGCTGCATCTGTTGCAAGTATGATCTTAACTACAGAATGTGCTCTTATAGAAATTAAAGAAGAAAAGCCCGCTATGCCTGCTATGCCAGGTGGCATGGGTGGTATGGATTATTAATCTTTTTTCTTAGCCAATAAAAAAGCCTCCTTTGGGAGGCTTTTTTATTGGCTAAATTTTTATAGTATAGATCCCTTAAATCGAATTCAAGCCCATGAGAATAGGCGCAATATTCTCAGTGAATCTCAAAAAAAAACTTGCCCTAAGGCAAGTTTTTTTTAACAAATTAATATAACATTATGAAAACAAAAATTTCAAACTTTAAGCACTAGCTACTTCGCCTCTTTGCTCATTTACCTTTTTGTAGAACTCGTCTTTAGTAATAGATTCTTCTTGAAAAGTCACCAATTCTTTAACTTTCAAAGTTACTTTACGTCTAAGTGCTATTTCATTCATTTGCTGAACAAAAGACTGTTCTTGTAATTGTTTTTTAGCAAAATCTGAAACCATAGCAGGGGTAGCATTGGGTATTCCGTAGTTTCTAAATAAGTTTATAGAGTAAGCAATTGCAGAATCTGTAATGTCGTTGGTTTCCACTTTTACATCGTATACTCTAGCAATCTCCTCACGAATCAATAAGCTTCTTAATGAATTCGCCTCTTTTTCATACTTCTCATCAATATTTTCTTGAGTATAAGTTCCTTCATTTGATTCCATTAACCATCTTTTCAAGAAAGAATCTGGAAGTTCAACAGAATGTTTAGAATCTAACAACTTTTCAATTTCAAAATCAACCAAATGCTCGGCTTCCTCTTTTAGATAAGCTTCAAAATTTTCTTTTATTTTAATTTTGAATTCTTCAACTGTTTTAACCTCTGGATTTCCACTAGCTTCACTAAAAAATGTTTCATTCAGTTCTGCAGGAATAAAATTCTTAATTTCAAGAATTGTAAATCTAAAAGAGGGATTCAAATCAGCTACTGCTTCTTTTGCAATTCCTAAAGTAGATGCAATAACAGAATCATTGTTTTTGTAAACACTTAAAATATTCTGAACCAGGGTATCTTCTACTTTTTTACCTTCAAAGGACTTAACCACATCTTTATCTTCAACAGATTTCAGAGAAAAAGAAATATTTTGTGCAGTTACACCACCTTCAAACTCTTCTCCTGCTTCATTTAGCTCAGAAACATTTGCATAAATTACATCTTCGCTTTCTACAACATCTTTGTTTTCCAATTTACCAAATCTTTCCTGAAGATATTCTATTTCGTGGTTTATATCTTCTTCTGAAACAACAATATTGTATCTTCTTACAACATCGTTATCAGAAATATTTATTGCAACTTCCGGGGCAATACCTAAGTCGAAGCTTAATTCAAAATCTGAAGGATTGTCGAAATCCAACGCGCTTTGAGATGAAGACTCCATTGGTCTTGCTAAGATATCAATCTTATTATCTTTCAAATAATCGTTGATTGCTTTCGAAGTCATGTTGTTAATTTCGTCGGCAAGTAAAGCCGTACCGTACATAGATTTAACTAAACCCATTGGTGCTTTACCTGGTCTAAAACCTTTTATGGAAACATTTTTCTGTTGTTTTTTAAGTTTTTGTTCCCAACTTTGTTGGTAATCTTCGGCTTTAATTTGAATAGTTAAATTAGCCGTTAAATCTTGATTTTTTTGAAATTGAATATTCACTGAATTTTCCTTTAATAGTTAAGGGTAAGGTTTTAAAAGATACTTAAATTCCTTCTGAACAAAGAATTAGAAAAGAGTGCGGATGAAGGGAGTCGAACCCCCACGGGTTGCCCCGCTAGATCCTAAGTCTAGTGCGTCTACCAATTTCGCCACATCCGCAAATTTTCAGAACCTCTTTTTTTAAGGACTGCAAAAATAAGACCTATTTTTGTAATTACAAATTTTTTTTTGTCTTTTTTAATTTTACTAGCTTCTATTAATTCTTTACTTTTGTAAACAATTAGTTACCCTGCATAAAATGAGTGTTCCGAAGCCAAAAAGTGAAATTACCATAGATCTTTTGAAAGAAGAGAAAGAAAACAAAGAAATTGTTTCTAGATATAAAGGATTGCTTAGAAGTATTAGGCACCCATTAAATAGAGAAGACAAAAAGCTAATTAGAGAAGCATTTGACCTCGCTTTAGATGCCCACAAAGGCATAAGAAGAAAAACTGGGGAACCATATATTTTCCATCCAATAGAAGTAGCAAGGATTGCAGCAAAGGAGATTGGACTAGGAGCAACCTCTATTGCTTGTGCTTTAATTCACGATGTGGTAGAAGATTCTGAGTACGGCCTAGATTTTATTAAGAAAAAATTTGGATCAAAGATTGCAACAATTATTGATGGGCTTACCAAAATATCGGTGGTATTTGACCACTCCGACTCTATGCAAGCGGAAAATTTCCGCAAAATGCTTCTTACTCTTTCTCAAGATGTAAGGGTTATATTAATTAAACTTTGCGACAGATTACACAACATGAGAACCTTGGAAGGGATGTCGCGAAAGAATCAATTAAAAATCGCTTCAGAAACTCTCTTTTTATATGCTCCTTTAGCCCACAGACTTGGGCTCTACACTATAAAAACAGAGCTAGAAGACCTTGCCATAAAATATACAGAAAAAGAAAAGTTTTCAGACATTGCAAACAAGCTAAAAGAAACAAAAGCTTCCAGAGACCGGTATGTAAGAAAATTTTCGGAACCAATAAAAAAACTGCTTAACCAAGCATCCTTAGAATACGAGTTAAAAGGGAGAACCAAGTCCATATATAGTATTCTTAAAAAAATGGAAAAACAAGAAATCCCTTTTGAAGAAGTGTACGATCTTTTTGCCATTCGAATCATTGTAAATTCTACCCAAGAAAATGAAAAAGCAGATTGTTGGAAAGTTTATTCCTTGGTCACCGATGTTTATTACCCCTATACTTCTAGACTTAGAGACTGGATATCTCAGCCCAAGTCCAATGGTTATGAATCCTTACACACTACCGTTATGGGACCAGAAGGCAAATGGGTAGAAGTACAAATTCGTTCTAAAAGAATGGATGAAATTGCAGAGAAAGGATATGCTGCACACTGGAGATACAAAAACACTGGCAACAATGAAAAAAAATATGATAGCGGATTGGATGGATGGCTAAATAGAGTAAAAGATGTACTAGAAAACCCAGACCCTAATGCGATTGACTTTTTAGACCAATTTAAAAATCAACTTTTCAGCGAAGAAATTTTTGTTTTTACTCCAAAAGGGCAATTAAGAAAATTACCAAACAGTGCAACGGCACTAGATTTTGCTTTTGACATACATACCGAGGTAGGTGTAAAATGTATAGGTGCCAAGGTAAATAATAAATTGGTACAACTCGGAACCCATCTGAAAAATGGAGACCAAGTAGAAATACTAACCTCCGACAAACAAAAACCAAAAGAAGAATGGCTAGAATATGTGGTAACCGGAAAAGCCAAAAACAAAATTAAAGCCGTTCTAAACGAAGAAAAAAGACAAAATGCAGAAATAGGAAGAGAAACTCTAAAGAAAAAATTCAAATCCGAAAAAATTGTCTTTAGTGAAGACAATTTGAACAAATTGGTAGATTACTTTAAAATGAGAAGTACATTAGATTTGTGCGCAGCATTTGGAATAGGGAAATTTAACAAAAATGATTTCTCGTTAAAAGAACTTTTAAGCAAAAAAAACAAATTAAAAATAGGAGAGACAAACCCAAACAAAAATCCACAAACACAACAACTAGCAAAAGATCAAGCAATAATTGTAGGAGAAACACCAGAATTACATTATTCACTTGCACATTGTTGCAATCCCATTCCAGGGGATGATATTTTTGGTTTTATTACAGTTGGAGAAGGAATTAAAATCCATAGAACAAATTGCAGCAATGCCACAGCACTTATGTCAAATTATGGATATAGAATTCTAAAGGCGCAATGGAGAGAACAGTACATAGATGACAACAAACAGTTCTTAGCAGGAATTAAAATTGAAGGTATTGACGATGTGGGAATTATTAGTAGCCTCACAGAAATTATTTCTAAATCCATGAACATAAACATGAAATCTATTACCGTAGAATCTAATGGTGGCACATTTGAAGGCACCATTATGTTGTATATATTCGACACCAAGCATTTGGATGAATTAAGGAAAAACATACTTAAGAAACACAAACACATGAAGGTTAGCAGAATAAACCTAAACAATTCTCAAAACCAAAATTTATCAAGAATCCCTAAGGTGTAAAAACAAGGTAAAAGTTGTGAACATTATATATATAGATACCCTTAAATTTGCGCGCTTATGGTAAACAAAAAGAATCAAATCCAAGAAAATAAGGAATTACGTGCTACGGTGCGTAAAATATTTACTGAATTCTTGGAAAAGAAGGGACAAAGAAAAACCCCTGAAAGATACGCCATACTAGATGAGATATACTCTAGCAAAGAACATTTTGATGTAGATACATTGTACATTCAAATGAAAAATAGAAACTATAGGGTAAGTAGAGCAACAGTTTACAATACCCTAGACTTGCTTTTGGACAGCGGATTGGTAAAAAAACATCAATTTGGCCAAAATATGGCAATGTACGAACAAGCTTATGGTTTTATGCAACACGACCATTTAATCTGTATTACATGCAGTAGAGTTTATGAATTTTGTGACCCTAGAATACAACAAATAAAAAACACCATGGGTGAATTACTAAACTTTAAAGTAGAACACCATAGCTTAAACCTTTTTGGCAAACCCATGCGAGATGAAAATGGACTTTGCATTAGTTGCAACGAAACTGAGAAAATAACTGAACAATAAAATAGAAGAACAATTAATCTTATGATAGATGTAATATTAGGGCTCCAATGGGGCGATGAAGGCAAAGGAAAAGTTGCAGATTTTTTAACTCCACGTTACCAAACTGTAGCCCGATTTCAAGGCGGACCAAATGCCGGTCATAGCCTCGAATTTAATGGCAATAAAGTGGTATTAAATACCATCCCCTCAGGGATTTTCCACCCCAATTGCTTAAACGTTATAGGCAACGGCGTAGTAGTAGACCCCGTAAGAATCAAAGACGAGATAAACAGAACTATTCAATTTGGAGCTAATCCTATAAAAAACTTGGTTTTTAGCAAGAAAGCAACCATTATACTTCCTACACATAGACTTTTGGATGCAGCCTCCGAACATGCAAAAGGCGATTCTAAAATAGGTTCTACCCTAAGGGGAATTAGCCCAGCTTACATAGACAAAATAGGAAGAAATGCCCTTAAACTTGGCGATATTTTCTTTGATGACTTTGAAAAACAATATGACAAAATAAAAAACATTCATTTACAACAAATCCAATACCTAGGGTACAGCGATTTTGATTTAACTGTTTTAGAAACTGAGTTTTTCGATGCAATAGCTTTCTTGAAAAAATTTAATTTTGACGATACAGAATACCTGATAAACGAACAAAATATTTCCGGAAAAAATATTTTAGCAGAAGGAGCTCAGGGCTCTATGCTAGACATTGATTTTGGTTCATATCCTTACGTAACATCAAGCAACACTACCTCTGGTGGAGTATGCACAGGACTAGGAATAGCACCTAATTCTATAAACTCCGTTTCCGGTATTTTTAAAGCCTATTGTACAAGGGTTGGAAGCGGCCCATTCCCTACTGAATTAGAAGACGAAACAGGCGAATTTTTAAGAAAAAAAGGCCACGAATTTGGCGCCACCACCGGCCGTCCTAGGCGAACAGGATGGTTAGATCTTGTTGCTCTTAAGTATGCTATTATGCTAAGTGGGGTCAAAAAACTAATGATGATGAAAGCAGATGTAATGAGCGGAATGGAAACAGTAAAAATATGTACCGCTTACAATGTTAATGGAATAATTTCAGACAAAGTCCCTTCAAATCTATGTAATTCTAAAGTGGAACCAGTTTACACAGAATTCAAAGGCTGGCAAGAAGATATTACAACTTGTAGAACAAAGGAATCCCTTCCCATTGAGTTTTTAGAATACATTCAATTTATTGAAAACTATACAGGAATACCAATCGTTTTAATTTCTGTGGGTCCAGACAGAGAACAAACAATTTTAGCAAATTTTTAAACTATAAAATATTATATGTCTAATTCAGAATTTAGAATCGAAAAAGATAGCATTGGCGAAATTCAAGTACCTGCCAACATGTATTGGGCTGCACAAACCCAGCGTTCCCTTGAAAATTTTAAAATAGGAGGAAGCCGCCACAGAATGCCTATGGAAATTATTAAAGGCTTTGGTTATTTGAAGAAGGCTGCTGCTATTACTAACTACGAACTTGGCGTTTTAACTAAAGAAAAATGCGACCTTATAGCTGCTGTTTGCGACGAAATAATAGCAGGAAAACTCGACGATCAATTCCCATTGGTAATTTGGCAAACTGGTTCTGGAACCCAATCCAATATGAATGTGAATGAGGTAATTGCCAATAGAGGACACGTATTGGCAGGGGGTAAATTAAGCGACAAAGACAAAGTATTGCATCCTAATGACGATGTAAACAAATCCCAAAGCTCAAATGACACCTACCCTACTGCTATGTCTATTGCCGTATACAAACAAGTAATAGACTATACACTACCTGGTATTCAGGCACTTAAAACTACAATTAAGCACAAAAGCAGGGAATTTAAAGAGGTTATAAAAATAGGCAGAACCCACCTAATGGATGCTACTCCTTTAACCTTAGGTCAAGAATTTTCAGGATATAGACAACAATTAGAAAATGGAATTAAAGCTATTGAAAACGCTTTGAAGCCTGCCGCAGAGATTGCTTTAGGCGGAACAGCGGTAGGTACAGGAATAAATACTCCTAAAGGATACACCGAACTAGTTGCTAAAAAAATTGCGGAATTAACTGACCTTCCATTTGTTACTGCTCCAAATAAGTTTGAAGCATTGGCAGCACATGATGCAATGGTAGAACTACATGGTGCGCTTAAAAGAGTGGCTGTATCTTGCATGAAAATAGCAAATGATATTAGACTTCTAAGTTCTGGCCCAAGAAGCGGAATTGGCGAAATCATTATCCCAGCAAACGAACCTGGCTCTTCCATTATGCCAGGCAAAGTAAATCCAACACAAAGCGAAGCCCTAACTATGGTATGTGCACAAATTATGGGAAATGATGTGGCAGTTACTATTGGTGGATCCAATGGGCACTTTGAACTGAATGTTTTCAAACCACTTATTGCAATAAATCTTTTAGATTCTGCCAGATTACTTGGAGATGCATGCCGCTCATTCAATGATAATTGTGCGATTGGAATAGAACCTAACTATCCAGAAATAAAAAATAAATTAGAAAATTCCTTGATGTTAGTAACAGCACTAAATACCCATATAGGATATGACAATGCTGCTAAAATTGCAAAAACAGCTCATTTACAAAATACTACACTAAGAAAAGCAGCTCTAGAATTGGGCCTACTAACCAATGAACAATTTGACCAATGGGTAAATCCAGCAGATATGATTGGTGACCCTGATGAGACAATAAAATAAAACAATGAAGAACTCTAAAAAAGCACTTACCTTACAGTAAGTGCTTTTTTGTTTGCTATCTTCAGGGAAAATAATCTATCTTTCGTTTAATTGATTGAAATATTTTGCTAACCAAGCCCCCATGCTTGCACATCCTTGAATTAAGTAGCCTCCAGTTGGGGCATCCCAATCTAGCATTTCACCAATACAAAAATGATTGGGTAAAGAACGTATTTCAAAATTTTTATCAACTGCATTTAAGGATACCCCCCCTATGCTAGAAATAGCTTCTTGAATAGGAGAAGATTCTATTATACTAATATTTAATCCTTTAATTGATTGGGCCAAAATTGTATGATTTAAAAAATCCTCCTTGCTCAAACTTTCCTTTAAAAGCGAAACCAAAAGTTCTGGAATTTTAAGGTCTATTCGCAATATATTGCTTGTATTCTTTTGCTTCGATTGGAGTAATTTCTCCTCTATTTTTTCCACATTTACATTAGGTTTCATGTCTAAGTGAACACTCGCAGACCCATTTACTTTTAATTGCCTCTGCATTTCTCCACTCAAGGCATATATGGCGTTCCCTTCTATTCCTTTTGCTGTAATTACAAGTTCTCCTTTTTGATAACTAGAGTCTGTAAAAAGAGCAATGTTTTTCAAAGCAGTACCTTGCCAAATTTGTTTGTATTCTTTACTCCAGTTTGTTGTAAAGCCACAATTAGAAGCTACAAATGGTTTTGTAGGTATTTCTTGTTGAGCGAAAAAAGAAATCCAAGAACCTGTAGAACCTGTAATTGGCCAACTTGCTCCACCAAGAGCAAAAACAATAAAATCTGCCTCCACTTCTGTTTCTTGTATTCCAAAAATCAATTTGCCATTTTTCCAACCCTTCCATTCCTTTTCAGTCTGAAAAATAACTCCTTTTTTCTGTATAGCAGTAAGAAAAGAATTAAGAACTTGAATTGGCTTAATTCCTTTTTCAGGAAAAACCCGTTTGCTTGAACCAATATAGGTTGGAATCCCAATATCTCGGAGAAATAATCTAAAATCTTCGTTAGTAAAATTTTGCAAAGATTGTTCAAGAAAAAAAGTTGGACTAAACTTTTGTATCATTTCATCAATATTTGAAGCATGAGTTAAGTTAAAACCTCCATCACCTGCAACTAGAAATTTCCTTCCTAATTTTTTATTCTTTTCATAAATATCAATTTCATACTTATTACTATCCAATAACAAAGACAAAACTAGTGCAGAAGTACCACCGCCAACTATTGCAATTTTTTTCTTCAAACAAAATAAATTAAGTACACGAACTGCTTTCCTCTAAAGATTCTAAAAACTCTAATGCCCGTCGTGTATGAGGAATAACTATTGTCCCTCCAACTACATTTGCTAAAGCAAAAGTTTCAATTATTTGTTCTTTTGTAACGCCTTCTTGCCAAGCTTTTTGCACATGGTATTTAACGCAATCATCGCAGCGCAATACCAAAGAACCCATAAGGCCAAGTAATTCTTTGGTCTGAACAGAAAGTGCACCTTCTTGATAAGCCATAGAATCTACGCTAAAAATTCTTTTAAGAATTTTATTATCCGTAGCCAAAATTCGTTCATTCATTTTTTCGCGATACGAATTAAATTCCTCTATTATATTTTTACTCATTTTATTAACTCTTCTGGATTCCAAAATAACGATTTAAAGTTTACAACTTGATCCTTTTCTACCAAAATACCTTCTGCCATAAGTTTTTCTTGCATAGAATTTCCTTCGAAATTATGCTTTCCAGTTAATAAACCATTTCTATTCACAACCCTATGAGCCGGTACTTCATGCTGTATATGCTTGCAATTATTCAATGCATAACCCACCATCCTAGCACTTTTTGTCAAACCTAAAAAACTAGCAATTGCACCATAAGAACTTACCCTTCCCTCGGGGATTTGTTTTACTACTTGAACAACTTTTTCCCAAAAATTATCGTCTTTTTGAGGGGTAGATTTAATTTGTGGCATATTACTTGTAAATTGCGCTCCTTATAGATGCAAAATTATTTAAATAAACATTACATAACCTACATGAAAAAATATTTCTTTACATTACTCGTTGCTTTAGCTACATTCAGTGCATGTGCACAAAAAGGGGCAGAAAAAGAAACCCAAGAAATAATCAAGCCTGGATTTAATTTCACTATTAAAATCAAGGATTTCGGTGCTAATATTCCAATAATTCTGGGGAATTACATGGGAGATAAACATTATGTTAGAGATACTGCTTTTACCAATAATTCAGGCGAAGCAACGTTCAAGGGCGATACCTCTTTAGAAAGAGGGATTTATTTTATATTACTTCCCAATATGACATATTTTGAAGTAGTAATTTCAAATAACAACCACTTTTACATAGAAACAGACACCACTGGTGGGGATTATTACGCTAAAATGGTAGTAAAAGGCTCTTACGAAAACCAAAAATACCTAGAATACAATAAATTTATAGTAGAAAGAGGTACCAAAAGAGCAGAAACAGATGCTAAAATGAGGGAATTGGCAGCGGCCAACAAACAAAATACACCGGAATGGGAAAAACTAAAAAGCCAAGCCCAAGCCCAAGACCTTGAACTTAGAAACTACAAAAAAGAATATATTGTAAAATACCCAAAACATCTGTTGGCAAACATATTAAACATGATGGAAGATGTAGACATTCCAGAAGCACCAGCCGAAATTGCTGAAAGTGAAAAAAGAAATTGGCAATACAACTACTACAAATCACATTATTGGGACAACGTAAATTTTAGTGAAACAGGTTTATCTAGATCCCCTGGTGGAATTTTACAAAAAGTTACGGACCGTTTTTTCGATAAAGTAATTTCTCAAGAACCAGATTCTATTTCACTTTATGCCGACAAAGTAATAGGCTTGTCAACAGGCAATAAAGAATTAGAAAGATACTTTATTTGGTATTTAACCCTTAAATATGAAACTTCTAAGGTAATGTGCCACGATGCTGTGTTTGTGCACATGGCAAAAGAATACTATTGTAAAGGCAGAGCTTTTTGGACAGATACCTCTGTGATAAATAGCATTTGTAAAAAAGCTGAAAAACTAAGTTATACCCTTTGTAATGCCAAAGCCCCAGACTTGAGAATGGCAGACACAAAAGAAAAATACCATAATTTATACGATATAAAAACACCTTTCACCATTTTATTCTTTTGGGACCCAACATGTGGACATTGCAAAAAAGTAATACCAATATTAAATGAATTATCGAAAAAATACAAAGACACAATATCTATATATGCGGTTGGTGCTGAAAGCAAATTCGAAGAATGGGAAAAATACATTCAAGGCCATCCTGAACTAAGCCACTGGAAAAATGTAAACAAAACAGACAGATATTGGCCATGGCCCATAAACAAACAAAACTATGATATCATAGCAAACCCGGTAATTTTCTTGTTAGATAAAGACAAAAACATACTTGCGAAAAAAATAGATGAAAACAAACTAGAAGAATTCATTATTTTTATGATGGGCAATAAAGGCCTATTAAGTTCGGAAGAAGCCGATAGAAGAATATTAGAAGTAAGGGCAAAAGCCAAACCAGAATCTGAAGAAGAACACTAAAAAACAAGAAGATTCAAACCTTAAAGCCTAGATTTTATCTAGGCTTTATTTTTGAAAAAAAATAAAATCCTCTATATTGCCAACCAAAATAAGTTGAAATGTTTGACCTTAAAGAAATCCTAACCATATCCTTTACGCTATTTGCAGTAATAGATATAATTGGTTCCATACCCGTAATTATAACTCTTCGAGAAAAGTTGGGTCATGTTCAAAGCGAAATTGCAACATTTGTTGCAGGATTGTTAATGCTAACTTTTTTATTTGTAGGTGAAAAATTCCTAGGTTTACTTGGAGTAGATTTAAGTTCATTTGCTATGGCAGGTTCTATCGTTATTTTTATAATTGGCTTAGAAATGGTATTGGGGCGCGAATTTTTCAAAAACGACGCCGATGCTAAAACAGGAAGTATTGTTCCTATAGCTTTCCCTATAATTGCCGGTTCTGGCACACTCACTACTATTATGTCGTTAAATGCAGACTTTGAGTTTTACAACATATTAGCAGGTATACTTATTAATTTAATAGTGGTTTATATCGTTCTCAAATCAACAAATAGAATTGAAAAAGCACTTGGAAAAGGAGGGCTTATGGTACTTAGGAAATTCTTTGGAGTAATTTTACTTGCTATTGCTATGAAAATATTCAAAGCTAATTTCAATCTATAAGCCTTGTGTTGGAAAAATGAGTAAAACTACAATTCGCAAAAAACTAAATTCGCAAACTTAATAGAACAAAAAACTTAAATATTATGGAAATAACAGGAAAATTATTTAAAGTAATGCCTATGCAAAGCGGCACGGGTAAAAACGGGGAATGGCGTAAACAAGACTTTGTATTGGAGGTGCCGGGAACCTACCCTAAAAAAGTAGCCATGACAGTATGGAGCGAAAGAACTCAAGAGCTTCAGGCGCTAGCACTTGGGCAGGAAATTAAAGCATTCTTTGATGTAGAATCAAGAGAATACAACGAAAGATGGTATACCGATTTAAAAGTATGGAAAATTGAAAAAGTAATGACCTCTCCTGTTAGTGGAAACAGCCAACAAAATCCGTCCTCCAACACAAGCGCTCCTTGGGACAATACCCCGGCACATACTATACCTGTTCCTCAAGAAAACCCTTTTGCTAGCGAAAATGATAGCAATAGCGACGATGATTTACCATTTTAATTAATCTATAAACTTTTCACAATGGAAGTATTTTCAAACCAAAATGCCCAAGACTTCTTATATAAATACTTAAATACCGCTTCTCCTACAGGTTTTGAAACCCCCGGTCAAAAGGTTTGGCTCGAATATTTAAAACCATACATAGACGACTATATTACAGACAACTATGGCTCGGTAGCCGCTATAATTAACCCAGGAGGGATGTATAAGGTTGTAATCGAAGCGCACGCCGATGAAATTTCTTGGTTTGTTAATTATATTTCTGACGATGGGTTTATCTATATTAAAAGAAATGGTGGAAGTGACCACATGATTGCCCCATCAAAAAGAGTAAACATATACACTGAAAATGGCACCGTTGTAAAAGGTGTTTTTGGGTGGCCTGCAATCCACGTAAGAGAAGCCGGTAAAGAGGTGATTCCTAGTCTAGACAACCTATTCATTGACATTGGTTGTGCAAAAAAAGACGATGTAAACAAACTTGGTATTCACCCTGGTTGTGTAATTGTTTTTGAAGATGAGTTGACTGAATTAAATCAAAAATTTCTTTGTGGAAGAGCCTTAGACAATAGAATAGGTGGATTTATGATTGCTCAAGTTGCTAGACTTATTAAAGAAAATGCTATTCAACTACCCTTCTCTTTGTATATCGTAAATGCAGTTCAAGAAGAAATTGGACTAAGGGGAGCAGAAATGATATCCAGAAGAATTAAACCCGATGTAGCAATTATAACAGATGTTTGCCATGACACATCTTCCCCTTTATACGACAAAAAAAAGCAAGGAGACCAAAAATGCGGGAAAGGCCCCGTTCTTACTTTTGGCCCAGCAGTTCAAAACAACTTGCTTCAAAGCATTATACAAATAGCCAAAATTAAAGAAATACCATACCAAAGAGCAGCGGTTTCTCGTTCTACCGGAACAGATACAGACTCCTTTGCATACTCTGCAGAAGGGGTGCCAAGTGCCCTTATATCACTGCCTTTAAAATACATGCACACTACTGTAGAAATGGTAGACAAACAAGATGTTGAGAATGTTATTCAACTGATTTATGAGTTTGTAATTCAACTACAAGCAAATACAGACTTTAGATATATTAAATAAATATTTATTAAAAACTAAAGCAATAAGCTATGAAATTATTGCTTTAGTTTTCATTCTCATAATACAACTTATAGAACTTTCTACCATCTGCATCTTTCCCTTGTTCTATCATACTCTTGTTCCCATGAACATACACATGGAAATTTTTATCTAACTTAATTATACTCTTAAAAATTTTGCCTTTTTGTTTTACTGCTTGAGGAGAAATTTCAAAACTTGCTTCATAATCAATCCCTTTGTCCTGTTTGTATTCTTCCTCAAAATTAATAAAGGAATCTATAAGCTCTCCACTTTCAAAAACATTCTGCACAAACTCTTCTTTATCAAATACTTCATTCTTTTTAAAATAGTCTACACTTCTATTCATAAGTTCTATTTTATCCGTTTTATTTACATCAAACCCATGGTCAATTTCTTTTGTTAAAAAAACTTTGGTAACATCCAAAAAAGATGCAGTTTGAGAAAAATCAGTGACCTTTTTCTCTAGTCCTAAAAAATCAATTTTCCAAAAATCTGCTTCGTGGCTTTTGTTTTGATTGTCTAAAATAAACACTTCTTGGTCTTCGTCTTCTTGTCTTGGCTGTATAACTATACATGCCTTATCTGGTTTCGACAACAATACACCACGCTGAGAATGAACCTCAGATCCAATTTCCTGAAATTTAGTTTGAATAAACTGTTGTTTGTTTTCTGTTTTAAAAATCCCAACTATATCCACACTCCTCTCCTTATATATTGCATCATTAATTAAAACTATGTATAATTCTCCGTCTTTTATATTAGGATGAATACTTTGATTATAAAGCAACTCCGCAAGTTTTTTACTACTTACCAAAAAAGGTTCCGTAGATTTTAGTATCGCATTTGCCAAATATCCAGCCTGTGTTTCAGTAGATAAAGAAAAAGAGGTAAATGAATAAACATCATAAACTTTGTCAAACCCATGGATAAAAAATGGCAATAACTGTTGAGCAAATTCTTCTTCCAACTGCAATAAATTAGAAGATAAAACCAATGGAGTTTCTAAATGTTTGTTGCCAATATAATGTACGGCAATACTTTCTATTCTGGCTGCTGATAAATTTATCATTTTTTTATTTGGATGCAAATCTAAAGAAATGAAAAGTAATATTAACCCCAAATTAAAATTTAATTCAGGCAAATAAAAGACCTTCAAAGAAGAAAGGGAAATATCTAACAATTCCCTAACTATGCACAACAATCAAAAGAAAACAATCTTTTATCGCAGGTGTTTGTTTTTTATTTCTATTGAAAAACAGGATGAAATAAGAAACAATAAAGTAAACTAAATACCGTTAAAAAGTATAGGTTTGATTCACTAAAAAACGGAATAAAAGCACACTGAATTTTTATTGTACTAATAAGACAACAAAGCAATGTGGATAAACTCTATTTCAGAAAAAAAATAGATACAAACTATACAATAAAATTACTTTGGAAATACCTTAGATAACACTACCAATAACAAGAAAAAAGAAGAAAATAAATTTAATAACATCCCCTGTGGATTAGTTGAAGATAACTACTATAATATTGATTATCTTTGCATTAATAGCAATGTGGATAAAGCTATTTCAAAAGAAAAAAATTTGTATCGATTATTGTAGTCCGCATCGGAGAGGAAACATTATCTTTGTAGAAAGGCTCCACAAAGAAGGACAAAAAAGATGTTTTATTTTTGATGCAAAGAGACTACACACAACAAACAGGTAAAGAAAATGGATACAAAAAATACTACTCACGAACCCCTTTTAGCAGACAACAAAGATAGGTTTGTACTTTTCCCAATTACGCACAACGATATTTGGCAAATGTACAAACAAGCGGAAGCAAGTTTTTGGACTGCAGAAGAAATTGATTTAACATCAGATTTGCAAGATTGGGCAAACAAACTTAATGACAATGAAAAACATTTTATTAAGCATGTTTTGGCATTTTTTGCGGCAAGCGATGGTATAGTAAACGAAAACTTAGCAGTAAACTTTTTGCAAGAAGTTCAGTACCCAGAGGCACGCTGTATGTATGGTTTCCAAGTTATGATAGAAAACATACACTCGGAAGCATATTCTTTACTCATAGACACCTACATCAAAGACCCCCTAGAAAAAGACAAGCTTCTAAGAGCAATCGACACCATAGATTGTGTAAAAAGAAAAGCTGATTGGGCGCTTAGATGGATAGACAAAGGTAGCTTTGCAGAAAGGCTTATCGCTTTTGCAGCAGTAGAAGGCATATTTTTTAGTGGAAGTTTCTGTTCTATATTTTGGCTTAAGAAAAGAGGATTAATGCCTGGCTTAAGCTTTACCAACGAACTTATCAGTAGAGATGAGGGCTTGCATTGTGACTTTGCGTGCTTATTGTACACCAATCACCTTCAGAACAAATTACCAGAAGAAACAGTATACACCATCATAAAAGACGCTGTAGAAATAGAAAAAGAGTTTGTTAGCGATGCTCTACCTGTAAACTTGATAGGTATGAATGCTGATTTGATGTGTCAATACATAGAATTTGTTGCAGACCGTTTGTTGGTTACCCTAGGATTAAGCAAAATTTATAATGCCACAAATCCATTTGATTTTATGGAATTAATTTCCCTTCAAGGTAAAACAAATTTCTTTGAAAAAAGAGTAGGAGAATATCAGAAAGCAGGGGTAATGTCCGACTCTGCTTCCAATGCTTTTAAAATGGACGAAGAATTCTAACCCAATGTTAAATTAAAGAAAAACTAGAAAAATGTTTGTATTAAAAAGAAACGGAAAACAAGAAGCAATACACTTCGATAAAATAACCTCCAGACTTATGAAATTAAGTTATGGATTGTCTTTGAAAAGTGAAGATATTATTGAAATAACGAAAAAAGTAATCCAAGGGATTTACAACTTAATTCCTACCACAGAATTAGACAATTTAGCAGCGGAAACAGCTGCTGCAAATACTACAAAGCATCCTGATTTTGCAATTTTAGCAGCAAGGATTGCAGTAAGTAATTTGCATAAAAACACACAAAAATCGTTCTCTAAGACTGCCGATGCTCTATACAATTACATAGACGAACGCTCTGGCGAGAAAGCTTCTCTGTATGCAGAGGATGTATATGATATCATAAAAAAGAACGCAGACATATTAGATGCTGCTATCATTTATGAAAGAGACTACCACTTCGATTATTTCGGATTTAAGACGCTAGAAAAATCCTATTTATTAAAAATACACGGCAAAATAGCAGAAAGACCACAACACATGTTTATGCGTGTGTCTATAGGTATCCATAAAAATGACATAGATGCGGCGATAGAAACTTACAACTTAATGAGTGAAAAATGGTTTATTCATGCTACTCCTACCCTATTTAATGCTGGTACACCAAAGCCTCAAATGAGTAGTTGTTTCCTTCTTAGTATGAAAGACGACAGCATTAGTGGAATATACGATACTTTGAAAAATTGTGCTTTAATTTCTCAATCCGCAGGAGGAATAGGCCTGAACATACACAATATACGAGCTACGGGAAGTTACATTAAAGGAACAAACGGAACCTCCAACGGAATTATTCCAATGCTAAAAGTTTTTAATGACACAGCAAGATACGTAGACCAAGGCGGAGGAAAAAGAAAAGGCGCATTTGCAATCTATCTTGAACCATGGCATGCAGACGTATTTGACTTTTTAGATTTACGAAAAAATCATGGTAAAGATGAAATGAGAGCTAGAGATTTATTCTTAGCCCTTTGGGTGCCTGACTTGTTTATGAAAAGAGTAGAAGAAGATACCACTTGGAGTTTATTCTGCCCTAGTTCTGCACCTGGCCTTTACGATACCTACGGTAAAAAGTTTGAAGACCTTTACCACCAATACGAAGCAGAAGGAAAAGCAATTAAAACCATTCAAGCAAGAGAATTGTGGAACGCTATTCTAGAGGCACAAATGGAAACAGGGACACCATATATTATGTACAAAGACGCTGCAAATGAAAAATCTAACCAGAAAAATCTTGGTACTATCAGAAGCAGTAACCTTTGTACAGAAATTATAGAATATAGCAGTCCAGATGAAGCAGCTGTATGTAATCTCGCTTCTGTATCTCTACCCAGATTTGTGGATAATGGTAAATTTGATTTTAGTAAACTAGAAGAGATTACCAAAATTATGACCAAAAACCTGAATAAGATAATTGACAACAATTACTATCCAATAGAAGAAACTAGAAGAAGTAATTTCCGTCATAGGCCTATTGGTTTAGGAGTTCAAGGTTTGGCAGATGCCTTTATGATGCTTGGCCTACCTTTCGAAAGCGAAATGGCAAAAGTATTAAACAAAAACATTTTTGAAACAATATACTACGCTTCTCTTGTGGCTAGTATGGAAATTGCAAAAGAAATAGGACCATACGAAACCTTCCAAGGCTCTCCACTTTCGCAAGGTATATTCCAATTTGAAATGTGGAATGTAGAACCTAGCAACAGATACGATTGGAATAGCCTTAGAAAAGAAATTATGGAGCATGGTGTTAGAAACTCTCTGTTGTTAGCTCCTATGCCTACAGCTTCTACTTCTCAGATTTTAGGAAATAACGAATGCTTTGAGCCATACACTTCTAACATATACAACAGACGTGTACTAAGTGGAGAATTTGTAGTTGTAAACAAACACTTATTAAAAGACTTAGTAGATCTTGGATTGTGGAACGACAACATGAAGCAACGCATTATTGCTGCAAATGGTTCTGTTCAAGAAATCAAAGAAATCCCAGAAGCGTTAAAAGAAATTTACAAAACAGTTTGGGAAATAAAACAAAAAAATATAATCGACATGGCTGCCGATAGAGGTGCTTTTGTTTGCCAATCGCAATCTCTAAACTTATTTATACAACAACCTAATTTTGCTAAATTAACTTCCATGCATTTTTACTCTTGGAAAAAAGGCTTAAAAACAGGTATGTACTACTTAAGAACAAAAGCAGCTGCAGACGCAATCAAGTTTACGGTTGACTCGTCTGTTTTGAAAAATCCAGAAACACAAAGCGTTGCGCAAAGCGAAATAGCATGTTCACTAGACAATCCTGATGCATGCGAAAGCTGCAGTGGATAAATAAACAAAAACCCCATCCCCATGAAAGGCATTCTACTATAGAATGCCTTTTTTTTATTCCCAAAATACAAAATCTTAGGCGCTTGCTAAATCGTTTATAAATCCTAATTTTGCAGTCCCTAAAAAAAGATAACATGAAGCAAGAAATAACCATCACTCTGCCCGACGGAAGTAAAAGAGTATACCCGCAAGGAACCACAGGAATGGAAATTGCTAAAAGCATAAGCGAAGGCCTAGCTAGAGTTGTATTAGCCGCAGATGTAAACGGCCAAACATGGGATTTAAATAGACCTATACACGAAGATTGTAAATTTAAACTATATAAATGGGAAGACAAAGAAGGCAAAAGCACCTTTTGGCACTCTTCTGCTCACTTAATGGCAGAAGCGTTAGAAGCCCTATATCCCGGAATTAAACTAGCTATTGGACCACCAATTGAAAATGGTTTCTATTACGATATTGATTTTGGAGACATTAGCTTCTCCTCCGACAATTTTGAAGGTCTGGAACAAAAAATGTCGGAATTAGCAAAACATGATTCTTCCTTTGAAAGACAAAATGTTACTAAGGCCGATGCTCAAAAGTATTTTACAGAGAAAAACGATCCATACAAATTAGAATTAATTGAAGAATTAGAAGACGGCTCTATAACCTTCTACAAGCAAGGCAATTTTACAGACTTGTGCAGAGGACCTCATATCCCTCACACTGGACATATAAAAGCAGTAAAAGTACTTGCTACCGCAGGGGCTTATTGGCGAGGGGATGAAACTAAAAAGCAATTAACTAGAATATATGGGATTACTTTCCCTAAAAAAAGCGAGCTTACAGAATACTTAACCTTGCTAGAAGAAGCTAAAAAAAGAGACCATAGAAAACTAGGAAGAGAACTAGAACTGTTCACTTTCTCTCAAAAAGTGGGTCAAGGACTACCAATATGGCTACCTAAAGGTGCAGAGTTAAGAGAGAGATTAGAAAACTTTCTAAAGAAAAAACAAAGAGAATATGGCTACCAACCCGTTATTACTCCTCATATTGGGCACAAAGAACTTTACATTACAAGCGGACATTACGAAAAATACGGCAAAGATTCCTTTCAACCAATAACCACTCCAGGTTTAAATGAAGAATTTCTTCTTAAACCTATGAACTGCCCACACCACTGTGAAATATACAAAACCAAACCTAGGTCTTATAAAGACCTCCCCTTAAGACTTGCAGAATTTGGTACCGTATACCGTTACGAACAAAGCGGAGAGCTACATGGCTTGACAAGAGTAAGAAGCTTTACACAAGACGATGCACATATTTTCTGCATGCAAGAACAAGTAAAAAAAGAATTTATTAATGTTATAGATATAGTACTTTACATATTCAAAACATTGAAATTCGAAAACTTTACAGCACAAGTTTCTCTTCGTGACCCTGAAGATAAAACCAAATACATAGGAAGTACAGAAAATTGGGAAAGAGCAGAAAGAGATATACTAGAGGCTACTCAAGAAAAAGGGTTACCTACAGTTATCGAATATGGAGAAGCAGCCTTTTACGGACCCAAACTCGACTTCATGGTAAAAGATGCATTGGGAAGATCATGGCAGCTTGGCACTATTCAAGTAGACTATAATTTACCAGAAAGATTTGAATTAGAATATATTGGTAGCGACAACAAACCCCATCGTCCTGTAATGATTCACAGGGCGCCATTTGGTTCTATGGAAAGATTTGTGGCAGTTCTTTTGGAACATACAGCTGGGAAATTTCCACTTTGGCTAACCTCTGACCAATGTATTTTACTGCCAATTAGCGATAAATATCAAGAATATTCAGAAAATGTTTTAAATATTCTAAAAAAGTACGATATTCGCGGGCTCATTGACGCAAGGTCTGAAAAAACTGGCAGGAAAATACGCGATGCCGAAGTTAGCAAAATACCTTACATGCTAATTATAGGCGAAAAAGAAGCAGAAGAAGGTACTGTTTCCGTAAGAATGCATGGTGGCGAGGATCTGGGATCAATGAAAGTTGAAGCATTTGCAGAAATGATACAACAAAAAGTACAAGAAGAAATTAAAAACTGATTAATAATTTGACGGTAAAACAAAGAGGTAGGGTTATTAAAACCAATCCTCACAAGATTAATGAAGAAATTGTAGCAAAGCAATTAAGAGTTGTCGGTGAAAATATTGAACCGGGAATATTCGATAAAGAGTCTGCGCTAAAAATTGCTTTTGAATTAGGATTGGATTTGGTGGAGATTTCACCAAATGCAGACCCCCCAGTTGCTAAAATTGTTGATTATAAGAAGTTCTTATACGAGCAAAAGAAGAAACAAAAGGAGATAAAGGCCAATGCTGTTAAATCTGTAATTAAAGAAATAAGATTTGGCCCCAACACCGATGACCATGATTTTGATTTTAAATTAAAACATGCCAAGTCCTTTTTGGAAGAGGGTTCTAAAGTAAGAGCATTTGTATTCTTTAAAGGAAGAACCATTATGCACAAAGAGAGAGGAGAAGAACTTTTGTTAAGATTTGCTAAAGAACTAATGGAAGATGGTTTAGCGAAAGTTGAACAAATGCCCAAAAGCGAAGGGAAGAAAATGATATTGGTGCTTGCACCAGGGAAATTAAAAAAATAATATATTAAATAACTAAATAGATTTTTGAGTCATGCCAAAGATGAAAACAAACTCCAGCGCCAAGAAAAGATTCAGTCTTACAGGTAGCGGTAAAATTAAAAGAAACAAAGCTTTCTTAAACCACATTTTAACTAAAAAAGCAAAGAAAAGAAAAAGAAACTTAGGTAAATCTACCATTGTAACCGATATGGATAGTTCTAACATCAAATTTTTGCTTACTATAGGTAAATAAACAAAACTGAAAATTTTAACCCGCACCCGAGCTAGAAGTTTTACCAAAAATGTAAACGCTTAGGGAGCAAAAACAAAAATAAATTATGCCAAGATCAGTCAATCACGTAGCCTCAAGGGCTAGAAGAAAAAAAGTTCTAAAAAGAGCTAAAGGGTATTTCGGTCGTAGAAAAAATGTATGGACCGTAGCTAAAAATGCTGTTGAAAAAGGTTTGCAATATGCTTACCGCGACAGAAAAACCAAAAAACGTAATTTCCGTTCACTTTGGATTATCAGAATTAATGCTGCTGTTAGAGCAGAAGGTTTGTCTTACTCTCAATTTATTCATAAATTGAAAGAAAACAACATTGAAATGAACAGAAAAGCATTAGCGGATTTAGCTATGAACCAACCAGAAGCTTTTAAAGCAATAGTTAAAAAAGTTTCTTGATTTCACCAAATTATTCAAATTCATGGAGCCCCGAAAGGGGCTTTTTTTATATAGTTAATTTATTGGCAATACTTATTTAAAGAATATTTTTGCATTAATCTGTTTATTTGCATTTGGAATTGTAATCTTTTATGCTTCAAGAATTAGGGTTATCAATAAATGACAAAGCTGGGTCCAAGGGATAGAGATTGAGAAAACCTTAGATTTTAGATTGCAGAAGTCAGACTTAATACGTTACAACCTTTTAGATTTTAAATCTAAGATTTAAAAATCTAAAATCAACAATCTAATATCTACAATCAACTATTTACGCTGTATTTCTTATCTTTGTGCCATGACAAATAGCCAACAAGACTCTTCTTATTTTATTGAATTAGAAAAAAAACATGGTGCTACAAATTATAAACCATTACCAGTAGTTATTGCCGAGGGTAAAGGAATTTATGTTACCGATGTAGAAGGGAAAAAATATATAGATTGCCTTAGCGCATACAGTGCTGTAAATCAAGGGCATTGTCACCCAAGAATCATTCAAGCACTTGTAGACCAAGCGAGTACACTTACTCTTACCTCTAGGGCCTTTTACAATAATAAATTGGGCGAATTTGAACAATTCGCTTGTCAATTATTCGGATTTGAGAGGTTATTGCCCATGAATAGCGGAGTAGAAGCATGCGAAACAGCAATAAAATTATGTAGAAAATGGGCTTATACTATTAAAGGTATTCCTGAGAATAAAGCCAAAATAGTGTTTGTAGAAGGAAACTTTTGGGGCCGTTCGATTGCTGCAATAAGTTCCAGTACAGACCCCGATAGCTACAAAGACTTTGGACCTTTTGTTCCTGGTTTTGAAATTATACCCTATAACAATATAGAGGCTTTAGAAAAAGCACTGCAAGACCCAAATGTAGCAGGTTTTATGTGTGAACCTATACAAGGGGAAGCAGGTGTTATCGTACCTTCAGAGAATTATCTTACAAAGGTTAGAGAAATTTGTACTCAATACAATGTACTATTTATAGCAGACGAAGTGCAGACAGGTATAGCCAGAACAGGTAAAATGCTTGCCTGCGACCACGAAAACGTTAAGCCAGATATTTTGGTGTTGGGTAAAGCTCTCTCTGGTGGTGTATTACCTGTAAGTGCAGTATTGTGTAGCAGCGAAATTATGCTCACTATAAAACCTGGACAACATGGTTCTACTTTTGGAGGGAACCCACTAGCTTGCAGTGTAGCCTTGGAAGCCCTAAAAGTGGTATTGGATGAGAAACTTGCTGAAAATGCACAAAAAATGGGAGAACTTTTTAGAAAAGAACTTGAAAAACTACCTGCTAGTAGAGTAAGTGCTGTAAGAGGTAAAGGCTTGTTAAATGCTATAGATATAGTACCTTTTAAAGATGGTAGAACAGCCGTAGATGTTTGTTATAAACTAAAAGAAAATGGACTTTTGGCAAAGCAAACGCATACCCATACAATACGTTTTGCCCCTCCTTTGGTAATAAACGAAAGACAGGTTTTAGAAGCCTGTGAAATTATAAGAAATACTATCCGGGAAATGGAATAACACATGCAAAAACTCCCATCTATTCATCTCACCTCAGCATCTCCTAGGCGAAGAGAAATTTTTACTAACGCTGGTTTTGAGGTTACTTTTAGTAGTCCAAACGTAGAGGAATCTTTTGATCCAGCTCTTTTGCCAAAAGAAATTCCCCTAATGTTAGCTCAAAAAAAATTACGCGCTTTTACACAGTCTACTAACAAGGATATAGTGGTAGCGGCAGATACTATAGTGTGTATAGGCAATACTGTTCTAAATAAGCCTGAAAGCGAAGAGGAAGCCAAAAACATGCTAGATTTATTAAGTGGCAGAACACATACAGTATATACTGGTGTATGCTTTAAAATAAACAATAAAGAACATTCTTTTGTAGAAGAAACCAAAGTATCCTTCAATATATTAACACAAAACTTTATTCTGGCTTATATCCATGACTGTAAGCCTTTTGACAAAGCTGGTTCCTATGGCATACAAGACAGAATGGGATTGCTTGGCGTTTCAAAAATAGAAGGATGTTATTACAATGTAATGGGTTTCCCCATTTCTAGATTCTACCAAGAAATAAAAGCAATTTTATAAAACTTTTAAACAAGAAAATAGTTATACAATTTATGCTACAATATAAAACGATGTACCAAGACATTCAAGAAGCTATAACCCTAGAAAGAAATGAAATTATAAATCACGGGTTATACTCAGAGATAAAAACATTAGAAGACTTAAAACACTTTTCACAGCACCATATATTTGCTGTTTGGGATTTTATGTCGCTATTAAAATCGCTTCAAATAGAACTAACATGCACCAACTTACCATGGTATCCAAAAGGGAGCGCAAACACTCGATATTTAATAAATGAAATTGTAACTGGAGAAGAATCTGATGTAAATAGGGTTGGCGAAAGAATGAGCCACTTTGAAATGTATCTAGAAGCCATGCATAAACTTGGGTCAGACACAACAGAAATAAAGAAACTTCTTGCAGCCGTAGAAAATAATATGCTTATTGAAAATGCTATTGGAGATCTAAATATAGCACAAGAAGTTAAAGACTTCTTAAGTTTCACCTTTGATATTGTTTACAACAAGCCTGCTCATGTAAAGGCAGCAGTTTTTACATTTGGTAGAGAAGACCTAATACCTGATATGTTTATTGAAATGGTAAGTGACCTTAAAAAAACATTCACTTCAGAAGTTGAAGATTTTATGTACTACTTTGAGAGGCATATAGAGGTAGATGGAGACCACCATAGCAAGCTGGCAATAGAAATGGTAAAAGAATTATGTGGTGAAGACCAAAATAAATGGGAGGAAGCCAAAATTGCTTCTGTGGAATCGCTAAAAAGAAGAAAAGGACTTTGGGATGCTGCATTAAGATCCATACAATAGCTCTATGAAAAAGGACAGAAGAAGTTTTTTAACCAAACTTGGCTTAGGTATAACTGGTGCTTTAAGCATGCCGCTAGATGGGTTAGCAAAAATTACAGGTTTGCAAAATAACCCTATAAAAAGCATAAAACCACTTGGTTTCCAATGGGAAACTTCTGATCCCTTTTTATTTTGTGCCCACCACGAAGATAGTTTTCCAAAAGGCAACGATGAATTAGGCCCTGCTGATTCTCTAAAAGGTAGACACATGGGCAACGATTTTATTATAAAAGATGGCTACAGAATGTACCATGGCAAAAAGGTACCTGGTTTCCCAGGGCATCCACATAGAGGATTTGAGACTATAACTATAGTAAGAAAAGGAATAGTAGACCATGCTGACTCCATTGGGGCTGCTGGAAGATACGGAAATGGAGATGTACAATGGATGACAGCCGGGAAAGGAGTTCAGCATTCCGAAATGTTCCCTCTGCTTAGCAAAGAAAAAGAAAATCCCCTTGAACTTTTTCAAATTTGGCTAAATCTTCCTAAAAAAAACAAAATGGTGGAGCCTCATTTTAAAATGTTTTGGAAAGAAGAACTGCCAATGTACCACTACAAAGATGGAAAAGGACTTAAAACACAAATTGAAATCATTGCTGGCACCTTCAAAAATGTAAAAGCAATGGATCCTCCTCCAGACTCATGGGCTGCAGATAAAAACAATCACTTGGCTGTTTGGAATATTTTGATGGACGAAAACTCCAACATAAAACTCCCCGCTGCTGCAGCGGGTATAAATAGAACCCTTTATTTCTACCTAGGAGAAAATATACGCATAGAAGACAAGGAAGTAAAGGCATACCATGCCATAGAAGTAGAAGCAAACAAGGAAATTAACATTCAAAATGGTGGGGAAAAAGCTGGTATTCTGTTGTTGCAAGGCAAACCTATTGGGGAAACCGTAATGCAATATGGGCCATTTGTAATGAATAGTAAAGAAGAGATTCAGCAAGCTTTTGAAGACTACCAAAATACCAAATTTGGTGGCTGGCCATGGCCCAAACTAGATCAAGTACATGCATCTTCGGAGGGAAGGTTTGCGATACATGCAAATGGAAAAAAAGAAGTTAAAGGCAAAATATAATCGGCATATTCAGAATGTTTAAAAGGCTGAAAAAATTATTCAAATAAACCAATTTAGATGTTAATTTTGCGCATTCAGAATAAATTAGATGCATCAAAAAATTTTAATCCTAGACTTTGGCTCACAATATACTCAACTTATTGCAAGAAGAATAAGAGAACTAAATGTATACTGCGAAATACACCCATACAACCACTACCCTAGTTTAGATCCTGATACTATAGGAATAATCTTATCTGGCAGTCCTGCTTCTGTTCATGAAGAGGGTTCGCCACGTATAAATTTAGAAGAATTCACATCCCATGCACCTGTGTTAGGAATATGCTATGGAGCACAACTTATTACACATCTTAGCCAAGGTATTGTAAGCAGAAGTGCCCATAGGGAATATGGAA
Organism: Bacteroidetes bacterium UBA6161; assembly: GCA_002422315.1. Lineage (GTDB taxonomy): Bacteria > Bacteroidota > Bacteroidia > NS11-12g > UBA955 > UBA6161. Next base: position 79,486 of record DIUJ01000019.1, read on the forward strand.
GAGCGACCTTAAAACCAGAAACCAATTGCGAGCTTTTCCGTGGATTATCTGGCGCTAGCCAAGTATGGATGTCGCATGGAGACACTATTACCCAACTACCAGAAAATCTTGAAATTATAGCCCATACCGACTCTATTCCTGTTGCAGGATTTAGGGTTAAAGGAAAACAAATATATGGCATTCAATTCCATCCAGAAGTGACTCACAGCTTGGAGGGCAAACAACTTTTAGGTAATTTTTTATTTGATATTTGTGGCTGTAAAGGAGACTGGACCCCCTTAAACTTTATAGAAGAAACTGTAAATCAAATAAAGGAAACTTGTGGTAACCAAAAAGTTGTTTTGGGTCTTTCGGGTGGCGTAGACTCTAGCGTGGCAGCGCTTTTGATTTCTAAAGCTATTGGTTCAAACCTTCACTGTATTTTTATAAACAATGGTTTGCTTAGAAAGAATGAATTTGAAGAGGTCTTAGAAGCATATAAGCAATTAGATTTAAATGTAAAAGGTGTAGATTCAAGTGAGCTATTTTACAAAGAACTAGAAGGGAAAACTGACCCCGAAGAAAAAAGAAAAACTATTGGCAGGGTGTTTGTAGAGGTTTTTGATGTGGAAGCTAAGAAAATAGAGGATGCAAAATGGTTGGCACAAGGAACCATCTATCCAGATGTGATAGAATCGGTATCTGTAAACGGACCTTCTGCTACCATTAAATCACATCACAATGTTGGAGGGTTACCTGAAAAAATGAACCTAAAAATATTGGAACCACTCCGTAACTTATTTAAAGATGAGGTTAGAAGGGTGGGTAAAGAACTAGAACTACCTAATGAGATTTTGGGCCGACATCCTTTCCCAGGACCTGGACTAGCAATTAGAATTCTTGGAGAAATAACTAAAGAAAAAGTAAGAATACTGCAACAAGCGGATGCCATTTTTATTGACACTTTAAAAGAAAAGGGATGGTATGATAAAATTTGGCAAGCAGGTACCATTTTCTTGCCAGTGCAAAGTGTTGGGGTAATGGGCGATGAGAGAACTTATGAAAATGCAGTGTGCTTAAGAGCAGTTACTTCTGTAGATGGTATGACGGCAGACTGGGTTCATATACCTTATGAAATTCTGGGCGAAATATCCAATAAAATAATTAACAATACCAAAGGAATAAACAGAGTAGTATATGATATTAGTTCGAAACCTCCTGCAACAATTGAATGGGAATAAACTTTTGTTTTTTTCGTTAACTTTAAGCCTCTTTGTGTCTTGCGCTAGCATTTTTGTAAATACTAACAACAACACAAAGCATGAAGAAACTACTAACGATTTTGAAGTAAATAGTAAAAAACAAGAAGCCCAAGAGCCTATTCTATTTCTTGATAAAGTTATTCATGCACCTGTTCAAAGAGATGAAAAAATAAAAGTTGCAATTTTATTACCATTTAATATAGGGAAAAGCGCTGCTTATTCCTCTATTAGAGAAACTGTTTTAGAATACTACGAAGGATTTGAGCTTGCTTTGGAAGAACTAAGTAAAGAAGGTAGCGAAATAGAAGTAGAGGTTTTTGATACAAAATCAGATAGCTCAGAAGTAGCATTTATACTTACTAAACCATTCTTGAAAAACTGCAACATTATTGTTGGTCCTATATTCGACCATGAAATTAGTCAAGTAGAAAATTTTTGTTCTGTTTATAACATCCAATATGTAAATCCACTTAGGAACTACATTAAAAAAACAAGAACATCTATTCCTGTATTTAATCCAATTGCAGCAGACTCCAACAAGCACTATTTCGCAGCTTTAAAACTTATAGAATTGTATCCAAAGCATCAGTTTATCCTTGTAAATGATAATACTACTCAAGGATTTGCTGCCCGTAAAGGGTATCAAAAAGCTTTTTCAGATGCAAATATTTCATTGAAATACATGAGCCCAGATGAATTAAAAACAAGTCTGATAAGCAATGTGGAAACAACAGTTATTGCTCCTGTAACATCTGAGTTAAATGTAAGAAAAGTATTAAATGCAGGTGCCGGAAAAAAAGAGACCCAAATTTTAGGCTTAGAAGAATGGTTCGATTTCCCTATTATCCCATTTGATTTATGGAATAAAAACAACCTTTTATTTTTTAACAATTACCAATTGGAGACAGAAAACCCGGAAAAAATACAATTTGAACAAAACTACCATAATAAATACAATACCAATGCAGGTAAATATGCTTATATTGGTTACGATCAAGCCCGTTTTTTCATAGGTGCTCTTTGTACATTTGGTTTAGAATCGTATTCCTACATACAAAATAAAAACTTCCCCATGATTCACAATAATTTCAATTTTAAAAACATGGGCAACAATGTATTTGAAAATAGTTCCGTGAATTTATTGAAGCTTGTAGATTTTGAATTAGTAAAAATTAAATAAGTGACAGATTATTTACTAAAACACATACAAACAGCACATAATTTAATTGCTAATTACTCCCATAAAACTCCATTTGCGAACTATTTGAGCGGCTACTTTGCAGAGAATAAAAAATATGGTAGCAAAGATAGAAGAAACATAAGAGAAGCTTGTTATGCTTACTTTCGTTGGGGGCTTTCCTTAGAAAAAATTGACATTGAAAATAAGATTAAATTATTTCTATGGGCCACTGGAAGATTAGAAGAAAAAGAAATCCATGCCATATTTAATCATAAGCCATCAAACAAATCGGCTAAGGATATCTTAAATTACTTTGGGGAATTGCCGCAAAACATTTTTCCTTGTAATAGTCAGGTATCAAAAGAAATACAAATAGAAGACTTTAGTATATCCCATTTACAAAAACCAAAAGTGTTTTTTAGGATTCTTAAGACCAGCGCCTTTCCTATACTCAAAGACATAGAATATAGTGAAGTGGAGAAAGGCGTATATGCTACAACTCCGGAAACCCAACTTCAAACCTTGATTGCTAAAGGAATGATTCAAATTCAAGACTTTGCATCTCAAGAAATATGTAAACTTATAGAATCAAAAGGAATAATCTGGGATATATGTGCCGGTGCAGGTGGTAAAAGCATACACTTGGCCACTACTCTACCCCATTGTAAAATTATAGTTTCAGATATTAGGAAAAGCATACTAGAAAACTTGAATGAAAGGTCCTCCAATCTGTTACAGATTCAATTTTTTAGTTCTGTTTTGGATTTAAGTAAAAATGTACAAAAGCTGGAATTTAAGAAAAATAAAGAAACACAAACTTTCCAATACGAAGAGATAGACACTATACTTGCAGATGTGCCCTGCACAGGGAGTGGAACATGGAGAAGAACTCCAGAAAACCTTAGGAATATGGATTCGAGAAAAATTTCAAGTTATGCAGAGCTACAAATTAATATAGTTAAAAATGCAATTCCTTTCCTAAAAAAAGGGGGTAAGTTATTTTATATTACTTGTTCTGTATATGCAGAAGAGAACGAAGAAAATGTAAAAATAATTGAAAAAATGGGCTTTGAATTATTGAGGAGTCAATACATAAATAAACAAAAAGAAGGGGGCGATGTCCTTTATTTTGCGGAACTACTTAAAAAATAAGTTTAGATTTTTTTGCCATTCGTAAAGTCTTGAAAAATTATGTTCCAAAAGCAAGTTAAAACCTTATTTTTGCAGCTATAACATGTCAATACAAGTTAACAATCTAAGTAAAAACTATGGTACTCAAAAGGCCATAGATTCTATTAATTTTGAAATTCCTGCAGGACAAATTGTAGGATTTTTAGGACCCAACGGTGCTGGGAAAAGTACGACCATGAAAATCCTAACAGGTTTTATTCCACCTTCGTCTGGTTCTGCTAGCATTTGTGGAATAGATGTAGAAGAAAACCCGTTGAAAACAAAAGGCCTTATTGGGTATTTGCCGGAACATAACCCCTTGTATTTGGATATGTATGTAAAAGAATATCTGAATTTTATGGCAGAAATTCAAGGTGTAAAAAAAATCAAACAAAGAACTTCTGAGATAATTGAGATAACAGGACTGCAACTAGAAAAAAGAAAAAAAATAGGCCAACTTTCTAAAGGATATAGACAAAGAGTAGGTCTTGCTCAAGCTTTGATACATGACCCACAAGTGCTTATATTAGATGAGCCTACAAGTGGTTTTGACCCCAATCAGTTATCCGATATTAGAGAGCTAATTAAGAAAATAGGTAAAGAAAAAACGGTTCTTCTCTCTACCCATATTATGCAGGAAGTTGAAGCAATTTGTGAACGAGTAATTGTTATAGACCTTGGTAAAATTGTTGTAGATGCTAAAACAACTGAAATAGGACAATCTAACTCTAAAGAAATTGTTATTCATGTAGAATTCTCTGAAAATATAAATCCAAATACAATGAAAGAGTATGCAGAAATTATTTCATTTGAACCCAATGAAAACAGCAAAAAATTCAAGGTAAAAACAGCGAATAGCACTGCTTGTAAAATTGCTTTAAACAAAATAGCTGCAAATCACAACGCATATATTTTGGAACAAAACGAAGAAAAACAAAGCCTAGAACAAATATTCAAATCTTTAACACACCATGTTCACCATATTTAAAAAAGAAATTAGAAGTTTTTTAAGTTCCCTTATCGCCTATATGACCATAGCTGTATTTCTATTGGTTACAGGCCTCTTTACATGGATATTTAAAGAAACTAGCGTACCAGCAAGCGGGTATGCAAACCTAGACCCCTTATTTGCTCTAGCCCCATGGATATTTATATTTCTAGTTTCTGCAATTACTATGCGTTCTTTTTCCGAAGAAAAAAAAGCAGGAACTATAGAAACTCTTACTACTAAAGCAGTTTCTGACCTAGGAATTATTTTGGCTAAATATTTAGCAAACCTAACTCTTGTAGTTTTTGCAATACTCCCCACACTTATCTATTACTATTCTGTAAATAAACTGGCAATAAATCCAGAAGAAACTGGGATTGACAGAGGAGCTACATTAGGTTCGTATATTGGCTTGGTTCTTCTAGGTGCAGTATATGTAGCAATAGGAACTTTTGCCTCTGCGGTAAGCGAAAATCAAATTGTATCTTTTTTACTTTCCATGTTCCTTTGTTTTATATTCTTTATAGCATTCGATTTCTTCTCAGAAATACCCCTCATAAAAAGTACCGAACTTACCACTGAATGGCTTGGTATTAACTTTCATTATCGCTCCATAAGCAAAGGGATCTTAGATACACGAGACATCGTTTATTTTTTAAGTCTGAGTACTTTATTCTTAGGACTTACAAAATTTGTTTTTAGTAGTAGAAAATGGTAATAGCATGAAAAACAAGAGAAAGCACAAGATTAAAGCAATTATAGACCTATCTATACTTCTAAGCGTAGTAGTAGTTATCAATTTATTGAGTACAGGTTATTACAAAAAATTTGACTTAACCAAAGAAAAAAGATACACCCTAAGCGAAACCTCCGTAAAACTTGCTGAGTCTGTAGATGATTACATCTATTTTAAAGTCTACTTACATGGCGATTTAAGTTCTAAATTCAAATTGTTAAAAAATGCAGTTTCGGATGTACTTACAGAGTTTAGAGAATTGTCAGGAAAAAATATAGAAATTGAATTTGTAGACCCTTTTGAAGGAAAAGATAACAAAGAAAAAAATGATCTCTTGCAAGCTTTTGAACAAAAAGGGCTAAGACCTTATGATGATGTGGACGATGCCTCAATTGAATCCCAAACTAGAAATTTGATTGTACCAGGTGCGGAGGTTTTTTATGGTAGTGGAAAGAGTTTTGTTCTTTATTTCCTGAAAACTGAACTTGGTATGGCAAATGAAGAAAACATTAACCAGTCCATTGAAAATTTGGAATACGAAATTGCTCATGCTATAAGAAAATGTAAGGCTGATCAAAATAAAAAAATCGGCATATTAACCGGTCATGGGGAACTAGACCCCCTTGAAATGTATGATCTTACCAAAGAATTATCTACATTTTATAGAGTCGACGAGTTAAACATAGATTTAAGAAACGAAGAAAATATTAAAATTTATGAAAGTAAGTTGCAAGACAACGAAGAAGATGCAAAGATTATTTTAGCAGGCCTGCAAAACAGAATAAATCAATATGATGCTGTGGTTATAGCAAAACCCACTATAGATTTAAGCAAAGAAGAAGCTTTTCTTATAGACCAATATATCCTAAAGGGAGGAAAGACAATATGGATGTTAGATGCTTTGAATGCAGAAATGGATTCTATGAGAACGGGAAGAATGATTTGTACAGATTACCCTCTTGAAAATATTAGAGAATTATTGTTTCATTATGGGGTTAGAATAAATTTAGACTTGCTACAAGATTTCAGATGCAACGATATTAAACTAAGAGACCCATATTCTGCAAACGCTTTTCGCAATTTCCCTTGGGTATATTTCCCTGTATTTACTTCAGATAGTAAACTAAAAAAACATCCAATTAGCCGAAATATGGAAGGTGTATGGGGAAGGTTTTGTGGTACAATGACTTTGCTAAAGAAAGACAACATAACAGCTACTCCCCTGCTAGTTAGCTCAGACAAGACTAAAGTCTCTAATTCCCCCGCCTTAGTAGAATTTAGCATAATTGATAAACTGAGGAAACAAGACCCTGCATTTTTTGCTTCATATAATGGAGGTCATCAAGTAGTTGCAGCTCTTATAGAAGGTAATTTCAACTCCTCTTTTAGCAGAAGAAATGTACGAAGCGAAATACCTTTTATAGACAAAGGGAAAAGCAGTATGATTGTAATTTCGGATGGAGACATGGCTAGAAACCATGTAAGTTCGGATGGTGGATACTTAGAATTGGGGAAAGACCACATTACTGGGAGATATTTTGCTAATAAGAAATTCTTATTAAATAGTTTTGATTTTATGCTTGATGACTTAGGCCTTATAGAAATACGTTCTAAAGAAATCATTTTAAGATTGTTAGATAAGGACAAAATAAAAGAAGAACTAGGATTTTGGCAATTAGTGAATGTTGGCATGCCTATATTTATTCTATTACTTTTTGCAAGCGTTAACACTTTTATACGAAAAAGAAAATATGCTAAATAAACGCTTCTTAAAATATGGAACTCTTATTCTTGTTCTTTTTATTATTGGTATTTTTATATCTTTTAAAACACAGAACAAAGCCATTTTAGGAGTACCCGAATATTTAGAAGAATATGAAGAAGTAACCAAAGTAAGCATCCCTAGTTTGCCAAAGAATCCAAAATTTTGTGATGAAATTTTAGACTTAAGCGACCCAAATATTCATGAAAGATTAGACAGAGAATTAACGATAAATACTTTTTTACACAGCTCAACTATACTCTTAATTAAAAAAGCTAACCGCTACTTTCCTATGATCGAAAAAATACTAAAGGAAGAAAAAGTACCCGACGATATGAAATACTTATGTGTTGCAGAAAGTGCCTTATCGCCAGCTGTATCGCCTTCTGGAGCAGCAGGTTTCTGGCAATTTATGGAGGCAACAGCCAAAGAATACGGGATGCTTGTAAATGAACAAATAGATGAAAGATACAACATTGAAAAATCCACAAGAGCGGCATGTGCATATCTTAAAAAATCCTATAAAGAATTAGGCACATGGTCATTAGCTGCCGCTGCATACAATGCAGGGAAAAATGGTATAAACAACCAAATACAAATCCAAAATCAAAATGACTATTTTAATCTTCACTTAAATACGGAAACATCTAGATACGTATTTAGAATTGTTGCATTAAAATATATTCTAACAACCCCAATAAAATATGGCTATGCCATAAAAGAGGAACAGCTCTATAAACCAATAGACTATAACAAACTAGAAGTAAATAAAAGTAGAATAAATTGGATAACGTTTTGTGAAGAATATGGCATAAGCTATAAGACATTGAAATACCATAACCCTCAGATTCGTCAAATTATATGGGAAAATAAAACCCAAAACACAATAGAAATTTTGATTCCCAAAAATTAATTGCTTAATTCGCCCAAATATGTATGAATTCTTAATAGGAACATTTGCCCAAACAACTCCAACCCATGTAATAGTAAACGTTGGCGGGGTAGGATACATTCTAAACATTTCGTTAAATACCTTTGAATCCATTAAAAATCTTAAAGACGGTAAAATATTGGTTCATTTCAGTATTTCGGAAAACAACCAATCTTTTTATGGTTTTTTCGATGAAAATGAAAGAACACTTTTCAGGCATTTAGTAAGTGTTAGTGGGGTGGGACCTTCCACCGCACGCATGATCCTTTCGTCCCAAACATCAAAAGAATTAATAAGTGCAATAATTCATGGCAATATTTCACTACTTAAATCCGTTAAAGGCATAGGTCCTAAAACCGCACAACGAATTATTGTAGAACTCCAAGATAAATTAGGTAAAATGAACACTAGTGAAATAGCCTCCATAGCGAATACTGAAAATATTCAAACAGAACAAGCCATTCAAGCATTAGAAGCCTTAGGTTTTAATAAAACTCAGGCTTCCAAAGCTATAGGTACAATATACAGAGCTAATCCTACCTTCCAAGTGGAAGAACTAATAAAACATGCATTGCGAATCTTATAATTTTTTATCCAAAATAGAGGCAAGGGAAAGTGAAAAATAAATCGGAGAAAAAATTCGTAGTATCACAAATCAAATCTATATTCCTTTATGTTGGAATAATTGCATTTGCAAGCAGCATGTTTGCAAATGATTTTGTTGCTATTAATGAAGTCCCATTCGTATTGTCCCCCTCTTCTCTCAACGATAGCTTAAAAACGGATACCCCCAGTAACCCCTATAAAATCAGTAAAGACGGAAATGGCAAAGGATTAGACTTGCCAAACCCTTCCAATGTAAGAACAGAAGTAACCTATAATCCTATAACAGGAAAATACGAGGAAAGAACTAAAATTGGAGAAAGATTTTTACCCGGAGTCAAGGAACTAAGCAGAGATGAATATTTGCAAAAAGTAGCCGAAAAACAAAATAGAGATTATTTTGAGGCACAAGGCAAAGCACAAAACTTTGCTAGGGGAAGCAGAGGAACCGGACTAAAACTTGGCCAACCAGAAATTCTAGATAAAATTATGGGAAATGGCTTTATTGATATACAGCCAACAGGAACAGCAGAAATAAAATTAGGGTTTACTGTGAATAGAGTAAGAAATCCTGCATTTGCTATTCGCCAACAAAAACCTCCTCCTCAATTTGTATTTGACCAAAACCTTCAAGTAGGTGTTAATGGAAATATTGGAGACAGAATAAAACTAGGTATGCGTTACGATACCAAAGCAACTTTCGATTTCGAAAACCAAACCAAATTAAACTGGGCTGGAAAAGAAGATGATATCATAAAAAAAGTTGAAATTGGTAACATCAGCATGCCTTTAAATAGTAGCTTGATTCAAGGAGGTAGCAGCTTATTTGGTTTTAAAACAGAAATGCAGTTTGGCAGGTTGAATTGGACAGCACTATTTTCTCAAAACAAAGGACAAAGACAAGAAAAAACGGTTGCAGGTGGTGCACAAATCACACAATTCAATGTACAAGGAGATCAATACGATGTCAATAGACACTTTTTCTTAGGTCAGTTTTTATACGAGAACTACGATAGATCTCTTGAAAACATACCTATTATAAGTCCTGCAATTACAATAAATAGAGTAGAAGTTTGGGTTACAAATAGGAATGCCGCATTTGAAAACACTAGAGATATAGTGGCCTTTATGGACTTAGGAGAAGCGGTTCCTTTTAACTCCAACTTAAATCCAATTTTAAATTCTCCACTTCCTGCCAACAATAGCAACGACCTTTTCCAGAGACTAGTTTCATTTCCGGAAAATAGAAATTCATCTACTGTAATAAACTCTTTAAATGCCAATTTATCTGACTTAGAACAAGGCTTAGATTATGAGTTTATAAACTATGCTAGAAAATTAAATCCTAATGAATATACCCTTAACCCAAGGCTAGGGTATGTTTCTTTAAATCAAGCCTTAAACAACGACGAAGTTCTAGCGGTTGCATTCGAATATACTAGCAATATCGACGGCCAAGTTTACCAAGTTGGAGAATTTGCCCAAGACATACCCGATGCTACTGATAATAAAGTACTCTTCCTAAAAATGCTGAAGGGAACTATCGTAAGAACCAAAATACCACTTTGGAAACTTATGATGAAAAATATTTATTCTCTTAATACTTTTAATCTAAACCTAGAAGATTTTAAATTGGATGTGGTATATGCCGATGACCCTAGTGGCGCAGACCTTAATTATTTACCAGTTGAAAATGTCCCAGGACTTAGTGGTGGAGTTCCACTTATAAGGGTATTAAATTTAGATAGAATCAATAGGCAATCAGAAGCAAAGCCTGACGGAATTTTTGATGCAATAGAGGGCATTACGGTGAATACCCAAAAAGGTCAAATAATATTCCCAGTTGCGGAACCATTTGGGAAATTTTTAAGAAAACAATTTGGTAACGACACTCTAACAGCGGATAGATATGTATTCAACTCCTTGTACGATTCAACCAAATGGCTTGCCACTCAAGACGTATTCAAAAACAAATTCTTTATAAAAGGCAGCTATAAAGGTACATCTAGTGCTGAAATAATGCTAAACTCTATCAATGTGCCACCAGGTTCTGTACAGGTTTTTGCAAATGGCAGCAAACTAAAAGAAAACCAAGACTACGTAGTAGACTACAATGCCGGAAAGGTAACCATTGTGAATCAAGGTATACTCTCCAGTGGAGCAAACATAACCGTAAGTAGTGAAAATAACACTATGTTTAGTACCCAACAAAAAACCATGATGGGTTCTAGATTTGATTATAAGTTTAATGAAAAACTTAATCTTGGAGGTACTTTTATGCACATGTACGAGAGGCCCCTTACCCCAAAAACAAATATTGGAGACGACCCTTTAATGAATACCATTTTTGGATTTGATGGAGCATATTCTACAAAATCTAGGTTCCTTACCAAAATGGTCGACAAACTACCTTTTATTGAAACCAAAGAAGAATCAAGTTTTTTAATACAAGGAGAATATGCACAAATAATTCCCGGCAGAGCAAGGTCTATTCAAAAAGGTGAAAGAGGGGTATCGTATATAGACGACTTTGAAGCAGCTGAAACACCTTTTGACCTGCGACTTCCAAACAATTGGAAACTGGCAAGTTTGCCTCAAAAGCAACCTGACCTGTTCCCAGAGTGGAACAATTCGCTGGAAGATAAAACTCCGTGGTTGGATTATAGAAGTTTATTAAACTGGTATACCATAGACCCTACGTTCTTTAGAAATGACCAATTTACCCCTGCTCATATTAGTAGCGATGTAGATATGCAATCTAACCACTACATGAGAGAAGTAAGCGTAGTGGAAGTTTTTCAAAACAAACAGCTTCAACAAGGAGTACCAAATATTTTACCAACCTTAGATCTAGCTTATTTCCCGAAAGAAAAAGGCCCGTACAATTACAACAGCAAAAATACGGATATAAATGCTGAAGGAAAATTCCTTAACCCAGATAGAACTTGGGGTGGAATAATGCGTAGAATTGAAACTAACGATTTCGAAGCTACCAATATTGATTATATAGAGATATGGATGATGGACCCATACCATTATCATACCGCAGGTTCTGAACCAACTGGCCAACTATATTTAAACTTAGGAAATATTTCAGAAGACATACTTCCAGATAGAAGAAAATCATTTGAGAATGGACTACCCAAAGATGCCAATGGCGTAAACAAAGATGAAAGTACTTTTGGAAATGTCCCTATACTACCTCAAATAAACAACGCTTTTGACAATGCACCTGCATCAAGACCATTCCAAGACATTGGGCTTGATGGATTAAATGACGAAGAGGAAAGAGCCTTTTATAAACAAAAATATTTAGATGAATTAGAAGCCAATTTTGGTATAAACTCCCCTATTTACCAGCAAGCTTTCCAAGACCCTTCCAACGACAACTACTTGCACAATAGGGACCAAGTTTACAACAACCAAGAAGCAAACATTATTAATAGATACAAAAAGTTCAACGGGCATCAAGGGAACTCTACCTTAGAGCAATTAGAAGACGGAAGCGGTCCTAAATCTGCTACTACCCTTCCCGATGTAGAAGATATTAATGGGGATTTTACCATGAACCAAACAGAAGACTATTTCCAGTACAAAATAGAATTCTCGAAAAACAGCTTGGAAATTGGCCAAAACTATGTTACAGACATAGTTCCTTATTCTGTTAAACTAAGGAACGGTACTACCGACAAAATAAATTGGATACAATTTAAAATCCCAATCAGAGAATACGAAAAAGCTGTTGGGAATATTTCAGACTTTAAATCCATACGTTTTATGCGTATGTTTATGAAAGGATTTGATGATTCTATTGTCTTGAGAATTGGGCAACTCCAATTGGTACGTTCAGATTGGAGAAGATACCTGCCTTCGCTAAAAAAACCTGGAGTTGTAATTCCTGTAGACCCCAATGACAACACGGTATTTTCAATTTCCACAGTAAATATAGAAGAAAACGCTACTAGAAGACCTGTTCCCTATGTAACTCCCCCTGGTATTCCTAGAGAAATAGACCCTATAACTCCGGGAGCGGTTCAAAGAAACGAGCAATCTATAGCAATAAATGTATGCAATTTAGCCCCTGAAGATGCCCGAGGTGCCTTTAAAGCAATGAATTTAGATATTCGGAACTACAAGAATTTTAAGATGTTTGTGCATGCAGAAGGCGAAAACCTACAATATGGGGAACTAACTGCTTTTGTAAGAATAGGAACAGACCTTGTAAGCAACTATTACGAATATGAGATTCCACTTACCATAACCCAACCATTTATAAATGACCCTGCCGCTATATGGCCAAGTGCCAATGAAATGAACTTTGAATTAGAAGAATTTTATTTAACCAAACAAGAACGCTCAAACGCTGGCGCTGCTATGGGAAGACCTTTTACCCGAGGGGGGCCAAACAACAGCATTATAACACTAATTGGATTGCCAGACTTGAGCAATGTGAGGGTTATTATGCTAGGTGTTAGAAACAAATCCAATAGACCTCAATGTGCAGAAGTTTGGTTTAATGAGATGAGGGTAACTGACATATCAAATAAAGGTGGCTGGGCTGCTAATGGTAGAATGGTAGCACAGCTTGCAGATTTATCCACGGTTAATGTTACCGGTAGTGTAAGAACCATAGGTTTTGGAGGACTAGAGCAACGATTAAATCAGAGAAGTCTAACAAATCAATACCAGTATGATGTAAATTCTAATATTGAATTAGGCAAGTTTTTTCCTGCAAAGAGTGGAATAACTATTCCTATGTTTATAAACTACAACGAAAATATAATCCAGCCCAAGTACAATCCTTTAAATCCAGATATAGAACTTTCTACTACTCTAAGAGCGCTTCAAAACCCAGAAGAATCTGCTAGGGTTAAAAGAGCAGCAGAAGATTACACTTCAAAGTATAGCTTGAATTTTGTAAATGTTAGAAAAAATAGAACTGGAAGTAAAAAAGCAATGCCTTGGGATATTGAGAATTTTAACACCTCGTATTCCTACCAAAGTATCTACAGAAGAAACCAACAAATTGAAGAACAAATTCAAAAAACATACAGAGGTAGTTTAGGTTACAATTTTAGCAACACTCCAAAACCTTGGGAGCCTTTAAAAAAGACAATAAAGTCCAAAAAACTAGATATTATTCGTGACTTCAACTTGTATTTATTACCACAAAGCGTTAGTGCAAGATACGATGTAGATAGGTATTACTCTGAAATGCTTAACCGAAGCAACGACCTTTTTAGGGCGCAAACTCCTCGCCTTTTTGATAAAAACTTTACCATGACACGTTTTTATAACGTGGGTTGGAACTTGACCAAAAGTTTGAAATTTGACTACCAATCGAATGCCAATGCGAGGATAGAAGAACCTGTGGGCAGATTAGATTCTGAAGTTAAAAGAGACTCCGTAAGGCGCGAATTCCTTTCTTTAGGTCAAATGACTAGGTTTGACCAAACTGCTAATGTTAACTATACCGTTCCCTTCTCTAAAATAAAATCCTTGAATTGGATACAAATGAATGCTAGGTACTCTGCGAATTTTAACTGGAACCAACCACCTCCTGCTGCCCCAACCCTAGGGGGAACAATACAAAACTCCCAAAACCTAGATATCAATACTACTCTAACTTTAATTACCCTTTACAATAAATCTAAAACCCTAAGAGAACTTAATTCGCCTGCAAGAGGTTCACAAAGAAAACCTGCTCCTTCTCCAAAACCACCATCTAAGCCCGGAGAAAAAGAAAAAGAAGAAAAGAAAAAAGAGCTATCCCCAGGTGCTAAAAATGTATTGCGGTTTGTTACCATGTTTAAACAAGTAAATTTCACCTACAACGAAAACAATGGTACTACTCTTCCTGGATTTGTGCATACCCCACAATACTTTGGTAATAACTTTAATGCCAATGCTCCAGGCTTGGACTTTATAATGGGTAGCCAAAATCCTGAAATCAGATACAGACTTGCAGAACAAGCAGGACTAACCAATGACCGAAGCCAGGCCCAATATTATATCGAAACATTGTCGAGACGTATGACGGGTAAAATCTCTTTAGAACCAATCAAAGACATGAAAATTGACCTAGATTTTAACCTTACTCAATCTAATCGAGTTCAATCTCTTTTTAGATTTGACGACAGTACCGGAGGTTTCAGAGACTTTGGTTTGCAAGAAACAGGTCAGTTTACCACCTCCGCAATTTTTATCCAAACTGCCTTTTCTAGAGATAACGAAGATTATACTTCCCCGGTTTTTGAACAATTTAAAAACAACCGCTTTGTGGTTGCCCAAAGACTACAAAATCAAGACAACAGAGTAGAAAATGGATTGATTGACACCAGCAGAAATAATTTCCCCTTAGGTTACTCAGAAAACAACCAAGATGTTTTAATCCCTGCATTTATAGCTGCTTATACCAATAGAAACAACCAAAGTGTTAGCCTTTCACCATTCCGTAATATCCCACTGCCAAGCTGGAGAGTAAACTACAATGGATTAGGGAAAATTAAATCTCTAAAAGAATATTTTACCAATATTACCTTGCTTCATAACTATTCTGGGACATATACCGTAAGTGGATTTACAACAAACCTTCAATATTCCCCTACAGCAAGTGTTCAAATTGGACAAGATTTTATACCTCAATACCAAATTCAAACCATTACTATTGTAGAAAACTTCGCTCCTGTTGCTGGGGTAAACGTAACCTTAAAAAACAATTGGAATTTTAAATTTGAATACAGAAAAACAAGACAAATTAGCTTGATGGTTACCACGCACAATGTTACCGAAAACAAACGAGACGAATATAGTTTTGCAGCAGGCTACAGAGCTAAAGATGTGGTATTACCTATTCGCTGGAGAGGAAGTAGAATTGTTTTGGAAAACGACTTAAATTTCATGATGGAAGTATCTTACGCAGACAATATATTAATTGTTAGAAATATCAATACTCCACTCAAAGAACCCAATTCAGGTAGCAGCACTTTATCCATTAGGCCTACTCTTGACTACATGGTGAACAGTAGAATCAACTTAAGTTTATATTTAGACCATAGGTCCAACAATCCCAAAACATCCAATGCCTTCCCAACCGCTTTAACAGACTTTGGATTCAGATTACGATATACTTTATAAGGCTTTATATAATAGTCATTGTATTTGTTTACAATACCTTATATTTGCAACCATGAAACACATACATAAAACTTTATTTTTACTTGGATTTTTAATCCTTGGGACTTTAAGTATGCAAGCCCAGCCTTACAACAAGTCAATTGGAATTAGAGCAGGAGGTGCATCAGGTATCACTTACAAACAATTTGTAAGTTCAGAAAATGCGATTGAACTACTTGCCAATTTCAGGTGGAATGGTTTAGTCCTTACAGGACTTTATGAATGGCAAAAACCAATTTCTGAGATAAATGGCTTAAGCTATTATGCTGGCTTTGGTGCACATTTAGCCCATTTTCAAGACAATTCTTCTTACCCAAATAATTGGAATAACAAATGGCCAAGAGAATCCTTTACAGTTATAGGCGTATCTGGCGTTTTAGGTCTAGAATATACGTTCTCTGAAATTCCTTTTTCCTTATCTATAGATTATTTACCACGATTTAATATTATTGGTCACACAGGTGGTTGGTTCAACGACGGTGCACTTTCTATTAGATATACATTCTAAATTTTATACTTCCAAAGAAAGGTTGTGGGAAAAAAAATTCTTACACCCTTTTTTTTTGTATAATCTTGCAGTGTGAAATTAAGAAAAGACCTCTTTAAGAAATACAAAATTGTTTGGGTTTTCCTTGCCTTTTTGGTGTGGATGGCTTTTTTCGATTCTAATAGTCTTTGGTCTTTGTACAAAATTCACCAAGAAAGCGTTTCATTAAGTAAAGAAAATGAGTTTTATAAAACCCAAATTGAGGATGTAAAGCAACAACAAGAAATGCTCTTTTCGAATAGCGCAAATTTAGAACGATTTGCTAGGGAAAAATATCTAATGAAAGATAGTAGTGAAGATATTTTTATTATTATTGAAAAATAGTAAATTTACAATCCCTAAAAAGAAAATTCAAATGCCAAAATATACTCTTATTTTCATTTTAATGTGGAGTCTCCTGACCAAGGATTTGCATGCCGCGAAGTTACTCATCCCTATGGATCAAACCCAAAAAGAGCACTTAAAGTCTTATGGTATTACCTATTGGGCTCTTGCTAAAGGGAAAGAAGGCGAATGGCTGCTAAATTACAGAGGAGGTAGTTTTATGTTTGAATTGGAAAAAGATATAGAGAAAGAATGTTTAATAAGAGGGGTAAGTTATGAGATAATACCCGACGCTACAGCCAATGCTATTTATGCAACAATTTCTAATCCAGAAGTAAATATGGAAGTAGTAAAATTGCTAAAAGCTCCAAAGGTTGCAGTATATTCACCTAAACACTTACAACCCTGGGACGACGCTGTTACCCTCGTTATGACTTATGCAGAAATCCCTTATGACATTATTTACGACGATGAAATTTTAAACGATAAACTTGCTTTATACGATTGGCTTCATTTGCACCACGAAGATTTTACTGGACAATACGGTAAATTCTGGGCTAGTTACAAGCACATGCCATGGTACAAGGAAGAAGTAAAAACCAATGAAAGTATGGCTGCAAAGCATGGTTTTACTAAGGTTTCACATTTAAAATTGGCAGTAGCAAAAAAAATAAGAGATTATGTATTTGGCGGCGGGTTTTTATTTGCTATGTGTAGCGCTACAGACACCTACGATATAGCCCTAGCTGCAGAAGGGTTAGACATTTGTGAAACACCCTTTGACGGAGACCCGGCAGACCCAAACGCTTCTCTCAAACTTGACTTTAGTAAATGTTTCGCGTTTCAAAATTTTGAATTGTACTCAAACCCCTATGTATACGAACATAGTACCTTAGATAACCAACCAAGCGAAAGAGGAAATATTTCACAGAAAAATGATGTATTTACACTTTTTGAATTTTCTGCAAAATACAATGTAATTCCTACTATCCTAACCCAAAACCATACCCAAACCATCCAAGGATTCTATGGCCAAACTACTTCTTTTAAGAAAAAATACATAAAACCACACGTAACCATACTTGGCGAAAACACCCTATTAAACGAAGTAAAATACATTCATGGAGTAGCAGAAAAAGGCACATGGACATTTTATGCTGGACACGACCCAGAAGACTACCAACACCATGTAGGAGAACCTCCTACTGAATTGGTTTTACACCCAAACTCACCAGGATATAGGCTAATTTTAAACAATGTTTTGTTTCCTTCTGCTAAAAAGAAAGAAATTAAAACTTGACTTTTTTTGATTTAAATCAAATCACTAATTTTGCACTCTCAAATTATTCAATACTAAAAAAACAACTATATGGCAAAAGCATCCGATTTATCCAATGGAAGTATCATACGTTTCAATGGAGAACTATACTTAGTTACAGAATTTCAACACAGAACCCCAGGGAACCTTCGTGCTTTTTATCAAGTAAAAATGAAAAACCTTCTAAATGGCAAATCCGCAGAGAGTAGATTCTCTACCGACGAAACAGTGGAAATGGTTAGAGTTGAGACAAGAGATTTACAATACCTTTACAAAGACGACGACAACCTAGTATGTATGGAACAAGATACTTTCGAGCAAGTATATATCCCAGAAAGTTATTTTGGAGAAACAGCCAAATTTTTGAAAGAAGAAATGATGGTTATGGCATCTTTTGAAGGAGAAAAAGTAATTACAGCATCCGCACCAAATTCAGTAGAACTTGTAATTACCTATACCGAGCCTGGAGTGAAAGGAGATACTGCAACAAATACTTTAAAACCTGCAACCCTTGAAACAGGAGCAGAAGTTATGGTTCCTTTATTTTGTGAAGAAGGACAAAAAATAAAAGTAGACACAAGAACTGGTACTTACGTAGAAAGAGTAAAATAATTCATACATGAAGTTTTACCACACAGAAAATAATTTTCTAGGTATAGAAAAACCTGAACTATACGAATACAATAGCACGAAAGTTGTAATTCAGTCTGCACCATATGAACATACAAGTTCCTATTTGCAGGGCTCCGCTAAAGGACCAGAAGCAGTAATAGAAGCCTCACACTATGTAGAATTCTATGACGAGGAAACAGATTCTGAAGCTTTTGCAGATATTGGTATTTGTACTTTAGAACCTTATAACTTTGATTCCAAGGTGAATCAAGAAGCCATGGACTTCCTATACTCCCATACCAAAGTGCATGTGGATAACAGTAAGTTTGTGGTAACCATAGGTGCAGAACATACTGTTAGCTCTGCACTTGTAAAAGCACATTTACATAAATACCCAAACTTAAGAGTATTGCAAATTGATGCTCACTCCGATTTAAGAATGGCTTACCAAGGCAATCCTTTTTCGCATGCTAGTGTAATGGCTCGTGTGGTAGAAATGAATGTGCCACTAACCCAAGTGGGAATTAGAGCGCAATGCAAAGAAGAAGCAGAATGGATTAAACAAAATCCAAATATTCATACCTTTTATGCCCACCAAGTACACAACAACCCCAATTGGATAGAGGAAGTTGTAAAAACCTTAGGGAATGACCCAGTGTATGTAACGATAGATGCAGATGGGTTTGACCCAAGTGTAATGCCAGCGGTAGGTACTGCCGAACCCAATGGGTTAAGTTGGAATCAAGGTACAAGTTTGCTAAAACTAGTATCCGAAAAATGCAATGTAGTTGGATTCGATATTGTAGAACTTGCACCCAAAGAAGGAGAAATTTTAACTCAGTTTAACTGTGCCAAACTACTCTATAAATTTCTTTGCTACTTAAATGCAAACAAACAAATCCAATAATGCAAGCAATAGGTAAAAGAGTGTATTTTGACCACGCAGCCACTACTCCTGTTTTGCCAGAAGTATGTGAACAAATGGGCCAAATACTTAAAGAAACCTATGGCAACCCCTCCTCTATTCACGAACATGGCCGCAAAGCCAAAAGTATTTTGGAAGCATCACGCAAAAAAATTGCAGATCAACTAAAAGCGAAAAGTTCTGAAATATTTTTTACCTCCGGAGGAACAGAATCGGACAATTGGATAATAAAAAATGCAGTACAAGAGAATGGTATTAAGCATATTATAAGCTCCAAAATAGAACACCATGCAGTACTTCATACCATAGAAAAATTAGAAAAACAAAATTCCATAACAGTTACATGGCTTCCAGTAAATAACAAAGGGGAAATCTCATATTCCGACTTAGAATCCACATTACAAAATAATCCAAATTCTCTTGTTTCGCTTATGCATGCAAACAACGAAATTGGAACCCTCATTGATTTAAATAAAATTGGAACCCTTTGTAAACAATACGATGCCTTATTCCATAGCGATACGGTACAAACTGTTGGCCAATTGCCTATAGAATTAGACAAAACCCCCATAGACTTTATGGTTGGTTCTGCTCACAAATTCAATGGACCCAAAGGAGTAGGATTTGCCTACATTAAGCAAGGCAGCAAATTGAGTTCTTGGGTGCACGGAGGTGGACAAGAACGCGGCTATAGGGCTGGAACAGAAAATTTGCCTGCAATTGCCGGTATGGCTTTGGCTTTAGAAACTGCATGCAGTAGAATGGCTCAGAAAACAGAAAACAACTTGCACTTAAAAGAATTGTTGGTACAAGGTTTTAAACAAAGATTTACAAATTGGCAAATCAATGGGAACTATGAAAACTCACTTCACAGTATTTTTTCTGTCTGTATCCCTCAATTACTGCCCAATGACCTCTTTTTGTTCCAACTCGACCTGCAAGGTATTTCTATATCTGGAGGCAGTGCATGCTCCTCTGGTTCTGCCCAAGGCTCGCATGTTCTTCAAAATATTCAAGTCCCAGATCAAAGCAATTGCTTTAGGATTTCTCTAGGTTTGTACAATACCGTAAAAGATATTGAATTCTTCTTTAAGGGCTTGGATAAGATTATAGAAAATGCAAATAAATAAAAATTCATATTCTATATTAGTACTTTTAAAACCTAGATTAAAATAAGACAAGACAACTGAAATAATTCAGAATAGAACAAATATTAAACCAACACTAATGAGAATTCATATAACATTATTGGTTCTATTTTTTCAATTTACTACTATTGTTGCCCAAACAAAAAAGGTAAATACTGAAAGAAAATTTACACTAAATCCTTGGGAAAATGTAAATGGAATAAGGGTTGCAGCTGGTTATTCAAAAAATTTGGAAACAGAATTATCCTACATTATGTCTTCTTTCCCTAAAAAAGACCCAGGATTTGGTGGATTAGCAATGAGGATTCAGTACATCGGATTAGGACTAGAATATATAAGACTAGACAATCAAAATGTAATTGGGTCAAAACTATCTTATGAAAATACCATTTCTATTTTAGCTATTCAATTAGCAACAGATTTTCTTCTGTCAGAGAAAGACATCCAATACAGACTTTTGCCCAAAATAGGATTAACACTTTTTGGTACTTGGACAATTTATTACGGCTATAATATTGACTTAAAGAATAATAGTAACATTATATCAATGCCTCATTCGATAAGTTTGCAATGTAACATAGAAAAGAATAGAACAGTTGCTTTTTGGAGATAAACTAAAAATCTACCCCAAAAACAACCTTTCCCATTTATTCCAAATATTACTCTTATAAACACATTCAACTCTTTAGATATTTAAGTTTGAAAAGTATAAAAAGTTCTTCGCTGTAATCAATAATGGCTTAATTTTATTTCTACTTTTGTAGTCTAATTTATGCATACAATAGAACCATACTACGGTTGGAACCACATATACCGAGCAGAGGAGGATGAAAACTCCCCTTTTTTTGAACGCGAGTACAGTGAGTTTTACTTTACCAATGCCATTTATAATTATGTAATTCACCCCCAATGGGATGAATTTGGATCGCCTACCCTTTATCTTAAAATTCTTTTCGTGGACTATAACGAAAGCTATTGCATCTTAGAAATGATGGGAGAATGGAACGATTGTATTCACAACGATATAATGACTCTAAAACGAGAAATTATTGACGTATTAATTGATTTAGGTATTGACAAATTTATTTTACTTGGAGAAAATGTTTTAAATTTTCATTCTTCCGACGATTCCTACTACGAGGAATGGTTTGCCGATGCAGAAGAGGGATGGATAGCCATGATAAACTTCCGAGACCATGTTATACAAGAGTTTTGTAGCCAACATATAGACTATTATGTAGTATTTGGAGGAGAATTGGACGAAATGGAGTGGCGAAAACTGAGCCCTAAAAATTTGTATAAAAAGGTTTCGGACATTGTATGCCATAGATTGGGATAAAAAATATTTAACTCATATATTTGATTTTAAATAATTTGCATTTTAAGTTATTTACTTAAAACTACTTAAACACTATACAAAAATACCAAATAAACACTTTTGTAGATAAGCCCCATAAAGCATACCTTTGCCGCTCTTAAAAAAAGTAACTTTTTACAATGGATAGAAATTCGATTATTGGGCTATTGCTTATTTTTGGTATTTTAATGGGCTATGCCTATTTTAATCAGCCTAGTGCAGAACAATTAGCAGAACAAAAAAGACTAAGTGACTCCATAGCACTAGTGGAACAAACCAAGCAATTAGAAGCACAAAAGCTAAAAGCAAGTACAAAAGCAACCAAAATTGTTGCCGAAGAAATAAAGGACAGCGGTACCCTTGTTTCTAAATTTGGAGAAATTGGCACAAAAATGCAAGGAGTGGAACAAACTGTTATACTCCAAAACAAAGATTTAAAAGTAGCCCTTAGCAACAAAGGTGCTAGAATCGCTAAAGCAGAATTGCCACCATACAAAAGGACTGACTCTTCTGAATTAGTTCTTTTTGATAAAGAACATGCTGTAGATTACTTTGTGTTTAAATACCAAATGGGCAATGCGATAGAATTTTTTAATTCTGCAAAATTCTATTGGGATTTGGTAGCTTATGACAGTTTAAAAGGCACTGCAAATTATAGATTTAATTTTGATGACAACTCTTATATAGAATCTCGCTTTGCTATAGATGAAACAGGTTTTGGTATAAACCAAACCCTTCACATGCATCAAATGGATGAATATATTTCGTTTAACTCAGACCTTAGTTACTACCGCGAAGTAGAAGCACCTAAACAAGAGCTAAAAGCAGAAACCGAAAGAGAAAAATCTACCATTTATTTTAAATACCAAAACGAAAAACCAGATTATATAGGCGAAACAAAATTTGAGTCGTTGACCCTAAAAGGGGTTTCCGAATGGGTTTCTTTCAAGCAACAGTTTTTTAACACTACCGTAATATGCGCAGAGGGTTTTAAAGGCGAAAGCAAAATTGAAACAAAAGAGCCTTTAGATGCAGAAAACAATGTTAAATTGTTTGTAGCAGAACTAGAACTTCCTTTCGAGAATAAAAAAACTGAAGAAATAAACTTACGCTTTTTCTTAGGACCTAACCAATACAAGCACTTAGTAAAAGAAGATAACGACCTAGAAGGAATAATCCCTCTTGGATGGACTTTATTCCGTTGGGTAAATAAATTCTTGGTAATCCCTACTTTCAATTTCTTAAGCCAATATATTGGAAACTATGGTGTTATAATCCTTTTACTCACCATTTTTATCAAACTTTTGCTTTTCCCTATGGTATACAAATCCTATTTGAGTACCGCTAAAATGAAATTGCTAAAACCTGAGATAGACGAGATAAAAGAAAAAGTAGGCGACGACATGAGCAAAGTACAAATGGAAACCATGAAGCTGTACAAAAAGGCTGGGGTAAGCCCATTGGGTGGTTGTTTGCCATTGGTCTTGCAGTTCCCTATTCTTATTGCCATGTTTTCTTTTTTCCCTGCGGCTTTTGAACTGCGCCAACAATCCTTCCTTTGGGCTGCGGATTTATCTAGATATGATTCTATTTTCGATTTCCCAGGTGGCTTTTCTATCCCATTCTATGGAGACCACGTAAGTTTGTTCACCTTGCTTATGACAGTGTCTACCATTTTGTATACAAGAATGAATAATCAACTTACTTCCGCAGGGGCTCAAATGAAAATCATTTCTTATTTAATGCCTATTATGTTCCTTGGGTTTTTCAATAATTATCCTGCTGCACTTAGCTATTACTATTTCCTTGCAAACATGATAACTTTTGGCCAACAAGCTATCATGAAAAGATTTGTAGACGAAGATGCATTGCATGCTAAGATTGCTGAAAATAAGAAGAAAAATGTTACTATCAAAAAATCTTCCTTCCAAAAAAGATTAGAGGACTATGCTAAGAAAAAAGGTATAGACCCTAACACTGGTAAAAGAAAAAAATAACAAAATACTGATGCGATTTGCCTACATTTTTTCACTTTTAATTTTGCTTCTAGGTTTGTCTTGTAATTCCACAATAGACAAAAACTTAGAAGTTCTAAACAAAGAAAAGATGGTAGATATTATCTGCGACTTAAAAATAGTGGATGCTGCCCACCAAGCAGGATACAATACCGTACTAAGGCTAAAACAAAAAGATACTGTAGGCGTTGAGGAAGACACAAGTATATTAGAAGAGTATGTTTCGGTACAAGACACTTTGGCTACAAACACTATAGATGCTAAAGACTTAGCCATAGATACATCTAGTATGTCTAAATTAAGTGCTATAGAAAAAGTTACTAGAATTAGTAAAATCCAGCAACAATCAAAAGAACTTAAGGTTAAATATAATGAAAGCCACATAGGTGCCGATTATAATTTCATTTTTATAAAACATGGGGTTAGCAGAAAAGAATTTGAAACCAGTTTAGACCATTATTCCAAAAATCCCGAAGAACTAATTTACATAAGTGAAAAAGCAATGGAAAAGCTTTCCATTATGGAAATTGATGCCCAAAAAAGTTTAAAAAAATGAAGTTATACCCTAGCAACATAGACTCCCTAATTGGATTTGACGAAATTAAAATTAAACTTGGGTATTACACACAAACAGAACTTGCTAGAAAAAAAAGTATAAACTTAAAACCTAGTAGCAATAAAAAACTGATAGAAAAGCAACTTCTACAAACTACCGAAATGGGATTGCTTTTAAAGGCGGTTTCCTTACCTAGCCTTAGTTTTGTCGATATTTTAAAAGCAGATCTAGAGATAGAATCTACAGATGGGAAAATTCCAACAATGGAGTTTCTGGTTCCACTAAAATTCTTCCTTGCAGATAGCTTTGTTTTTTTCAATTTCTTCGAAGATGTAAAGCATTCTTATTCTGGAATATCAGAGTTTTCTAAGGACTTAGAACTACCTATTTCTCTATTTGAATGGTTGGATAAAATTATAGACTCTGAAGGCAAATTAAACCCCAATGCTAGCCCTGAGTTAAAAAGAATAATTGATGAAATAATAGACAAAGAGAAAGAAATCAGAAAAATACTAAATAATAGATTTGAGGTTGCAAGAAAAAATGGCTGGGCTGGCGACACAGAAATAACTATCAGAAATGATAGATTAGTTATCCCTATTGTATCTGAATTCAAAAAAAAGATTCCAGGATTTGTACATGACGTTTCTGCATCTGGCAAATATTTATACATTGAACCTTTAGAATGTTTTGAAGAAAACAATAGATTAAGGGAACTATACATAGCCCGTAAAAAAGAAATTGACCGTATACTTCGCAAAACAGGCCAAATCATAGGAGACAACCAAGGTGATTTAAAAAAATTAATACATTATTGGGTTCAATTTGATTTTGTTTCTGCCAAATCAAAACTTAGTAAAGAACTAGAAAGCAATGTTCCTGAAAGCAGCGAAAAAGCAATGCTAAGGCTTATAGATGCCGTGAACCCAGTATTGAAGATAAACTTAGCTGAAAAAAACAACAACCAAAAGGCTATTCCAAATAGTTTTAAATTAGATTCAGAAAATAGGATTTTATTAATCTCAGGTCCCAATGCAGGGGGGAAATCTGTTCTTCTAAAAACCACTGCCCTATTGCAGATAATGTACCAAAGTGGCTTGCCTATTACAGCAGCTAAAAGTTCAGAATTATTTGTTTACGAGTCGCTTTTCGTAGAACTATCCGACAACCAATCTATAGAAAACAACTTAAGTACCTATAGCGCACACCTTACAAACATGCGTTATATTTTAGAAAATGCGGATGAGAATACCCTTTTTATATTAGATGAATTAGGCAGCGGTACAGACCCAATGTATGGAGGACCGCTAGCAGAAGCTATGCTCGAAAAACTCGTAAAATCTAAAGCCAAAGGAATTGTAACAACTCACTTAGGTAGCCTTAAAAATTTACCAAAAAACATGCCTTCGCTCGTAAATGCTAGCATGCAATACGACCCAGAAGACCTAAAACCATTGTTCAAACTTGTGGTTGGAAGACCAGGAAGTTCCTTTGCTTTTGAACTTGCCCAAAACCTTGGTTTTAGTGAAGAAATATTAAAAAGAGCAAAACTAAAATTAAAAGAAGCAGGATTTGTAGACCTAGATGATATGCAATTAAACATTGAAAAGCTATCTATTGAACTAGAGAAATCCAAACAAAAAATTAACCAAAAAGAGGAACATCTTGAAAAATTAACCAAAGAATACCAATTGCTTAAAAAAACCTTAGATGAAAAAAAGGCCGAAATACTAAAACAAGCCAGACAAAAAGCTATTGGAATACTTGGAGAAGCAGATGTAATGCTCCAAAAAACAAAGTCATTACAAAAAAACAAAGCTCCAGGACAAGAATTGGAGCAAATCAAAAAACAAATACAGACACTTGGTGAAAAACAAAATACAGAAATAAAAAAAATTGAAGTAAAAAATCCAAAACCTACGGAAATAGATATTATAGAAAATGCTCCATTAAAAATTGGAGATAAGGTAAGGCTAATAGATACCGACCAAACTGGAGAGGTAATAGGAATTAAAGGAAAAAAAATACAGGTACTTATTGGAGACTTCCAAACCTTAGTAGATAAAGTTAAAGTTGGAAAACTAAAAAACCAACAATTAAAAAAAGGCCAAAAGAAAAACCAAAGTTATTCTGACACTATAATTCAAAAACAAAAAGAATTTAAAAGCACTTTAGACCTAAGAGGAGAAAGAGGGGATATCGCATTGCTTAGATTCGAAAAATGGCTAGACAATGCATACTTACTTGGGATTAATCAAATAAAAGTAATACATGGCAGAGGAGATGGTATTCTAAAAAAACTTATTGCTGAATTTTTAAAAACTCACCACTCTGTGAAAAAATGGGAATACGAAAACCAAGATATGGGAGGGGACGGAGCAACCAATATTTTCTTAAAGTAAACAAATATAAGCTTGTAACATTAAAAAAACACCCCATTAACATTCTCTTAACCTAATATACACAAAGGTTTAATATGACTGTAACATTCTCGTAACTGCACCAAACGACTTTTGCATGCAGAAAACGAGAAAAAAATGAGAAAATTAAGTCTTTATGTTTTACTTACATTATTAAGCCTTGGAGCTTCCGCACAAACGGGAGTTATAAAAGGTTTGATTTTGGATCAAGAAAACAAATTGGAAATTATTGGGGCTAGTGTAATGCCTCGGGGAGGGCTTTCGGGTGTAAACACCAATATCGATGGTGTATTTATTCTAAAAAATCAAAAAGCCGGCAAATTAATCCTTGACATAAGCTACATAGGCTATGAAAAACTTGCTTACGAAGTTAATGTTCTTGCAAACGATACAACTTTTGTAACCATAGAACTTAAAAATGAAGCAAAATCACTTAAGATTGCGAAAGTAAAAGGAGAAAGAAATACACACACAGAACAAGCAGTTGTAACAGAAGTTAAACAATCTCAACAAGTTGTAAACGCAGTAAGTAGCGAACAAATTAAAAAATCTCAAGACAATAATGCAGCACAAGTTGTACAAAGAATACCAGGTGTAACTGTAGTAGACAATCGCTTTGTGATGATAAGAGGACTAAGCGAGAGGTACAACAATGTATTAATAAACAATGTTGTTGCACCAAGTACAGAAGTTGACAGACGAACCTTCTCTTTTGACCTTATTTCGAGTGGTGCCTTAGACAGAATGCTTATATACAAATCCGGTAACCCTGAAATGCCAGGGGATTTTGCGGGTGGTATTATTAAGATTTACACAATCGAAAATGTAAGCAAAAACTATACACATTTTAATATGGGCTTAGGCTACAGAGGGGGGACTACCTTTACGCCATACGAACAAAGCGAAGGATCTAAAACAGATTTTCTGGGTTTCGACAATAGTTTCAGACCTTTATCTGGCGCTTTCCCTACTACAGAGTCTTTTCAAACAACTGGAAGAAATTCTGCTTTTAGAATGAATGCTGCTCACACTCTTCCCAATAACTTTACAACACAAGCAAGCAGAACAACACCAGACATGAGCTTTGGCTTAAACACGGGTAGATTGTTTAAAATAAAAAATATAGAGGTAAGCGCAATCAACAATATAAACTACTCTATAAGTTATCTAAACTACGAAAGAGATTTTAACAGATATTTTGAATGGGTAGACCAAGAACAGCCTATCTTAAATAGATTTAACTATGTAGATCAAAATTTTCAAAAAGATGTAAAAATAAACATCCTATCTAACTGGGTATTTAAGATTAACCAAAACAACAAAATCAAATTCAAAAACCTATTCAACCAAATTGGAGAAAACGAAACTATTATTCGTAACGGTATAGACTTTATACAAGAAGATAAAGGTGACCTTAGAAACTATTTGTTGGGATACAGAAGCAGAAGTATATACACAGGACAGTTAGAAGGAAACCATATCATAGATTCTGTTCAAACTATAAACTGGGTAGGAGGTTTTTCTTACTTGAACGAAAGCGAACCAGACCTAAGAAGGTTTAGAACTTTCAGACCACCAAATTCTACAGAAAATGAAGGCTATCAAATGCAATTGCCTCCTTCTTCTAACCTTTTTGAAACAGGAAGATACTTTGGAAAACTAGATGAAAAAAGTTTTAGCCACGGTTTAGACTATATTTATAAACTAGGCAAAAGTTCAGCAGACAAAGACGAAAGTAGTCAAAAATTACAAGTTGGATATTATACCGACTACAGAACCCGTGAATTTAGTTCAAGATATTTCTCCTATTTGTACCCAGGATTCTTTGACCCAGCTCAAGGAGAAATAATCAAAAGACTACCACTTGACCAAATTTTCGCTAATGAAAACATCAAAACCACAGATGGCTTGATATTAGAAGAAGGTACAAGACCTATAGATTCCTATACTGCTTCAAATTTCCTAACCGCTGCCTATGCTCAAATTAATCTTAACCCAACTAAAAAACTAAATATCTCAGGTGGAATTAGATTGGAGCATAACATTCAAACTATGAAAAGTAGAGATGATTTTGGTTTAATCACTGTAGAAAATCCTGTAACATCTCCTCTCCCACTTATTAATTTAGGATATAGCTTTACTGAGAAAACCAAACTTAGAGCAAGCTACAGCAGAACTATTAACAGACCAGAGTTTAGAGAATTAGCACCATTCTTGTTCTACGATTACAAATTAGAAGCAGGTAGAGTAGGTAACCCAAATCTTAAAACAGCAACTATTGACAACTTCGACCTAAGATACGAAGTGTACCCAAGACCAGGCGAAACAGTTAGTGTTGGAGTATTTTACAAAAACTTTACCAATCCAATTGAAAACAAAACCATTATAACTACTGAACAACCTACCTTCACATTTATTAATGCAGATAGGGCTACAAACTATGGTCTTGAAATAGAGTTGAGAAAATCATTGGAAGGTGTATTTATGAATAAATTTTTAGATAAACTTTCCTTTAATTTCAATGGTTCTTTAATAAAAAGCCAAGTGGATTTGGGTGTAGGTGCTGTAGCACAAAGCAGAGTTAGAGCCCTTCAAGGTCAGTCTCCTTTTATTCTTAATATGGCCATGAGTTACAACAATCCTAAAAAAGAAACAAACGTTACTTTAGTATACAACATTTTTGGAGATAGAATATACTCTGTAGGAGATGTACTCTTCCCTACTATTTACGAAAGATCTAGACACAGCCTTGATTTCACTTTAAATACTAAACTTCAAAAAGGTATTACTTTTAAATTCGGTGTTCAAGACGTGTTAAACTTTGCATACAGATTCTACCAAGACTCAGATAGAGACGAAAAAATTACAGATAAAGACCACAGTATAGTAAGCTACAGAAGAGGTTCTTACTTCAGCTTTGGCTTTAGCTTTGACATATCAGGAAACAAAACCAAAAGATAAACTATATTAAAACTATGAAAAAAACAATGTTATTAATTGGAGCAGCATTATTATTTGCAACTTCATGTAAAGACGAAGAACCTATTGTACCACCAACTCCAGACACTAACAATCTTGTAGAACTTAGTGGTGAATTGGAAACTCAAACACTTACTGCCGACAAAAAATACCTTATTAAAGGGCAAGTTTTTGTAAGAGATGGTAAAGTATTAACCGTTCAACCAGGAACTGTAGTTTTTGGTGACAAAAGAACAAGAGGAGTATTAGTAATTGACAAAGGTGGAAAATTAGAAGCAGTTGGAACAGCAGACAAACCTATTGTATTTACTTCTAACCAAGAAGCTGGAATTAGAGACAGAGGCGACTGGGGAGGCTTAGTAATGCTAGGAAGAGCTAACACTAACCAACCTGACCCAGCAATTGAAGGTATTACACCTGCAGTAACTTTTGGTACTTTAAATAGTTCTGCTAACAATACTGAGAGTTCTGGTACTTTAAAATATGTGAGAGTTGAGTTTGCAGGTATTGAATTAACTCCAAACAACGAAACTAACTCTATAACTATGGGTGCTCTTGGAAGCGGTACTACTATGGAATACGTAATGGTATCCTTTGGTGGAGACGATGGTTTTGAGTGGTTTGGTGGAACTAACAATGGTAAATACCTTATCTCTCATGCTACTTGGGATGACGACTTTGACGTAGACTTTGGATACAGCGGAAACGTTCAGTTTGCTCTAGCTAACCGTTACCCAGGTTTTGCAGACCAGTCTCAATCTAATGGTTTTGAGTGCGACAATGGACCAAACGACAACGATGTTGAGCCATACACTACTGGTACTTTCTCAAACGTTACTGTAATAGGACCAATCCTTAATGGTAGCTCTGTAAGCAATGCAAACTTTGCTCATGCAATTGACCTTAGAAGAAGAACTGCTGTTACAATTGCAAACTCTGTTTTCACTGGTTTCCCAATTGGTGTTAGAATGAACCAACCTTCTGTTTACGAACAATACAGTGTAAAACAAAATGGTGCCCTTGTAAACAATATACTTGTTGCAAGATCTAGCGCTAGTTATGCTGTTGGTTCTGGCGTAGTTGCAGACAGTGTGAAAAATTATTGGACTGCAAACAATACTACAATAGGAGTTAGTGCTTTCTCTGATTCATTGAGTACAGTTCTTGGATTTAAATCTAGCATTTTCTTCCCTAAAGGTGCTTTAGCAACTGGTTATGCTACCTCTCCAGACTTTAC
This sequence comes from Bacteroidetes bacterium UBA6161, assembly GCA_002422315.1. Classification (GTDB taxonomy): domain Bacteria; phylum Bacteroidota; class Bacteroidia; order NS11-12g; family UBA955; genus UBA6161. The sequence continues at coordinate 110,711 of DIUJ01000019.1, forward strand.
TGTAACTTCTGGAACTCTTACAAGTGGTGCTAGCTTTACTCACCCTAAGTTTGACGAAAGCAATAGAAGTAGTTTCTTCAACAAATCTGTGCAACATATTGGTGCATTTGGTTCAACAAACTGGGCTGCTGGTTGGGCAGAATTTAATCCAGTGGATAAAGCCTATTAATTAAACATTGATTAAACACAATATAAAGATCTCGTTTTCAAAAAAGACTTTGTCCTCCTACGGGAGGGCAGGTCTTTTTTTTTATAAAGCCTATTAACCAAATGAAAAATTTAAAAATATCCTCCTTTATGGTTTCTGCATTGGCGCTATTTTTGCTCCTTGCTTGCTCCCAAAACAACATCAATTTAGAAAATTTTGATGCGAATAAAACTCTTCAATTAAGCGAAAAAACAGACTTTATACATTCCATTATTCGACACCATGGAAAACTTGCCCCAAAAGCAACACAAGAAACAAAATTCCAAAGTTCTTTTGATAGTTTCTACCTTAAAGAAGAAAAAAGAATTGAGTTAGTTTATTTTGTAAAAAAACATACAGATGATTTTTCTTATGCGCTAACCTATAGGATTATGCCTAGTATTAAACTAAAAAAAGCAGCTACCGCTATCCGTTTCAAAACCGATGTAAACGGAGAAATTACACACTATGAAGAAGTGTTTAGAACATGGAAAATGGAGGAAAAGAAGCTTAAAACCAAAGGCGACAAACTGTTTACTTTACTCCTAGAAGGCAAAGATTTGACTCCCTTTTACAACCAAAATTCTGGCACAGAAGAATGGATAGAATTCCCAGATGAACATGTAAGTTTCGATATACAAAAAAGAACATGGATCTCCAGCTTAGATGATCCTTTGAAAGAATATTACAACATGAAAGACTAGTATTTTAAAGCCCTCTAAGGGCTTTTTTGTTGTAGTATTGGCAATACATTTTCATTACATTTGCCCGATAAATAAAGGCAACAAAAGAGATGATTTTTGACAAAAAAAATTTAAGTAATGAGAAACTTATAGAGTTATACTCCAACTTAGTTTACCCTAGACTAATCGAAGAAAAAATGTTGGTTCTACTCCGTCAAGGTAGAATAAGCAAATGGTTTTCTGGGATGGGTCAAGAAGCTATCTCTGTAGGAGCTACTATGGCTCTAAAACCTACGGAATACATTTTACCGCTACATAGAAATTTAGGTGTTTTTACTACTCGAAATATCCCTTTTACTAAACTATTTGCCCAATGGCAAGGAAAAAAAAGTGGTTTTACAAAAGGCAGAGACCGCTCCTTTCACTTTGGAACCAACGAATACCACATAGTAGGTATGATTTCTCATCTTGGTGCTATGCTTGGGGTGGCAAACGGAATCTCATTGGTAGAAAAATTAGAGAATACAAAACAAGTTAGTTTGGTATTTAGTGGCGATGGTGGCACAAGCGAAGGAGATTTTCACGAAGCTATGAACGTAGCTGCTGTGTGGAACCTCCCTGTTATATTTCTTATAGAAAACAATGGCTACGGACTTTCTACTCCCTCCAACGAACAATTCAAATGCAAGCAGTTTATAGACAAAGGCATAGGCTATGGAATGGAAGCATACCAAATAGATGGAAACAATATCATAGATACCTACACCAGAATTTCTGAAATAGCAGAATCGCTAAGACAATCTCCAAGACCTGCAATTGTGGAGTGTATGACATTTAGAATGAGAGGACATGAAGAAGCTTCGGGTACAAAGTATGTGCCTCAAGAACTTTTTGATATGTGGGCAAAAAAAGACCCCATTTCTAATTATGAAAACTACCTCTTCAAAATGGGAATTTTAACCCAAGAAATAAAAGAAGAAATAGAAAGTAAACACAAAAAAGTTATAGAAGAAGGACTTAAAATAGTTTTTGAAGAAGAGGAAATAATAGCAGATGTAGAAGAAGAATTGGCAGATGTATATGCGCCGCATGTTCAAGAAATTACACAAGCAAATCTAGACAAAGTAGAAGATAAAAGACTCGTGGATGCAATCTCAGATGGTTTAAAACAATGTTTCCAAAGGCATCCAAAATCTGTCATTATGGGCCAGGATGTAGCAGAATATGGAGGTGTTTTTAAAATAACTGAAAACTTTTACAAAGAATTTGGCAAAGACAGAATTCGCAATACGCCCATAACCGAAAGTTCTATACTAGGTGCAGGTTATGGTATGAGTATTAGAGGTTGGAAATCTGTAGTAGAAATCCAATTTTCAGATTTTGTAAGCTGTGGTTTCAACCAGATAGTAAACAATATGGCAAAATCCTTCTACCGATGGGGTCAAGCCTCTGATGTAGTGGTTAGAATGCCAACAGGTGCGGGAGTTGGTGCGGGACCTTTCCACTCCCAAAGTACAGAAGCTTGGTTCTTTCATGTACCAGGCTTAAAACTAGTTTACCCTTCCAATCCTTTTGATGCCAAAGGGCTCTTGTGTGCCTCTTTCGAGGACCCCAATCCTGTGCTTTTCTTTGAACACAAAGCATTGTATAGAAGCATTTCTGGAAGTGTTCCTTCAGACTACTATACCCTCCCAATAGGCAAAGCAGCAATAGCACAAGAAGGAAATGAAATAAGTATTATAACTTATGGATGGGGAGTGCATTGGGCTATAGATACTTGCAAAGAACTCGGTATAAATGCAGAGATAATTGACCTTAGAACCTTATTGCCTTGGGATAAAGAAAGTGTACAAAATACTGTCTTAAAAACTGGCAAATGCTTGGTGCTGCACGAAGACACTCTAACCGGAGGCATAGGTGCAGAAATAGCTGCCTGGGTAGGCGAACATTGCTTTACAAGCCTAGACGCCCCTGTGGTAAGAATAGGTAGCTTAGATACCCCAGTACCTCTAGCCAAAGACCTAGAAAACAATTTCCTCCCAAAAACAAGATTCAAAGAAGCTCTTCTGAAATTAGCTAATTGGTAAGTACAAAGGGGAGGTATTTTATACTACGATAGTTTTCAAATATTAAAAACTATTAGATTCTTTTTAATCAAGTTATATTTTCGATATAAACATAGTTGGCAATAACTACTTGAAATTTATTTTATCTTTTCACTTCTGTTCAAGATAAATTTCAGTAAAAAACACATAAGAAAACTGTAAAATTAACAACTATATAGCTCTTAAAAAAATCCAAAATCACATTTCCTAATTTCAAGAAAAAATTTACTTTTGTATAAAACAAAATTATGCATAAGAAATTTTTATTTTTAGGATTATTATCTACGGTCTTTTTTATATTACTCAGTAGCTCTTGTAGCCTAGACAAACGCACTTACAACAGAGGCTATTCTATTAACTACAAATCATTTAACCTAAAATCAAATGAAGACAAGACATCTAGAAATATAAAAACTTATGGTAAAGAAGACAAAAAACAATTGATAGCAAGCGATATTGAGCAAAACTTTTCTAGTTTAATAAACGATAAAGAATTGGGACTAAAAGTAGTAAATGATTCTAATACAATTCCTTTAAAATGCGATTGGATTTTGTACAAAGATGGGACCGAAATAGAAGCAAATGTTATAGAGATTTCAGATGATTTCGTAAAATTTAAAAAATGTGACTATTTAGATGGTCCTACTTATACAAAAAAGATTTCAGATATATTTATGATTAAATACCGCAATGGTAAAAAAGAAATTTTTAATCGAGCACCTCAAGCTCAAGCGCCAATCGTTACCAACAATCCAAGCTCAAGTTCTGTGAACAACAATCTACCTCCAACAGAAAATCAAAGCGCTGAAGAGGATTCAGGGGGATATAGCATCCTTTCCTTTGTATTATCAATTGTTTCACTTATTATACCTTTTGGGGCCATATTGTTTGCACTTGCAGGTCTGGTTTTCGGATTTATTGGATTAAATAACGGCTTAAAAGGCTTAGCTGTTGCAGGAATTATTATAAGTTTTATTACAATAGTGATAATTCTTAGTATACTATAAAAACAAAAAATCCCCCTGGTATTTATACCAAAGGGATTTATATTTTATTATCTAAGTATACTTTTAGTAAGTAAACTTAAGCAACATTACATCATGTATTCTTTCCTGACTTGTCCACAACTTTTT
>DIUJ01000082.1 GCA_002422315.1 Bacteroidetes bacterium UBA6161
AACCACTCAGGATGACAATGGGGGGTATGCGAATACTATCACCAATAGATTCTCCCTTATTCGTCATTTAAGCATAAGAAAATTCTAATGCTGAATTTGGGATAAAAATATCTTACTTTTTGCTTTGCTTTGCATTTCTTTGTAGCCACTAATTGCTTTGAACAAGAGATATCCTATTTTTTTAAGTTCTATACTGCTGTTTATATCCTTTATAAACCTAAGTATAGGGAGCCAAGAAATTGGTTTTAAGGAGATACTTGAGATATTGCAAAACAAAAACACGAATCCTACTTGGGGTGTAATCTTTTGGGAATATAGAATTCCGAAGCTTATAGCTGCAATATTGGCAGGGGCTGGGCTAGCATGTAGCGGACTTTTAATGCAAACTCTTTTTAGAAACCCTCTTGCTGGTCCTTATGTTTTAGGAATAAGTTCTGGGGCTTCCTTTGGGGTTGCTTTATTCGTATTGGCGGGTTCATCTCTCGCTGCTTTTGCTATGTATCCGCTACTGTATGCTTTAGGTGTAGGCTTTGCCGCCCTTATTGGTTCGTTTTTTATACTTTTTGCCATGTATTGGTCATCCAAAAAACTGCACTCGGGGTTTTCTGTTTTGATATTAGGGTTGATTTTAGGTCAAATATTGGGAGCTTTGCAAAGCGGTCTTAGTTTCATTGCTAGTCCTGGTGCATTAAAGGAGTTTGTTCTTTGGGGTATGGGTTCCTTTAGTCAGGTATCTGTTCCTTCCTTATTTTTTATGGTTGTGGTAGTGTTATTTTCACTCTGGCGTGTGTACACTCTGCACCACAAGCTCGACATCTATCTCTTAGGAGATCTTTATGCGAAGTCTATGGGATTGGACTTGCGGAAATTCCGCACCGCTACCATCTTAGCTACTGGTCTCTTAAGCGGGGTAATCACCGCCTTTTGTGGTCCTATTGCTTTTATTGGCTTGGCAGTTCCTCACGTATCTAGGTTTTTAATTAAAACCCACGAACACAAGCAATTGTTCTGGGTGGTTTTGCTTTTAGGTGCAATTATAGCTGTGCTTAGCGACACCATTTCTCATGCTGGTTTAGGCAATCAGGTTATTCCTATCAATATTTTAACTTCTATACTTGGTGGCCCTGTAGTGTTATGGGTTATCTTGTCAAAAAACACCAAAAGGTATGGAGAAATTTAATCTACATATACAAGACCTAACCTGGGGTTATAATGGCAATGCCTTGCTAAGCCATGCTTTTTCTACCCAGGTTCAATTGGGTGATTTTGTTGCTTTGTTGGGAGCAAATGGCACAGGCAAATCTACCTTGCTAAGGGTAATAGGGGCTATAGAAAAACCTCTGTCAGGCAGCATTTTTAGTTCTATTTCTTCTGGGGTACATCCTTCTGAGTGTGCTTTTGTTTTTGCCCAGAGGCCTTTAATTCCCTACCTTACAGTTGAAAAACTAGTGTATTTGGGAACAGAGAGTTTTTTAAAGCAATTAGATAAAGACCCTAGGGAAATACAGAGCATTTTGCAAAAAATGAAGATGGAAGGTTACGAAAAGCGATATGTGGATACGCTAAGCGACGGCGAATTCCAAAAGGTAATGATTGCCAGGGCATTGCTGCAAAACAAACACATATTGATACTGGATGAGCCAACCGCATTTCTGGACTACCCTTCCAAAAAAATGCTTTTTGAGTTGTTACAAAATGTTGCGAGAGAAGAACAGAAAATTATAATCATGTCTACCCACGAACCCGAGCTAGCCTATCAGTATGCAAATAAATTTTGGGAGATAGAAAAAGGGGAGTTACAAGAGAGAAAGAAAGGGGAGTAGTTTACTATTTACTATTTACTATGTTGTTTGCTTATTTCATAAGCTATCATGCCTGCGGCAACCGATACATTTAAGCTTTTAACTTGTCCCAACAAAGGCACTTTAACCAAGCCATCGCAAAGCTTTAGAATGGCATTGGAGATACCTGTATCTTCTGAACCCATTACCAAGGCTATAGGTCCCGTAAGGTCTTCTTGCCAAGAAATATTTTCTGCTTTTTCGCTAGCACCTATTATTTTAATGCCAGAATGTTTCATATAAAACACTGCATTTTTAAGAACAGAGGCCCTGCACACGGGTATTTTATTTAAGGCACCTGCGGAAGTTTTCATGGCGTCGTCGTTTATTCTAGCGCTTCCTCTAGCAGGTATAACCAGGGCATGAAAGCCTAGGAATTCAGCTGTTCTGGCTATGGCACCGAAATTACGAACATCGGTTACTCCGTCTAGTACAATGATTTTTGGGTCTTCCCCTTTTTCCATAATGGCTGGAATTAAATTTTCTAGATCTGCAAATTCTATGGAAGACAATTGAGCAATAGCCCCTTGGTGGTTTTTGGTATTTGCTAAGCGGTCTATTTTTTGAACAGGAACCACAAAGCAAGGAATTTTTAGAGAACGGCTTTTTTTAATAATGTCTTTAAGGGCTTGTCCCGAAAAATCGTCTTTTACAAAAACTTTTTCTACTTTATCAGGATTGTCTAGAGCCTCCATAACTGGATGAATGCCGTGTATAATTAGTTCGTCTTTCAAAATTAATGTTTGTTTATTGGGTGAAGTGGAGAATCGCTTTTATAGGGTACTTTTCCTGCAGGAATATGCATAGAGGTATCTTTTAGATGCACTTCTTGGTCATCAAAAAAGATATGTGCATTGAAGGCCTTTAAGACCTTGTGTTTGGCCATACCTCCTAAAAAGAAAATAGAATCTACATTTACTTGCCATTCGCGCAGCGTTTGAATTACTCTAAAATGGGAAGGACTGCTGCGTGCTGTAACTATGGCTATTTTAAGTGGTGCTTGGTTTAAGCCTTTACCCATTTTGTGTTGTATAGTAGAAAGGGTTTTGAGTAATTTACTGTATGGCCCTTCTTTCAATGGAATGTGTGTGTTTTCTTTTTCGTTTTGTAAAAAAGCTTCCAATCCATCTTTCTTGTATATCTGTTCGCTTTCGTCCGAAAACAAAACCGCATCTGCATCAAAAGCGATACGCACAGTGTTCTGTTCTGGATTAAATTCTTTTGGAGGGTCGTATATTAGAGCAGAAGCAGCAAAGCCTTGGTCTATAATGCTTTGTACATCTTTGTCGTCTTTACTTAAAAATAAATCCACGCAAAAGGCTTCCATAAAATTGGCCAAAGGTTCGCCACCTGCAAAAGCCGACCTAGTGATGGGAAGTCCATAATGTTCTATAGAATGCAGCACTCTTAATCCAGTTTCTGGACTATTTTTACTCATTACAATTACTTCTACCAATTGCTGCTCGCTTTGCTTGTTTAGCGCTAGCAGTGCTTCTACTAAATAAAAAGCAGTGCCTTTTTCTAAAGCTTTGGTTTCGTTTTGGGTTTGAAATTCGCGGTAAGCTTCTACCCCTTGTTCAACAAATATTTTGTTTTCCTCTTCTAGATCAAAAAGCGCTCTAGAGGAAATACCTACTACTAAAGTGTCTGAAAAATCTACACTCATAAGCTAGGGTCAGATTTTTGCTCTTTAGACCTACTTAAGATTTCGGGATTCTCTTCTTTGTGTTTTTTCATTTTTTTATTAAAAGAGTTAAACACAAAATAAAAACCTACAAAAACTATTAGGGTAACCCCTATTTCTGAAGCAATGAGCAAATATTTAAAATTTTTGCTGTGTGGATCTGCAGAAAGAAGAAGGTGAAATATATTTTGTAGCATACTACAAATGTAAAGTAAAAGGATAAAAAGTGGGTACTATTTTTTGGCGAAAAACTCTTAGCTGCTTAAAGCTTCCAACACCATGTTTTCGGAACCAATGTACAAAGGCACACGTTGGTGAAGTTTTTCTGGTTTTACTTCCAGAACTCTTTGAGTACCTGTAGTAGCCATTCCTCCTGCCTGTTCTGCAATAAATGCCAAAGGGCTGCATTCATAAAGGAGCCTAAGTTTGCCATTGGGTGCAGAAGCGGTAGGAGGGTAAATGAAAATTCCACCTTTTAACAGATTTCTATGGAAATCTGCTATCATTGAGCCTATGTAACGAGCAGTGTATTTTCTTTCTTTACATTTGGCTATATAGTTTGTAACATTTTCTGGAAAATCATGGTAATTGCCTTCATTCAAAGAGAAAATTTTACCATCCTTAGGTATTTGAATATTTGGATGACTTAAGCAATATTCGTGAATGGAGTCGTCTAGTGTAAATCCATTTACCCCATTCCCACTGGTATACACCAACATGGTACTTGATCCATATATTATATACCCCGCTGCAACTAAAGTTAGCCCTTGTTGTAGTACTTCTTCGGTGTTACATACTGCTTCGTTAGAAGTGCGTTTAAACAAAGAGAAAATGGTGCCAATAGAGGCATTTACATCTATGTTCGAAGAACCGTCCAAGGGGTCCATGCATACTATGTACTTAGCATCCTCTGCATTCTTACACCAATATACTTCGTCTTCTTCTTCAGAACAAATAGCATACACTTCTCTTGTTTTTTCAAGAAAAACTTTGAATGTATCGTTTGCAATTACATCCAGCTTTTTAACCTCTTCTCCTTGCACATTGGTGCTGCCGTGGTTACCAAGTATATCTACTAAGCCCGCTTTTCTAACGTCTCTATTTACAAGCTTAGAGGCAAGCTCAAGAGCCCTAAATATGTCAGAAAAAGAACCTTTAGCATCTGGAATCTCTTGTTGGCGGTCAATAATAAATTGTCCAAGGGTAATTACTGAATTTTTCATTTTTTGAATGTACTTTTGCAGGCAGCAAAAATAACACAGATACTTTAACTATTATGAAAATTTTCAAATTTGGTGGCGCATCCGTAAAAGACGCAGATTCTGTAAGAAACGTAGCCCATATTTTAAATAGCTACAGCCAAGATAAACTCTTGGTTGTAATCTCTGCAATGGGCAAGTCTACCAATTTATTGGAAAGTTTAGTAAAAGAATATTTTGCAGGGAATACCCAAACTTTTAGCATCTTAAAAGAACTCAAGGATTTTCATTATAACATAGCAAATCAGCTTTTTGACGACAAAAACTATCCTATTTTTAATGAATTAGACAATTTGTTTCTGGAGATAGAATGCATGATAGAAAAAGAAGTGGGCAAAGATGATTTTGATTTTATTTATGACCAGATAGTAAGTTATGGTGAATTTATTTCTACCAAAATTGTAAGTGCTTACTTGCTAAGTCAGGGGATAAACAACAAATGGGTAGATGCTAGGAACTTTATATTTACAGATAGCAACTACAGAGAAGGTAGAATAAATTGGTCCGAAACAGAGAGAATAGTATCAGGAAAACTGAAGCCTTTTGCAGAAAAAAACCGGATTATTACGCAAGGGTTTATAGGAAAAGATAGGGAAAATGCAACCACCACCCTAGGTAGGGAAGGTTCTGATTACAGTGCTGCTATTTTCGCTTGGTGCTTGGATGCAGAAAGTGTAACTATATGGAAAGACGTAGCAGGCGTAATGAATGCGGACCCAAAGAAACTGGAAAATGCTATAAAACTCAACACCCTAACTTTTGACCAAGCAATAGAACTTGCATATTATGGAGCAAGTGTAATACACCCTAAGACTATTCAGCCCCTAAAGAGCAAGAATATACCTTTACACGTAAAATCCTTTGTTAACCCCGAAGCAGAAGGAACCGTGGTGAGCGAAAACATGGCAATGGCAAACAATATTCCTTGCTATATTTTCAAGGAAAACCAATGTTTGCTTACCCTTAAAACCAAGGACTTTTCCTTCATTGCTGAAAATAATTTACAGGAAATATTTAGGATTTTTGCGGTAAACAAAGTGCGAATTAATGTAATGCAAAATTCTGCTATTAGTTTTAGTGCTTTATTTGATTTTGAAGACAGAAAAGTAGTCCAATTAGAAAAAGATTTTGCCATGGCATTTGATGTAAAAATGCAAACAGGACTGCGTTTGGTAAGTATTTACAATGCAGAAGAAACTATACCTCAGGAAATTACAAACGAAAGAAATGTTCTCTTACAACAAAAATCAGACAATATATTGCATCTGATATTGGAGTAATTCTCCGCCATACATTTCACATAGTGTATATTCCCATTTTTTTATCCGCAAATTTTAATTGAATTTTGGTGCCTTACAAATTGGAATGCAAATCAATACTCACCTAGGCATAAAATTTGGCGTAGCGCCTCAAAAAGCTGCATGGGTTAGCGCTTTTTTGTACCTCTTGGTTTTTGTGTTGTATAGTTTTCCGCTTGTAGAAAATTTTTCTGCCGCCTTTATTTCTCCAGCACAAAATGGAGACCCTCCTGTATTTGTTTGGAATGTTCACCAATTTAGTAGCGCCATAGAAGCACACGAGAATCCTTTTTATACCTACAGGCAAATAGCACCCGTTGGCGGTAATCTTATCATGCATTCCAACACCTTGGTTTTTTCATTGTTTAATTTAGTCATAAACCAACCCGAACTTTCTGTAAATATAGTTCTGGGCCTTAGTTTTATTTTGTCTGGTTTGGGTGCTTTTTTGTTAGCATATAGGTCTTGTGGCAACGTGTATTGGAGTTTTCTTGCAGGGTTTTTCTTTGCTTTTAGCCCATACAAAACAGCGCACTTGGTAGAACATTTCAATCTTATGCTCACCGCCACTATTCCTTTTTTTGCACTAAGTTTTTTTCAAAGTTTTGATTTTTCTCCTGGGAAATTTTGGCCCAATAAAGTTCATGCAAAATGGTTGTTATGGTCCTTTGGCTTAGGGATTATTGCTTTTTTGAGCGACTACTACACCACTTTTTTTATGCTCTATTTGGCCATGTTTGTATGGCTATACAATGCTTTTGTGGCAGGCAAAGTTTTTCGTTTTACTTCTTTTACTTTTTGGCTAAAAACTATCGCAGTTCTTGTAATCACTCACTTTGTAGTTCGTTTACTAAGGCTTTCGCTTGACGACAACGCCGCTTTTTGGTTGGGTGGAGATTTGTTGCAATATGCCATCCCCTCTCACAATAGCGCTTGGTTTGGAAGTAAGGCATTGTGGGATATAAAAAATACTATTCAGCCTTATGCTTATAGCATAGAATACGAAATGTTCTTGGGTTGGAGCTTCCTTTTGGTTGCCATTTTTGCAGCTATTTTGTTTATACAGAAAAAAAACAAACTCGGTATTTTTTCTTTTCTTTCATTGGTTTTTGCTATGCTGTGTATACCTGCACTAAAGGTTTATGGTAAAGAAATATTTAATCTACCCACTTCGGTTTTGCATTTTGTGCCCTTCTTTAACCATGTACATGTTCCTCCTAGGTTTGTACTAATGCTTGGATTGGTTTTGCCCATTTCTGTTGCATTGCCTTTTGCATTAAACAAGGGTTTAAAGTGGCTTCCCATAGCTCTTTTTTTTGTTTTACTTATAGAGTTTCTGCCACAAAAACACAGTTTACTGCAACGACAGAATATGCCTGCTTGGGTCCCAAAAGTGAAAAACTCCAAGGCCGAGGTTCTTGTTCCTATTCCCACCGGTTTGAGAGATGGACTTAGGGGGTATGGAAGTTTTAATAGCAACCATTTGTATTATCAATTGGAACATCAGAAACCAATTGTGGGTGGATATTTAAGCAGATTGCCTTTGTCTACTTATGAAGTATATAAAACCACTCTTGGCCTAAAAGAAAATGGCTGTATAGATGAAAAGGTTGCTATGGAATTTCCCAATGCTGTATATGTAATAGACAGTGTATTTGTAAAAGAAAATGGCTGCAACTTGGATTTTTTAAAAGATAAGGAAGTATATTGGACCACGAAAGACGAAAACCCCAAACCATAAAAATGCATACAGAACAAGACTCTTTATACGACAATTTAGAAAGCATGCAAGCGCATGAAATCCTTGAAGGAATAAACAAAGAAGACCAAAAAGTTGCAAAAGCTGTGCAAAAAGCAATCCCACAGATAGAAAAAGCTGTGGTTCAGATCGTAAAAAATTTGAAAGAAGGAGGCAGATTGTTTTATTTAGGAGCAGGTACCAGCGGGCGCTTGGGTATAGTAGATGCAAGTGAGTGCCCTCCTACATACGGTGTGTCACACGATTTGGTGATTGGGATTATAGCTGGGGGAGATGGTGCAATACGCAAAGCGGTAGAATTTGCTGAAGACGATACAACACAAGGTTGGAAAGACCTTCAAGCATTCCAAATAAGCAACAAAGACTTTGTGGTAGGCATAAGTGCTAGCGGCCGAACTCCCTATGTACTTGGTGTACTGCAAGCGTGCAACAGCCAAGGCATAGCCAATGCTTGCATAGTTTGCAATGGTGGCAGTAGTATAGCCCAAGAGGCCATGTTCCCTATTGAAGTCCTTACTGGTCCAGAATTTGTTACCGGAAGTACCCGCATGAAAGCAGGAACAGCACAAAAACTTGTTCTTAATATGCTTACAACTAGCACTATGGTTTTACTAGGTAAAGTAAAAGGAAATAAAATGGTAGACATGCAATTGTCTAACCAAAAACTAATTGAAAGGGGGGTGAAAATGATTCTAGAAAAAACCAATATGGATTCTACTTTAGCTAAAAATAAATTACTAGAACTTGGAAGTGTTCGTAAGGTTTTAGAATGGTTTGAAAAGAATTAATCCTTTCTTGTACTTTATCAACTTAACAAGGATAACTCGTTGCGTTTTTTGGTAAATGCAGAAGTCAAAGAAGGGTCTTTTTCTAAAACACTTCCTAATACCACCATGTCGGCCCCGCTTTTCCACAATACAGAAGCTTGTTCTGGAGTTGTTACCCCGCCTCCTACAACAATAGGTAAGCTGCAATGTTGTCTAACCAAATGCAACATTTCTTCAGAGATTGGCTTTTCGGCCCCGCTTCCACAGTCCATATACAAGAGTTTAAGACCAAGTAATTCTCCAGCTATAGCAGTAGCCATAGCTATTCCTGGCTTGTTGTAGGGTATAGGCTGTGTTTGGCTTATGTAACTTGCTGTGGTTGCTTTGCCACTGTCTATAAGCATATATCCTGTTGGCAATACTTCTATTCCACTTTGTTTTACAAATGGAGCAACTTGTACGTGTTTGCCTATGAGCAAGTCGGCATTTCTTCCTGAAATTAAGGATAAAAATAAAATTGCATCTGCTTTATTCGAAAATTGTAATTCATTCCCTGGGAAAATAACCAAGGGAATATGGGTTTTGCTTTGCAACATTTCCAAACATATTTCCATTTGGCCTTTGTAAAGTAAACTGCCCCCAACAAATATATAATCTACAGAAGCTTTTTCTGCTTCGTGTAACATTTGGTTTAAAATCAACTCGTCGGTATCGGGGTCTATGAGTACCGACAACAGTTTTTTACCCTTTTCTTTGGCTAGTGTAATCTGCTCAAGTATAGTTGAGTGCTTGTTTTTCAAGGAGTAGTTTCTATGTTGGGTTTGGGCTTCAAAGGTAGCCTTTTTTTTAAAAAATCTATGGGATAGTAAACATAGAACAGCATTAAGAATGTGTTTTATTTTTTTATCCTTTGCGTATCTCGAGAAAAATCAGATTTGATACTTAGTTTGGCTACAAAAAAATCATCTACTTCTTTTTAAAGTCTTGGATTTGTATTCCCTTGCGCAAATTATTTGGATGTATAATTTAGGTTTAATAGATTACAATTTCTTTCGTATTTTTGCATTCCTTTTAAAGGCATAACTATGCAAAAAAGACTACAATTATTGGTTCTTGCTCTACTCCTTTCCAACTTTTTGTTTGGGCAAGATTATTCTATAAAATTTAGAAATAAAACCATTGCGCCTCCCAAAGAAGGGCAACAAACTAACGATAGCTTGCTTCAAAGTGCCAGATATGGAGACAATTATTATTTGCTCGTTCAGTTTTATCAAATACCCAACGAAAATCAAAAGAAAGAACTAAAGGAAAAAGGCTTTCGTTTAGGAATGTATATTCAGCAAAATACATACACTGTGGTTTGCCCAGCCTCTAAAGTAATGTCATTGCATTCTTCCCTTATTCGAACCCTTATTCCTGTACCAAAAGAAGTAAAAACTGACGCTTTTGTTTTTGAAAAAACACCAAACTATACCCAAAATGAAATAAGCTTAACGCTTCAAACTTTTCCTCATTCCGATATTCAAGAAGCAATATATTCTCTTCAATCCAAGGGCATAGAGGTGGTATGGAAACACAGTAGCATGGGCCATATTGGGGTTAAAATTCATGGGTCTAGGTTATGGCAAATAGAACAATTGGCTACCATCTTATATATAGAGGCAGCGGCACCAGAAAACGAAAGCTATAATTTGCCAGGAACAGTTCTTCACAGAGCAAATATTTTAAACAACATGTTGCCCGGCAATAGGGGTCTAAAAGGCAAAGGAGTGATACTTGGGGAATGGGATGGTGCAGGACTTGGGGTACATATAGACCTACAGGGGCGAACAAAAAACATAGATCCTTTTGTGGCAGGCACAGGGGCAAACCATGCAACACACGTTGCGGGAACCGTTTTGGGTGCAGGAAATTTGAATCCTTATTCTAGGGGAATGGCACCGGAGTCTCAGCTTTTTGCATGGGATTTTATAGGCAATGTAGTAATGGAAATGGATACTAATTTATCCAAATATAATTATGTAATTACTCAAAATTCTTATGGTTACACCCCCGCAGGGGACCCCTGTACTGTAAGAGGCAGATACGATGGAAACAGCTATGGCTTGGATGTGTTGGTTAATAACAATCCTTATTTACTGCATGTGTATGCAAATGGCAATGCCCGTAGTAGCAATTGTATACCGGGTGGGTACAGAACAGTTGCCTCTGGCTATCAGTGCGCTAAAAATGTACTAACCGTTGGTGCTGTGACCGATGCCGATGGCAACAGTACTTTTCATTCTTATGGCCCTGCTTTGGATGGCAGGTTAAAACCTGATGTGTGCGGAATGGGGGTAAATGTAGTTTCTACCATGCCAGGCAATGGTTATAGTTCTATGAACGGAACCTCTATGGCTTGCCCAGGTGTTTCTGGAACAAGTTCTTTGCTTTATGAGCATTACAGAAAATTAAATGCAAACCAAGACCCCGCATTCCATACCATTAAAGCAGCGCTTTGTAATACTGCTTTTGATTTAGGAAACTTCGGACCCGATTTTATCTATGGATATGGCAGGGTAGATGGCGACAAAGCAGCACGGGTATTGGAAAACAATTGGTATGTGTTAGATAGTGTAGGCAATCAAGACTCCTTCGTAAGAACCCTGAATGTAAACTCAAGTAACAATAGTGCAGAATTAAAGATTTTTCTTTGTTGGATGGATGTTCCAGCACTTAGTTCTACTGGAGCAGCCTTGGTTAATGATCTAGACCTAGTGGTAATTGACCCCAATGGAGATACCATAAGACCTTACGTGCCAGACCATACCAATGTTACAGCTGTTGCAACCAGGAAAATAGATACTCTAAATACAAACGAACAAGTAGTAATTTTAAATCCTCTCTCAGGAAATTATAAAGTGGTGGTATTGGGTTCGCGTGTTCCAAGTGGCCCTTCTCATTTTACCCTTACATGGTTTGAAACGGAACCTTTTATAAACATGATTTTCCCTATGGGGGGCGAAAAATGGTACCCACCTTCCAATGCTTCTCGAGCCAGAAGGATTGTTTGGGATGGGTTTAATGTAAGAGGAAAACTCAAACTAGAATTTTCTGCAGACTCTGGTGCAACATGGACAACGTTGGTTTCTAATTTAGATAGTAATGTAAACAGTTGGTTGTGGAACAATGCTTCACCAAGCATTCATACCCATACCGCTCTTATTAGGGTGGTTTCTACAGACACCTTCTTTAGTAGCCAAAGCCAAAATGTATTTACAATTATGGAAAATCCTAAGTCAATAGGACCTGATGCTATTTTGTGCTCCGAGAGAATTACACTTACCTGGCCAAAGGATTCAAATTTTGTGGCAGCTAGAGTGTATATGCTTGTAGGCCCTGAAATGGAAGCAATTGGAACAACAAAGGACACATTTTTTGTGGTTAAAAACCTAACAGATGCACAAGCATACTGGTTTGCCATAGCGGGGATAGACTCAAACGGTGCAGAAGGCATTAGAAGCCTTGCCAGAGCACACATACCCAATGGGCCAAATACTGGGCCTCAGATTACGCAGCAGCCATTCTCTGACTCGGTATGTGCCGGAATGTCTGTTTTGTTAAGTTCATCTTCTACGGCAAGCCCTTTTCCCCAATCTCGTTGGGAATTTAGCTCGGATAGTGGCGTAAGCTGGGATACAATGCCATACGAGCAAGGTAATACCTTACATTTTCCAGGTATTATCACAGATATAAACCGTTTCCTTTTTAGAAATGCCTATTTTAATAGCTGCGGAGGTTTTGAATATACCGACACGGTTCATATTCTTGTCGATACGTCTATTCTGTTTACACAAATGCCTCAAAACCTTTTGCTATGCGAAGGCGATACCGCTTCTTTTGAAGTGGACCTACAAAGCATTCACCATTTTGTATGGTCATGGGAAAAAAGTATAAACAACGGCACTACTTTTCAATATATATCCGCAAGCGATAGCCAATGGATTACCAAGATAGATTCGGTGGATTTTTCAAAATCTGGAAATATGTTTAGGGTAAATGCTTCAAACCTATGTGGTACATTTTATTCCGATACCGCTAGCCTTGTGGTTCGGCCGCCATTGTCGCTTGTAATGCCCAAAGATACCATATTGTGTACCGGAGAAACCATAGAAATAGCAGGGATTCCTTCTGGTGGCGATACCTTAAACTATTCCTATACATGGCAACCAACGGCAAGCAACGATAGCCTTTTACTCGCAAATCCAAGTATTAGTACCACTTATGTTCTAAACTTGTGGGACAATTGTTCCTCTATACCCGCCGTAGATTCTGTTAGAATTGAAAGAAGAGATGCCCTTGTTTTACAAATTACTAGTTCCGACACTACTGTTTGTATTGGTAGCCCTGCTGAAATTAATAGCATTGTAACAGGAGGCAACCCATTAACCTATGATATCAAATGGATTCATACCGGAAATAGCGCAAGTATAACAGAAAATTTTATTCCAACTCAAGCTGGTTTTTATGGTATCAGTGTAACCGATAATTGCTCTGAAGAAACTCCCTCAGACAGTATTTATATAGACCTTTATGCTCCATTAAAAGTGAGTATAGACCCCATAGATAGTATCTGCTATGGCCAAGTTGTTGGTTTGCAAGCAAGATCAGGCGGAGGGCTTCCTGGTGCTGCTAGTTTTAACTGGGACAATGGCAGCTCTTTTGATTCCTTGTATTCTGTTTCTCCTTTGACCTCTAATACCTACAAAGTAGTGTTAAGCGATGGGTGTACAGTGTTAAACGACACCGCCAATATCGCTGTTTTGGTAAGGGCCCCACTCGCTTTCACCATTACCAATACCCCTGAAGTATGCTCAGGTAGTTCTGCTTCTGTAAATGTTTCCCCAAGCGGGGGAGTTGCAGCTACTTATAGCTATTCCTACAATCCCAATATTGGTTCTGGACCTAGTTTTAGCTTTATACCTGCTAATTCTCAAAAAGTAATTATCCTTTTAGAGGATGCTTGTTCTAATTCTTATACAGATAGTTTTTTAATACAAGTAAACCCATTGCCAAGCATGGAAATAACTGCTACTCCTAATCCTATTTGTCAAAACAGGGTGGTGAATTTTGAATGGACAGGAACAGCAAACGGAGCTATGACCCGATCCGAATGGAAAACTGAGGGTAAGAAATTTGCAACTGACCTTGCAAACACAAGTTATGCTTATACCAAACCGGGTACTTATTCTGTGGATTTAACAATAATAGATAGTAAAAACTGTAAGAACGATACCACATTCTTGGACCTTATTACAGTGGAGGCAATGCCTATCCCTGATTTTACTTTTAATCCATTAGAGGCAACTTTGGACAATCCAAATGTGTTTTTTACCAATACTTCAAAATTTGCCAGTTCTATACAGTGGAATTTTGGGCAAGGATGGTTCTCTAACAACAACTCAGAACAAATAGAATTTGGAGATACAGGCAACTACTTGGTTACATTAACTGCGACCAATAGTCTTGGTTGTGACAGTTCTATAACAAAGATAGCTAGAGTAAACGATGTGTTTAAGCTTTTTGTACCTACTGCTTTTAGCCCAGATGGGAACAATTGGAACGAAGAATGGCGGCCGATAGGAAGAGCTATACGTAAATATAATGTACAGGTGTTTGACCGTTGGGGCGCAAAAGTTTTCGAGTCCGACAGTCCATTGGTATCCTGGAAGGGTAGTGTGAACAACCAAGGGGAGATTCTACCTGAAGGTATTTACTTGTATAAAATCCGGATTATGGATATTTTCGGGGTAACACATGCCAAAGAAGGAACGATTAGTTTAATAAAATAGAAAAGGGAGTCCTCTATTTTTTGAGGATATCCTTTCGGGTATTCTTTTGTCATGGGTTAAAACCCCAGGGCTATGAATATTATTCTCCTCTGGAGAAATGGAATCCTTTATCTTTTGAATTCCGATGGTTCTCTATCCTTAGAGTTTTCCTTTGGGTTGGTGTTTGCCGCCAACCAACCGACAAGTCACATCAACCTTTTGACCAATTGAAGATTGTAGATTTTTTTGCGTCATTGTTGGAGAGCAGGGAAAACCTCTGTTTATTCGTATTCCTATACCCTCGGTCTTCGGCTTCGCTCAGACACCGATGTGGTGGGAGGCTCCCTCTACCCTCTATCCTTAGAGTTCCGAAGGGCTCTAAGGATTTATAATGGATAGTAGTCTTGGACTACGAATTTTTCTTTCCTTTGGGTTGGTGTTTGCCACCAACCAACCGCATCACCATTTTGACCAATTGAAGATTGTAGATTTTTTTGCGTCATTGTTGGAGAGCAGGGACAACCTCTGTTTATTCGTATTCCTATACCCTCGGTCTTCGGCTTCGCTCAGACACCGATGGGGTGGGCTCCCTCTATCCTTAGAGTTCCGAAGGGCTCTAAGGATTTATAATGGATAGTAGTCTTGGACTACGGATTTTTCTTCAGAACAAAAGACAAATTCTGAAAGTTTAATATCTATAAAGCATATTCACAGACTACATGGCTTTGGCTGCTCATATAGACTGAGGGAAACGCTCCGTTTTACAATTCAAATAATTAACTATTAATCAAAATTTTATACTCATCTAGTATCATTTTCGCTGCTTGTTCCCAGGTATATTTTTCCTTTATCTTTTGTTTGAAATTTTCTCCCATTTCAATTGCCTTTTGTGGGTTTTGTAAGGCAAATTGTAAGGCTTCATAAAGTGCTTCTGTCCCCGACTCTATGAGAATACCATCTTGCTTAGATACCATTACATCGCATACTGGGCCATTGTTAGGTGCTATAACAAGTTTGCCCAGAATACCATATTCAAATATTTTGATGGGTGACCCATACCAATTCGAACCTGGCATAACAGTTATATCCATTTTTTGAATATAGGAAGGCACCTGAGCATGCGGTATTTTCCCCGTAAACTGTATGTTATCCTTAAATGGACTCTGGGCAATTGCAGATTGCAGATCCTGTAAAAGAGTCCCTCCTCCAACTATCAATAAATTAGCTTTTGCTCCGTTTGCTAGGCATTTTTCAAAAGCGGATAGCAAATCTTCTACGTGGTGGTGTGGCAATATAGATCCTACAAAACCTACAATTGGAAAAGAAGGGTCTTTAAAAGAAAGCGAGATTGATAGTGGGTCATTTGTTTTGCTTGTAAAATGCTCTATGTTTATCCTGTTTGGGGAAACATATATTTTTTCTGGATCTATGCAGTATTGTTTTACTAAAAACTCTTTAAGAACCGAAGATACCACGAAAATCGCATTGGCTGCTTGGTATTTCTTTTTTTCTTTTTTATGTCCAAGGCCTGTCCAAATACTAGAGCCTTCCATTTGGGTCATTTCTTGCACAAAAGGTGCATTTACTTCTACAAAGTACGGTATATTGAATTCTTTACATGGCTTTACTGCACTGTCTTGAAGGTATTCTGATCGTTCATAAATTAAATCTGGTTTAAAACTTTGGATTCCTATTAGTAACTCTCTTTGTGCTTTTTTGTCGTGTTTTAACAATAAAAAGTCTTTTAAACTCACCCATATATATCTAGGAATTAACTTTTTAATCCATTTTTTTATTCCTGTAGGACTAATTGCTTTGCCATCGGTGTATGGAACTTGTTCTAGGCTTGTTCCCCCTAATACTACAGGCAGTACCTCCGCTCCAAGTTCTCGAAGCGCTTCTATTGTTTCCCGCTGATGGGTAGCATATCCTACTTCTGTAACAATATCGTGGGTAGGATGGGGGGAATAAAACAAAATTCGCAACTTCTTTTCCATGCGGCAAAAATAGGTAAATAAATATAGTCTTATTAAGATTCACTTTGCTATGTTCTAGCGTAGATTGAACCCGAGAGAGTATGGGTTTTAGAAAAAATACGTATCTTATTGTACTACTACGGGCAGTACCATTTTCACAGCCACGTCCCTTCCTTTGATTTTGCCAGGTGTCCATTTGGGCATACTTCTAATCACCCTTATAGCTTCTTCTTCCAAGCCATAGCCAAGATATCGACTTGCCGGAAGTATAGGTCTGACATCTGAGATACTCCCATCCTTAAGCACTATAAATTCTATGATTACCCTTCCTTGTATGGAATATCTTTTTGCATCTTCTGTTTTTACAAAGTTCTTTTCTATGAAAGCGTTCATGGATTCCATCCCCCCTATAAACTCCGGCATAGTTTCCGCCACATCGTATACCTTTTCATTGTAGTTAATAGTAGTTGGTTCAGGGATAAGAGTAATATCAAACTCTTTAAGATTTGGTATAGCCACATCCATTTCCGTATCTGTTATTTCAAAATCCTCTTGCATATCTATTTGAGCAACAAGAATTTCTATAGTGCTTTTTATTGTTTTATTGTTTCGCTTTGCAGCTTTCCAATGGCATGATTTTGAAAATTTTTTCTTTAGTTCTTCCGCGAATTTGGCATCTATAGTACTGTCTTTAAGTTCGTCACTAAAGTAATTCACTTTCTGTAAACTAGCCACCCCTTTTTCGGTTATATTTACTGTAAATAGAAAAATTTTCGGTTCTTTTATACTTGCAGGTATTACCACTTTTTGTATTGCTTGGGAAAGAATTTCAAAACTACAGTTCGGGTAAGCTACAGTATCTTCATTACCCCATTTTACTATTTCTATTAGTTCTAAATGGTTGTTTATTTTACTGTTGTCTTTTTGTGCCCAAGCAAAACAAGGAATAAGTAATAAAAAAAGGATGTAAGAAAAGGGTTTTCTCATTGTGGATGTTTGAGATGAAACTATTTTACTTCAAACTTTAGCACCTGTTTGTCTAGCTTAAAAAAGTAAAGACCCGGACTTAGCTTGGGTAAATTTATTTGAGTTTGGTGTTCAGAAATTTTCCCGAAACTTATTACTCTTCCTTGAGGGTCTAAACATTCCCATTTTTCTCCTATACTTTGGCTTTCAAGAACAAAAGTACCGTTATTTGGATTTGGGTATAGTTTAAAAGAAACCTTTTCTGTGCTTTGAATAGAAGTAAAATCTGGAAGTGTTACACTTTTTACGGCTTCGTTGCATGCGTTCAAAGTAGTTAATTTAAGTTGTTTGCCACTAGGACTGGAAGCATAAGTATGGGTAGGATTGGTTTGGTTAGAGCTTTCCCCATCGCCAAAATCCCACATGTAACTTAGGTTGGAACCAGAAGAAAGCGAGGTACAAAGTATGGTTTGGTTACCTAAATTCTCTACGCTAAAATCTGCTTCATTTGGAGTATCGTTTTTAATAAACACGGAATCAAAAACTGTTTGTATTCCCGCATTGGTTTGGAAAGTTGCAAAAACCACTTTGCTTCCACCACTAGAAAAACTAACACTATGCGGCCCTTCTCCTACAGCTGTTCCCGGAGTCGCACCGGCCCCAAATACCCATTGAATACCCAGAACTGTCTCGCTTTGGTTTTGGAAAAGTATACTTTGAGAAAGACATGCTGTATCGGTATTTTTAGTAAAATCTGTACATACTAAATGAACGAACTGTGAGTCTACAACAGTCGCGCAAGAATTTGTGGCAGTGCTTTTTATCTTGTAGGTTCCTCCTTGCGGGAAAGCAAAGGAAGATTCTCTACCAGAAGAGTTACCCAATCCATCAAAATCCCAAGCATACGTAGTGCCGCTAATAGGAGCTGCAATACTAGTTTTATAAGAACATCCTCTGTCGTAAGTTGCCGTAAAAGCAGCAGATGGCCTAGGTAGTGTTTTTACAGTTACTGTTGCAGGTACTGATTTTACATCGCTAGTGGTGGTGGTAGAAACAGTTAAAGAAACGGTTTTATTTCCTCCAAATCCATAGAACACTTTGTGTGGGCCGGGTCCGGAGATTGAGGCTGGTACGGCACCGTTTCCAAAGGTCCAGTCCCATGACAAGATATTGCCTGTAGAAGTACTGGTATATATTACGGTGTCTCCTAAGCAGGGGTTGGTTTCCGAAACACTAAAGTTTGCACTAAGGGGCTCAAACCTGCAATTCCCAGGAGAAATTAATGACATAGGACCAAATCCACATACACTTTGAGTGCTATTTTGCATTACGTAGTTGCCGCATGCGGTATCGTTGCTTTGTAGCAATCTTTTAGAGGTATTGGGCCCAATGCTAAAATTCATTACATTAGCGGTATTGATAACATGGCCTAGCTGATGTCCGTGTCCTAGTTCGTGTAGCGCAACAGACTCAAAATCTGTTCTTCCGCCTGCTGGGGCCTGAGGTCCAAACTGCCAATTTACGGCCCTTTTAAATACAATATCTAGCTCAGAAACATACCATTGCATGCCGTTGCCCTGTGCTGTACACCCATTGTACCAAGAGTAACATACCCCAAGGGTAGAACTAGGCAACCATCCTTTACTATCCCAAAACACCATGCTTTTGTTGTCTTTTAAATTGGTATCGTTTTGAATAAATCCAATGGTGTCCCAATTAATTAAGGTGTTGCAACGCCAATTTTCTAGGGCTCTAATAAATGCAGATCTAGCTCTAGTGCTATCAAAAAACAATTTATCCCAAGTCCAGGAAATGCCGCCACCATTGTTGTTGTCTTTGTGAGAAATGGTATAGGTATTGTCTTGTCCAGTAAAAGCACTTTGAACGTTTAGGTGAGCATATCTTACCGTAATATTACTAGAACTTGTGCTTGTATTGGCAGAAGAATTTTGAACCCTTACTGCTCCTGTGCCTTCCCTGCGCAACACTTTTAGTTTAATTTCCGTATCGCTCCAGCTTATGTAATCACTTGGCAAAGCATCTAAAAAGCTCGCACCTCCATCGTCTGCATTTCTAAATTGTACTTTTCCACTGCCCCTAGTGCTTCCAAATCCAGTCCCGGTAATTGTAAGTATAGAGTTGGTTCCTGCGGTAATATTTGTAGGTGTAAAAGAGGAAATTACAGGTGTGTTTCTTCTATTGCCTGTTGGTTCTTGAGGAACTTGTAGTATTACGCTATAGCTTCCTGTGTATTTGGAAAGCTCTGGATAAAAACTTGTAGATACATAACCCCACTGGTTTACTAGGTCAAAAGCTTTTTGGTTGTTTTCACTGTAATAAATCATTCCCAAAGGGCCTGCCTTGCTATAATAGGTTTTACTTGCATGACTTGGAGCAGGCCAAGATACATTATGGGTTAGAAAGAATACTCCCATTTGCCCTATACTTGGTTCTAAGCCTGGGCTAACATCTAGTCTTTGTAAACCAACAGTACCACCCTCTGTGATTAATGTAATTTCTTGTTGTTCTACTTTACCTTTAAATAGTTTAAAAACTTGAAGGGTATAAGCAGTAAAAATAAAATTGGACTCTGAATTGAAATAGGATTCTTTGTTTTTTACAATAGCCTCTACAACTATATCTGAGCTTTGCACTCTTTCGCTTAAAGGTACATTTACAATAGGGCAGCCAGCATTTAAGTTGTTGATTAAGAATCCCAAAAAGAAGGGAAGGAAAAGTAGTTTTCTTAGCATAGATTTATTTTTTTGTATCGTGTTTTGTTACAAGTTTAAAGTTTTTATGGAGAAAAGCAAAATATTATTTGGGTTGTCCTTTATAATCCAATCAGGATTGGCTCTCAGTCCTGGTATCCAAAGCAGTTCTGAGGCTATATATACCAACGGATAGTGCCTTCTTTGCAGAACAGGAATTTTGCCTTCACTAAACACATCACTTACTTTTTTATTACCCTTGCCTTTGCCCATGCTTATGTTTTCCCCACCTTTATAAAAACGGATATTTAAATTAGCGGCATCTTCCAAGGGGATTGCTATTTCGCTTTTAGAAACAACCGCTTTTAGGGTTTTTTCAAATTCCATAGAAAAATATGGATGGTTAAATATAAAGGGCTCTTCTGAGATTGGAATTGGAGTTTCTTTAACCAAAGGGAAAGAGTCTGACTGTAAGAAAATTTTATGTTCAGAAAGGCATGCTTTCCAAGATTGTGCATGCCATATTTGGCCGCTTTGTGCTTTGGGATGGGCAGCCAACATGCTTTTACAGGATTCTCTATCAAAACCATAGCATTCTATTATTTTAAATAGTAGCAATTCGCTTTGTTCATATTCTCTTACTTTCAGAAGATTAATTGTGCCATGAGTACCCGACCTGCTTTCCCATAAATCGTTTTCTATTTTTTCTATCAATGACTTTTGCAGGGTTATTTCTTCTTGCACATATTTCCCTGAAGCTACAATATTTGTGATTGCTTGCTCGTGTATTTTTTCTAATTGTGGGAGCACATGGTGCCGAATAAAATTCCTGGAATAGGTATCTTTGGCATTGCTATAATCCTCTCTCCATTGCAAGTGATTTTCCATCGCATATTCCTCTATTTGTTTTCTTGTTGCAAACAACAAAGGCCTAAGAATATAACCATGATTTGTTAATCCCATAATCCCATGTACCCCTGTTTTGCGGGTCAGATTAAACAAGATAGTCTCTGCACTGTCGTTTTGGTGGTGTGCTGTTGCTATAAAATCCAGATTGTTTTTCTCTTTTTGTTCTTCAAAAAAGGAATACCGAATACTTCTAGCCTTTTCTTGAATAGATGTTTTGGAGTGAATTTGGGTTTGGAGAATTTGAATATCAAAACCAAATTCCGATGCTAGGTTTTTAACAAAATGCATGTCTCCTAGGCTATCCTCTCCTCTAAGGTTGTAGTTTACATGAAGTAAAAGCAGATTTTTATATCCACTTTGTATAAACAGATGCAGCAAACAAACAGAGTCTAGACCTCCACTTATGGCTAGGCCTATCTTGGCCTCTTTGGGTATGCTATGGTTAAATTCTGAAAAGGAATGCTGGAACACCATGCAAAGAAAAGTATTTTAATCCAATTCCATTGCTAGTAAGTAGGAAACTTGTTGAAAATCCGCCAATAAATTGGAGACATGAAAAAATCCAAGCAATACAACAAATTTAATAAAAAGGGAACAAGATGCCGCTCGGGGCAATAATTATTCAAAAATCAGCTCAATATCTGCACTCATAGGAACAGATTGACAGGTTAGTACGTATCCTTCTGCTATTTCAGCATCGCTTAAGCCTTCTCTTTCCAGCATTTTTACTTCGCCTTTTAGCACTTTAGCTCTACAAGTAGTGCAAACCCCCACAGTACAAGAGTAAGGTGGTTGTAGGCCTGCTCTATTTGCAGCATCGAGTATTAATTCATTCTTTTTTGTATGGATTTCGCTGGTTTTGCCGTAAAGGGTTACCTTAATGTGTGATTCTCCTGCAAAAGCGGAAGGAGAGCCTTCTAGGGCTTCGGAATTGTTGCTACTTGTAGGTGCCGCAAAGTATTCTGTATGCACTTTGTTTTCTGGAATACCATAAGTTTTAAGCCCGTTTTTAACAACTTCCATCATTGGGGAAGGGCCGCAAATAAAATATTCGGCAGATCCAGATTGTATTCCGATTTTATGTTTCAGTATTTCACCTACTGTTTTTTCAGTTAAAAAACCTTTTAAACCAAACCACATCATAGGTGCTTTGTCGTAAGAGTAGAAAATTTTGAATCTATTCTTATTCTCTTGCTCCATATTCTCCAGTTCTTTTTTAAAGATCACATCTTCCACAGAGCGATTGGCATATACTAAATAGATATTGGAAAGTGGTTCGGAGTGTAAAATAGTTTTTGCAATTCCCATAAGAGGAGTTATGCCACTGCCACCACCAAACAGAATTATGGTTCTTTGCTTGGCTGCATCTGCTTCTATAAAAAACTTGCCATTTGGTGGCATCACTTGTATTTCGTCACCAGTTTTTACTTCTTTGTTTACATAGTTCGACATTTTGCCATTTTCCACTGCTTTTACAGTCACCGCAATGTAGTTGTCGGTAGTAGGCGAGGTGCAAAGGCTATAAGCACGCCTTACTTCTTCGCCTTGTATATTGGCTAAAAGTGTTAGGTATTGGCCTGCTTTGTATGCAAAAACTTCTTTCATTTCTGCATTTAGGTTAAATTTTAGTGTAACAGCTAAATCGGTTTCGCGAATTACTTCGCTTATTTTTAGGGTATAAAATCCGTTGTTCATTTCTTAAATTAAATTGTTTTGTATCAAAAATTCTGCTATTTGTACGGCGTTTGTTGCAGCGCCCTTTCTTAGATTATCAGAAACAATCCAAGCATTGAAAGTGTTTGCTTGGCTGAAATCTTTTCTTATTCTTCCTACCCATACCCAGTCGTTATTGTGTGCATCTATTGGCATAGGGTATTCTTGTTTTGCAGGGTTGTCTTTGATTTTTACTCCTGCTTGATTTTCCATCAGACTTTTTATTTGTCCTATTTCAAAACTTTGAAGAGTTTCTACATTTACCGATTCGCTATGGCCGCCCATTACAGGAATACGAACGGTAGTAGAGGTTATTTGTATGTTTTGGTCATTTAGAATTTTTCTAGTTTCATTCACCATTTTCATTTCTTCCTTGGTATAGTCATTGTCTAAAAAAACATCTATTTGAGGAATTACGTTTAGGTCTATAGTATGGGCATAGGCCTTGTCTTCTACCGCTAAGCCATTTCTTTCGTTCATTAATTGGTTCACCGCCTTTACTCCTGTGCCAGTTACCGACTGATAAGTAGAAACTACAATGCGTTTTATGCCAAGTTGTTTATGAATTGGGGCAAGCGCCAAAACCATTTGAATGGTACTACAGTTAGGGTTGGCTATAATTTTATCGCTGGGCTTTAAGGAGGAGGCATTTATTTCTGGTACCACAAGAGGGATTCCCTCTTTCATTCGCCAAGCTGAGCTGTTGTCTATTACAGTACAGCCTGCTTCTGCAAATTTAGGTGCCCACTCTAGAGAAGTGTCTCCACCTGCGGAAAACAATGCAATTGCAGGTTGCATAGCTATGGCTTCGCTTGCCGTAACCACTTTATATTCTTTATTTTTATAAAAAATACTTTTCCCTTTAGACTTTTCGGAAGCTACTGGTATAAGTGTACTTACAGGAAATCCTCTTTCTTCTAAGATTTCTAACATTTTTGTGCCAACTAAGCCCGTGGCTCCTACAACAGCAATTTTCATTTACAGGTGTTTATGTGAAATAGAGCTGCAAAAGTACGGATTTTATAGCGTCATTTCACAATAGAATGTGATAGTATTCTTAATTGCATATGGAATTATTAGTAGTATATGGAATTTTCTAATATAGTGTGTTATTTCAGCATATTGGCTTTTATTTCTTGTTCAAGCATTTGTAAAACTACAGAAATTTTATCCGCGTAATCAGGATTTATATCTTCTGTTTTAAAAAACAGATTTTCAAGTTTCGAAATTAGCCCTTCAGCCTGAATACGTTCCCGAAAATTAATTTCATACTTTGTTTCCGAAATATGAACACCTTTGGATAGTATTTGTGACCCATGCCAATAAAAGAAATAAACAAAGTTTCGTATTCCTTCTTCAGAATTTGATATATCCCAAAGTTTTAGCACTTCCTTTATGCCAATAAATTTACCATACACTTCCAGTATTTGTAAGTTAATTTCAGATTGATTTTTATTGCTAAAGTCAATCCAATCTGCAACAACATATTCTCTTAATGCTTGTTGTTCATTTTCTGGCCATTTGGTCCATTCTGCATATTCTAGCTTAGCAAACAATTCGTCTAATGTAACATAACTAAAGTCACGATAGGTTGAGATTAGTTCGCATATTCTTGGAAGAAAATGTTTGTAATGCTCTACCTCTCCCCAAGTATAAAGCGCGCTGCCATGGTATGAGATTAAGTCGTCTTGTTCTAGCTCTCTCAAAGTTTTTGAACCAAGTCTTTCAACATCTTTTTCATTTATACATCCACAGTCGCAATAATGTATACCCTGAGAAGAGTAGCCACCAAATGTTTCATAAAGATTTTCAATGCTTGTAATTAGGTCTTTCATTTCCTGCCATCAAACATAGCCAAATTATAGAATATAAAAGATAGTGAGAAGAAGGATAATGACTATTCAGAAAAGTCAAAAGCCATTAATTTTTTGAGGATTCTAACTGATAAACATTTTTGAAAAAGCGCAATTCTCCTTTTTCGTTAATATCAGATAAACTATATACCAGTATTACGGGTATTTCTTTTGTGAGTTTATGCCTTTGGGGTTTTACTTTGGTTAGGCAGAGGTCCATGTAGTCTCTATCAAAATAGTCTGGAATTAGTTTCATGGCTAGTTCTAGGGGTTTTTCTAACCTTACGCAACCATGGCTTAGGTGTCTGTTTCTGTTTGCAAATAGTTTGCGGTTGTTGGTGTCGTGAAGGTAAATACTAAAAGGATTGCGGATTTCGAATTTTAATACCCCTAGTGCATTGTCGCAACCCGTGGCTTGTCTAAATTTATAAGGTAGGGTTCTCTCGCTAATGTTTTTCCAATTTATTTTTTCAGGGTCTACGCTTTTGCCTTCTTTATTAAGTACTTCTAAGTTGTTTTTTTTAAGGTAAGTAATATTTTTTTTAACCTTGGGCAAGATTTCTTTGCTTGCTATAGAATAGGGCACATTCCAGTAGGGGTATGTTGTAATTGCGTACACATGGGTAGCTAATCTGGGCGTTGGAGTGTGGCTTGTACCAATGATAATGCGCATACTTAAACTAGGGTTTCCAATGGTGTCGAAATAGCGAAGCATGGCAGAACCTGTATTGGCTACTAGCATTTGTTTTTCTGATTTTCTTTGCACCCATCGCCATATATGAAGGCTTTCTTTTATTTGTTGTAGTCTATAAGAAATCGGTTTGGCAACTTCTGCAATCCATTCTGTTTGGTATATGCTTTTGTCTGCTAAGTTAAAAAGTTGGGCAAATTTTAATGCAATACTATCTAGGTTTGCATTTTGTGCATTTTGAAGGCTATCGGTAATTCCTAAAATAAATGCTTTTTGGAAAAAATGGGTGGTATCAAAATTGGTTTCAATTAGACTAACGCTGTCGATATAGGGAAAATCTATTAGCCTGTTTTGGATTTTATTAAAGTGTTCTTTTAAAAGTATATACGCTACATGGTAGGGCTCGGAAAGGGCCAAGGTTTGCTCTAATTCACTAGAGTTTTGCACCATGGTAAGCAGGTTTTTACAAACTAAAAGGGTATCTATATCTTCCTGTAATTCGTCGTACGAAATTTGGTATTCTAGCAGGCCATATCTCCCTTTGAGTAAAATATTTAAAGCCATATCGCTAAGCATAATATCTGTTTTTATGGCTTCGCTATAGTTTGTAAACAACCAATTGTTGGTTTTAAGATTTTCAAGAGCTTTATTCGGATAGTCTATGCCACACGAATTAGCCCAAGAGGTTAGTTTCTCTATGGTTTGTATACTAGCAGTATCTATGATAGAATCTTTGGTCCAAATAGTAAAGTATTGGTTAAGAGCATATAGTTTTTGTAATGCTGCTGCTTCCTGCAGCATTTCTGTTTCTATTTTATTTGAAGAGGGGTTGTATATTTGTACAGAGTCTTCTTGTATAATCTGTTGGATAGTTTCCGAATTGGGGCCTTTGCGAACAAAGATATAGACCAACCACAAAGTGCTCCCAAGAAAAAAGAATAGCAATCCCCAAACCAATATTTTTTTTTGCAAAGAAGACATTTTAAACAAGATATTTACTCTGTTTTTAAATTAAGTTTAAACATTGTTCCTTTATCTTTTCAAGTTGGTCTTTCATTTCTACCACGTGTTTTTGCATGGCAAAATAATTTGCCTTAGAACCCATTGTATTTATTTCACGGCCAATTTCTTGGGCTATAAACCCAAGTTTCTTGCCTGAACTTTCGCCATCCATAGTTTCCAAAAAGTACTCCAAATGGTTTTGCAGCCTTTGAATCTCTTCGCCTATATCTGCCTTTTCTAAGTAAAACATTAGTTCTTGTTCAAACCTCCCACTGTCAAAAGAAACCCGGTCTTTGATTTCAGATACTGCTTGTTCCAATTTGTTTTGTATATGGCTTTTCCTTTCTATATCTACGGCCACTACAAGGTTTAGATGTTTTTGTATGGCGTTTATGCATTGGCTTAGATTGTTTGCAGTAGCTTGGCCTTCCTGTTGCCTAAATTGGTTGAATTTTATAAAAGCATGTTCTAAAACAGATTGTGCATTTTTCCAATCTTCGGTATTGTCGCTTATTTCAAAACTTGTAACCTCTGGCATTGCCAAAATATATTGTAGCAAGTATTGGTCTGGAACCTTGAGCGTTTCTACAAGCGATTTTAGTTTTTTGTGGTAAGAAAGTGCAAGGTTTTCATTAATCTGAAAATTGTCTTGTGTTGTATTGTTTGCAAAGCTTTCTTTTTGGATATTAATTTGCACAGTACCTCTAGCAATTTGAGCGGTAGCCCATTGTCTTATTTCTGTTTCCTTGTCACGCAACTCTTTTGGCAAGCGGATACTGCAATCAAAAAATTTTCCATTTAGGGAGCGAATTTCTGCTTTATAGGTATAGTTTGGGGTATTTATTTCGGCTGTTCCATAGCCCGTCATGGATTTGATTTGATTCATTTCTTATTCTTATTTTGTACTTCCAACATCAAATACTCCAAAGGAGCAGGTGCGGTTTCTGTAATTCTTCCTACTTCTTTATTTTTTCTAAACAAAATAAAAACAGGGATATTTTCTACCTTATATGTTTTGTGTAGCTCGTCTTTATGCTCCTTGTTTTCATCTACTTCTACAAATTCAATGGCCTTTAAATCCCATTTTTTTTCAAGTGCTATTTTGTAAAAATCCGGCAATAGATGTTTGGTGTCTTCGCACCAAGCACCCGCAATTACAACCCATTTTTCGTTCTTGTTTAGTTGTAGTTTTTCCAATATTTCCTTGTTGGGTTCGTATTTTTCAGATTTTGTTTTCATCCACTCGTGTTGTTGGGCGAATTTTTCAATATCTGACAGTTTATTGCTAGATAGCAGCGGTAAAACTAGGATAATAAAAAGAAGGACAGGGGTTTTAAGTTTCATGGTTTTTAAGATGGATTAGTTTGTAGCATTTCGGATTGTATATATCCTGATACACTATTTACAATATAGTTTAACTGCTCTGCTTGCATATTTGGGCTTATGGGCAATGCTACAACATTTGCTGCAAGAAATTCACTTATAGGGAGTGAAATATTTTGAGCATATGCTTTTTGTTGGTGTATGGGGTATGGATAATATACCATTGTTGGGATTTGTTTAGATGCCAAATAGTTGCGAAAAGCTTCCCTGTCTATATTTTTTAAAATCATGGTATATTGGTGGAACACATGGGTGCTATAATCTGCAGTTTGTGGGGTGGTTATAAAGTCGGAAAGTTCTTCAAATGACTTGTTGTAAAATTGTGCCACTCTGTTACGCTCTTCATTGTATCGGTCTAGGTGTTTAATTTTTACATTCAATATGGCGGCTTGCATGGTGTCAAGTCTAGAATTTACTCCAACCACATCGTGTATATACTTCACTTTTTGCCCATGGTTTGCTATCATTTTAATTCTTTGTCCAAGTTCTAAGTCATTGGTAAAAATAGCTCCTCCATCTCCATAGCAGCCAAGATTCTTAGAAGGGAAAAAGGAAGTAGTGCCAATGTGGCCAATGGTTCCTGCTTTTTTTGTGGTGCCGTCCGAGAAAGTATAATTTGCTCCAATTGCTTGGGCGTTGTCTTCTATCACAAACAGGTTGTATTGATTGGCTATTGCCATAATTTCTTCCATTGGGGCGCAATGCCCAAAAAGGTGAACTGGCGCAATAACTCTGGTGCGAGGACCTATGCGATGTTCTATATCCGAGGGGTCTATAGTGTAATATACGGGGTCTACTTCTACAAAAACGGGCTTAAGTTTTAGCAAAGCCGTAACTTCTGCTAAAGCTACATAATTAAAAGAAGGAATAAGCACCTCTGTACCTTCTTCTAATTCTAAAGCCATAAGCGCAATTTGTAAAGCATCTGTACCATTTGCACACGGTATCACATGGTCTGCTTGTAAATATTCCCCTAAGCTAACAGCAAACTCTCTAACCTGTGGACCATTGATAAAAGCGGTCTCTTCTAAAACATTATGTAAACTTTTTTGGATCTCCTCTTGGATCTCCTCATATTGACTTTTTAAGTCAACCATTTGAATTGGTTTCATTCTCTTTTGTCGCGATTTATTCGCAAAGATATACTTTTTAACCCAAAATACGAATTAGCGTATTTTGCCCTTTGGGCT
>DIUJ01000041.1 GCA_002422315.1 Bacteroidetes bacterium UBA6161
ATAGCTTCTGCAGAACGGTTAATGGACATTCTCCATTTTTGTCTGAATAGTAACAAGATTGCAGAAATCAACGTACCTGCGTGACCTATACCTACCCAAAATACGAAGTTGGTAATATCCCAACCCCATTGAACTGTTTTGTTAAGCCCCCATGTACCTATACCATTTAATGTAGTATAAGTTAATGTTAAACCTAACAAACCTAAGAAGATTACTGAAAGTGTAAAACCTATTTTCCAAAGATTAGAAGCTTTGTTTTCAATAGGCCTACATATATCGTTACTTACATCAGCAATAGATTTTTCGCTGTCTACAAGCCTGGGTCTTAAAATTGAATCGTGGTTCATTCTGATTAATTTTTTAAATGTTTCTAATTTTGGTTAAATATTTTACTGAAGTCTGAACGTTCAATTCTTCTAATAAGTGGTAAGAACGCTTGTTTCTATATAGTTTAGAAACTTCACTTTCTTTGTCATTCAAATCTCCAAATACAATTGCATTGGTAGGACAGGTTCTTTGACAAGCCATTTGGATTTCGCCATCATTTAATTGACGTCTTTCTCTTTTTGCTTTCAATTTACCTTCTTGAATTCTTTGTACACACATAGAACATTTTTCCATAACCCCTCTAGTTCTTACAGTTACATCTGGATTGATAACCATTTTACCTAAATCGTTGTTAAAGAAGAAATCGAACTTGTCGTTGTCGTTGTATCTAAACCAGTTAAATCTTCTAACTTTATAAGGACAGTTGTTTGCACAATATTTAGTACCAATACATCTGTTATAAGTCATTTGATTTAAACCTTCTGTGCTATGCGTTGTAGCTAATACGGGACAAACTGTTTCGCATGGTGCTTGATCGCAGTGTTGGCACATTACAGGTTGGTGTATGGTTTTAACATTTTCGTAGTGGCTAAAGTCTCCTCCGCTGCTAGATTCTTTTTTATCTATGGCTGCAAGTCCTTTTTCTTTAGTAATAAATCCATCTTCGAAATTGCTATCGGTATTTGGTAAGTAAGCAACCTTGTCCGTATTTTCAAAAGCAAAGTATCTGTCTATACGAATCCAGTGCATTTCTCTTCTTCTTCTTACTTCTTCTCTTCCTACTACAGGTACATTGTTCTCTATGCTACAACTTACAACACATGCGCCGCAGCCGGTACATGCATTAAGGTCAATAGCCATAGCCCAATAATGCCCAGGATGACCATCTCTTTTGTATTCATGCTTTTCCCAAACAGTATACATATGAGGTCTTGCCATATCATTTCCAGCAGCATTGTTTGCAAGGAAATCTTTTTCAGTAGCTTCTCTAAGTATATCTCTTCCTTCAATAGTATGGTGAGTTTGAGTCATCGCTAATTCATAGCTACCCTCAATTTTCTCGATAGATACTCCATTATTCATCCACTGTCTGTGACCAGAAGCTAGACTTACGAATGGATATACATTTTTACCTATTTTCTCAAATTTGCCTTTTTCTGCAACCTTTCCTTTTCTACCATAACCTAATGCTATAGAAACAGTATTGTTTGCTTGACCAGGCTGTATAAGAACTGGAATGCTATCCAAAGTAAAACTTGAAGATTTTACTTTAACTAAATCGCCATTGTTTATTTTGTTTTTCTCAGCCAATGCTTTTGGAATAGCAATGTAATTATCCCAAGTAACTTTAGAAACAGGATCTGGTAATTCTTGTAACCAAGGGTTATTTGCATTGTTGCCTTCTTTTATACCCACATTTTGGTAAAGTACCAAATCTATGCTATCGTTTCCGCTTGCTTTGCTAGGTACACCGTTTGCTAAAGAAGAAGCAGTTATTTGATATGAAACCATAGAATCAGAAGGTATTTCAATTGAGAAAACTCCATCATGTAAGGCTTTATTGAATTGTTCTTCTGTTTGAACTCCATACTTTGTAGACCAAACAGACTTCATGTAAGTATAATAAATTGAAGTATCATATTTTACACCCATGATTTGTTTTCCAGCAAAAGGATCCACCTCAGGTTTTTGAGCTTTATTAGCCCAAACCAATAGAGAAATTTGTGCTTGTCTGGTATTAAATACTGGCGAAATTGTTGGTTGAACTAATTGAAGTTGACCTTTTTTAGGCTCAGCATCTCCCCAAGACTCCAAATAATGGTTGTCTGGACAAATATAATGGGCAAGTTCCGAAGTTTCATCTTTTGTTCCTGACAAAGAAACAACCATACCTGCTTTAGATAATGCTTTGCTTAATTTTTCAGAATTATGGTAACTATATACAGGGTTAGAATTCCAGAATATTACTGCATCATAGTTTCCTTTTTCTAATTCAGAAACAAATGCTTCCATTTCGGTGTCAATTCCTTTGTATTGATTTGAATGTTTAGTTAGATCTATGGTTTTGCCATAGTTTTCCAACATCATATTCAATCCATTAACTATTTGTTGTACTTCAGGATTGTTAGAATTTGAGATAACAAGACTAGCACCTTTGTTAGTCAATAAATCATTTGCTGCGTTATTTAAAGTATTGCCAGCAAGTTCAATTTGATTTGCAATAGGAATTTGGGTAGCACCCAATTTTTTTGCAACTAAATTAAACAAAGAGGCCAAATAAATAGCTTCATTGCTTTGTTTCATTGGAACACGAATATCGGCATTAGTTCCAGTCATACTCAAAGTAGACTCAAACTGATAATGTCTCGACATTTTTTGTCCATCTACAGGAATTCTATTTTTAATATAATCCTTGCTAAATTCAACTGGAGAAATCCAAGTTCCTAAGAAATCGGCACCAAAACTTACGATTACTTTAGCAATCGCAAAATTGTATGAAGGTACTACAGCTTTTCCAAATCCCACTTTATTGGCTTCTATTATTCCTGAGTAGGAAATAGGGTCAAAAACAATATGTTGGGTTGGATAAGTAGTAACAAAATCATTGATAACTGACAAAGAAGAAGGGCTATGAATAGTTTCTGTGATTAAAGCTATTTTTTTAGCGGATGCTAATTTTGCTTTAATGGTATTATCTGCCTCATCCCATTCCGTTTTAGTATTTCCTTTCATTGGGCCGTCTAATCTTTCGGTATCGTATAAGGATAAGATACTTGCTTGACCAGAAGCACACAAACCTCTACCGGAATAAGAAAGGGGGTTACCGTCAATTTTGATAGGGCGACCTTCTCTAACTTTAACCTGAATTCCACATGCACTTGAACATGCACCACAAGTAGAATTATAGTAGTTTGCTACTCCAGGTGTTACCTCTTCTGGTTTTACCAGATAAGGAATTGCCTTTTTTACGGGGGTTGTATTACAAGCAGCTAAAGCTACTGCGGTGACGCTAAATCCGAAAAATTTTAAGAAGTCTCTTCTGCTAGAAGAAAGTTCGAAGTTATTTTCAGAAAAAACTTCATCTAAAGGAAGTGATTCATGGAATTCGTTCTTAGCGCTTTCCAAAAATTCGGGAGTCTTTTTAAGCTCTTCTTCCCCTCTCCAATATGTTGTTTTATTCGCCATAAGTCTCTTAGAAACCTTAAGTTTATATTTATTTAATTATTAATAATGACATTTAGAACATTCTAAACCGCCAATGTTTGCTATTGTAATGTTTATTTTACCGTCTTTCAGATATTTACTCTTGTCTCCATTCTTTTCAATATCTTTTTTAGCTACAGCATGTAGTTTTTCGTAGTAGTCATTGTTTTCTACGTCTACTTCTGTTTTTCTGTGACAATCTATACACCATCCCATTTGTAGTGTTGCATGTTGTTGCAAAACTTCCATTTCTTGAACTGGACCGTGACATTGTTGACACTCTAATCCTGCTACATTTGCGTGTTGAGCATGGTTAAAGTAAGACAAATCAGGCAGATTGTGGATTCTTACCCATTTAATATTGGTAGGGTTTGGTCCGTATCTTTTATCTGGCATTTCATCAGGATTGTAGTCTAAAGCAGTGTATATTTTTTGAATTTCAGGAGAAATTTCACCATTGTATTTTTCTCTAGCTTGTACACCAGCATGACAGTTCATACAGGTATTCAAACTAGGAATACTTGCAGATTTGCTGTGGTCTACAGTAGAGTGACAATAACGACAATCTACATTTAATTCTCCGGCATGCAAAGCATGGGAAAAGGCTATGGGTTGAGTAGGAGCGTAACCTCTTTGAACACCTACTTCGGTAACCCCAAAGTAAAATCCATATGCTCCTAGACTTAAACCTATAACAGATATTACTCCTAATGTAGCTATGGTTGGATTGATTTTAGATAGTTTTTTTCTTAATGCACTTGGTTTTTCATCCACAGATACACCTTCTGTATCTTTAACCAATTTTTGCATGCTATTTTTCAACCTATACAGAACATATGCAAGTATTAATAGAACTAAGCCTATTGATACAAGTATATACAAGGTGGTTTTCGAGTAAAAAGAACCTTCTTGGTCAACAGAAACATCTCCATCTTTTTTATCTCCTTCAGTAGCTGGTGGTGGAACGCTAGCCTCATCTATATACAATAGAATAGATTTGATTTGGTCATCACTTAAGTTCTCATACACGTTCATAGCTGCACCGCCCCAATCTGCGTACAATTGATTCGCATCAGCATCGCCAGATTGACGAAGTTTTACGTTGTTTTTGATCCATTTCAGTAACCATTCCTCGCTTCTGCGCTTGGTTACATCTTTGAGTGCTGGACCAACTACAATTCTGTCTATTGCGTGACACGCAGGACATCCTTGTTGTTCAAAAAGTTCTTTGCCTTCTGCTGCATTAGGGCCTTCTGCTAGTGCAGAAAAGTTAAATACTGCGAGAAACGCAACTGCTAATAACATGCGCTTCATAGTTTTCTTAGATTTTGCTTTTAGTTTTGTCATCTGTCGTTTTAAATAAAACTTTACAAAAGGGTGACATTAGTAAACCCGGGGCAAATATAATGGACTTTCTTTTTGACATAAAAGTTTTTATTCACATTAATTTAATTTAAAAAGATTCTAAATAATATTCCTAATATATTATTTAATAATAGCATAGGCCTTGGTTGTTTGTATTCACATTCAGACCTTTTTTTTAGCTTTGCAGTGTATTTCTGCTAATTTGGTCATATTTCAATTCTTACTTACATCCTTGTTTTTCCCGGTTTCGTAACATTTGGTTCACATTCTTTTTCTTTTCATGTTGTTCTTTTTCTATTTTTGGCACAAGATTAGTCATTGAAACTACTATGAAAATTTTACTAAGTTTAACACTTGTGTGCTGTTTGTATTCTTGTTCCATATTTAAACCAAAAATAGATTCTGCAAAGAGTACTGTTACAAATTCATTGGATTCGGGTAAAATAGCAAACATTGAAGTATTTATTAATGTTCATATACCTTACTGTGGCGGGATAGCACCCACTGAAGAAATGCTGAATACCTTTGCACCCGAAAGCAACAAAGATTTTGTTCTAACAAGATTAGACAAAAGCTTTGGTAATTTAATTTTCAATACAGATAGTTTAGGGAAGGCTAATTTGGCATTGTTACCAGGGAGATATGGTATTAAAAGGGAAGAATTTTTTAATACTGATTTTGAAAGCTTTTATAAAAAACACAGCCAAACAAACATAGTTGGAAGAGATAGAGGAAAAGAATGTTACAGGAAGTGGTATGAGGCTTATTTGGTAGAATTTGAGGTGTCGGAAACTAGCGACAGAAAAATAAATGTAACGATACAAGAGTTTTGTTTTACAGGCCAAAATCCATGTATTATATATGAAGGGCCTATGCCTCCATAGGTGTTTGTTAAATAGACACAAGTAGTTGTTTTAATAAACATTTTTTTTATATTTGCCACATGGAAAAAGAATTGGCATATATTCATAACAACATTAAACTATTAAGACAAAGATGTGGTTATACCCAGCAGGAATTAGCAGATTTATGTGATTTTACAAGGTCGAAAATTGCAGGATACGAAAGCAATATTCAGCCAAGTATCATAGCCTTGCTAAAGTTGTCAGAGCAATTTGACGTATCCATTGATATCATTTTAAAAGAAGATTTGTCTAAATGGCCTGAATACAAACTAAGGCAATTGGATTATGGTTCCCAAAGCTATGCGATGGGTACACATTTAAGGGTTTTGGCTACAACCGTAGATTCAGAATCCGAAGAAAATACAGAGATGGTAACAGAAAAGGTGAGGGCGGGTTATATGCAAGCATATTCTGACCCTGATTTTATTAAAAATTTACCTAGGTTGAATTTGCCAATGCTTTCAAAAAATAAAAAGTATAGAGCATTTCAGGTAAGTGGAGATTCTATGTTACCTATTCAAAACAATGATTGGGTGGTTTGTAGTTACGTAGAGAATTGGTTGTTGCTAAAAGATGGCCAAAAATATGTTGTAGTAACTGAACGAGATGGTGTGGTTTTGAAAACAGTGTACAACAAAATACTAGAAAAAGACTCTTTTTTATTGGTGTCTTCTAATAGTATTTATAAACCATACTATCTTAAATCGGAAGAAATAAGGGAGATATGGAAAATGGAATGGTGGTTTACAAACCAAGTAGAATAATATACTAGATTTGCAGCAAATATTTTTATAGGAAAACAACCCCATACAAGGATATTTCGTCTAAACAAAATGAATTACTTACAATGAAGAAGCATATATTTCTTGGTATCCTAACCATATTAGGAATGAATATCTACGGCCAACTGTTTTCAAAAATTCAGTTTTATCCAAATTTTAAAGAAGGAATGGAAGTTGTGTGGCTAAATCAGCTAACTCAACTTACAACCAACGAAAAAGATGCCCCTATAGCTATAGAACTAGATTCACTTTACGTAAGAGCCAAAGTTAAATATACAGACAGTCATACTTGGATTATGCAGTTAGAACATTTCGAGTATTTTGATTCGCTTCTTAAAGTAGTCTCCTTACCAAGTAAAAGATTATTTAAAAACGCACCTATACTAATTGAATTTGATTCCAATTACAATTTCCTACAAATGGCAAATTGGCAACAATGGGCAGATACTTTAAAAAAGAATCTAAAAACAGAATTTGACACTAAAAAAATTGATTTAAAAACATATACAGAATATAAGAGAAGGTATTCCGAACCTGAAGAGGTAGAAAAAATAATATTAGACTATTACGCTTTTATGTTTTCTTATTTTGGACGAGAGGTGGGTTTTTTTGTGGAATACCCAATAAATGTGGAATTAACCAATCCATTTACTTCTGAAATTATTAGCAAACCGAGTGTAGAATATTTCTATCACATGAACGAAACACCATATTTGTTCAAAGGCTTATTTAAAGTAACTACAGATGAAGAGGATTCAAGATTATTGGCAGAAGATTATTTGAATTATTTGAGCATAGGCGAAAGTTCTAAAAATTTAGCACAAAAAAAGCCAAATGTAGAAATTAGGCAAACACATTTTGTAGAATTCAATTCAAAATTTGGGCAAATTTCAGAATTTAGGCAAGAGAAGTCCGTATATATAAATGGGGCAGGACAATTGCAAGAATACCATATCATAATTCGGTCAATATCCAGTCCCCAAAAACTTAAGGATTAGAATTAAACCTTAGAGGGAATATAAAATCAAATCGATACATTAAAGGTGCAAAGGGGGTATTGGGTGGCAGATTTGCTATATACATTATACTTATACTCCCTCCATATCCCCTAGAAAATCCTCCCCCGAACATAAGTAAGTTGTCGTTTTTTGTAATAGGGGTGTTCATAACCTTATAATTTAAATAATCATTTTCTGCTTGAAGGAAAAGCACATCTGTTACAAAAAATCTAGCTAATCCTCTTGCACCATACACCGATGTACTATAATTGCTCGTATAGCTTTTGTAATAAGAATAAATTGGCCCACCCATTACCGACAATCTGTCGTTTAGTCTATATCCAATCAAGGGTAATATTTCAAAGCTCAAGGTATTTCCAAACCATAAACTACCACTACCTCCCCAAACCAATCTTTCTTTTAATGTAGGGTTTTCGGGAAGAGGAAAAAGAGGGGATTGTGCTTTACATAAACGGCTATTAAAAAGTGAAAAACCGATTAAAAAAAATAAGTATATTGACTTCATATTCAATGTTAATAAACAAGTTTGTGTACTAAATGTTGCAAGAATTCCTCTATTTTTTCATTCACTTGGCTATTTTTAGCACAAATTAAGTTAGTTACTTCCGGGAAATGTTCAGCAAAAAATATTTGTTCGTGTGCCGTTTCTATTAAGTTTGAAGCCAAAGTTCTAGCATACGGATAATTTGGATTTACTTCTTTTATAGTATTAGAAATATATAAACAAAGAGAGGTATAGGAAGAAAAGTAACCTTTGTTTACTTCCTTGTCTATATTTTTTGTTAAAAAAGCTTTAGAGGACTCAGAAACAACTATTCTATATAATGCACTTTCGTTTACATGTGGAATATTGGGGTCACTTGCACCTAGTTGAGCAATATCTCTAATAATGATATCAAGTTTTTCTTTAGGGTTATGGATATTGTTACAATTCATTTTAATAATATACTCCAACCAAGACCAATACCAAGAACTTAAATAAAGCAACAATTTATGTTTGTTTTCGAAATCCCTATAAATAGAAGCTTGAGTAGATTCAATTTCGTTTGCTAGTTTTTTAAAATTAAATTCTTCAAACCCGATTTTATCAATCAAGTAAATGGACTTTGAGATAATTTTCCTGCCGAGTTCTGTTTCATTTGGGTCTCGAAGAGAAATATTTTCTGTTGTCTTTAATTGGATAAAATAACTCATTTGGGTGCCAAAATTAAGAATTTTATTTACAATATCATATTTACCAATTGCGAAACTCCCAATGGGTTAAAAATTAACAATTTGGTATTGTTTGAATTCTAAATATTTTTTCTGTTTTTATACTTCATGTTTATTCGTTTATTTTCAATTTAACACAGTCTAATTAATACAAAAATTAGATATAAACCTTGTTTCTTCACTTTTAAAGTTGTTAGTTTGAGGGATAAATAATTAAAGATGGAAATTACATTTTATGGGGCTACCGAATCAGTGACAGGAAGTAAATTTTTATTACATACAGATTATGGAACCAAAATTTTAATAGACTGCGGTTTGTTTCAAGGCGAAACTGGTTCGGCATTTAAGAATGACAAACTCCCTTTTGATTGTAGTACAATTGATTATGTATTTCTTACACACGCACATATAGACCATTCGGGATTGTTGCCTATGTTGGTAAAGTACGGATTTAAAGGAAAGGTGTATTGTACTAGTTCTACTCTTGATTTATTGGAGATTTTACTTGAAGATAGTGCCAATATTCAGTTGCAAGATTTAAGATATGTAAATAGAACAAGAGCCCAGAAAGGCTTGGAACCAATAGAGCCTATTTATGATATAAACGATGTAAAAAATTTACTTGACAAAATTGAGATAGTGGATATAGACTCTACTTTAAATATTAACCAAAAAATATTTGTTAATTTCTTTCCTAATGGACATATTTTAGGTTCTGTAGCAATCCATTTTACCTTCTTAAAAAAAGACAAGAGCCAAGTATCCGTTCTTTTTACTGGTGATGTTGGCAGACCCAAAGATACTATTTTCCCACCGCCAGTTTTGCCATTGGGTGCAGATTATGTTATTTGCGAGTCAACATACGGCAATCGTCTTCATTCTCCACAAGTAGATTTAGAAGTGGTTCTTAGAGGAATTATAGAGGATACTTGTTTGTATAAGAAGGGTAAAATAATTATACCTGCTTTTAGTGTAGATAGAACACAAGAAATAATTTATGCAATTGACAGAATGGACACTCATGGCACCTTGCCTCCAATAAAAGTTTATGTAGATAGTCCTTTGTCTCTCAAAGCAACAAGAATTATGGATAAACATAGGAATGAGTTTAACAAAGAGATCCTGGATTATATCTGTAGAGATGGTGCTCCCTTTGAATTCAAAAACTTAATTTATATCTCGGATGTAGAAGAAAGCAAAGCATTGAACAACAATTCTGAACCATGTGTGATTATTTCTGCAAGTGGGATGGCCGATGCAGGAAGAGTAAAACACCATATTAAGAATAATTTAAATAGCGACAGGAATTTAATCTTGTTGGTAGGCTATGCAACTCCACATTCTCTAGCGTGGAAACTTCGTTCTGGAGTAAATCCACTTAGGATTTTTGGTGAATATTATGAAGTAAATGCAAGGGTACAAAGTTTGGACTTTTTTAGTGCGCATGCGGATTATTTAGAGTTGATTGAATATTTAAAAAGCCAAGACCCTAAACTAAATAAAAGTATCTTTTTGGTGCATGGTTCGGATGGTGCCAAAGAAAGTTTTGCATTAAAATTAAATGCAGAAGGTTTCAACAATGTAATAATTCCGGAGTTTTCTGAATCTTTTGAGTTGTAATTTTGTTAGGAGTAAATGAATTTATTTGAAAATAAGCAAGGAAAGCTTTTTATAGTATTGGGTTTTATTTTTATCACCCATGTATTTTTAGCAGAGTTTATAGGCGTTAAGATTTTTTCCTTAGAAAAATCATTGGGTTTTGCAGAAGGTCTTAACTGGGATATATTTGGGACTTCAGATTTGTCGTTTAACCTTACTGCAGGGGTTTTAATATGGCCTTTTGTTTTTATTTTAACAGATATTGTAAATGAATATTATGGAAAAAGAGGCGTTAAAGTTTTATCATTTTGGGCTGCAGGGTTAATACTTTATTCTTTTATATTGGTTTCTATTGCAATACAATTAGTACCAGCCGATTTTTGGCCAACATCTGCAAAGCAAAAAGGAATAAATGATTTAAATTTAGCATTTGCTTTGATTTTTGGTCAAGGAAATTGGATTATTCTTGGTTCTTTAGTAGCTTTTTTGGTTGGGCAATTCGTGGATGTTTTCACATTTCAATTTGTAAAGAAATATACAGGGGAATCTAAGATATGGTTGAGGGCTACAGGTTCTACCTTGGTTTCTCAGTTTATAGATAGTTTTGTAGTATTGTTTATTGCTTTTTATATAGGTGCTGGGTGGTCTTTA
The DNA here is from genome assembly GCA_002422315.1 of Bacteroidetes bacterium UBA6161. Lineage (GTDB taxonomy): Bacteria > Bacteroidota > Bacteroidia > NS11-12g > UBA955 > UBA6161. The sequence continues at coordinate 11,065 of DIUJ01000041.1, forward strand.
AAACTTGTACTTGCAATAGGACTCATGAATTATATTTATAAGTTTGTGGTTGCAGTTGCAGTTACTCCTGTTCTATACCTTGTGCATTATGCTATAGATAAGTTTTTAGGGCCAGATTTGGCCACCAAAATGAAAAACAAAGCACTTTCAGATTAGTTTTTTATCATCCAATCTGCACCACCAAAATTTCCTGAACTCATTAATAAAACCACTGTTTTTTCTTTATTATGGTAACTGTTTTCTAAAAATGCTTCCAATTCCTTTGGTATATGGCTTATTTGGCTTTTATCAAAAACGGTACTCAATAAAAGTAAATTGGGTATAGTTTTATTTTTTATTTCTAATGCTTTTTGGTCTATAAACAACAAGGATGAATTGCAAGTATCCAATGCATTTTTGTAATGAGGTATAAATTCTTCGCTTAAACTGCTATAAGTATGTAGTTCGAGTACCGATACAAAATTCCTATCTTCATACTTTTGTCTTACAGCTTTAACAGTGGCTTTAACTTTAGAAGGAGAATGTGCAAAATCTCTAATGAGTATTAATTTTTCTGATTTATATACTATCTCTTGTCTTTTTGCTGTTCCTTCAAAACTCTCCATACTTTGCAGAAATTGTTCTACGCTTATTCCTATTTTTTCACATACCAAGGAAGCGGCTTTCATGTTTTGGAAATTAAATTCACCAAATACATTCATAGTATAAACTTTGTCTTTATGTATAACCTCTGAAAAATCAGTATGGTCAATGTATTGAAAAAATGAGTAAGGTGTAATATTTCTTTGTGGTTTAAAATAGGCTTCTTCTATGACTGAAGTATGCGCAAAAATCTCGGATGTTTGATTTACGCTTTCACAAAAATGGTTAAATTGGTTTACGTAATCTAAATAGGTTTTAAACACATTGATATGGTCCCAAGCTATACCCGTAATTACGTTTAAATCTCCTTTATAGTGCAGAAATTTTGGCTTGGGGTCTAATGCAGAACTTAAATATTCGTCACCTTCTATAATTATGATAGGGGCTTTGCTTAATTTTACCATTCTTTTAAATCCTTTAAGAATGGAACCTACTAAATAATCGAATTCCATTTTATGGAATTGAAGGCAATGCATTACCATAGCCGTAGTTGTAGTTTTTCCATGACTACCTGCAATTACAATTCTTTTTTTCTCTTTTGATTGTTGGGCTATAAATTCAGGGAAAGACACAATGGGAATATTTAAATCTTGTGCTTTTTTTAATTCGGGATTATCTGCTTTTGCATGCATCCCTAAAATTACTAAATCGAGTTTAGGATGTATAGAATTTATATTCCATCCTTCGTAAGCTGGCAAAAGATTTTCTTCTTTTAGTCTAGATAATGCGGGTTCGAATATTTGGTCGTCACTGCCTGTAACTTCATGACCGTTTGCTTTTAGGTCTAAGGCTAAATTATGCATTACGGCTCCTCCAATAGCGATAAGATGTATCTTCATAAAGTTAAAATTGATGAATTATTTCTAAATGGGTTCTAAAGGCTAGAACGGAATTCCCAAATAATTTTTTTGTTTTTTGCTGAAGTGTTAAAGCAAATTCTTTGGAGTAAGTTTCAAAATTTTCAGGTTTTAAGTACTCATATTGTATTGCAAATGTAGCACCTGTTTCTTCTTCAGATTGTTGTAAAACCCTCATTATTTTACAACTTATAAAACATTGGGTATTCATAACCTCAGGGATGTGTTCTTCTTTCATCCATTCAAGCCATTTGCTTAGTATAGAGTCTTCTACATTGCAGGTAACATTGTATATTAACATTTGGTAAATGTAAAGGATTTCGTTTATTTGCTAAATCAAAATTATTCACTACTACTTTCAAATTCTTGTATAGTGTACAAACAAAAAAGGCTGTTTCAAAAGAAACAGCCTTTAATATGTGGTTTATAGATTAAATTTAACCTAGAAGAGCTTTTGCTTCTTCTATCCATTTATTCCAGTTTTCATCACTAGTGATATTGTCTTTTGCTTCTAGTTCAACTATAGCCTCTGGGGTTAAGTTAGCCATATCAGCATAAGTTAAGATTCCTAATGAATTAAGTCTTTTTTCAAAAGCAGGCCCTACTCCAGACAATTTTTTAAGATCGTCATTGTTAGATTTAGCAGTTTCTTCTTTTTTAGCCTTAGTTTCTTTTTTCTCTTTATTTTGAGCGTTATCAAACATAGCTTTTAAGTCATTAAATGCATCTAGTTCACCAAGTGTAGCTCTATCTACATTTTGGTTTAGGCTTTTAACAGCTTTTGAAGTGTTTTTGTTCTGCTTGTCTTTCTTTTTAACTTCAGCTTCTTTTTTCGCTTCATCTTCTTTCTTCCAGATAACTGTATGAGATAAGATTATGCTTTTAGAATCTTTGTTAAATTCGATTACTTCTGCTTTGATAGTTTGTTCTTCTTTTACAGCTTTATTGTCTTCGGTAGCCAGGTGTCTTTTAGGAACAAATCCTTCAATACCATAAGCTAGCTGAACAGTTGCACCTTTATCAGAAAGTTCTGTAATGGTAGCCTCATGTAAAGAACCTACTGTAAATATAGACTCAAAAGTATCCCAAGGGTTTTCTTCAAGTTGTTTGTGACCAAGAGATAATCTTCTGTTTTCTGCATCTATTTCAAGAACCACCACTTCAATTTGGTCGTCTTTTTTAGTAAATTCTGCTGGGTGTTTTATTTTCTTAGTCCAAGACAAATCAGAAACGTGAACCAAACCATCTACACCTTCTTGTAATTCAACAAATAGGCCATAGCTAGTTAAGTTTTTAACAATTCCTTTATGTTTGCTTCCAATAGGATATTTTTCTTGGATTGCTTGCCATGGATCTGGAGTAAGTTGTTTAATACCTAAAGATATTTTTCTTTCGTCTTTATCAAAAGTCAATACAATAGCTTCGGCATCGTCCCCAACATTAAGGAATTCAGAAGGATTTCTTAAGTGTTGAGACCAGCTCATTTCAGAAACGTGAATCAAGCCTTCTACGCCTGGTTTAATTTCTAAGAATGCACCATAATCTGCAACGGTAACAATTTTACCTTTTACTTTAGCACCAACTTGAATGTTAGCATCTAAAGTATCCCATGGGTGTTCAGACAATTGTTTCAAACCAAGAGAAATTCTCTTTTTGTCATCATCAAAATCTAATACAACCACGTTGATTTTTTGGTCTAAGCTCAATACTTCTTCTGGGTGGTTAATTCTACCCCAAGAAATATCTGTAATGTGCAATAAGCCATCTACACCACCTAGGTCAACAAATACACCGAAAGAGGTCATGTTTTTAACCACACCTTCTAATACTTGTCCTTTTTCTAGGCTAGATAATATTTCGCCTTTTTGAGCTTCGATATCATCTTCTATTAATGCTTTGTGAGAAATAACAACATTTCTAAAAGTTTCATTTACTTTAACTACTTTGAACTCCATGTCTTTTCCAACATATTGGTCGTAGTCACGTATTGGTTTAGTGTCGATTTGAGATCCAGGTAAGAACGCGTCTATACCCATTACATCTACAACTAATCCTCCTTTGGTTCTAGAAATAACTCTACCTGTAAGAACTCTATCTTCTTCTAGTGCTTTACAAATGTCAACCCATGAACCTTCTTGCATTGCTCTTTTTCTAGATAATACAAGTTGTCCTGTTGAATCTTCAGTAGATTCTACGTAAACGTCTACAATGTCTCCAGATTTTAATTCTTTCAAATCTCTGAATTCATTTCTTGAAACGATACCGTCTGATTTGAAACCAACGTCCAATACCACTTCTTTGTCAGATACAGATACCACACGGCCTTTAACAATTTCGTTAATCCGTAGGGTAGATAGAGTTTTAGAATACATTTCGGCCATTTGAGCCTTTTCTTCTTTTGAGTAGTCACCAAATCCAGCATGGTCCATGTCCCAATCAAAATCTGATTGTTGGGCCGTTGCTTTTGAACTGGTCGCTTTTGCAGTACTTTCTTCTAGATTAGTTGCTGCTTCTTCGTTAATGTTTTTTTCTTCTGTCAATTGGAATGTCCTCCTTTTGGGGCCGCAAATTTAATCAAATAATTTATTATATCAAATAATTTAGTTTTTTCATCAATTCAATTACATTTGTTTTTTTAAATCTAAGTATGATTTTGAATCTGCAAAAGCAACTATTTTATTTTCTTCTCCTTGCATGTTTAGTTTTTACTTCCTGCAAAGCACAGACTTGTGGAAATGAATTTACACCCAGTAAAATTAAAAAGAAAAGTGGTAAAAGAAACAAAGAGTTGTTTGACAAAAGAGAGAGAAGTAGACGGAAATGGGGTTGAAAATTGCTTTATTCTATTTCTTCTATATGTTCTTCTTTTCCCAATGTTATTTTGAAATGTTTGTCACATGCAAATTCAAAGAATGGATTGAAGTTGGTTACTATTTTTTTAGAAGAATTTGTAGCTTTTATATCAAATTCTCCACTGTTAAAAGAATTTGCACATCCTTCGGTATATCTAATACCAAATTTGTTGGTGGTGCTTAATTCAAATGTTTCGTTAGCAGAACTTAGTTTTCCTCCGGTCTCTACGGTAAAAGAAGTACCCCATATTCTTCGTTCTTGAATATTTTCAAGAAAAATTTGATATTCCAACTGTCCTTTAATTTTTGTACCATGGTAATCAAAATTCAAGTTTTGACAATTTAGTGTAAACCTATTTGTATCCAATTTGATTATTGTGAACATACCCTTTAACCCAAAAAGTGAAGAAGGATTATTGGAGACAAAATAGGGCAGGGTGTCGTTTGAAAATAGTTGAATTTGGACACTATCTGAACTTAATGGTGCGTTCATCCTAAAATGCAATTGTCCCTCTCGGTATTTTCCATCTCTATTTATTTCTTTTAAACCTGAAATACTATCTGTGTTGTGAAATTGCAAAATGCCTTCTATTCCATTCCCATCGTTAAATACACTGTCTATCCATTTGATATTGAATTGTTTTTGGAATAATGAATGGGTTACTGTTCTTCCGTGATTTGCAGCAATATCATACCCAATTGCAAATATTCCAAATAGATTGACATGTGCATTTTGAGAAGCTTGAATCTGATGTTTCAACTCCTTGTTTTTTTCTTTGGAGCATGAAACTAAAATTCCTAAAAGGAAGAGAAAAAGCAGATATTTATTTTTCATATTTAGGCTTGCAATTCGTGGGCAATATCGTTAAAAATATGCATACAGTGCTCCACTTCTTTTTGTGTAATGATAAGTGGTGGTGCAATCCTAATTTTATTAGAGGCATATAAAAACCAGTCTGTCAATATTCCTTTTTGGATACACATGTCTATAAATTTAAAGTTTAACTCTGTATTTGGTGTTTCAATTCCAAGCATTAGTCCTTTGCCTGTTATAGATTTGAAGAAAGGATGAGCAATATTTTTTTTAATTACATTTTCCATTTCAATGGCATTTAAATACAATTTATTTTCGGTAATAAATTCGAGAGAAGCAAGAGCAGCGGCGCAAGAAACGGGGTGTCCTCCAAAAGTGGTTATGTTTCCTAGTATAGGTTTGGAAGCAAAATGCTGCATAAGGTTTTTGTGTGCTGCAATAGCTCCAAGTGGCATTCCGCCTCCAAATGCTTTAGCTAGCACTATAATATCGGGTTTAAGGTTGTAGTTTTCAAATGCAAAAAGAGTACCTGTTCTCCCCATTCCACACTGAATTTCATCTACAATTAGAAGGATGCCTTTTTCCGTGCATTTTTTCTGTAGAGCGCAAAGCCATTCAGGGTCGTGACATAAATATCCTGCTTCACCCATAATGGTTTCTATAATTACTGCTGCGGTTTTAGTTGTAAGTTTTTCTAAGTCCTCCCAGTTGTTGCTATTTATTTGTTTGAAATTTGGAAGTAAAGGTCTGTAAAAGTCACTAAAGTATGGGTCTGCAGATAAGCTAAGTGCTGCGTGTGTGCTGCCATGGTATGAGTTTTTGAGGGCAATAAACTCACTTCTTCCACTCGCTCTTTTAGCTAGTTTTATTGCAGCTTCTATTGCTTCGCTTCCGGAATTTGTAAAAAAAATCGAACTGTTTTCTTCAAATGGAAGGTATTCCGCAAGTTTTGTGGCTAGTTTTACCTGAGGAGATAAAATAAATTCCCCAAAGACCATAAGATGCAAGTATTTTTCTGCTTGATTTTTTATGGCTTGAATTACTTTTTTGTTTCCGTGTCCAAGAGAACTTACACTTATACCAGAGATCAAATCAAAATATGTTTTACCATTTGTATCGGTTAATACGCAACCTTCTGCATGAGTTATCTCAAGCGATATAGGACTGGGGCTAGTTTGAGCTAGGTGTTGAAGGAAAAGTTTTTTAAGGTTCATAAAGTAAAAAGTCAAAAAAAAAGCCCCGATATCGGGGCTTCAAAGTAACGATGTTGATTATTATTTTGCAACAGTTTTAGATAATTCGCTACCTGCTTTAAATTTAACAACTTTTTTAGCAGGAATGTTAATCTCTTCTTTTGTTCTAGGATTACGGCCTTTTCTAGCAGCTCTTTTTGTAACTGAGAAAGTACCAAAACCAACTAGTACTAAACTGTCACCTTTTGCTAATGAAGTTGCAGTAGCGTCAAGGAAAGAATTTACAGCAGCAGTTGCTTGTGCCTTTGTGATAGCAGCATCTTTTGCAATTTGATCGATTAAGTCTGATTTGTTCATAGTTTTTGTTTTTAAAAATTTTAACAATTCAAAGGTAGTTTCTGAGACCAATAAAACAAGCAGTTCGCAAATTATTTTTTAAAAAATTATTAACCAAAAATCAACACTTAATCCGAATAAAATGTCTTTTAGTCTAACATTATGATTATCAAATATATAATTGGTTTTGTTTAGCCCGTTAATATCTACTATTAACTTGGATTTTAGGTAGTAAGGGTTTCGTACTTCCATTAAATTTAACAGTTTTTCATTTACTTCGGTTTCTGTAAGACCTCTTAAAAGCGGTCTTTTCGTCGGATTTTGTAAGACTCTTTGCATAAGTTGTTCCAACGAAATATTTAAAAAGATACTTAGTCCGTGTTGGTTTATCCAATCCATATTGTCGAAAAAATATGGGGTGCCACCTCCTGTACTTATTATTGTTTTGTTTAGTTTGTTTGTTGATTGAAGGTACATTCTTTCAATTTCACGAAAAAAATCTTCTCCTTTTTCTTCGAATATTTGTTCTATGCTCATGCCTTCATTTTGTTGAATCAAAAAATCTAGATCAACAAATTCATAATCTAAGGTATTGGCAAGCTTTTTTCCTAAAGTAGTTTTTCCAGAACCAGGCATTCCTACCAAATAAATATTCTCCATATCTTTTTATGTATTTATCTTTGGATCTAGTTTTTTATATGAAAATTCTACCCAAAGGTTTACCGTAATAAATAAGATAGCAATGTATAATACACCGGCAGAAACTACTGGCAAGTCTGCATTTTGAACACTTTCAATCAAAACTTTTCCTATTCCTTTCCAATTGAAAATATATTCTACAAAAAAAGCCCCAGCCATGAGAGAAGCAAACCAGCCAGAAGCTGCTGTAACTACAGGATTCAGGGCATTCTTTAGAACATGTTTGTAGAGTATAGTAAATTTATTTAAACCTTTTGCTTTAGCAGTTCTAATATAGTCGCTTTGCAAAACAGTTAAAACAGACGATTTTGTTAATTGAGTGATAATAGAAATTGGCCTACTTGCGAGAGCGATACATGGTAAGATTAAGTTTTTAAAGCTAAGTATTTGCTCTCCGGTATGTAGGTCTACGGCATACATACTTCCCGAAAGCGGAAGACCAGTATAGGTGCCTAGTAAATAAGCAAAAATATAAGCTATAAGTATTGCGGTAAAAAAGGAAGGTACAGAAATAAGCAAGGTGCTTCCCCACATAATTACATAATCTAGCATTTTCTCATGGTTTAAAGCTGCAATAGAACCTAGTAATAAACCCAAAAATAAAGCTATAAGCATAGAACTAAGGGCTAGAATTAGAGTGCCAGGAATACTTTCTCTTAGGATTTTCGTAACTTTAACTTTGTAAATAAAAGAAAATCCAAAGTCAGGTTTCTTTATTATGATTGAGTAGGACTTAAAATTTAGTAATCTTATGCCTTCATATAAGCTTTGTTTTTTTGTTATTACAATTGGGCTTAATTTCCCTAAATAATTAGTATATTGTTGTCCTATTGGCAAGTCTAATCCAAGTTGCTTTCGGATTGCAATTTTAGTTTGTTCATCGGCTCTTTGTCCTAAAAGAGTTTCTTCTACATTTGGAAAACTATAAAGTAGTAAAAACGAAACACTTGCTACGCCCCAGAGAATGCTGAGGTAATAAAGAAGTTTTATGCAGAACTTCCGGAACATTTATTTAAGTTTTTTACTTAACCTTTTGAAGCTTGGAATTCTTCTATGTGGGTAGTTTTTTACTACTTTGGTTCCATTCATTAAAATTATTCCTGGGTTGGATCGGATAATGGATTTGATAAAAGTCTTATCTGCTGTAAGTACTGGGTTTTGAAAATTCGGAGCAAATTTTTCTTTTATGTTTGGTGTAGAACCATTTAAAATCCAAACAGGTAGTCCAGTTTTTTCTGTCCATTCTTTTTCCAAAGTGTATACTTTTTCTAAACCTTTTTCATTTGCATCGGCAAAATCAGATGAAACAATCATCAGGTGATATCCTTTTGTTGACAATATTTCTTTGGAGATATCTCCTTTTTCTGGGTGGATAATATTGTTGAAGTTATCTAATTTGGGTTTGTAAGCTTTTTGAATCAAAACTTCATCTCGTCTTACAAATTCCCAATCATTGGAACCAACCGGTGCATTGTCTATGGTGAACTCTTTTTCAATTCCATCTTTTTTGCTTTTGTAGAAATATTTAAATTCTTTTATATCCTGTGCGGGCATGCCTTTAGGTATAGCCATTTGCACAAGAAGGTCGTTTCCATTTTTGAAGTTAAGAAAGTTGATTGGAGGAAGATAAATTAGAGCATATAAGCTATAGGCAATAGACAACAAGCTAACGAACACAACAGACTTTACTGCAAAAGGAATAGAAAAAACTGCTTTCAGCTTTTTTCTACGGATGAATAAAATGAGTATTAAAACGCTTAATACAATATCTTTATAAAATGATTCCCATGGTGTTAATTTAATGGCATCGCCAAAACATCCGCAATCTGTAACCTTGTTGTATACCGCAGAATAGCCCGTTAGGAAAGTGAAGAAAGCGATCATAAGCAACATAAGCCAGGTGGTTGCTACTGGTTTCCATCCTATTAGTAGGGTAAACCCAAGAACCAATTCGAAAATACAGATGAACATACCAATCCACAAAGCATAGGGAATAATTGCTGTAAAAAAGTCAGATAAAAAACTGCTTTCTTTAAGATAAGCTTTTATATCAATAATTTCTGTTTTGCTAAAATTCTCAAAAGGTAAAATGTCGGTATGAATTACTTCTGAATTTTGTTTACCTAAATTCCAAGTCAGGTTCAATTTGTCTTCATAAGTTTTACCTGTTTCGTGAAAAAAAGCTTCTTCATAAGCCGTTTCCTCTCCAAATTTTACACTTACAGAAGTTAAATATATGGAATCTAAATTTGCATTTAGTTCATAAAATTCGGATTGTTGGGCTATTTGATAAGAGTGTGAATTTTGTTTGCTATAAGTTGGTAATGTTTTGCTTATAGAATTTCCTTTAGTGTCGGAAATGCGAATATATAAACTGTCTTGTTTGGTAGCTAAGTCTTCAGAGAATACTTCAAAATATTCTTCCATTTTGATAGAAAATCCAACGGGGTCGTTAAATTTTACAAAACCAGAGAAAATAAACAAGGTGCCTACAAGGATTCTGGAGAAAAGAGAGATATATTTCATTTGTTTTCGTTTAGTCTAATACTTGCAAAAATAGCGTAATTCATCATATCTCGGTAATTTGCATCAATTCCTTCAGAAATCAATGTCTTCCCTTTATTCGATTCTATTTCTTTTGTTCTTAGAATTTTGGTTAAAATTAGGTCTGTGAAAGTAGAAATACGCATACTACGCCAAGCTTCTCCATAGTCATGGTTTTTATTTAACATCAATTCCATGGTTGAATTAACTTCTTGTTGGTATTTACTTTCCAGTATATCTAAGTCTATTTCGTTTGCTTCAATATTGGGATTGTGTAAAAGAATTAAGCCGATAATGCAATAATTTATTATTCCAACGAATTCATCTGCGATAGGGTCTTGTACTTTTTGGGTGCCTTTTTCTTCAATGCTTCTTATTCTTTGGGCTTTTATAAATATTTGGTCGGTTATAGAACTTGGTCTCATAATCCTCCAAGAAGTTCCGTAATCTGCATTTTTTTTCATAAATAGTGATTTGCATGCACTTATCACTTCTTGGTATTGGTGTATGGTTTTTTCTGTGCTCAATGTGCTATTTTTTATTTTGCTTTGCAATATTAATGTTAAAACACAAAACTAAGACAAAAAACCAAATTTCTTTCGATATAATTGGAAAGAAAAGAGAAAATGATTCTCCAATAATTATGGGCATTTTAAATGTAACCCCTGATTCTTATTTTAAAGATAGCAGGGTAGGGGCGGATGAAAAGCTAATAACAAAGGCTACGCAAATGCTTGAGGAAGGTGCCGAAATACTAGATATTGGCGGACAGAGTACTCGACCGGGAGCAGAACTATTGGATTCCGATACAGAATGGCAAAGGGTAAAACCTGTTATACAATTGTTGCGAGACAATTTACCCGAAACATGTCTTAGTATTGATACTTTTTATGCTGATGTAGCGCAAAAGGCTTTAGATATGGGCGTGAAAATAGTGAACGATATAAGCGCAGGCGAATGGGATAAAAAGATGTTGGATGTTGTAGCTGCAAACAATGCCATATATATAGCCATGCACAAGCAGGGGATGCCTAAAGACATGCAGGATAAACCTATATATATTGATGTCGTAAATGATGTTTTGGCTTATTTCGAAAAAAGATTTGAATACTTTGAGCAGAAGAACATAAAAAAAGTGATTGTAGACACGGGTTTTGGATTTGGCAAAACCTTGGAACATAATTACCAACTCTTAAACGGCTTAGAATATTTGAAAGAGAAGTTAGGCCTGCCCATATTGGTAGGTATTTCAAATAAATCCATGGTATACAAATTACTCAATAAAACCCCAGAACAATGCATAGAGGCAACCTCCGCGTTACATTTATTCGCATTGCAACAAGGAGCAGATATACTTAGGGTTCACCAAGTAAAAGAAGCCATGGAAATGCTTACAATACATAAAATTCTGAATGAAACCAGTTTGGTACGGAGTTGAAGAAATGTGAAATCTTTCAAAGGGTCGCTTGCTTATTATTAGGGTAGGTTTTCAAAACCTTTTTGCTCTTTGATTAACTTGTAGACTTTACCTAAATAAATATTCACACCAAAAGAATAAAAGGACCCATTAAATTCGGATGCATTTAATGGAGAAAGCCTTATACCTAAAGTACTTTCTGCACCCAACCAATCCAAGATACTGTAGTGGGCTTTTACCCCTGTTTCTATAGGCATTATGAAAAAACTATTTTTTTCGCTTAGTATACCATTGGTTGTAGTTTCTTTAAATCCGGCACCCATACCAAGCATAATAGGAAAGGCAAAATTCCAACGGCCTCTGTTATAGAATGTATATTCAGCGCTTAAGCTCGCATAATTAAATGTTCGGCTTTTTTTAATGGTGTCAGTGTCTTTTATTGTAGTTTGAATTCCAACTTTAAAGGTTGTGTATAAGCCAAAATTAAAACTAATTTTTTCTCCATATTCTACTCCTATTCTTGCACCATATACTTTTATTGGAATACTGCTTATAAATGCATTTCTGTTGTGGAACCCCCCAATTAATTTTGGTTTGTAATTTTGGGTATAGTAAACTAAAGTATCTTTAACATTTACAGTTTGTGAAAAAGAGACGAAAGTTTTGCCAAGAAAAAATAATAGAAATACGGGCTTTATATTTAGACGAAACAACAGCACTTTATATACAAATCTCAACCAATAGAGATCAAAAATCGTCTTCGTCTACATCTACTGTTACAGGATCTTTCATTACTTTAACCAATCCTTCAATTAGTTCTTTCATGTCCCTATCTACAGCCATTAGGAATTTATCAGTTTCTCTTACTTTTACTTTGTTGTTTAGGTAATATTCCATGTACACACTGTTAAAATCTGTTGGCTTTCCGTTTGTAACTGGCTCGTGATGAATAAAGTCTGTGAATTTATATTTGTATCTAAAATCTTTTACTCTCAATTGAAGATTAAAACTGTATTCTCCAATTTGTTGTTTGGAGCTTGGGTTTACTTGTACCACCATTGGTACTCTTACATTAAGTATAATACGCTCATTAGTAACGTCTTCCACAATAATTTTTTTAGGAAATTTTTTCCCGTCACCATATTTTTTTAGAAGATATTGTTTGGCTCTGTAATAGAGAGAATCAGGAGTACAATAGTTGCAGCTATCGTCTTCAACTACCAAAGAATATGTAATTCTTTTAGTTATAGAATCTAATGGAGTGTCTTTAACCCTTTCGTATGGCTTAAGGGGAACCGCAGGAGTACCAGATTTTGGTGTGGTTTCTTCTTCCGAACCCCATCCAAAGCCTTCAGAGCTTGTTTCATTGCTATCAGTATTGGTAGAATCGCTTGTTTCTGAGGAACTTTCATCGCCAAATCCTCCCCACTGTGAGTATGCATTAAATTGGTTTATAGTAATAAAAAACAAGACTGAAGCAAGTCTCAAAAGGTTGTTTTTCATAAGGATAGTTCTTATCATTTTTGTGTAGTATACGTGGTTTTTTAAAGGCGACAAATATAGAAAAAAATGCTACTTTTTAAAGTTACATAAGTTACTTACTTTCGCCACTGCTAAACATAACGTAAATTTTTACTTTTTATTTAAAATGAAATTTAACTTAACCAACATTGCTTTTTATTTGAGCATCGGATTTTTTTTATCTTGTAATGCCACACAAAACAATAAACAAGAAGAAATTCAAATTCCCATAGTGAACCATAGTTTTGGAAATTCTCATGAAGTCTTGCCCCAAAGTTTACATTTAGATTTGAATGCTGATTTTGAAAAACAAATTATTCAGGGTTTTGCGGAGTGGGACATAAAACCAAATGAATTAGCTAAACAAGTTATTTTTGATACCAAAGAATTAAAAATTGAGAAAGTAAGCGTAGATGGGGAAGAGGTTGAATTTAAAAAAGGCAAAGAATTGGAAATTTTTGGTGCACCTTTACTCATTCCTATTGATAAGAATACCAAGAAAGTTAGGATTTATTATGAAACAAGCCCCCATGCCGAGGCTTTACAATGGCTAAGCAAAGAACAGACAGGAGGCAAGCCTTTGTTGTTTTCCCAGAGCCAAGCCATTTTGGCAAGAACCTGGGTTCCATGCATGGATATGCCTTCACTAAGATTTACTTATACTGCAAAAATAAGTTGCCCCAATGACTTACTTCCTTTAATGAGCGCTACAAATCCCAAAACTAAATCATTGAATTCGGTGTATGAATTTGAAATGCAACAACCTATTCCTTCTTATCTTTTAGCATTAACTATTGGAGATTACGAATTTAAGGAACTAGGAACCAATTGTGGGGTATATGCCACTCCTGGTAAATTACAAGAAGCTGCAAATGAATTTGTAGACCTTCCTAAAATGATACAAGCCGCAGAGAAACTATACGGCCCATACCAATGGGGTAGGTACGATATTGTTGTAATGCCTGCTGCTTTCCCTTTTGGTGGAATGGAAAACCCAAGACTAACCTTTGCTACGCCTACTATTGTTACAGGCGACAAAAGTCTGGTTTCGCTTATAGCGCACGAACTAGCTCACTCTTGGAGTGGTAACCTGGTTACAAACCACACTTGGTCTGACTTTTGGCTAAACGAAGGGTTTACAGTGTATTTCGAAGATAGAATTATGGAAGAAATTTATGGAAGAGACTATGCCGATATGATGGCTAAACTTTCTTTCGGTGATTTGCAAAATACTGTGGTTAAAATGATGCAAACCCCAAAAGAAAACGATACCAAACTCTTTTTAAACCTAGAAAACAGGAATCCTGATGATGGAGTTTCGGATATAGCCTACGAAAAAGGCCGTTTCTTTTTACTTTTAATTGAGAAAACCGTTGGTAGAGAAAGATTCGATGCCTTTTTAAAATCTTATTTTCAAAAATATGCATTCAAAACAATAACTACAGAAGAGTTTAAATCATACCTTTACGATAACTTATTTCAAAATCCTGCGGAAGTTGTTCCATTAGAAATAAACAATTGGATATATGAAACAGGCTTGCCTTCAAATTGCCCCATTATTCTTTCAGTTGAATTGCTAAAATTGGATTCTTTGATTACTAAGATAAAGGAAGGCTATAAAATTACCAAAGAAGAAACCAAGGATTGGACTACCCACCATTACTTATACTTTATTCGGAACATAAACAAGCAAAGTACTTCTATTCAAGAAATAGACAGTGTTTTTGGTTTCTCGCAGTGGAAAAACGCTGAGATTTTGTGCGAATGGTATAAATGGTGTATAGAAGCAAACTATGAAAAATCCAAGCCTTATATCAAAACATACTTGGCCAATGTAGGCAGAAGGAAATTTGTATTGCCTCTATTCGAGAAAATGACAGAAAATACCAACAAGAACTGGAAAATATTCGCAAAAGATATTTTCAAGGAAATAGGGAAGAGTTATCATTCTGTAACCTATCAAAGTGTTACAAAGGTTTTAGAAAATGGAAATTCTTAGGCTTCCGAGTCCTGTTACAGAAATACATTCTCCATTATTTACAAGCATGGGAGTGGAGGTTTTTGTAAAGAGAGAAGATTTAATACACCCTCAGATTTCGGGTAATAAATGGCGCAAACTACAGGGGTGGTTGAGCAAAGCACAAGAGCTTAAGGCGCATACATTGGTTAGTTTTGGTGGTGCATTTTCCAATCATTTGCTTGCTTTGGCTGCTGCGGGTATGGTATTTAAAAAACAAACTATAGGGATAGTAAGAGGAGAAGAACAAAAGGATAATTTGGTATTGTTTCATTGTAGGCTTATGGGCATGGAAATAAGGTATGTATCAAGAGAGGAATATCGCCACAAAGAAGCAGTTTTTGAAAACCTTTATGGACATACCGATTACCTTATGGTACCCGAGGGTGGAGGGGGCGAACCAGCCTTGCAAGGATTCAAAGAATTTGTAAAAGAATTGGATTTTGCTGTAGATCATATTATTGTACCTGCAGGTACCGGATATACCGCTTATGGCCTTGCCAAAGCCATACATGCCCAGGGACTAAATACAACAGTTCATGCAATAGCTTGTGTAAAGGATAAGAGTATTTTGCAAGATTTTTTACCTTTCCCAAATCTAATACTAGATTTTGATTTTGCAGGTAGGGGATTTGGCAAAATGGACCATCATGCAATAGAACAAGCCAGAAATATAGCCTCAGAATTTGGATTGCTCCTTGAACCAATATATACACTGAAAGCTTGGAAAGCAATGATTCATAAGATAGAAGAAGGCCAATTTCCAAAGGGGAGCAAGATCCTCTTTGTGCATACAGGTGGACTAAATGGGTGGTGGAGTTTTTAGATTTTAGATTTTAGATTGCAGATTTTAGATTGATAACTCCCAACCTCTTCCTTCTAATAACTGCTAACTTCTTTCTTCTAAATCTGACTTCTGCAATCTAAAATCTGAAATTTTTGGTTGACAACTCCCAACTTCTCCGCTCTCGCTCGCATCTTGCGAGAGAGCTATTAGAATGCAAAACGCTTCACTTATTTCGCACCTTTGGCGCTTTAGGGGCTCGTTTGTTTTATTTCATAGCCCTGTCAGGCTATGCTAAGGATTGCGCACCTTTGGTGCTAATGTTACCTTCTCCGCTCTCGCTCGCATCTTGCGAGTGAGCTATTAGAATGCAAAACGCTTCACTTATTTCGCACCGTTGGTGCTTTTAGTTTAGTTGTCGTTTATTTCATAGCCCTATCAGGCTATGCTAATGATTGCGCACCTTTGGTGCTTATAC
>DIUJ01000048.1 GCA_002422315.1 Bacteroidetes bacterium UBA6161
CCCTTCGACAAGCTCAGGGTGACAGATATGAGGTAGTACCGCTTCCGGAAAACTTTGCAAGTTTTGAAAATCTTATAAAAGACTTTTGTTTGCATGTGGGGCAAACCATCAAAAGCCCTAAAAGGTTAGCAGAAATGATGGCGGGCAAAGCCAAACTCTTGTCGGATGTGATTGAAAAATCGCTTACAAGCGATGAGGACAAACACGAGGACAGTACGCTCAAAGACCAAATGCTTGCCTTCAAGCAAATTCTTATCAGCGATATTTCGCCCAAAGGCTTTGCAGATGTGTATGCTCAAACCATAGCCTACGGAATGTTTGCGGCTCGTTTGCACGATCCAACTTTGCAAACCTTTAGCAGACAAGAGGCAGCAGAACTTATTCCCAAGTCAAATCCCTTTTTGCGCAAACTCTTTGGCTACATTGCTGGGCCCGATATTGACGACCGTATTAAATGGATTGTAGATAGTTTGACCGATATTTTCTTGGCTTGCAATGTGGAGCAGATTCTGAAAAACTATGGCAAGCAGTTTACCTCCCCAACTGGGGGAGGACAGGAGGGGGTTGACCCAATTATCCATTTCTACGAAACATTTTTGAGCGAATACGACCCCAAGTTGCGCAAAGCTCGTGGGGTTTGGTACACACCCGCCCCTGTGGTTGATTTTATTGTGAGGGCTGTAGATGATATTTTGAAAACAGAGTTTGACTTGCCCCAAGGTTTGGCAGACACAAGCAAAATCAAAGTCAAAAGACAAACCCAGAACTTTGATAAAAAAACGGGCAAATACACCGAAATAGAAGAGGAAGTGCACAAGGTGCAAATTCTTGACCCTGCCACAGGCACAGGTACATTTTTGGCAGAGGTGGTTAAACATATACATAAAAAGTTTGAAGGGCAGCAAGGCATTTGGAGCAACTATGTAGAAAAACACCTTTTGCCGCGCCTCAACGGTTTTGAGTTGCTAATGGCAAGTTATGCCATGGCGCACCTAAAGCTCGATTTGCTCCTTACCGAAACAGGCTATGCTCCCTCCCCTTCGGGGAGGGTTGGGGTGGGGTCTCAACGCCTCCGTGTATACCTAACCAATAGCCTAGAAGAAAGCCACCCCGACTCAGGGACATTGTTTGCCAATTGGCTAAGCACCGAAGCCAACGAAGCCAATCGAATTAAACGCGATACCCCAGTGATGTGTGTGATAGGGAATCCGCCTTATAGTGTAAGTAGCAGCAATAAAGGAGCGTGGATTCAAAATCTCATTGCAGATTACAAAAAGAATTTAAATGAAAGAAAAATAAACCTTGATGATGATTACATAAAGTTCATTCGTTATGGTCAGCACTTTATTGATAAAAATGAAAGTGGGATATTAGCTTACATTTCAAACAACAGTTTTATTGATGGAATTACACATCGCCAAATGCGTAAAAATTTATTGGAAAGCTTTGACAAAGCATACATCATTGACTTGCATGGAAGTTCAAAGAAAAATGAAACAGCTCTTGACGGAAGTAAAGATGAAAACGTATTTGATATTATGCAAGGCGTTTCAATTAATCTATTTGTAAAAACCGGAAATAAAAAGAAAACAGAATTAGGAAATGTTTTTCACTTTGACTTGTTTGGAAAACGAGAATTCAAATATTCATTTCTTAGTGAAAATGATATACATGACTTAGATTTTAAACAACTGTCATTTGAACAACCATATTACTTTTTCGTACCAAAGCAATTAAGTGATAAAAAATATGATAGTTGGTTTTCATTAAATGATCTGTTTATGATTACAAATAATGGATTGCAAACTGACCGAGATTCGTTATTTATAGATGGGACAAAAAATAATATTAAAAAAAGGTTTGAAATTCTACTCAGTGGAGAAATAAACAAAGAGTTTATTGAAAAATACAGAGTCGTAGACTCGAGTAGTTTTAAAATTACGGAAAGAATTAAAAATAAAAAGTATGATTCAACTAATATCAAAGAAGTTTTATATAGGCCATTCGATTTACAATATATTTACTATGACCCACAAATTGTAAGTCGTCCTGCACAAAAAGTTATGAGTAATATGTTAAAGGAAAATTTGGCATTATTATGCTGTAGACAACAAAGTACATTTGATTTTCAGCATATTTTAGTATCTAAACATTTGTCAGAAAGATGTACAGTAAGTTTACAAACTAAAGAGACTAACTATGTTTTCCCCCTCTATCTCTACCCCGAAACCAATTCCCAGCAAAGCATCGAACAAACACCCGAGCGTACCCCCAACCTAAACCCAGAGATAGTAAATCAAATAGCAGATAAATTGGGGTTGGAGTTTACCAACGAGAAGACCTCCCCAACCCCTCCAAAGGAGGGGCTTAGTTCGTACCCTTCTAGGAGCTTAGGAGGGCCCGGTTATATTACTGCAAATCCCAAAAACTATAAACTTATTAAAGAAATGAGAGATAGTTTAAAGGATAATCCAACGGAAGCAGAAAAAGTAATGTGGGAATGTTTGAGAAACAAAAAGACAGAATATAAAATAAGAAGGCAGCATATCATTCATGATTTTATTACTGATTTTGTTTGCTTAAGCAAAAAAGTTGTGATTGAAATTGATGGCAAAATTCATTTACAACAAAAAGAATATGACGAACTGAGAACAGCTAAACTTAATGAATTAGGATATGAAGTAATTAGGTTTACAAATGAAGAAGTATTCGCTAACCCTAAATTAGTGGCTTCAAAAATAAAAGAAAAGCTTGATGCTAAATCCGATTTACAAAGTGATGAGGATTCCAACTCCCCTCCTTTGGAGGGGTCGGGGGAGGTCTTTGCGCCTATTGACATTTTGGATTACATCTATGCGGTTTTGCATTCGCCAACTTACCGAGAGAAATACAAAGAGTTTTTGAAAATAGATTTCCCAAGAGTACCCTATCCAAAAGATGCAGCCACCTTTTGGCAATTGGTAAAACTAGGTGGCGAAATCCGCCAAATCCATTTGTTGGAAAGCCCAGTTGTGGAGCAATTCATTACCCAATATCCTGTGGATGGAGATAATGAGGTTGTTAAGCCTCGCTTTGTTCCCTCTCCTTTGGGGAAGGCTGGGGTGGGGGCTGTTTATATCAACGAAACCCAATATTTCGACAATGTACCCGAAGTTGCTTGGAACTTCTACATTGGCGGCTACCAACCCGCCCAAAAATGGCTCAAAGACCGCAAAGGCAGAACCATAGAGTTTGATGATATTCTACACTACCAAAAAATCATCGTGGCTCTGAATGAGACGGATAGGATTATGAGGGAGATTGATAAAGTAGGGGTGGAATGAAAATGATTAATATGCATAAAAAGGGAGATATACTAAAGACAAAAAAGCCTGTACGTATCTGGAATATGGATAAGGAAATGTACCACGCTGCTGTTGTTTGGCAAGATGAATATGATGGAAGAGGCGATTTCCTAGGGATAATGCTTACAACAGATTGCAGGAAATCTGATAATATATTAATGCTTGAAAATCACTTTAATGAAACTTTAAAATTTAAGTTTAAAGAAAGTCGTTTTGTCAATCAACTATTTTATAAGCTTAGGGAATGGTCTCGTTTTATAAAAGTTGGAGAATTAACTGAACAAGGGATTGTTTTTATTGAAGAAAATTTAACTAACACAGAACCAATGCTTTTTTCAGATTATATAACAAGAAGATAATTTATGTCAACATCAAATCACAATATATACTACATATTTGGCGCAGGAGCAAGTGCAGGAAAGCAATTAGATTATTCATTCCCAGTTAATATAATTAATGATGGGAAAATTTTTAATGAGAAAAAAACAATCAAGTTTAATTCATTTCCACTTGCAAATAGTTTTACAGAAACATTAGCCAATTATATGATGTGGATTAATTTTCAGATTGATTCAAACGAATCTAAAATACCTGAATTAAAAAATAGATATGAAGAGTTTAAATACTACATAGCTGAAATATTCGCAGAATTAAGCAAAATTGCTTTGAGATTTAATACAATAGACGAAGCAGCAAAGTTTTACTATATAAAGGGAAGGACTAATGAATTACTTGAATTAAAAAAAGAAATAAATAAGATTTTTAATTTTATAGACTTTTTAATCTTTCAAAGGGACCCAAGATATATTCAACATTTGATAACTCTCGTTAATAAACAAAACAAAATACCAGAAAATATTCATTTCCTAAGTTGGAATTATGATAATCAGTTTGAAATAGCAAATAGGATATTATTTGGAGATAGTGAACCAAATATTAAGAAACTAAACGGAAGCTCTCCTTTCTTTGATAGATACTTTGAAGGGTATATAAATAGCTGGGAGAACAATTTTGAAATTATAAGACCTGAAACAATAAATGCTTTTGAAAGTGAATTTCTTCATTTTGAACAAAAAAAATATGCAAACAGTATTAGGTTCTCTTGGGAAAAAGAAGCAATCGGGTTTAATAATGATGTTATTAATGCAATTAAAGCTATAAAAACCACTAATAATATATTGGTATATATTGGATACTCACATCCCTTTGTTAACTTCCCAATGGATAGTGAATTAATAAAAACAATCAACCCAAAGAAAGTTTATTTACAAGACCCAAATTTTAAAGATTCATACAACGTAGTTTTTAAAGAAAGGTATGAATTAAAATGTGATGTAGAAATTATAAATGATTGCAATAGGTTTTTTATACCAAATGAGTTTTTTATTAATAGCAGCATAGGTGAATACCGCTTTGGTTAACGACTTTACAACCCTCTCATCTTTTATTTCCGGTCTTGCGGGTGCTTTGTTCCGTCCATACGGGATTATAACCCACAAGATTTCTAACTCCCAAGCACCAGTCCTCTAGGTTTGCAGTACCCCAACATTGTATTTGGCTACGGGGGCATTGTTTGCCATTTCTATTCCCATAGAGATATGTTTGCGGGTTTCCATTGGGTCTATTACCCCATCTACCCACAGTCTAGATGCCGCATAGTAGGGGGTGGTTTGTTTGTTGTATCGGTTTACAATTTTATCCAATAGCTCTTTTTCTTCGGCTTCCCCCATTTTCTGACCCTTGGACTCAAGTGCCGCTTTTTCTATCTGTAGCAATACTTTTGCAGCTTGCTCACCACCCATTACCGCAATTTTGGCCGTAGGCCAGGCATATATTAGTCTTGGGTCGTAGGCCTTGCCACACATGGCATAGTTGCCTGCCCCGTAGCTATTACCCATTACTATGGTAAATTTAGGTACTGTAGAATTGCTCATGGCATTTACAAGTTTTGCTCCATCTTTTATAATCCCACCATGCTCGGACTTGGAACCTACCATAAACCCTGTTACATCCTGTAAAAATACCAAGGGGATTTTCTTTTGGTTGCAAACCATCACAAATCTTGCCGCCTTGTCCGCAGAGTCGGAGTATATAACCCCACCAAATTGCATTTCGCCTTTTTTGCTTTTCACAATTTTACGGTTGTTGGCTACTATGCCCACTGCCCAGCCGTCTATACGGGCATAGCCACAGAGTATGGTTTGGCCATAGCCTTTTTTGTATTCTTCAAATTCGCTGTTGTCTACAAGGCGTTGGATTATTGAAAGGCTATCATAGGTTTTGGTAGAATCCGTTGGGAAAAGCCCATATATATCCTTTGGGTTTAGTGTAGGTTCTGCGCTTGCTTTTCTGTCAAAACCTGCTTTTTCGAAGTGGCCTATTTTATCTACCAAGAATTTAATTCTCTCCAAGCAGCTTTTGTCGTCGGGAAAACGGTCGTCTATTACTCCAGAAATTTCGGTTTGCGAAATACTGCCTCCCAGGGTTTCGTTGTCTATATTTTCACCTATAGCTGCTTTTACCAAATAGCTTCCGGCAAGGAATATAGAACCTGTTTTGTCTACTATCAATGCTTCGTCGCTCATTATGGGCAGGTATGCTCCTCCGGCAACACAGCTTCCCATAACCGCTGCAATTTGTATAATGCCTTTGCTGCTCATTACTGCATTGTTTCGGAAAATCCTACCAAAGTGTTCTTTATCTGGGAAAATTTCGTCTTGCATGGGCAGAAAAACCCCTGCGCTATCTACTAAGTAGATAATAGGCAAGTTATTTTCCATGGCAATTTCTTGTGCCCTTAGATTTTTTTTAGCTGTAATAGGAAACCAAGCACCAGCTTTTACAGTGGCATCATTTGCTACAACAATACACTGTCTGCCTTTTATGTATCCGATTTGTACTACTACCCCCGCACTTGGGCATCCACCATATTCTTCGTACATTTCATCGCCAGCAAATGCTCCAACCTCTATTCTGGGGCTATCCTTATCAAAAAGGAAATCTATACGTTCCCGGCAAAGCATTTTGCCTTTTTCTTTTTGTTTTTTTGCAGCTTTTTCACCACCGCCTAAATAAACCTTTTTCAGCCTGTTTTTCAACTCATCTACTTTCAAACGCATAGCGTCTTCCTGTATGTTAAATTCTAATTCCGATGCACTAATTGACATGTGCACAAATATAGATTGTACTTTTAAATGTAGGTATTGTAGGCTATATTTTTTTCTTTACTTTCTTTAAAGCTGCTTTTAAATCTTACTAAATTCGGTGAGTGACAATTAAAACATGATTAAAATCATATTGCATTGTGATAGGTGTCATTTTTATGTCAATTTCATAAAAATAGTTTTGTGACAGTTAAAATAACGTAAAAATGGGAGTCATTATCATCTTAATCATAGCCTCAATAGTAGTCGCAGGGGGGTTTTTAGCGGCCTTTTTCTGGTCGGTAAAAAAAGGCCAATTTGAGGATATGGAAACCCCAGCAATGCGTATACTTTTTGACAATAAACCAGAAAAAAAATCAAATAATAAATAAATGCAAACAGAGAAATTTTATTACGACAACCAAATTGTGAAATGGTTCGCTTGGGCTACCATCGTTTGGGGATTAGTAGGCATGCTAGTAGGTATTTGGGTAGCTTTTCAATTGGCTTTCCCTGCCTTGAATTTTGGAATAGAATTCACTACTTTTGGAAGGCTTAGACCTCTGCACACCAATGCAGTAATTTTTGCATTTGTAGGTAATGGTATCTTTATGGGAGTATATTATTCCTTACAAAGACTTCTTAAAGCACGGATGTTTTCCGATACTTTAAGTAGGATCCATTTTTGGGGTTGGCAATTAATCATTGTTGCCGCCGCTATTACAATTCCACTAGGTATTACTACAAGTAAGGAATATGCAGAATTAGAATGGCCAATCGATATCGCTATTACCCTTATATGGGTTGTTTTTGGATGGAACATGTTTGGTACTATTCTCAAAAGAAGAGAAAGGCACTTGTATGTAGCCATCTGGTTTTATATAGCAACTTTTGTAACGGTGGCTATGCTTCATATTGTAAACTCTATGGCTATTCCGGTTTCTCTAACCAAAAGTTACTCTTGGTATGCTGGGGTGCAGGATGCATTAGTACAGTGGTGGTATGGTCACAATGCAGTTGCATTTTTCTTAACCACTCCATATCTTGGTTTAATGTATTATTTCTTGCCTAAGGCAGCGGAAAGGCCAGTGTATTCTTACAGACTTTCTATCATTCACTTTTGGGCACTTATATTTATATATATATGGGCTGGTCCTCACCATTTGTTGTACACTGCTTTGCCAGATTGGGCACAATCTTTAGGGGTAGTATTTTCAATTATGCTTATTGCACCTTCTTGGGGAGGTATGATAAATGGATTGTTTACACTTCGCGGTGCTTGGGATAAGGTAAGAGAAGAACCCATACTTAAATTTATGGTTGTTGCTGTAACAGCTTATGGTATGAGTACTTTCGAGGGCCCTATGCTTTCCTTGAAAAATGTAAATGCTATAGCCCACTATACAGACTGGATTGTAGCCCACGTGCACGTGGGTGCTTTGGGCTGGAATGGGTTTTTAACCTTTGGTATTATTTATTGGCTAATACCTAAAATGTTTAATACAAAATTGTATTCTCTTAAACTTGCTAATTGGCATTTCTGGTTGGGTACACTCGGTATTTTATTGTATGCAGTGCCTATGTATTGGGCCGGTTTTGCACAAAGTTTCATGTGGAAAGAGTTTACTGTTGATGGAAGAATTAAATATGAGTTTCTTGAGACTGTAACCAGAATAGTTCCAATGTATATAACCCGCGGTATTGGTGGTACCTTATATTATATAGGGGTTATAATTATGGCATACAATATTTTTAAAACTACAAAAATTGGTTTGTTTACTGCAAACGAAGAAGCAGAGGCTATGCCATTACAAGAATATAAAGCCCACAAGGGTGAACACTGGCACAGATGGATAGAAAGAAAACCTATTCAATTGCTATTGTTGAGTTTGGTTGCAGTGGTTATTGGTGGGATTATAGAATTTGTACCTACTTTCTTAATTCAAAGCAATGTGCCAACCATTGAGTCTGTGAAACCATATACAGCACTTGAACTAGAAGGAAGAGATATATATGTAAAGGAAGGGTGTTACAATTGCCATTCACAAATGATACGCCCATTTAGAGACGAAGTAGAAAGATATGGTGAATTCTCTAAAGGTGGAGAGTTTGTTTACGACCATCCATTCCAATGGGGTTCTAAACGTACAGGTCCAGATTTGGCTAGGATAGGTGCAAAATACAACAATGCTTGGCATTTTAACCACATGCTTGAGCCAACTTCTACTTCCGACGGCTCCATCATGCCTCCTTACCCATGGTTGTTTGAAAAAACATTAAACTTTGACTTAATGCCAGCAAAAATAAGGGCTATGCAAACCCTTGGGGTTCCTTATCCAGAAGGCTACGACAAGCAGGCAGTAGAGGATATGAAAAAACAAGCTGCGGAAATTCAAGCAGATTTGAAGGCTGGAGGTATAGAAGCCCAAGAAAATACTGAGATTTTGGCAATGATTGCCTATTTACAAAGAATGGGTACTGATATTAAAAACAAAAAATAAAGAATATGAAATTTATAAATTATTTAGAATCAATCACAGGAATAGGAATATTCCCGATGCTTTCGCTAATCATATTTTTCACCTTTTTTGTTTTAGTGACCTTATGGGTTTTAAAAGCAGATAAGTCCTATATCAAAACCCTGAAAAATCTACCGTTGAACAAAGATAATTTTGACCAAAATGAAAAAAGCAATGAAATTTAACCATAAAAAAGCAGCTTTATTCGCATTGTTAATGCCTGTTGCTGCATTTGCAGAGTCTGTAAATATTGCAGCTGCTTCTGAGACCCAATCCGTGTTTTCAAATCCCCTTTTCTTGACATTGCTAGGGGTTGTGGTAGTTTTAGCCATTTTAATAGCAGTTCTGGCAAGTGTGGTGTTTAATATCTTGAAGTTTAAACTTAAAACTATGGGAACAAAAAGCAAAACCTTGGCTTCTGCAATGGCTATAGTACTTATGTTTCATTCTTTAGATGGCTTCTCTGCAAGTTTTGGGGGAATTCATTCCACAACTTTCTGGATAATCCTAACAGTAATTGCAGTAGAATTATTTATTGTAAGTTATTTGGTTCTAGTTTTATATCGAATAATTAGTCCTGAAAAAGAAAAACAAACCGTAGTAGCAACTGAATCCAAAAAAGAAGAGCCTTCTGCTTTAGAGAAAATTTGGCAAGGTTTAAATGACTCTGTAGAAATTGAAAAAGAGAAGGATATTCTTCTAGACCACGATTACGATGGTATAAAAGAATTAGATAACAACTTGCCTCCTTGGTGGAAATACGGTTTTTACATATCTATTTTATTTGCTGTTTTCTACTTGTATTGGTTCCATGCAGGGGGCAAAGGGCTTTCGTCCGAAGAAGAACTGCAAGCCAGTATTGCAGAAGCAGAAATAGAACTTGCGGCATACAGAGAAAAAGCCAAAGATTTGGTAGATGAAAACACAGTTGCCATGCTTAGCGCCTCCGAAGAACTATTACAAGGAAAAGAAAGATTCACAAAAAAATGTGTAGTATGTCATGGGCCAGAAGGGCAGGGTAGTGCTATGGCGCCAAACCTTACAGATGATTATTGGCTTCATGGTGGCACTATTGGGAATATATTTGCAACCATAAAATATGGTATTGCTGGCAAAGGGATGCAGTCTTGGAAAAATGAGTTTTCACCCAAGGAGATAGCTCAAATAGCTAGTTATATAAAATCTATTAAAGGTACAAATCCTGCAAATGCGTGGGAGCCTCAAGGTGAATTATTTAAGGAATCAGGCGAAATACCCTCCGAATCTAATTCTGAAGCAACCCAAGAAACTACTCCATAAATCTAAATTCTATATATTTCTTTGATTAAAACAAAAAAGACCCATAGAGGTCTTTTTTGTTTTTTATAGCTTTTAAAGTGGAAAATTAACCTAGCTTTTTTATATTCGTGCACTATTTAAAAACTAAGAAAAATTGAAAAACTACTTTAAAACAATCGTCCTCGCTTCTGTGGCATCTATAGTTTTGTGTTCTCACAAACCAGATGAAGGAATGTTTCCCCTAAGTGAACTCAACAAAATTGATTTTAAAAAAGCGGGATTTAAGATTTCCCAACAAGACATTTTTAATCCAGGAGGGGTAAGCTTAGCTAATGCTTTAGTAAGAATAGATGGTTGTACTGGTTCTTTTATTTCCGATGAGGGACTTATTATAACAAACCACCACTGTGTGTTTGGTGCAGTAAGTTCGGTATCTTCCGTAAAAGACAATTATTTAGAAAACGGATTTGTGGCAAAATCCAAAGATCAAGAAATCCCAGTAAAAATGGAATGTAAAATTACACGTTCTTACGAAGATGTGTCATCTAAAATTCTTCAAGGCATAGAAAAAAATACGAAAGGAGAAGAAAGGGCTACCATTATTAAAAAGAACATAGATGAACTTATAAAAGAAGAATCTAAATTGCACAAAGATCTGAAAATTGAAATTTCGGAAATGTTCTTAGGTCGTTCTTATGTACTTTTTCGTTACGAAATTCTAAAAGATGTAAGATTGGTGTACATTCCACCGCGTCAAGTGGGAGAATTTGGAGGAGAAAGCGACAACTGGGAATGGCCTCGGCATACTGGTGATTTTTCTATTGTAAGAGCCTATTCAAACAAAGAAAATAAAGCTGCAGACTTTTCCAAAGAAAATAAACCCTACAAACCTGCTAGATTTTTAAAAATAAATGCAAACGGCGTTCAAGAAAATGACTTAGTATTTATTTTAGGTTATCCCGGTCGTACTTTCAGACACCAACCCTCTGTATATATAGAATACCAGCAAGACAAACTTTTACCTTATATCGCCAATTGGTATGATTTTAAAATTCAAACCATGATGAATGTAAGTAGAAACATAGGTGATGAAGCAAGATACCTGACTTTAGCTTCCAATATTAAAAGTCTAGCGAATGTAAAGAAAAACTATGAAGGCAAAATGCAAGGTTTAGGAAGAACAGGATTGCTGGGTCAAAAAAGAAATGAAGACATAGACATGACCGACGTGGCTAAAGAACAAGGCATGGATTCTGATTTCTTTAAAGTAGTGGCTCAATTGGACTCAATATATGCCATTAAACAAGCAAATGCTAACCAAGAGTTTACTTTTAGTTTCCTATTAAGAGATGTGCCTTACTATGCTACTGCTTTCACATTAGAAAAACTAAAAAGAACCGCATTAAATATTCCCGAAAATAAAAAAGACTCCTTTTGGAATGCAAACAAAGCCTTAATCCAAAAATCAGTACAAGGAATATCCCTAGAAAACAAAGATCTTTCTGTTATCTACTTTAGAGAATTACTGAAAAAGTTAGAAAAAGAAAATGTATTGCCTATGGAATACGTGCAATCCAAAAATAAAGACAAATGGCTGAATTCCATTTTTGCAGAAATGGAGAAAAATAAAGCAAAGTGGAACAAAATGATAGAAAAGCCATCGCAATTTGCCAAGACCAAAAGTAAAATGCAAAACTTTGCCAATCAGATTATTCCGCAGGCAGATAAAATAAGTTCTTCAAAGGAACAAACAGATGCTAGCCTGAATGTTCTTATACCTATATATACTGAACTAAAAAACAGAACATATAAAGGAGTTTTTTTTCCAGATGCAAATTCTACCATAAGGCTTACCTATGGTTATATTAAAAGGTATGAACCCAATGATGCAGAAGTTCACATGCCCTTGAGTTCACTAGAAGGTATTCTTCAAAAAAATGCTACAGGAAACAAAGACTACTATCTCCCAGAATATATACTAGATTTTTATAAGAAAATAGGGATGCCTAGATACCTTACAGATAAGAATACAGGCAAATCTGTTGTTTGTATGCTTTATAACCTAGATACTACAGGTGGCAATTCCGGAAGTCCTATTATGGATGCAGAAGGCAACTTAGTGGGAATTAACTTTGATAGAACCTATACTGCAACTATCAATGACTTTGCATGGAATGAAAATTACAGTAGGTCTGTTGGGGTAGACATGCGATATGTTCTATATATGATGAAATATTTCTCAGGTGCAGATCATTTGTTAGAGGAACTTGGACAAAATAATTAATGAAATAACTTAGTATATTCAAATTCAAACAAGGTTTAAACGAGGTTTTTTGACCATAATTCATTTTATGAAACCCTTGTAATGTTGTTTTTAAGCAGATTTGCCTTATTGGATTCATGAAAATGTACAGATTTCAAAACAATTCGTAAGTTAATTAAAATTGCAACATATTGAATAATAGCATTGTATTTGGCAAATATGGGTTTTGTGAAGAATATTTCCGAGAAAGGTTTGCTAAATAGAAAAAGGGATTTATATTTGCAGCCCCGTTCAGGAAAAGGATAAAGAGAGAAGAGTAGAGGCTAAAAAATAAATTATTTTTTATTTGTTTGGGATTAAAAAAGTATTACTTTTGCACCCCCGTTCAGAGAGATAATGAGAGAAGAGGAAGAGGCGAAAAAAAATAAAAAATATTTTTTGGTAATGTAAAAAAGAGTGTTACCTTTGCAGCCCCGAAACGGAAAGAGAGGAGAAAGAGAGAGAGGATGAGGGAGATTTAAGATTTAGAAA